>NZ_CP054058.1:3600000-4200000 GCF_003935895.2 Scandinavium goeteborgense | reverse complement strand
GCTCATGAATTCTGGATGGTCCCGCATAACGCCCAAAGCCAGGTTGATGACCAGGTGGTGTTTGAGCTGCGTATCGGCAGCGGTCTACCCGGAAAACAGTCTGTCAGGCTTCCGGGATTAGTGTCGGCCTTCACCGCCCGCGATGCTCAAGGGCGCTATGAGGTCAGCGGCCGGGATAACTCGCGGGTTATCGGACATTTACGACCCCGAACCCGCGGGGCAACCGTAGTCGCGTTGCGCACTCACCAGGCCAAAATCACGCTGCCCTCGACGGAGTTTGAAGGTTATCTCCAGGAAGAGGGGCTGACAAACGTGATGCGTCAGCGTCAGGTGGAGGGCGATTCTGGCCTGCCTGCCACCGAACTGTATTCCCGCTGTGCAAAAAGCATCATTTTGGTCGACGGTAACAGTGCCGGTTTTGATAAACCGGCGGGCCTGCCGCTGGAAGTCGTTCCGCTCTCTGAACCGTTGGGCTATCAGCCGGGCCAGCCGTATCGGTTGCGGCTACTGCGTGACGGGAAACCGTTGCCCGGTGCGCAAATTAAGGCGCAGCTGCAAGGAAAGAAACGCTATCTGCTGAAGGCGGTGAGCAATGCGCAAGGGGAGGTGGCGATATCGCTGCCAGAAGCGGGGGTCTGGCTGTTTAGCGCGGTCGATATGGTGCCAGCCGATGCCCCGGATGCCGACTGGCAGAGTTTGTGGGCGTCGGTAACCCTCGATATTGGTGAAAGGAGCGCATCATGAACGGTTTATTAACCCGTAAAAGCATCACCCTGGCAGGGACGTTATGCAGCCTGCTGCTTTCGCAAAGTGCCTGGGCCCATGCTGGAAATAGCGCGGGCTGGTGGCATCCGTTGAGTGGCCTCGACCATCTGCTGGCGATGATTGCCGTGGGTGCATGGAGCGTGCAGCTTGGCGGGCGGGCGGTGTGGTGGGTTCCGGCGGCGTTTGTCTGCTTTATGTTTTTTGGCGGCCTGCTCGGGTTTGAACACATCGAGCTGCCCGCGACGGAACTGGGCGTGGCGCTGTCTGTCGTGCTGCTGGGGATGGCGATTGCCGCCCGTCAGCGTCTGCCGCTGGCGTTGGCCACCTGTGCCACTGGGCTATTCGGCATCTGTCATGGTTACGCACACGGCTATGAAATGCCGGTCCTGCAAAACAAGATTATCTACACCGTAGGGTTTCTGAGCACCACCGCCACGTTGCATCTGGTGGGGGCCTTTGGCGCGCATTATCTGCGGAAAATGGCTGGCGGCGAACGCCTGCTGCGGGCATTGGGTGCCGCTTCGGCACTCTGCGGCGTCTGGCTTGTAGCGGGCGCAATCTGAAAGACAACTCAACTTATAACAACAGGAAGGTGTGACGATGAGCAAACAGGACAATACGCTGCACTTTGGCGATGTAGCTATCCAGATCCTCAGTAACAGTGACGAAATGACGTTAGCGGAACTGGTTCTCCCGGCGGGTGCGGTGGCAAGCGTTCATCAGCATCCGCACGAAGAAGTGAATTATGTGGTGAGCGGGGTACTCGATTTTATGTGTGATGGTGAGGTGACCACGCTGCGAGCTGGCGAAGCCATGCGCGTGCCCCCGAACCAGCCGCATAACATTACCTGTCACCCGGAGGCGCCGGGCGTAGTGCTGACCGCCTGGTCGCCGTCGCGTCAGGACCTGATGGCGGTCCTCGCAAAATAATCCTGCCTGCCCGGCGTATCGTCGGGCGCTAATCCAGCACGATCTCCATTCCGTCAAACCCGGCTTCAACGCCTTCCGGCAGCGGGTTATTCATTAGCCACACATCAAACTGATGGCTGATATGCGTCAGAATGACGCGCGGGCAGCGGACGATCGCGTTGATCGCCAGCACCGTATTCAGATCGCAATGATTGCGCGGCGGCTCGGCTTTTGGCGCGTAGCTGCAGTCGATGATCATCACCTGCGGATGATTGTTCAGCAGAAATTTCAGCGTTTTATCCGGCAGTCCGGCGGTATCGGACAGCCATGCCACCCGGCTGTGGGCGGATTCCAGCAGATAACCGAAGGTCAGCTTTGAATGGGTGAGCGGCAGCGGCGTGACCCGTAATCCCTGCAATTCAAACACCACAAACGGCTCAACGGTATGGCTGAAATCGAGCAGGCCGGGGTGTTTGAATAAATCATCGCAGCCCTGTTCATCCGGCGGGCCATAAACCGGGATCGTGTCCCCCACGCCCCAGCGCAGCGGGAACAGGCCCTGCACATGATCCATATGATAGTGGGTGAGTAAAAACTGCTGAAAACTGCCTGCCGGGTGATGATCCATCAGGTCAGGAATGCCTGCGTCCAGTAGCGTCAGCGCGTCGTTGTAGCGCACTTCGCCGCTGCACGGGCGACGGCGGTGGGTTTCGTCCTGTCGGGCGCGACGACATGCCGCACAGTCACAGCCAAACACTGGCACCAGCTGTGCGCCGCCGGTGCCGGTCAGGCGAAGGGTCAGAGTCATATTTCATTCCTCAGAAAGCGCCCGGCAGCATGGCGTTTGCCGGGCCTACAGCATTTTTTTGAAACGGAAATGGCTCTGCTGATAGCCTTCGCGCAGGTAAAAGCGGTGCGCGTCGGTGCGAACTTTGCCGCTCGACAGCTCCATCAGACTTGCGCCGCGCTGGCGGGCTTCTTCTTCCGCCCAGGTCAGCAGCTGCTGGCCGATGTTCAGGCCGCGCATTTGCGGCAGAATGACCAGCTCCTGAATTTCGCCAATCCAGCAGTTGAGGTTCAGCGGAAACATCATTTGCAGGCCAATCAGCCCCACGATTTCATTGTTCACCAGGGCCAGCTGATAGCACTGGCTTGGGTTATTCAGATTCGCGGCAAAGCCCGCCGCGAAGGTCTGTCGGTCGTATTCTTTCTGTTTTAGCTCGCAGATAAGCCCGTACACAGCGTCGGTGTCAGCGGGCGTAGCGGGGCGAAGTTCACAGGGCATGCTGGCTCTCTTTCTGGTTACCGTGGGCGCGGATCAGGCGCATAAAGGTTTCCACAGACTGTAGCAGACTGCCGTCGTTGTTCAGCATCAAACCGTCGCTGAGCGGATAACGCGCGGCCCTTTCCAGACGCAGGTCAATCTCTTTTTCCGTTTCACGCCCGCGCTGCTCCAGGCGCTGGCGCAGCACGTCCGGCGAAACCTGCAAACACACCGGCAGCAGCGCGTCGGCGTAGCGGGCTTTGGCCTGCGGCAGATGCGCGCGCGAACCGTTTACCACCACGTCAAATCCGGCGTGTAGCCAGACGTCGATTTCAATGCCGACGCCGTAATACAGCGTGTTGGCGTGCCAGCTCAGGGCGAATAACTGGCGTTCGGCGCGGGTGAAAAACTCGTGTTCGCTGAGCGCAATATGGTTCTCACTCCCGGCGCTTGCCGGGCGGGTGATGTAGCGATGCGCGACCAGCATTTGCGCGTGTTCCCGCTGACGAAGCGCCGCCAGCAGGCTGTCCTTCCCGGACCCAGACGGGCCGACCAACCAGATAAGCCGTCCCGTCATCAGAAGACCCTCTTGCCCTGGCGCCACACGTGGTCGATATGCACGTGCTCGCCTTTGCGGTGCACCAGCACCAGGTCTGCGCGTTTGCCCTCAGCGATGATGCCGCGGTCAGACAAGTTCAGCGCCCTCGCCGGGTTGCGTGTCACCAGATGCACGGCCTGCGCCAGGCTGTAGGCGTTGCGCTCGTCGTCGGCGATGCGGAAGGCCGCATCGAGCAGGCTGGCGGGGTAATAATCCGAGGAGAGAATATCCAGCAGCCCGCGTGAGGCGAGGTCATGGGCCGCGACGTTGCCGGAGTGCGAACCGCCGCGCACGATGTTTGGCGCGCCCATCAGCACGTTCATCCCATGCTGGCGTGAAGACTCTGCGGCCTCGAACGTGGTGGGAAATTCTGCGATCACGCTGCCAATATCAAACGATTCGACGACATGTTCGTGGGTCGCATCATCGTGGCTTGCAAGCGCAATATGGCGCGTGCGGCAGACCTGTGAAATCGCCATCCGGTTTGGCTGCGACCATTCGGCGGCAAGCTGAAGCTGATCTTCTTCAAAGCGCACCATTTGCTCGTCGGTTAGATGGTATTTGCCCTGATAGTAATCGCGATATTTTGAGCGGTCGGCGTACTGACGCTGGCCCGGCGAGTGGTCCATCAACGACACCAGCGACACCAGTTCGCGGTCGACCAGCTTTTCGAACAGCGGCAGGGTGGTGAAGTGCGGCAGCTCACAGCGCAGGTGCAGACGGTGCTCGGCGCGGTTGAGGCCGCGTTTCTGCGTGTCTTCCACGGCGTTGATCATCTTCTCTAAGTTTTCCAGACGATCGCCGCCGTCGCGCACGTCGCCGATGGCGACTGCGTCCAGCACCGTGGTGATACCGCTTGCCACCATCAGCGCGTCGTGGCTGCTCATGGCGGAATGTGCAGGCCAGTCCACTTTCGGGCGCGGGGTGAAGAATTTATCCAGATTATCGGTATGCAGCTCAATCAACCCCGGCAGCAGCCAACCGCCTTCGCCGTCCATCGCCTGCGGGCTTTGGCTCTGGGTTTCAGCAAACGTGCGGATCACGCCATCCTGTACGTCGACCGAGCCGTGAACGACTTCATCTTCGAGCACTAATTTCACGTTGTTGATAATCATGCTGCGGCTCCCATCGGGTGCAGGCGGTCAGCGACGCGATTACGCACCGCTTCATCATGGAAAATGCCGACGATGGCCGCGCCACGCGCTTTGGCTTCGTCGATAAGCTCAACCACGGCGGCGCTGTTTTTGTCATCCAGCGAGGCGGTGGGTTCGTCGAGCAGCAGAATCGGGTAGTCGACCACGAAGCCGCGGGCGATGTTCACGCGCTGCTGTTCACCGCCGGAAAACGTCGACGGTGCCAGGTGCCACAGACGTTCAGGCACGTTGAGGCGCGTCAGCAGGCTGGTGGCTTTGGCACGGCATTCGTCTTTTGAAACGCCTAAATCTAGTAGCGGCTGCATCACCACGTCGAGAGCGGAAATACGCGGGATAACGCGCAGGAACTGGCTGACCCAGCCGATGGTGCCTTTGCGCACTTCCAGCACTTTGCGCGCCGGGGCGGTAACCAAGTCGACCCATTCATCGCCGTGTTTGATGTGGATATGGCCTTCATCTGGCAAATAGTTGGCGTACAGCGAGCGCAGCAACGTCGATTTTCCGCTGCCGGAATGACCGTGCAGCACCACGCATTCTCCGGCGTTCACCGTCAGTTCCGCTTTGTACAACACCGGCAGATGGATGCCGTTCTGGTGATGCAGGACGAAGGTTTTACTCAGGTTTTCAACGCGAATCATAGTCAAATCCTTAGTTCTGCAAAACGGAGGAAACCAGCAGTTGGGTGTACGGATGAAGCGGGTCGTCGAGCACGCGGTCGGTTAATCCACTTTCCACCACCCGGCCCTCTTTCATCACCATCAGACGGTCCGCCAGCAGGCGAGCGACGCCCAAATCATGGGTGACGATCACCACCGCCAGATCCAGTTCCACCACCAGGCCGCGCAGCAGGTCGAGCAAACGCGCCTGCACCGACACGTCCAGGCCGCCGGTCGGTTCGTCCATAAACACCAGCTTCGGGTGCGTCACCAGATTGCGGGCGATTTGCAGACGCTGCTGCATGCCGCCGGAAAAAGTGGTCGGCAGTTCATCAATGCGCGACGGCGGGATTTCCACCGCCTCCAGCCACTGCGCGGCGGTTTCGCGGATGTGGCCGTAATGGCGCGCGCCGGTCGCCATCAGGCGTTCACCGATGTTGCCGCCCGCCGACACCTGACGACGCAGGCCGTCCATAGGATGCTGATGCACCACGCCCCACTCGGTGCGCAGCAGGCGGCGGCGTTCGCCTTCCGACATGCCATACAGCGACTGGTTTTCGTACATCACGTCACCCTGCTGCGGCGCAAGGCGGGCGGAAATCGACTTCAGCAGCGTGGTTTTGCCGGAGCCGGATTCCCCGACGATGCCCAGCACTTCGCCTGGCCACAGGTCGAACGACACGTCGCTGAAGCCTTTGCCCGGCGCATAAAGATGGGTCAGGTTGTTGACCGAAAGTAACGGCTGATTCATTGGCTTAACGCCTCGCTCTGTTGGCGGCAGTAATCGGTATCGGAGCAGACAAACATCCGTTTGCCAGTGTCATCGAGAACTACTTCGTCGAGATAACTGTGGCGCGAACCGCAGATGGCGCAGGGCTCGTCCCAGGCCTGCACGGTGAACGGGTGATCGTCGAAATCGAGGCTTTCCACTTTGGTGTACGGCGGTACGGCGTAAATACGTTTTTCGCGTCCGGCCCCGAACAGTTGCAGCGCAGGCATTCGGTCCATTTTCGGGTTATCGAATTTCGGGATCGGCGACGGATCCATCACGTAGCGATCGTTGACCTTCACCGGATAGGCGTAGGTGGTGGCGATATGGCCGAAACGGGCGATGTCTTCGTACAGTTTCACCTGCATCACGCCGTACTCCTCCAGCGCGTGCATGGTGCGGGTTTCGGTTTCGCGCGGCTCGATAAAGCGCAGTGGCTCCGGGATCGGCACCTGGAAGATCAGGATCTGATCTTCGGTCAGCGGCATTTCCGGGATCCGGTGGCGGGTCTGGATCAGCGTCGCGTCTTCGGTTTTTTCGGTGGTGTTCACCCCGGTGACGCGTTTGAAGAAGTTGCGAATCGACACGGCGTTGGTGGTGTCGTCGGCGCCCTGGTCGATCACTTTTAACACGTCGGCTTCGCCGATCACGCTGGCGGTGAGCTGAATGCCGCCGGTGCCCCAGCCGTACGGCATCGGCATTTCACGCCCGCCGAACGGCACCTGATAGCCGGGGATCGCAACGGCTTTCAGAATGGCGCGGCGGATCATGCGCTTGGTCTGTTCGTCGAGATACGCGAAGTTATAACCGCTGAGATTAGCCACGATTGCGCTCCTGTTGCAGGCGTTTGAGCAGTTCCAGTTCGGCCTGGAAATCGACGTAGTGAGGCAGTTTGAGGTGCGAGACGAACCCGGCGGCTTCGACGTTATCGGCGTGGGCCAGCACAAACTCTTCGTCCTGCGCCGGGCCGGCGATGTGTTCGTCGTAGTCCGGGGCTTGCAGCGCGCGGTCCATCAGCGCCATCGCCATCGCTTTACGTTCGCTCAGGCCGAACACCAGGCCGTAGCCGCGAGTGAAGTGCGGGGCCTGCTCGTCAGGCGAGACAAAACCGTTCACCATTTCGCATTCAGTCATCAGCAGTTCGCCGACGTTCACTGCAAAACCTAACTCTTCCGGTACGATTTCCACCTCAATGTGGCCGCTGCGGATTTCCCCGGCAAAAGGGTGATTGCGCCCATAACCGCGCTGCGTGGAGTAGGCCATCGCCAGCAGATAGCCTTCATCGCCGCGCATCAGTTGTTGTAAACGTGACGCGCGGGAGCACGGATACACCGGCGGCGTGCGGGTGATGTCGTCCGGCGTTTCACCGGCATCTTCCTCCACCTTCGCCAGTCCCTGGCGAGTCAGCAGGCTGAACACATGCGGTGACGCGGCGGGTGGCTCATCGCTGATGGCAACCTCCGGCGTTTCACCGTTGGCCAGCAGCGTAAAATCCAGCAGGCGGTGGGTGTAATCGTACGTCGGGCCGAGCAGCTGACCACCGGGCACGTCTTTGTAAACCGCAGAGATTCGGCGTTCGAGGCGCATTTCTGCGGTGTTAATCGGCTCGCTCACCGCCAGGCGCGGGAGGGTGGTGCGATAGGCGCGCAGCAGGAAAATGGCTTCGACGTTATCGCCGCTAGCCTGTTTCAGCGCCAGAGCCGCCAGCTCGCGGTCGGCGATGCCGCCTTCGGTCATCACGCGATCGACGGCCAGATTCAGCTGTTGTTCAATTTGCGCGACGGTCAGCTCGGGCAACTGTGCGTCACCGCGACGTTTTTGTTCCTGGAGGGCGTGCGCGGCGTCGATGGCCTTTTCGCCCCCTTTGACGGCGACGTACATCAGCACACCTCCACATGAGTGGTGCGCGGGATCGCCAGCAGGCGGTCGCCGCAGGTCAGGATCAGGTCCACGCCCAGCGGGAACGGGTGCGGGCGTTCGGTCAATTCGTGAAGAATGCATTCCGGCAGCTGCGGGGCAATCATCCGTTCTTCGTTGATCCCGGCCCCGGTCAGGCGCAGCATCCGGCCCCCGCTCAAGCTGCTGAGCTGCACAATCAGGGTGGCGCTGGTTTCCGGTGCAATCGCGCTGCCCGCCGACAGAGCATTCAGCTGTTCGGCGCTGATCGACGCGTCGGTGACGGCAAACAGCGCGTGCTGTGGCTGTTCGACCAGTGGCGCGTTGATGTGAAAACGCAGGTTCTGACGCGCGATGTCGTTATCAACGGAGGCCGACAGCCACACCGGGGTGTCGTTATCCGCCAGAGTCAGCAGCACGCTGGTGGTCGCCGGAGAGAGCGGCTGCCAGCCGTGTTTATGCTGATGCATCGACACAATCACGCCCGGCTCGCTCATGGCTTTCAGCAGACGACGGAAGCTGTGCTGGGCATCCTGCACAGGATGAGGGAACGCGGTCTTGAGTTCTGAAGTCAGGGTCATGCGTTGTCTCCACGCACTAAGGTAAAGAAGTCCACCCGGCTGGCATTCACTTCGGCATGGCGCGCGGCAATGCGGGCCTCGCGCTCGGCTTCCAGCGGGGCAATCAGGGTTTCCATCAGGGTTTGAAAATGGGCATGGGTTTGCAGCAGGGCGTCGATTGCCGCGCAGCGTTCGGCGTGGGCTTTATCGCGGCCCAGCACCCAGCTGTAGCCCAGCGTGCCGTCGTTCAACCGCACGGTGGCGCGGGTCAGGGTGGCGTCTCCGGCGAAGAATCGTGAACCGGTGGCGCCCATCCGCGCCTGGATTTGTACCAGGCCGCTTTCCGGCGCGCGGAGGATTTCATACTCCGGCGAGAGCTTCAGTGCCTGCATGCGGGTGGCAAGTTCGGCAGGTTGGCTGTGGGTCAGCGCCGACATCCAGCGCTGACGAGTGGCGGTATCGAAAGGCATTCAGTGCTCCATTGTGAATTCAATCATGTCGGCGCGGGTCAGGCTGACGGAGTATTCCGCCGCGTTAACGTCGCCTTCACGATGGTTCAGGGTGCGCACGCAAAGCAGCGGCGCCATGTTCGGGATTTCCAGCACCTTGCTCTCTTTGGCCTGGGCGCGGCGGGCGCTGATCCGCGTTTGGGTGCGGGTCAGGGCGAGGGCCAGTTCTTCACGCAGAAAATCGTGCAGCGAACCGCTGTTAAAGCGCTGAAGCGCGGGCCAGAAACGCATGTCGGAAAAGTAGTGATCGATAATGCACAGCGCGACGCCGTTGACGCGGCGCAGGGTGCGCAGGTGGATGACGTTGTCGCCTTCCTGAATACCCAGCGCATCGGCCACGTGACCGGAGGCCGGGCGCAGGACCGACAGCAGTTTTTCGCTGGTCGGGTGGCTGCCCTGGTCGAGCAGGTTCTGGCTAAAACGCGCCTGAGCGTTGAGCGGATAGTCGAACGGACGCATCAGCACCAGCACGCCGACGCCTTGACGACGCTGCACCCAGCCTTTCTCAACCAGCTGATCGATAGCGCGGCGCAGAGTGTGGCGATTGACGTCAAAGCGGGCGGCAAGCTGATGTTCGGCGGGAAGGTAGTCGCCGCAGCGGTACTGGCTGCGCAGCTCCTGTTCGAGCCTGGCGGCAATCTCTTCGTAGCGCGTCGGGTAACTGGTCGGATGTCTGGACAAGTGCATCATATGGAAGACCTCTTCAACGTCAGTATCGCGGTTGAGTGAAAACTGCCGATAGAGTGACGCGGCAATATGACACTCCGGTTAAGGCGCGGTGACTGAACGATGAAGAGTTGGCGTCGGGCGTGTGACAGGGCGGAGCGGGCCGCCCTGGGGGGAAATTACTGCGGTTGTTTGACGACGTTGATCATCCACGGCACGCCGAATTTATCGGTGACTTTGCCAAATCCGTGTGCCCAGAAGGTTTCCTGCCAGTCCATTTCGATTTTTCCGCCCTCGGCGAGGGCATCGAACCAGCCTTTCCCTTCGTTGACGTCCTGGGTGTCGAGCACCAGCGTAAAGCCGGAATAGCTGACGCTGCCGGTCATGCCGTCGCTCATCATTATCTCGCTGCCCGCAATGCGAACGTTGGAGTGGGCGATAGCCTCGGGTGGAAAGACCATGCCGGACGGGCAGCCTTCTTCGCTGTTCTGATCGGATTTTGGCATTTCGCCAAAGGTGATTGTGTAGCCCAGTTCAGCGTTTAACGCCTTTTGATAAAAAGCATGGGCTTCGGCGCAGTTGCCGGAAAAAGAGATGTAGGGACTTAACGGCATAACCATAACCTCGGAAAGTGGGTACCCCGATAACTATAGTTACGATGCGTTAATATAACCAAGCGGTAGGTTTTTGCCCGGTGGCGCTCTGCTTACCGGGCCTACGACGCTATGTAGGCCCGGCAAGCGAAGCGCCGCCGGGCGATATGGCGCGGGATCAGTTCTTTTTAACGAACTCAGATTTCAGCTTCATTGGGCCAAAACCGTCAATTTTGCAGTCGATGTTGTGATCGCCTTCAACGAGGCGGATATTCTTCACTTTGGTGCCGATTTTCAGCATCGTAGAGCTGCCTTTAACCTTCAGATCTTTTACCACGGTCACGCTGTCGCCGTCGGCCAGCAGGTTGCCATTGGCATCTTTGACGATAAGCTCGTCGCTGTCCTGAGAAGGCTCTGCGTCGTTCCACTCGTGGGCGCACTCAGGGCAGATGAACATGCCGCTGTCTTCATAGGTGTATTCGGAATTGCATTTTGGGCAGTGTGGCAGAGACATAGGAACCTCGTAATAATTGAAAATGCGCCACAGACCGTGCAAACCGCCGCTGAGCGCTAAAAGTATGACTCATTATACCGCATGTCCTTACGGTTGTCGGGACTATTTAACCGCCAGCCTGTACCGCTTACGTCACGCTGTACAATTTTTTATGTTTCGAAATTGCCGAGTAATGCAGTTTGCGTTATGTTGAAGATCGTATTTCTGATTATTACCCAGCGCTCACTTATTTACTCTATTTCGCCAGGAAATTTATATGCAATATATCCTGCCGATATGCTGTTTATGGCGCTAATCTCTATATCTCCTGGTTTTTTTACGTACTGCGCTTTCTTTCGTGGAACGGATAATTATATAAAAAATAAAATCCGGATATAAAAAAGTCTGACAAATAAAATTTATAAAATTTGCGTTAAGGGAATACTTTAACCATGTACACACAGACAATATTTGAATTGAGTCAGGAAGCTGAGCGCTTGCTGCAGCTGGCATTACGACATCTCGATACCGTGAATGGGCTTCCGGGTAACATGCTGAGCGGTGCGCAGGCTATGCCTGACGCGCCTGGGGGCTCGCATGGCCGTCATTCTGGAAGCCATTTATTGGCGATGCAGCCGGACACGCTGAATAACGAGCTGCGTAAAATTACCCGTCTGGAAATGGTGTTGGCGATTGTTGGCACCATGAAAGCGGGGAAATCCACCACCATTAATGCCATCGTTGGAACGGAGGTTTTGCCTAACCGCAACCGGCCGATGACCGCATTGCCCACGCTTATTCGCCATACGCCGGGTCAGAAAGAACCGGGTCTTAATTTTATTCATGCTAAGCCCATTGAACGCTTAATGCATGAATTACAGGATAAACTTCGTCGCGTTGACCGGGCTAAACTTGCGCTCAAGCTCGAAATGGATAAAGACATGAACGCCCTGCTCGAGCGTATTATTGGCGGCGTGGCTTTTGAAAAACATTATCTCGGGGCGCAGCCGATATTCCAGTGTCTGAAAAGCCTGAACGATCTGGTTCGTCTTTCCCGAGCAATGGACGTCGACTTTCCTTTTGCCGATTACGCCTCGATTGAACATATTCCGGTGATTGAGGTGGAGTTCGTGCATCTGGCCGGACTGGGTGAAAATGCAGGCCAGTTGACGCTGCTGGACACGCCCGGGCCGAACGAAGCCGGACAGCCGCATCTGCAAAAAATGCTCAGCGAGCAACTGGCCCGCGCCTCGGCGGTGCTGGCGGTGATGGATTACACCCAGCTCAAATCCATTTCCGATCAGGAAGTGCGCCAGGCGATTGCGGCGGTCAGCAAGTCGGTGCCGCTGTACGCGCTGGTGAACAAATTCGATCAGAAGGACCGAAACAGCGACGATGAAGATCAGGTCCGGGCGATGATCTCCGGCACGCTGATGAAGGGCTTTATCCATCCGGGGCAGATCTACCCGGTGTCGTCGATGTGGGGTTACCTCGCCAATCGGGCGCGCCATGAGCTGACCGTGCACGGCAGATTACCCGACCCGCAAGAGCAGCGCTGGGTGCAGGATTTTGCCGAAGCGGCGCTTGGCCGCCGCTGGCGCACCGCCGATCTGGCTGACGTGCCTCATATTCGCCACGCCGCCGATTTGCTGTGGGAAGACTCACTGTTTGAAAAACCGATCAACATGCTGCTGCACGCCGCGCACGCCAACGCCTCGCTGTTCGCCCTGCGTTCCGCTTCGCACAAGTTGCTGAACTACGCGCAAAGCGCCCGGGATTTTCTGGAGTTTCGCCTGCAAGGGCTGACCGTCGCCGCCGAGCAGTTACAGGACAATATCGCTCGTCTCGAAGAAGATATGGCGCAGTTCGAGGTGCGTCAGCGTGTGGTGAGCGAAGAAATTAGCCACGAAGTGGAACAGGCGATGGAGGCCGCAGAATCGTTTATCGCCGGGCAGCAAAGTGAGATTTTAGCGCTGATCGACAGCCGCTTTAGCGCGGACAATCTGCAAATGATGAGCCTCGCCAACGGGGCGGATTTGCAGTGGTCGCAGCATGATGAGAGCGGCGAAATCGTGCTTGATGATGAGGAGCAGGCCAACCGGCTGCTCGGAATTATTCGCGCTGACTGTGAAGGCACGGTGTTTGCCTGTCAGCAAAGTATTATCCGCGAGCTGTCGCTGCGTTTTGGCCAACTCGAAACGTCGCTCAGTCGTTCGCTGGATGACGCCCTGAAGCCGATTGAATCCCATGTGAAGGAAGAACTGCACCGCGCCGGGTTCCGCACGCGGATATCGCTGCCGGTGTTTCAGTCCGGTTCGCTGCAAATCACTATGCCGCAGTGGTTTAACGGGACGATTGCCACTGAAGACCTGCCGTTGGGCAGCCAGCGCGGCGGGATGCGCGATTCCATTAGCCGCTGGCTGAACAATCCCGGCTGGGGCTGGGACGATTATGTGATGACTAAAACGCGTTACATCATTGATGTTAACGCGATTAAGGAGCGCATCGTCGTGAGTATTTCAACCTTCTGCTCACAAATCCTTAAAGCTTTAGCCGCGCAAGTCGATGTCTCTGTTACGGCGGGAATGGTGACGTTCTTTGCGGAGTTTTCACAGAGCCTAAGCGGCTTGCAGAAAAATTTGCAGGAAAGTCTCTCTTTGCGCCAACAGCATCAGTCCACGGTTAACGCCCTTTGCCTGCAGCTTGCTCAGTGCCTGGCCACGGTGCGCTGGATTGAAGAGGATGCGCGCCTGTTGCGCGATGATATTCAAACCCTTTTTGCGGCTGAACAGAGATGAACACGCGATTGCTGGAGGGGCCAGGACGGATGCTGGAATCTCTCCATGCCCGATTTATGGTGGATCTGGTGCTGGGCATTGAAAACCCGCGTCAGCATACGCTTGCCCCGCAACAACAGCAGTTTCGCGAACGCCTGATGAATGAAATCGTGGCGCAAACGCAGCTGCGCCCGTGGTCGGTGGCGGGCCTGTTTAGCGAGAACCCGGCAATGCGCCTCGGGTTAGCGGAAAAACTCGCCAGTCAGTTTGACCCCGGTCATCTGGCGTTGACGCGCATGAGCCGTTACCTGCAACAATTACAGAGCAAAAGCCACAGTTCGCCAGAGCTGCGCCAGCAGTTTGGCCTGGTGAGCGAGCAGTTCAGCCAGCGGGCCGAACATAAACAGCGGGCGCTGACGCAGCGCGGGCTGATGGTGGAATCCGGGTCGCACAGCGATGAAGTGTTCACCCGCTGGCACGCCGGACAGTACGACGGCTGGTCGCTGGCCGGGCGCTGTTACATTGCGCTGGAAGAGCTGCGCTGGGGTGCGTTTGGCGATGCGTGGCGGCTGGCGAACGGTGAGGTGCGCGGCTTGTTGAAAGACAGTTTGCGTTCGATGACGGCGCAGTATCTGGCGCAGGGCATCGGTGCCGCGACGGAGACCCGTCATTTTTATCATCAGTGGCTGGCGTCACCGACGTCATTAGGCATGATGGATCACAAAGAGATGTTGGCCTGGCTGGGCAGCAGCTGTGACGCGGTGCGTCAGCCGGTGTGCTGGTCAGTGACGCAAACCTGGCAACCGGTGGCCCTGGGAATGCCGCGTCTGTGTTCGGCGACTCGGCTGGTTGATGCAATGCTGGAAGAGTTGTTTACCGACGAGGCCTGATGGCCCCGCCGATCAGTGAACCATTAATGATCCAGGGATTCGACCGCCGCGGCTTCAGGCTGTTTCGCCTGAACGTTGCCAAAGCGTTTGGCATACAGCGCGGTGATGATTGGCACCAGAATCGCCGTCACAATCACGCTCGCTGCCACCAGTGCCGTTGCCGATGCGGCAACCGGTTCGAAGGCCGGGTTAATCTGCGCAATAATCACCGGGTTCGCCACCGCGGCCCCTGCGGCAGACGAGGCTGCCACACCCGCTGTACCATTCCCGCCACCGATCACGCGGTCCGCAATAATCAGCGGGATGCCGGTAATAACGATTACCGCCACGCCCAGCACGATGCCCAGCAGGCCAGTGTCCATAATTACGCTCAGGTTGATGGTGTTACCCAGCGCGAAGCCGAAGAACGGGATCAGCACCGGCGTCGCTTTGCTGAAGAAGGCGCGGAAATCGTGGTCGAGGTTGCCGAGCGTGAAGCCAATCAGGAACGGCAGCACAGCGCCGATAAAGTGGTGCGCTTCAAAGGAGGCGAGGCCTGCGGAACCGAGGATAACCATGGTCATCAGCGGACCGGATTCCAGCGACATCAGCACGAATGCGCCGGATTCTTCTTTTGAGCCGTACTGATTCATCAGGCTGGCGTACAGCCCGCCGTTAGTCATGTCCATCGCTGACACCAGCGCCAGTACCGACAGCCCGGCGAAGAAGCCGGTTTGAATGCCTTCGTCCGGGATAAAGGAGGCGGCGATCATCGCCACGACCCACGCGACGGCAATTTTTGTGAGCACCAGAGTGCCAGATTTACGCAGTACGGTACCGGTCGCACGGAGGTCGATCGACGCCCCAATGCAGAAAAACCAAACTGCCAGGATCGGCACCGTACCGCCAATCATTCCTTTGGTGAACGAACCGAAATAATTCCCTGTATCAGGTGCAAGCGTATTTAAGACGGCGCCTAACAGCAGCGGAACTAACATCATTCCACCGGGAATACGTTCAATCGTGGCTTTGATTTTCATTTTCTATCCTCGCTTCCCACAGCGCCCCGCGCCGGGAAGACATAAAAGAATACGGTTCAACAAATTGACTGACGATGCGTCAGGTATCTGTTTGTTTATACGAATAAATTTAAGCAGAGGTGGCCTGGTTTTTTTCACCTCATCAGCGGAGGGCTGATGTGTTGGGGATATCATGCGATCAATGGAATATTGATTCAACGAAAATAAAACAGTGTTTTAGTTATTTGGATCACATATTTAGAGGAAATGTTGGCGAGGCTTTAAATAATGAATGGGGTGTGAATTGGATGTAAAGAATTGTCGACAATAAACCGTTAGCAAATAAATAATTCTCAGGCTTATTTTTGGTTAATAGGCTGGCATGGTTGGCATTTTTCTTATGCCTGGAGAGAATCGGGATTAAGAATGTACTTAGCGCCAATATGAACTTATTGACGTTTTATGAACCAACTTAACAGTAAGCATTATTTTCCGTGAAGTTGATCACACATATAAACACTGTTAGGGTAAGAAAGGAAAGTATGAAAATTTCGCTCTACTTTGAGGGTTTGGTCAGAATCTTTTACTGCCAGAGCAGGCGTCAACAGGTTCGGTTGTACAGGCTGTGAGCAGCCAGTGTAAGTAAACCTGCTACGCTTGAAATGAGGAGCACAGCAATTCGCCGCTCCCTAACCGCACACAAGCGAACCTTCGTGTTTGCCTCCCCCTGCGTGCGCTCACGGCGATAGTTAACGAGGACAAAATGCTAAAAAGGAAAAAAGTTAAGCCGATCACGCTACGTGATGTCACCATCATCGACGACAGTAAGCTACGCAAAGCGATTACCGCTGCGTCGCTCGGTAACGCGATGGAATGGTTTGACTTCGGCGTCTACGGTTTTGTGGCCTACGCTCTTGGTAAGGTCTTCTTCCCGGACGCTAACCCTAGCGTTCAGATGATTGCTGCTTTAGGGACCTTCTCTGTTCCCTTCCTGATCCGTCCACTGGGTGGCCTGTTCTTCGGGATGCTCGGCGATAAATACGGTCGTCAGAAAATACTCTCTATAACCATCATTATTATGTCGATCAGTACATTCTGTATTGGTCTGATACCCGGGTATGCCACCATTGGTATTTGGGCGCCGATTCTGCTGCTGTTGTGTAAGATGGCGCAGGGCTTCTCGGTCGGCGGGGAATACACCGGCGCGTCTATCTTCGTTGCGGAATACTCTCCGGACCGTAAGCGCGGCTTTATGGGCAGCTGGCTCGATTTCGGGTCGATTGCAGGCTTCGTGCTCGGCGCGGGCCTGGTGGTATTGATTTCCACCATTGTCGGCGAAAGCAACTTCCTTGAGTGGGGCTGGCGTCTGCCGTTCTTCCTGGCACTGCCGTTAGGCATTATCGGCCTGTATCTGCGACACGCTCTGGAAGAGACGCCTGCGTTCCAGCAGCACATTGAGAAAATGGAGCAGGGCGACCGTCAGGGGCTGCAGGACGGTCCGAAAGTGTCGTTCAAAGAGATTGCGACGAAACACTGGCGCGCGCTGCTGGTCTGCGTAGGGATGGTGATTTCAACCAACGTCACCTACTACATGCTCCTGACCTACATGCCGAGCTACCTGTCGCATAACCTGCATTATTCAGAAGACCACGGCGTGCTGATCATCATCGCCATCATGGTCGGGATGCTGTTTGTTCAGCCGATTATCGGGATGCTGAGCGACCGCTTTGGTCGTCGTCCGTTTGTCCTGGTCGGTAGCGTGCTGCTGTTCCTGTGTGCAATCCCAGCGTTCATCATGATTAACAGCGATGTGGTTGCCCTGATTTTCGCCGGGCTGCTGCTGCTGGCGGTGATTCTGAACTGCTTTATCGGCGTGATGGCGTCGTCGCTACCGGCGATGTTCCCGACGCATATTCGATACAGTGCGCTGGCCAGTGCGTTTAACATTTCGGTGCTGGTTGCCGGTCTGACGCCAACGCTTGCCGCGTGGCTGGTGGAATATACGCAGGATCTGATGATGCCAGCGTACTACCTGATGGTGGTTGCGGTTATCGGTCTGCTGACCGGTATTACCATGAAAGAAACCGCTAATCAGCCGCTGAAAGGTGCGACGCCAGCGGCGTCTGACATCCATGAAGCGAAAGAAATTCTGCAAGAGCACCACGACAATATCGAACATAAAATTGAAGATATTGATGCGGAAATTGAAGCGTTGCAGGAAAAACGTACCCGTCTGGTCGATCAGCACCCGCGAATCAACGAGTAAGTTTTCAGCGTGACGTCTACGAGAACGCCTCCCATTGGGAGGCGTTTTTTTATGCTTGTAAGTTTACCGCTCTTTGTGATTCGAAATTTTCAACTAACATGAAAAAATGAATCGAATTTAGTTAGCGCCCTCACAATTCCTCTGCAAAGTGGCTTTTGATTCTGGATAAGGCAAGGTTTTTTGCCAGGATCAAACCGCGTTAACTCATCTGCAAGAGGATTCAATGAATAATAAAAATCATAAAATAGTGAACTGTTTTACAGGGATTGTGCTGAGTTTCAGCGGATCCTGTGCCCTGGCTGCCACAACGGCAACGGAAGTCAAAATTGTACGCGACGGCTACGGCGTGCCACACATCTACGCCAACGATGCGCGTCGTCTGTTCTACGGTTACGGCTACGTAGTGGCGCAAGACCGGCTGTTCCAGATGGAGATGGCCCGGCGCAGCACGCAGGGAACGGTGAGCGAGGTGTTGGGCAAGAAGTATCTCGATTTCGATAAGGACATTCGCACCAACTACTGGCCCGCGTCCATTCAGGCGCAGATTGATGCCCTGCCTGAGAAAGAGAAAGCGATTCTGGAAGGGTATGCCGAGGGGATGAACGCGTGGATTGATAAGGTCAATGCGCAGCCCGACACCCTGATGCCGCAGCAGTTTACTGAGCTAGGTTTTACGCCCAAGCAGTGGCGCGCGTTTGATGTGGCGATGGTGTTTGTCGGCACCATGGCGAACCGTTTCTCAGACAGCACCAGTGAGATTGATAACCTGGCGCTGCTGACCGCGCTGCGGGATAAGTACGGCATCGAGAAAGGTATGGGCGTGTTTAATCAGCTGAAATGGCTGGTGAACCCGGCGGCGTCGACCACCATTGACGCCAAAGAGGGGCAGTATCCGCTGCGACTGAGCGCCGAGGCGAAGCAGCTCGCGATGCAGCTTCCGCGCTATGACCTTCCGGCACCGATGTTTGAGCGGCTGGCCAGAGGGGACGACGGCGCGCTGCTGGCGTTATCGCCCCAGCGCAACCGGGAGACGGTCGCGGCGCAGTTTGCCCGCAGTGGAGCCAATGGGCTGGCGGGATATCCCACGACCAGCAATATGTGGGTGATCGGCAAGAAGAAGGCCGAGGGAGCCAACGCCATCATGGTTAACGGCCCGCAGTTTGGCTGGTACGCCCCGGCGTATACCTACGGCATCGGCCTGCACGGCGCGGGCTATGACGTCACCGGCAACACGCCGTTTGCCTATCCGGGGCTGGTGTTTGGCCATAACGGTCACATTTCCTGGGGAGCCACGGCGGGCTTTGGCGACGATGTCGATATCTTTGCTGAAAAACTCGATGCCGGGCATCCGGGCGAGTATTTCCACAACGGCCAGTGGCAGAAAATGCAGCGTCGGGATGAAACGATTGCGGTGAAAGGGGAGCAGCCCGTCGCCTTTACGGTGTGGCGAACCCTTCATGGCAACGTTATCAAGACCGACGATACGACGCACACCGCCTATGCGAAAGCGCGGGCCTGGGACGGAAAAGAGGTGGCCTCGTTACTGGCGTGGACGCACCAGATGCAGGCCAAGGACTGGACGGAGTGGAAACAGCAGGCTGCGCAGCAGGCGCTGACCATCAACTGGTACTACGCCGATATGCAGGGCAACATTGGCTATGTGCATTCCGGTGCCTATCCGCAGCGTCAGCCGCAGCATGACCCGCGCCTGCCGGTGCCGGGGACCGGACAGTGGGACTGGAAAGGGATACTGCCGTTCAGCAACAATCCGCAGGTGTATAACCCGGCGTCCGGGTATATCGCCAACTGGAACAACTCGCCGCAAGAGGGCTATATCGCCTCCGATTTGTTCGCGTTTCTGTGGGGCGGCGCAGACCGGGTGGATGAGATTAAACGCCTGATCGACAAACAGCCGACCTTAACCCGCGAGCAGGCCTGGGATATCATCCGCCACACCAGCCGTCAGGACCTGAATTTACGCCTGTTCTTACCGGCAATGCAGGCCGCAGTGAAAGGGCTTCCGGCCAACGATCCGCGCCTGGCGCTGGTGAACAGGTTATCGGCCTGGGACGGGCAGAACGCGCTGAACAGCGACGGTAAAACCTGGGCACAGCCGGGATCTGAGATCCTCAATGTCTGGCTCACCAGCATGTTAAAACAGACCGTTGCCGCTGCCGTGCCTGCGCCATTCAACAGCTGGTATACCGCCAGTGGCTATGAGACGACTCAGGACGGCCCGACCGGCTCGCTGAACATTAGCGTGGGGGCGAAAATTCTATACGAAGCTCTGCAAGGGTCGAAAAGCCCGGTGCCGCAGGCGGTGGATGTCTTCGGTGGCAAGCCTTCGCAGCAAGTGATTTTGGCCGCGCTAGAGGAAAGCTGGCAGACGCTGTCGCAGCGCTACGGCACCGACATCACCCAATGGCAAACCCCGGCCATGCACCTGACTTTCCGGGCGAATAACTTCTTTGGCGTGCCGCAGGCGTTGCCGAAAGAGGCGCGTCATCAGGCGGAGTATCAAAATAGGGGCACGGAGAATGACATGATTGTCTTCTCGCCGAAGGAAAAACCGGACAGCGTGCTGGCGTGGGATGTGGTCGCGCCGGGCCAGAGCGGTTTTATCGCCCCGGACGGCACGCCCGCGAAACACTACAACGATCAGCTGAGCCTGTATCAGAACTTTGGTCGCAAGCCGCTGTGGTTAAGTGCGCAGGAGGTCCATGCGCACCGTGAATCTGAGGAGGTTATTCAGGTTCCCTGAGCGTGAACTCAGCAACCGGCGGCGATATAGTCGCCGTTTGCGCTGATCGGAATGACGGTCAGGAACAGCACCACCGCGAACAGGATAATCAGCACGCCGCCGATGATTTTCACCGTCGGCACCAGCCAGCGCAGCTGTTCGGAACCTTCACCAAACCACGCCACCGTACGTTCACGCGCGTAGCGTACCGCCAGCGATAACCCGAGAATCGAGAGCGCGGTACCGAGCGCCATCGACATCACCGCCGCAATTCCCCAACTGACGATGCCGAGCGCATTGGAGAACAGTAAAATCATGATCGCCCCGCTGCACGGCCGCGCCCCGATGGCAATCACAATGCCTGCGCGGGTTTTCCAGTCGGCATGGGTGATATCGGCCCCGACGCCGTGATGCCCGCAGCCGCAGTCGGCGCCGTGGCTATGTCCGTCGCTGGACAGCGGCTGTATCCGGCGAATGCTGAAGGTTTTCGGCTTCAGGCTTTTCAGGGTCTGCCAAATCACAAACAGGCCGAAGCTGCCGATCAGCACCGCGCTGATCTTCTCGATGTACCAGCGGCTTTCGCTGAGGTCGCCTGAGGCCAGATTCATTCCGACGGCGAGCACAAAGACGAACACAATGGCGCTCACGCCCTGCATCAGGCTGCCAAGGAAAGGCACTACCCGCGAGGCCAGCTGACTTTCCTGATGCGTACTGAGATAGGTTGTGACAATAAATTTGCCATGGCCCGGCCCGATGGCGTGCAGCACCCCGTAAATAAACGCCCCCGCTAATAGCCACAGACCACCGGTGTACTGATGGTTATTGAGCTGCAACAGGTACATCACCAGATAGCGATGCAGCGTGATTTGCGTCGCGAGGCACCATTGCAGGAAGGCGGCCCAATGGGTGTGGAGTTGAAAGGCAAATGCCAGCATCACCGCGGCGAGCACAGCGGCGGCGGGGATGCGCCAGTCACGCTTAAGAACGGATGTCGTCATGGGGAAATATTGTCGTTAAAGAACTCATGCAGACATTATAAGAGGCGTTGGCGAAGAAGGGGAAATGAATGGGCCAGCCCGCAGGCTGGCTTTGTGTCAAATGTTTACACCCGTCGGGGTCTTGGGGCTAGCTGATAAAGCGTTGTAGCCGCTGAAGCAGCAGCCTGTTTTCCTGCTTCAGGCGTTCATTTTCATCGAGCAGGGTCAACGTGACGGCAATTCCGGGCCAGTCGAGCGCCAGCTCACGGCGAAGGCGCAGCGCGCGGTGGACTATGGTGACGGCACGATCGTCAAATAACCAGTGCGCGTCAGGGGTTTCGTCGGGCTGGATGACTCCCAGGCCGACGATCTCATCCAGTTCCTCTTCGGAGACGCCGGTATGCAGACAAAATTCGGTGACGGTCAGGGTGAAAGTGACATTAGCCATGATTTTTACCCCACTGTTGGCGAGGGTCGAAGGTGGTTTGTGTATCAGCTAACTGTTGCCAAAGGGCGCTGGTTTTCTCGTCCGCTTTCGGCGGCATGACGATTTTAATCACCGCAAACAGATCACCGGTGTGCTGTTTGTTGACCAGGCCTTTGCCTTTGATTCGCAGCCGTTGTCCGGCCTGACAGCCCGGTGGAATAGTCAGTAAAATCGGCTCTTTCAGGGTCGGCACTTTCACTTTGGCCCCCAGCGCGGCTTCCCACGGGGCGAGTGGCAGCACAATTTCCAGGTTATTGCCGACGATATCAAATAGTGGATGCGGCGCGATGCGGATGATGAGCCACAGATCTCCCGCAGGACCCCCGTTCTCGCCCGGCGTGCCCTGGCCTTTCAGGCGAATGCGCTGCCCGTCGCCAACTCCGGCCGGTATTTTAACGTTGAGCGATTTGGGAATTTCTTTCTCGACCATGCCGAATACGTTGTAAACCGGCAGGGTGTAGTTGATGGGGCGGGTATGGGCGTCGAGCGTTTCTTCGAGGAATATAGCGACTTCAATTTCTACGTCATGACCACGGGCAGAATGTTGCTGGCGCGACTTCTGCGCGTGCTGGCCAAAAATAGAGGAAAAGATATCGTCGAACTCTTCCTGGCTGTAGGTTTGTTGCTGTGAATTGGGCTGCGCCTGCTGACGGAACGGTGGGTCGTTGCGGTGCTGCCAGAGGGTGTCATATTCAGTGCGACGCTGTTCATCGCTCAGGACTTCCCATGCCTGCGCAATATCTTTAAAGCGGGCTTCGGCATCGGGTTCTTTACTGACATCAGGATGGTACTTGCGGGCAAGACGACGATATGCGGTCTTAATGGTCTTGAGATCGTCCGTCGGCTTCACGCCCATAATGGCGTAATAATCCTTTAATTCCATAGCATTATCTCTTGTGAATCACACAAACAGAACGGGTTTCCCTAAAAACTCACCTTTGTAAGTGTAGGGCAACCCCGGTGATTCGCCCGGAGAAAATGCAGCGGAATAAAGAATGCAGGACTTAATACTTGCGAGGGGCTTTCAGTTCGCCAAAATCGTCGTTCAGACTGAACTGGTAATCACACAACTCTGCCCGGCGTTTATCGGCAGCTTTCTGGAATGCAGCCATGTACTCCGGTTCAATACTGTTTTCAATGCGGGCAACAATTTTTTCCAGCATCTGCTCTTCGTTCACATTTCGCAGACGCTTCAGGTAGTTTTCAGCGGTCATAGTGCAGCCTTCCGGTATCCGGTGGTTAATTTATCGACGCGTACAGCGTCAATAGTACACGGTTTAGACAATTATTGTTTGTTCAATTGCAACCTGAATGGCCTCAATTTGGATGAAATGTTCATGGAAAAGCCTGCAACCCCCTTAAACAGGTCGGTTTCTGTTCATGATTGAACGGTGTCGAGGGAGTGCATTTCTTTTGTTAGGGAAGGGATGTCACGAAGAATTGATACGCAGAAAGCAAAAAACCAGCCCTTAGGCTGGTTTCTTTAAAGGGATGTCACGAAGAAAGCAAAAAACCCGCCATAGGCGGGTTCTTTTAAATAGTGGTGCCCGGACTCGGAATCGAACCAAGGACACGGGGATTTTCAATCCCCTGCTCTACCGACTGAGCTATCCGGGCAACGGGGCGAATTAAACCTTAATCAGCGATGCCCGTCAACCCAAATCACGGAAATCTAGCGCGTTTGCCTAACATTGCGGCAATTTGCGCAAATTAGCTGCGATTGCCGTGAGCGACGTGCTATCAGGTCAGGGCACCACCCGAACGGCACTGGGCGAAGCGCAGAATATCTTCTGCCAGGCGCTGTGCGGTATCAACATCCTGCTGACTGCGTTTGACCAGCAAACGGCTCAGGCAGCCCTCAAGCACCAGTTCCATTTGCTTTGCCACCATCGTTGGATCGTCGACTTCGAGCTTCGACAGCAGTTCATGCGTGAAAGCATGAGCGGTGCGCTTTTGCAGGTCCGCAAGCTGATGAATAGGGTGCTCGGGATCCGGGTAAAAGGTACACGCTGCGATGAACAGGCAACCGGGATAGCGGTTATTGCTGACGCATTCCGTCAATGCGCTGTAGCGGGCCAGCAGCTTTTGTTCGCTACTGAGTTCCTCATTGAGCATTAACTGGCGGCGCCAGATATCCACCTGCTGGCTGAGATAGCGCAGCACGTCATAAAGCAGCGCTTCTTTATCGGGCCAGAAACGCTGCAGATCATCAAGCGGGACGTTGACCTCTTTGGCCACCATATCCAGCGTTGTGTCGGCAATCCCTTTAATCTCAAGTAATTGCAGGGCTTTCCCCAGTACATCTTCGCGTTGCACGGCTTTATCCTCCGTTTATCCCTTTAAAAGTGTCGTTTACCGGACCAGATTCTGCAAATGCGCCTGAAACGCGGCGGCATCCATAAATCCGGCAACCCGCATGGTTGGGATCTCTTTACCTGCGGAATCAAAAAACAGAATGGTCGGCAGACCCGGAACTTGCAACTGTTTCAGTAGCTCCGCATCTTGCGCTGTGTTGCGCGTCACGTCGGCCTGCAGCAAAACGCTGTTTTTCAGCGCCTGCTGGACCTGTGGATCGCTAAAGGTGTATTTCTCAAACTCTTTACAGGCGACACACCAGTCCGCGTAGAGGTCGAGCATAACCGGTTTGCCGTTAGCCTGTGCCAGCGCCTGGTTCAGCTCATCCACGTTAGCGATATGCGTGAAGTTTAAATGCGCCTGCTGTTGCGTTGGAACTGCGCCAAATACCCAATCCTGGAGCGGACGTGCACTGATCAGCGCCGCGGCAAGCATCAGGATTTGGATCACCCGCATCCACGGTTTGCTGGCCGTCAGACTGGCGATAAACGCCCAGCCGAAGAAGGCAATGCCAAGCATCGACCACAGCCGAAGTCCCCATGCGTCGCCAATAATACGTTCGAGCAGGAATACCGGCAGTGCGAGGATCACGAAGCCAAAGGCGATTTTAACCTGCGCCATCCACGGCCCGCTTTTCGGCAGTAGACGGTTGCCAAAGACGGTGACCAGAATCAGCGGTAAACCCATTCCCAATGCGTACAGGTACAGCGTGCCGCCGCCCAGCCACAGATTACCGCTTTGGGCGATATACAGCAGAATGGCGCTCAGCGGCGCGGTAGTGCAGGGGGAGCAAATCAGCCCGGCGATGGCACCCATCGCAAATACCCCGCCCGCAGAACCGCCCTGTTGGCGATTACTCATCAGCGTCAGACGCGTTTGCAGCGAAGAGGGGAGTTGCAGGCTGAACAGGCCAAACATCGACAACGCCAGCAGGATAAACACCGCTGACAGGCCAATCAGCACGTAAGGATGCTGGAGCGCCGCCTGAAATTTGAGCCCGGCAGCCGCCACCACCAGGCCCAGCGCGGTATAGGTTAGCGCCATGCCCTGTACATAGATAAATGCCAGCAGTAACGCGCGGCCCGTTGAGAGGCGTTGTTTACCACCAAGCACGATACCGGAGATCAGCGGATACATCGGCAACACGCACGGCGTAAAGGCGATACCAATGCCAATCAGCAGCGCCCACAAAGCGGAGAACGGTAAGGTGGCCGGTGGCTCGCTGACCGGGTTAGTGGTCTGCGCTGCCGGCGGCATCACTGCTTCAGCCGTAGCCTTAGCCGGGGCGATGACTTCGCTCAGCGGCACCACCTTCGTTTCCGGGGGATAACAGAACCCGGCTTCGGCGCAGCCCTGATAAGTGACCGTTAACGTCGCGCCTTTGCTGGCCTGGTTGAGGGTAACCGGAAGCGTGAGTTGATGGCGGTAGATTTCACTTTTGCCAAAAAATTCATCTTCATGCCATTCGCCGTTGGGCAACTGTAACGGGCCGACAGAGGCCTGGGCTGGCGTGATGCTCATCTGTTTTCGATACAGGTAATAGCCGTCTTTTATCTGCCAGGTCAGATTTAGGTCGTGGGCGTTCTGCTGGAAATCAAACGCAAATGCCTGATCAGCAGGAATGAAATTGGAGCGGCCGGGCGCGTCAAATAATCCGGCAAAGGCCGATGTGCTGCACAGCAGCAGGATCAGCGTAATGAATCGTTGAGCCATGAGAGGTAAGCGTTGTCTCCGTGGGAAACGGGTAAAACCAGCAATTCTGGCGTTTGATACGGGTGATGTGACTTCAGGCAGTCCAGAAGCTCCTGCTGATGCGCCGTGTCGGATTTCAGCAGCATCTGCACCTCATACTCTTGTTCGAGCTTGCCTTCCCAGTAGTAGAGCGACGTCGCGTTGGGCATCAGCGTGACGCACGCCGCAAGCTTTTCGGCCAGCACTTTGGCGGCCAGGTCCTGGGCCGTAGCTTCATCCGGGGCGGTACAGAGCACAACAACTGCGGTGGGCAGGGTCATCGTCAACCTCGTATCGGCGAAAAAAGGCACTATAGCACGATGCGGGGCGGGGGGATGAAGGAGTCAGGCCGCTAAGCGGCCCGACTTTAACCATTTTTACACCCGATTGAGGGTCAGAGAATGAAACTGCCGAGCAGGAAACCGAAGCACACGGAGAAAATCACGCCCATGGTGCCAGGGATGAAGAACGGGTGGTTAAACACGAAGCGGCCAATGCGCGTGGTGCCGGTGTCGTCCATCTGTACGGCGGCAACCAGCGTCGGGTAAGTCGGCAGAATAAACAGGCCCGACACGGCAGCAAACGAGGCGACGGCGGTGAGCGGAGAGACATTCAACGCCAGCGCCATTGGCATCAGCGCTTTGGCGGTCGCAGCCTGAGAATAAAGCAGCGCCGATGCGAAGAAGAAAATCACCGCCAGCAGCCACGGATGGCCCTGAATCACGCTGCCCGCCGTCTCTTTGATCCAGTCGATGTTGGCGGACACGAAGGTGTCGCCGAGCCACGCCACGCCCAAAATACAGATACAGGCGCTCATCCCGGCTTTAAAGGTGCTGGAACTGAGAATGCTGTCGGTTTCTACGTGACACAGAATGGTGGTCAGCGTCGCGACGCTCAGCATGATAATCAGGATGGCGTTGGTGGTATTCATCAGCGGGGCGGCCACCAGGCCGAGGCTTGGGCTGTTGACGATGGCATAAATCACCACACAGACCACGCCGAGCAGGAACATCAGTACCGACAATTTCGCCCGGGGTTTGATCTCCATCTGACGTTCGCCGCGCAGCTCCACCAGGCCTTCTTCCAGGCGCTTGAGGTACACCGGATCGTCGGACAGCTTTGAGTTAAACAACATGGTGACGAGGAAAGACATCAGCAGCACCGCCATCAGCGTGGAAGGGATGACCACTGAAAGCAGGTGAATGTAGCTGATACCGTGGCCTTCCAGAACCGAAGACATGTACACCACGGCGGCGGAAATTGGCGAGGCGGTAATCGCAATCTGCGCGGCAACGACGGCCGTGGACAGCGGGCGGCACGGTTTAACGCCTTGCTCTTTCGCCACTTCGGCGATAACCGGCAGCGTGGCCAGCGAGATGTTGCCGGTACCGGCAAAAATGGTCAGGAAGTAGGTGACGATCGGCGCGAGAATGGTGATGTATTTTGGGTTTCTGCGCAGCAGTTTCTCGGTTTGATTCACGAGATAGTCCAGACCCCCGGCAATCTGCATTGCTGAGATAGCCGCAATCACCGCCATGATGATGGAGATGACGTCAAACGGGATGTGTCCTGGCTTCACGCCTATCAGCGCGAGGACGAGTACGCCCAGGCCACCCGCATAACCAATGCCGATTCCCCCGAGTCTGGCGCCGATAAATATCGCCGCTAATACAATGATAAGTTCGATGACTATCATGGCCGCTTCCTTGATTGTTAGATGTTGGATACGTAAATGTTATTTTTTTGATGTTCCAAAAATGAAAAAAGGCACGTCACCGCTGACGTGCCTTGTCTGATTTTAACCAGAATTATTACTGTTCGCTTTCATCGGTATAACGCTTGGCTTTGTAGGCCGGGTGCATCAGGTTCTGTGGCGAGAAGATATCGTCCAGCTCCGCTTCGGTCAGCAAACCGCGCTCCAGCACCACTTCACGCACGCTCTTACCGGTTTCAGCACAGATTTTACCGACGATGTCGCCGTTGTGGTGGCCGATGAATGGGTTGAGGTAGGTGACAATCCCGATGGAGTTGTAGACGTAGCTCTCACACACCGCTTTGTTAGCGGTAATGCCGTTGATGCATTTTTCCAGCAGGTTGTAGCAGGCATTGGTCAGAATGTGGATGGACTCAAACATCGCCTGGCCAATCACGGGTTCCATCACGTTCAGCTGCAGCTGACCCGCTTCGGACGCCATGGTCACGGTGGTGTCGTTGCCAATCACTTTAAAGCACACCTGGTTTACGACTTCTGGCACCACCGGGTTCACTTTGGCTGGCATGATGGACGAGCCCGCCTGCAGTTCTGGCAGGTTGATTTCGTTCAGGCCAGCGCGCGGGCCGGAGGAGAGCAGGCGCAGGTCATTACAGATTTTCGACATTTTCACTGCCAGACGTTTCAGGGCACTGTGCACCATCACGTATGCGCCGCAGTCGGAGGTGGCTTCAATCAAGTCTTCTGCCGGCACCACTGGCATGTTGGCAACTTCGGCCAGCTTCTGCACCGCCAATTGCTGATAGCCGTCCGGCGTATTCAGGCGCGTACCGATGGCGGTCGCGCCGAGATTCACTTCCAGCAGCAATTCTGCGGTGCGCAGCAGGTTTTTGGTTTCTTCTTTCAGCAGAACGCTAAATGCGTGGAATTCCTGGCCGAGCGTCATCGGAACCGCATCTTGAAGCTGGGTGCGACCCATCTTAAGAACATCCTGGAATTCAACGGATTTACGCTGGAAGCCATCACCCAGTTGGTTAATGGCATCAATCAGTTTGACGATGGAGGCATACACCGCGATGCGGAAACCGGTCGGGTAGGCGTCGTTCGTGGACTGGCACTTGTTGACGTGATCGTTAGGGTTCAGGAACTGATATTCCCCTTTCTGATGTCCCATCAGCTCGAGGCCGATGTTGGCCAGTACTTCGTTGGTATTCATGTTCACAGAGGTGCCCGCGCCGCCTTGATAGACGTCAACCGGGAACTGATCCATGCATTTGCCGTTGTTCAGCACTTCATCGCAGGCGGCAACAATGGCGTCGGCAACACCTTTAGGAATGGTGTGAAGCTCTTTATTCGCCAGGGCGGCGGCTTTCTTCACCATCACCATCCCGCGTACAAACTCCGGGATGTCGCTGATTTTATTGTTGCTGATGTAGAAGTTTTCAATCGCTCTCAGAGTGTGGACACCGTAATAAGCGTCCGCTGGAACTTCCCTGGTACCCAACAAGTCTTCTTCGATACGAATGTTGTTTAACATGTGAACCTTCTTGATTAAGCTGCTAATGATTTCACCCTACACACAGGATGAGTGGGGTCATGTGTGTTTTTTGGCCGACGATTATTTCCTTAATCGGCCCGGTGCCCATGATCATATGCTGATGATAGCGAATTGCCGTAATCTGGATCACTTATTATGCGCCGATTCGTATCAGAATTATTAATCTGTGAAATGAATCACCGCATTAATGGTAGGGTGAAAAAGAGAGGCGCCGCCGATTGAAAACGCGGTTTTTGCCTCCATCTCCAGAACACGCGAATCGCAAACTCATTCAAATAGCCGCCGGAAGCGGCTGTTGCTCAACAGGAGAAACCAGTGCGCTGGATACCTTTAATTGCCGTTTTTTTATACGTCTACATCGAGATCTCGATATTCATTCAGGTCGCGCATGTATTCGGCGTATTGATGACCCTGATTCTGGTGATTTTCACCTCGGTCATCGGGATGTCTCTGGTGCGTAACCAGGGCTTCAAAAACTTTTTGCTGATGCAGCAGAAGATGCAGGCGGGCGAAAGTCCTGCCGCGGAAATGATCAAAAGCGTATCGCTGATCATCGCGGGTCTGCTGCTGGTGCTGCCGGGCTTCTTTACCGATTTCCTCGGTATGCTGCTGCTGTTACCGCCGGTGCAAAAACACCTGACGCTTAAGCTGATGCCACATCTGCGCTTTGCCCGTACGCCGGGCGGTGGCTTTACCGCAGGCAGTGGCGGCGGGGATACCTTTGACGGGGAATATCAGCGTAAGGATGACGAACGCGACCGTCTGGAAAACAAAGACGACCGCTGATGAGATGAGCCCGGAAGCACTATGCCCCGGGCTTTTTTATTGTGGCACCACCGTTCCGCGCTCGTGTTTCAAACCACTCATCACATCAACCTGTTACGGGAAAGTTCGCATCGTAGCGCTGAAGGGCGTTAAAACGATTTGTGACGAATGCCCATTTCAAAATTTTTTTTGATTTTCCCCTTGAAGGGTTAGCAGGCCACCCCCATCTCTCAGGTCACTAGCCGGTAAACCGACTGCGTCCCGGCGCCATCCATAAGTGATAAAGACTTTCTCAAAGGAGAGCTATCAATGAGTATTCGTCCGTTACATGATCGTGTGATCGTCAAACGTAAAGAAGTTGAATCCAAATCTGCGGGCGGCATCGTTCTGACCGGTTCAGCAGCAGGCAAATCAACTCGTGGCGAAATCATCGCTGTCGGTAAAGGCCGCATCCTGGAAAACGGTACAGTACAGCCACTGGACGTTAAAGTCGGCGACATCGTTATTTTCAACGACGGTTACGGCGTGAAGTCCGAGAAGATCGACAACGAAGAAGTGCTGATCATGTCCGAAAGCGACATTCTGGCAATTGTTGAAGCGTAATCCACTCGCGAACCTGAACGAATTTAAGGGAAAAGAAAATGGCAGCTAAAGACGTAAAATTCGGTAACGACGCCCGTGTGAAAATGCTGCGCGGTGTAAACGTACTGGCAGATGCAGTGAAAGTAACCCTGGGCCCTAAAGGCCGTAACGTGGTTCTGGATAAATCTTTCGGTGCACCGACCATCACTAAAGACGGTGTTTCTGTTGCACGTGAAATCGAGCTGGAAGACAAGTTCGAAAACATGGGCGCACAGATGGTAAAAGAAGTTGCCTCTAAAGCGAACGACGCTGCAGGCGATGGTACCACCACCGCAACCGTACTGGCTCAGTCCATCATCACTGAAGGTCTGAAAGCCGTTGCTGCGGGCATGAACCCGATGGATCTGAAACGCGGTATCGACAAAGCTGTCGCTGCGGCCGTTGAAGAACTGAAAACTCTGTCCGTACCTTGCTCTGACTCTAAAGCGATTGCTCAGGTCGGCACCATCTCCGCTAACTCCGACGAAACCGTGGGTAAACTCATCGCTGAAGCGATGGACAAAGTGGGCAAAGAAGGTGTTATCACCGTTGAAGACGGTACCGGTCTGCAGGACGAACTGGACGTGGTTGAAGGTATGCAGTTCGACCGTGGCTACCTGTCCCCATACTTCATCAACAAGCCAGAAACTGGCGCAGTAGAACTGGAAAGCCCGTTCATCCTGCTTGCTGATAAAAAAATCTCCAACATCCGTGAAATGCTGCCAGTTCTGGAAGCCGTTGCGAAAGCAGGCAAGCCACTGGTTATCGTTGCGGAAGACGTTGAAGGTGAAGCGCTGGCAACTCTGGTGGTTAACACCATGCGTGGCATCGTGAAAGTGGCTGCGGTTAAAGCACCTGGCTTCGGCGACCGTCGTAAAGCTATGCTGCAGGACATCGCAACGCTGACTGGCGGTACCGTTATCTCTGAAGAGATCGGTATGGAGCTGGAAAAAGCGACGCTGGAAGACCTGGGTCAGGCGAAACGCGTTGTTATCAACAAAGACACCACCACCATCATTGATGGCGTGGGTGAAGAAGCGGCAATTCAGGGTCGTGTGACTCAGATTCGTCAGCAGATTGAAGAAGCGACTTCCGACTACGATCGTGAAAAACTGCAGGAACGTGTAGCGAAACTGGCTGGCGGCGTTGCCGTTATCAAAGTGGGTGCTGCGACTGAAGTTGAAATGAAAGAGAAGAAAGCACGCGTTGAAGATGCCCTGCACGCAACCCGTGCTGCGGTTGAAGAAGGCGTGGTTGCAGGCGGTGGCGTTGCGCTGATCCGTGTTGCAAGCAAGCTGGGCGAACTGCGTGGCGTGAACGAAGACCAGAACGTGGGTATCAAAGTTGCGCTGCGCGCGATGGAGTCCCCACTGCGTCAGATCGTGCTGAACTGCGGCGAAGAACCATCCGTTGTGGCTAACATCGTTAAAGCGGGCGACGGTAACTACGGTTACAACGCGGCGACCGAAGAATACGGCAACATGATCGACATGGGTATTCTGGATCCAACCAAAGTGACCCGTTCTGCACTGCAGTACGCAGCATCCGTTGCTGGCCTGATGATCACCACCGAATGTATGGTGACTGACCTGCCTAAAGGCGACGGCCCTGACTTAGGTGCTGGCGGTATGGGTGGTATGGGCGGCATGGGCGGCATGATGTAATACGACGAAAGTCCTGTTACTAAGCTGTTCAGACCGAATGAGAGCGGATACATATCCGCTCTCTTTTTTTTGAGTTTTCAGAATGCGCAAAGTATTGCTCATTCCCATAAATCAGTACAAATCCTGCTGAGTTTATTCCCGAGAAATCACTTCCAGCGTAGATAATCCTATCCCCAATTGGCGAGGAGTGGTTTTGGCTGTGGCATAAACAAACGTTTCTGTTATTTTTTCAATATCGTGATTGGGTGGAGTAATAATTATCTTGTTATCTCGCAGTGGATTGTTGAAATGTAATGTCACACTAGCGGGTTCAGCCCCCAGTATCAGTGGTTGCATAGTTTCACCGACACGAACAGCGATCGGTTGACCTATGTTCTGCGGACTTGCCTTGGCTGTTATCACCAGATCAAATTTTTGCGGGAGTGGGGAATTATAAGTGATGGTGACATTTTTTTTGCGTACCGCATTAGACCAGGCACCCCATTTCTCGGGATAGGATAACCCTTCCACACTTTTTATTTGGTTTGGATATCCTTGAACATTAAACAATATTATGTCTGACTCATAGCGGATATCTTGCGCTGAACGCTTCAGATTACGAATCGTGTCCTTATACCGCTGGTTATCTGGATTTCGCTTAAGTGAATTAATAGTAACTTTTGAATGCCATAAGGATTTTTCGATAAGTTGAATGTTTGCATCTGAGTCCAACGTTCCTTGAGCGACACAAATCTGATTCGATTTACCCCATTCTAAATTTCCTAGCCGCGCCATATAATAACACTGGTCAACCCAAAGGTATCTGTCATTGGGACGGAACCGAGATAAATTGTAACGCAGAGTGTCCCGATCTATCTCTAAGAAAGGCATATCAAGTTTGTTTTCGTTTTTTATACGTAACAAAACAGGTAAGGGGAATTTCTTACCGGAATAGATGAAATTGCCTTTTTTTATATCGACTACAAAATCATTAATTACTTCACCTATATCCCAAAGATTTATTATTGCCGACTCCCATTTGAGCACTTTTTTATCTAAATTAGGAAAGATTTCAGATAGTGACTGAGTCGAAAATGAGCTGCGTCCCAAGCCTAACTCTTGGCTTCCACCAAGAATATCCAGTATCGTCGCGCCATTATCAAGCGTGCTACGCGGTGTGGCATTAATACCAGAGATAACCTTATCCCCGCGCATCACAAGAAATAAATTCTGGCGGTCATGTTTTAACAGTTCATCACTAATGGTATTTTTCATAGAGAGATGATCAGAGGAAACAACAATAACAGTATCTTTGAACCAGGGTGATTGCCTGACTTTGTTGACAAATTCGGCAATATGCTGCTGGCTACAACTTACAGCGTTGAGAGATGAGTTCCCCTTATCTTGAAAGAGATAACTTTTTCTCTTACAGTTATTTGAGATAAACCCAACGGGAGGGTGTGTGTCGACTGTGAGTGCAAAAATGGCAAATCTTTTGTTGTTTTGTGAGAGTTCAACATACTTCTGCCATGCGAAGTCGAGAATGGTGTCATCGTAGAGTCCCCATTCATGTGTATAATTGGCGTCTTTTATTTTATTCTTTAATTCACGATAGCCATAAGCGTGATCAATACCATGTGTTTTTAAGAATGCATCCTTGCTTGAGAAACGTAGGTCAGCCCCCTGGTAATAATAATTTTCATACCCTGATTTTTTGAGGATATCTCCTAAGCAGGTGATATCTGGAAAAAAACTGCTCAATTTATTAGCGTTATGATTGAAAGGGGTAAATAAAGGGAGGCCACACTGTGAGGCAACAATTCCTCCAATAGTGAAATCGGTTCCTTTTAACTGTTGTGTGCGTGAAAAGTCAATTGCTTGATCCTGAATGTCATTCATTTCCGGTGTAAGATTTGGAAAGATTGAGTTATCAAAAAACGTACGCTCAAGGCTTTCACCATAAATATAGATTACATTGAGTTTTGGCGAAGGAATGATTTTATTAGCATTTTTATAATAAATTTGAAAGTCAGAGTGTTTGCTAATTAGTTGCCCATATAACAGACTACTTAACTGCTGGGTAGCAGTAGTGGAAAATATGGAGGCTGTAGCAATGGTTAGCGATAAGAAAGTATAGGTGAAAGTGGGGGTGGGTATTTTTATCTTATTAATAAATAACGCCACCAATATAATTATAACTAAAAAACTCACAACAAAAATTGTGGTTGGAAATATATACCGATCAATCTCGACACCAGTTAGACTGTCCGTGATGGTGTAGATTGCTTGCCTGTTAATGCCTTCACCGGTGAAATAATCGCATGCAAAATAAAGTGTCTGAAGACTTATGTAAATAATTATTGTTATTACAAAAAATAACAAATACATTTTGTTTTTAGATGATTTTATTACATACAGGGTAATGGACAAAATCATTAGCCCTAGTGATATAAAATTCATAAGCATATATTCTCTTTATGTAAAATAAATCAAACTGCCCATCATAGAAAGTTAACATTGTGAGTCGGCTTTTTAGGTTATATCTTTCCAGGCCCAGTAAGTCTATAAAAAAGAATCATTTTGGCTGTCTGAAAATGATTTTTATTAGGAGAGATTTCCGCTGCTTTGCCGCTAAATACGTTCTTTCTTCTTCCAGTTTCTATTGAATCGCGGAGAATGTTTTTCAATGTCCAATATCATAAAGAAATTGGTACTGTTAGACGGATCATAAATCAAAGTCATTCATGTGAATGATCTTTTGACCCAATCGATCGTTTTTTTGTATTTTTAAAATCCTATTTTTTTTGTACCACTTGCGTGCAAGTCATAACGTTGTATTGTGAATTTAGCTGTGAAGAACATTTTTAATGTAGTGACATTCTTACCATTCGGATAATTAATTAATTATCTTTGACTTATAAGGTTGAATTATGAGGAGAGGTAGATTAGTTGATTAATGAAAGATGGGGTTCCACTGCAGAGTATCCTTTACAGTTTAGTGTCAAAATTTGATAAATTTTAAACCTAAGGATTAAGGTATGAGAAACACAATTGCTTCATTAAAGGGCAAGGCAAACAAGTATAAAGAGTTGAAAAAACAACGTGGTGTGACCTTACTGGAAATCATCATTGTTCTGGGTATTATCGGTATTATTGCTGCTGGTGTAGTCGTTCTGGCTCAACGTGCATTCTTTACCCAAGATATCACTGATCTGACTGATTCAACTAACACCATCCGTACCAGTGCGGTAGATGCTTTCCATAATGAAGCAAATTATCCTAGTGGTGGCGATTTGTATAGTATTACTGATGAAGCTGGGCTTCAGGATTCTAGTGAGACCGGTATATTAGCGACTATGTATAAGCTGGGTAAAATTTCTTGGTCGGAAGTGAGAAACCCAATCTCTGGGGATATTTTCCAGGTCGAGGGTGTTAAGGCCTCCGATGAGGATGCTGATGGTACCACTAAAGGTTTCGTGGTCATTGTGAACGGTATGGATCAGGAACAGTGCCGCTCGACTCTGGTTCAGGTAGCCAATGACTGGGAATATGTTGAATTAGTTCAGGCTCCAGCAGGTGCAAACTATAGTGGTGCATCGGATGTAGTACTTGATACTGCTGCAGCAGCAGGTGTAAAAGAATCAGGTATTATCAGAAGTCTCGGTGCGAATGGTGGCGTTAGTATTAGCACCTCTTCTGCAGCAAATATGTGCGGTGACACCAGCACTAATATGCTGATTTTAGGCAGCCGTTAATAGGGTATTAAATTAGCTAAATTAGCTTAATTTCTTAAAACCTTGCCCCCCGAAGCTTAACAAAGTTAGGGGGTATTTGATTGTCTATGAGAACGAATATGTTAACGATAAAAGGCAATAAAGGATTTACCCTGCTTGAGATGATTGTTGTGATGGGTATCATGGGGGCAATTCTTGCGACTTTTACCGTATATAAAAGAAAGCAAATGGAAGAGTTAGGGCGTGAGCATTTAGCCAGCATGATAGTTCGTGATATTTATGGGTTATTAGAATTTGTTAATGAAGATGACATTCGTCTTGAGGATGATACTTTTATCCCTAACCCACTCTATGATGCAGAGAACAAATCTCTCAGTGACACGGACACTCGAGCAAAAGCTTATGTATCCCGCACCTCTAATGATATCGATGACGATCTTTCTCTGGATAATGACAATAGTTATTTACAATGGGATAACGATCAATCTCGTGGGTATTACACCAGTAAAAGTTGTGGAAAGTCATCCTCCGTAAAAGTTGCAAAAGAAGACTTTTTTGAAGATTATTTGAACTGTGAACAACAGAAAAATAAAGATGATTATCCTCTAATGCTTGAGCGCGTCGATCTGGTCGGCGATTCAGGAGCACTTTTAATTCGACGAGTCGACTTTTTCGTTCGTTTTGACTCGGGTTCCTTAGCTAGTAAGGACCTCGATAAGTTCAATGTGGGCAATTATTCAAGCGCTTTTTCCAAAGCATTTTCCCATTACGGTTTATCGTACAGTCGCGCTGATGTTGTCTATCGAAATTCAGGCGCTGCATCCGCAGCCAGGAATACAAATGGCTACGGCAACGGATGGGCACTCTTAAAAAATAGTGAAGGGAAAGTTCTTTCTTACGACAATTTTACTAAAAACATGGAGTCTTTCAGAGATAAACAGCAGCTTGGTATTCGGTTCAGCTTCGACGCAGGGGTGGGTAAATATCTGAAATCTGATGGTTCCGTGGGCGCTGACGCACTCTGCTGGAATTCAACGACAAGCACGATGACTCACTGCCTTAAGGTTGATGACGATAGCAAAGGGCGAAATGATGAAGATGGCGTTATGCATTTAACCGCTAAAACGATAGATCCCGCAGATAAAGACGGCCTGGTGACCGGGACGTTAATGGCAAATGTGGTCTTCGAAGGCGAGGTATTTAACTCCCAAACGGGTAAGTTTGAGCAAGCATTAATGACCAACCCTGTTATCACCTATGAGTCTTTTGGCAACACAAAGGCTAGCAACAGTGTAGTGATCGACGATCCTGAAAGCTATTCAGCAGATGTGGCTGATGAACCGGGGAGCATTCAATTGCCTGCGCAGCCTTGCCCAACGCTACCTCCCGATCGTGATAATCCTAATCTGTTAACTAAGAAAAAACTAATGCCAAGAATGGTCGCCTCTATTTCTTCTATTGCTGCAGATACCGGGAAAGATGAGAGCAGTGATGGATCGACGTCCAATACTGGTGATTTTGCGGATTTTATTAACAGCGGCGAAAACAGAACGGCAGCGAATGGGTTATTGGACCATCTCAGCGGCGTGGCAATACAAGTCAACCTCGAGAAACCGAGCAAGATTGCCGATGATTATAAAGGTGCCTACTGGATCATCAGCGCGACCACGGGCGTCTATGACAATGCTAGTGGTAAAGGGAAAAGTGTGATTAACCCCAGCTCACTCTCTGTCGTTCTGACTTCGTGGTGCAGTTCAATTCCACAACCTGACTGGGAGGATGGTGGGAATGGAGCTAGGCCACCGAAGATAAGTCCTTAATCGAGGTATTTGGAGAGATATTTTAGTTAAATTTTAGGATGAAATTAAATGAAAGTTAAAATAATGCCGCTAGTGTGGGCTATAACCCTGGTAATGATTCCGACTGCGCAGGCGTTGGTCAATGCCGAGCCACAATTGAAAAGTGAGTCAAATTCGGTCCTGGTTGCCGAACCCGAGCTCACAACTGTAGCGACAGCCACTACTCCGTCAGCTGATGCGGTAACATTAGGCAATAAACCCTCTACGTCTTATCTCACTCAGCCCCCACCGGTTGCTACTCCGGATCAAAGGGCCAGTTCATCTGTACCGGTTACAATGGCTAAGCCTGAGCCTAAACCCATCACGACAACCATTGTGCCGGCTCCGGTAATAGCTGCAGTAAAGCCTGTGAGTCAGACTTCAACTTTATCCCTCTCTAAGCCGACTCCCCAAAAAGTCGTCATTGCTGCGGTGCCGGTTCCAGTGGCCATTAAGCCCTCTTCTATTACAACGCCTGTTACCTATGCACCCGCCAGTGGTAAAAACACGCAGAATCCATTCACGAATACTTCACCCAATTATTCCGCCCCTACTCCTACCTCTATCACGTTGGTGCTAAATAGCGGGAATTTGCTTAGCCAGGATATCAAGACATGGGCAGAAAGGTCAGGATTTAAACTGCTATGGCGAAGCAAGAGTGATTATCTTATTTACAGCCCAATCGTTTTAACTGGCAAAGACAATGATGAAGTGTTAACTGCGTTAGGTAGACTTTTTGCTTCTGAGAATTATGGTCTGATCATAAAAAACTATCAGAAGAATCACGTTTTACTCATTGATGATATGTAACGGATAATTTTCAGGGATAGGTTTTATGAAAATAAAAATTGTTGTCAGTCTATTGTTTTTATTGCTACAGGGGTGTGCTCAGGAATTTGATAAGGAGTATGGTCGCTCGCAAGTTAAAGATTCTTTGCCTGGTGCTAAAAGTGTGGATCAGATGAAAGCACAGCCCTATGTTAAATTTGATGAGGCCTATTTGGGTAAAAAGGTTGATTATAGCGCTAAACGACAGAGTCTGTTGGCCAAAAATGTGACAATCAACTCTTATGAGCCTGCTGATATTAATACCGTGCTTGATGTTGTCCTCGCCCAAACTGGTGTTAGTCATCGGGTTAATAATAAGGTTCCCGGAGGGAAAAACGATGAAACGATAAGCTTGGGTAATCATAGTGTCAGTTTCAATGGTTCATTTGATGAGTTCATGCGTTATATCTCCGCATTATATGATGTCAATACCGTTTTGGATGAGAATGATATTCTTACTGTCAGCGCTTATGGCGTTTACGCCATTAAACTTGATTATTATGGTGAGGACAGCAAATATGAGGCCAAGCTTGAACTCTCTAATGACGGAGTAGAGGGCGGCGGGATGACTGGAAAATCTGAAACTAAATTTGAGTCATCTTTTTGGAATGATGTGGAAGATATGGCGAAGAAATATGTATCCAGCGGACTATATAGCATATTTAAAGATGCTTCAACAATTACTATGACCGGAAGGCCTTCTGAATATAACGCATTAAATAATGTTCTTAAAAGATATCAAGGCGATAACAATCGCCAGTTTGTTGTGTCATATAAGATATTTACCCTAGATAAAAATAAAATGCAAGAATATGGCGCTGGCCTGAATATGAACTATACGGATGGGGGCAGCAGCATTGTTATTGATAGCCAGGAATTGATGGATATGCTGGGAGGCGGTGCTAGCGTAGCGTTAGGAACCGATCGCGCATTTAGCGTGGATGCCAAGCTCAACGCCCTGTACAAGCTTACCGGGAGTAAGGTGTTACAGAGTGGCTCATTCGTTACACGCAATAATACGCCCATTCCTTTGAATATGACTAACTCACAGTACTACGTATCTGGGCGAACCCGCACAGTCAACAATGATACAGGTGAAGAAGATATTGAAGTTGAAACTTCTGAAATTGTTACTGGTACCAGTTTCATTATTACACCAAGAGTAATGACTGATGGGCGGGTAGAAGTCACCAGTGGTTTTACCAAAAGCCAACTTAACTCAATTGATACTTTTGATACTGTTCAGTTGCCCAATGTAACTACGACAGAAATGTTTAACTCTGCTGCGATTGATGCCGGGAGTTTATTGATGGTGGCGAGATATGAAGCAGAAATCTCAACCGAAGGTTCTCAGTATCAGGTTTTAGGGTATGGCGATAATAAATCCAATGGCGAAATCACTGTCGTCATGGTCGTTGGTATCGACTATTACCGTGCACCGTTGAATCGTTAGTGGATGGGGTAAACTAATGCTCAATACGCTTTCGAAGAAAAATATCCTGACAGAACTTATTTGGGATTCACCGACCCTTAATGATCGAGATTTGGGATATAGCAAATGGATGGACACTGTTCGTCGTAGTCATCGCATGTATGTCTACATTGCCAATGATGATGCAACCCAAGGGGATCAACAAAATCTCGTTGGCTATTCAGGGAATACCGCGCCTGGCTGTGAACCTTTTGCAGTACATCTCCGTAATTTATTAGGAGATGGTATCTATTATGTCAGGTTGGCAGAGAACCAGAATTATTTCTTAATTATTTGTAATGGGGTGATTGTTAGTGGAACGGATTGTATCGTCAGTGAAGCATTTTTTAATGAAATGCTTAACCTGCTGCCTGACTCACGATTTTCTACCCTTAACATCAGTGAAGTGACTGCTGCGCAATTCGAACGGATCATAGAATCCTGCGAGGCGAAACAGCTCATTTATAAAAGGAAGCAGCGCCTGTTTTGGGTCGGCGTAGGGGTGGGGGTGCTGGTTTTACTGATCGCCTCAGCTATTTTTCTGTATAGCATAATAGCAGGCTAATTTATGATTAAGGGCTTACAGCTTCGGAAAAATACAAAACCCATGTCAAGGAAAAAGATAGTGGGTATTGTTATCGTTATTATATTGTTAATTATGACTGTCGGTTCAGGAGGATGGTATTATTTTGTTCATAAGCCTGCATTAGCTGTTGCCGAAATGAAACGTCAGCAAGATGAACAGTTATCGCGAGATATCAAAGAAGTTGATGCTTTTTATTTGGCATCTTTGTCGGGAGGTAGCATCCCGAAACTGATCTCATTATTGACTGAGATAGTTGCGAGCTATGAGTTATTGAATAAGTTTAGTTACACAAATGAAACATTTATTTGTGACTCACGTACCTGCTCCTTTAATTATCAGCTTGGCAAGAATCGCACGTTTTCTGTAATGCAAAAAACATTTTGGGGAGAGAGTTACACTTCTAATTTTTCACCGAAAGGGTTTGATTTTACCAATATTGAATCGGGGCTGAATAATAATGATGTGCTTGTGCAGTATAAGAAAAAAAACAATAACGGATTGAAATATTCATGCGGAGATATTCTGGGTTATATTTACTCATGGAATACAATAATGGCGAGCGAATGGGAAATAAAAATAGATTCGCCACCATCCTCCAAAGTGATTGAAAAGGAGAAAGCACTTGCATTAAAAGGTAGAGCGACGTTGTTTAAATTTAACTTCATAAAGTGGTCAATGAAGTTTCCTAAATTAGATCCCAAGGATAATAGTAAATTACTCTATCTGGCAAGTCTCTTTGGGCGTCAGGCATATAGTGATGCTTTTATTGTCCAAAAAATTGATAGTGTGAAAGCAAAAAAAATATCGGGAGTCATTGTATGCAAAACTGGAATTTGAGAGCAGCTATTATGTTATTGATGTCTTTAATATCTTCAGCAGGCTTTGCTGAAGGCAGTAAGGTCAGTGGCGAGCCGGAAGTTGTACCTGCGCCGATTCAGGACCACATTTCAAAAATCGTTGAGGATGATTTTTCCTATAACCAGACGCAGCGTCGCCTGTCGCAAGAAGTTGAACTGGCGAAGTTGCGTCTTGAAATGGCAAAGCTTAAAAGCGAGGCAGCAGAGCTAGTCTCATCACCCCTGATGACGCCGTATTCTGCACCTGCTACAGAGGATAAGGATAAAAAAAGTCCCACCGAAGTGAAATATAGTGGTGAGCCTAAAATTCTGATGCTTTCACAACTTGCCGGCATTACCCGTGCTGCAATCTCAGTTGGCGATAAAACAATCTTTGTTCGCCCAGGTGAAGTATTTCCGGCAAACGGGAAGGAGTATACCGTTCAACAAGGAAGTGGCATCAAAAATGCCATTGTGAAGGAAGTGCTGCGGTGATATTCGATTTTGTCAGATTAACGGAAGAAGCCATCCATAATGGCGAGTGGATTTTTTCAGAAATAGAGGAGCGGATACTCATCGGCCGACTGGGTGAGCAGGATTTTCTCGTTTCAAAACGTTCGTTGATCGATGAATTACATATTCTTCAGTATGAACTTCGCAAGCTAAACGATGTTTATCGACATAATGTGGTGGGGATTGCGGGTGTTAATGAGGCTGTTTATTTTAAGGTTTTTGAACTTGTCTCTTTGCAGAAGCAACGGCGGGTTGCTCTGGATATTAGCGAAACGCAAAAAGAGCTGGAGTCGATTTTACTGGATGCAGTGAAAATGGGGGCAAGCGACCTGCATATCACGCGAAATGATATCATTGCTCAATTTGAAGTTCGGGTGAATGGACTCCTGATGCCGATGATGCAAATGCCTTCCAGCAAATGTGATGAGCTGGTGTTCGTGTTATATAACGTGCAGGCAACGATGCGGGATACCACCTGGAACCGGACCATACCCCAAAGTGCAAACATTCTCTATACCTTAAATAAACGCAGTTTTCGTTTTCGCTACGCTCATTTCCCTGTTTTTGGCGAAACAGCGGATTGTTACCACGCAGTATTGCGTATCATCCCAGCAGGGATGGCGAAAGGTTCTATTGCCAATCTGGATAAGCTGGGGGTTTCTTCAGAAGAATTAGACGATCTGAAGAAAATCCTCAGTAACCCTTATGGTGCTTATATTATTGCTGGCACCACCGGTTCAGGAAAATCAACTACCCTGAAAAATTTGATGGAGTGGTTGCAGATTAATCGCTACGGGGACCGTGGATGTTTTTTAACCGTTGAAGACCCGGTTGAATATCAAATCTACGGCGCTAAACAGAGTTCGGTTTTAAGCACCGATGGCGGTGGTTTCCACTCAGCAATCAAATCCGCGTTGCGCCGCGATCCGGATGTTCTGATGGTTGGGGAAATTCGCGATAACATATCCGCGAATGCTCTGGCAGGGGCCGTTGAAAGTGGTCACTACTGCTTTACCACCGTGCACGCCGGGAACATTGTATCACTGCTTCAGCGTCTATCTGCGATGGGGATTACCAAAGACAAATTATCCACGCCAGGTTTTGTCGCAGGGCTTCAGTGCCAGAAGCTGGTGCCTGTTATCTGCACGCATTGCCGAAAGCCCATCGAGATGAGCTTCGGTGGAAAGTCCGTAAATCTGTATGAACAAAATGATTCTGGTTGTGACCACTGTAAACGTACCGGGATAAGCGGTAGGCAACTGGTTATGGAATATATGCGCCCTACCTACGATGAAATGGAAGCAATCTCACGAGAAGCGTGGCTACAGGTTTATACATTTTGGCGAAAAAAACGTATCACCGCCCCTGGAATTAGTGAAGGATTTGAGATTAAAGAAAAAGTATTTGCTGAAGTGTTCCGTGGACGCGTTTGTGCCACGTGGTTTTCTATGGAATTTGGCGATATAGAACAGGAAGATATGGAGGTGATCCTTGGGAAAATTCAGTAAAAAACAACGACTTTACTTATACAAATTCTGTGCCGATATGATCGCAACCGAGTTGCCACTTTATGATTCATTGCTTAAATTGCAGCATGAAGGTAAAAGTTTATTAGGGAATGGTTTCGCCGCTAAAGTGGGGCTCCTTACGAAAAATATGGAAGCCGGACTGGCCGGAGCTTCCATTGCTATTATCTTCGAGGGTTTAGTTCCACAAAGTGAGCTCAGCGTGATTAATGCCGCTGAACAAAGTGGGAGTTTGGCCGATGGTTTTATGACGCTTGTAAATGTTATAACTTATAACAGCGAGCTGAAAAGTAAAATCCTGTCCTCAGTCACCTTCCCTATTATAATGTTTATTATTTCTCTGGTTGTAATTTCAGGCTATGCGTTAAAAGTCTTCCCCGCTTTTGAAAGTGTGGTTCCAGTGAATAAATGGCCAAAAGTAACACAGGTCTTGTATAGCTTTGGGCAAGCGCTGGCGGCTGGTTTATGGATGTATATATTAGCATGGGTTGTTGTTGCCGTGATAATTATAAAGTTACTGCTGACTAATCTTTGCGGCCCTTTAAGAAATAAAGTTGTCGATCGCATTCTTCCCTTCTCGACATATAAGCAAATCGCGGCATCAATTTTCCTTAACAACTTGGCGTTGATGTTAAAAAACAACATCCCGCTTAATGACGGCTTGGCAATTATATTACTAAACTCGAATAAATGGTTAAGATATCATATTAATCGTATGCGTGAAAATATGGCGACCGGAATGGGCTATGGGGAAGCACTTAATACAGGGTTGTTTGGCGCGGAAACATTGCTGAATATCAGTCTCTATGCCGGACTCCCTTCTTTTAATGAAGTGCTTAACTCAGTTTCAAATAAGTCGAGGGAAAATGTGAGGTCATATATTCTTAAGTTATCCGGTGTATTGAAATCATTGTCGACTTTAGTTCTCGGTGGGAGCGTTATCTGGGTTTTTGCCGCGTTGTTTTCGCTTTCAGATACGCTTGGGAAAATGGGATCGAGTGGATCGTTTTGAAAAGGAAACAGGATGAATATGTTACGCTCGAACAGATTTCTCTGTTTGCTACTTCTAAGTTCGTTTCCGTTCAATATGCTTTATGCCAGTAGCCCGAAAGGAGGCGTATTTAACTTCGCTGAAATCGATACTAGCGGAGGTAGCACGGACCCGCTAGATATGCCATTGGCTTTACCCATTGCGAATTTTTTTAGCTATTCGCGTGATGGGAATAAATATTCCTATACTGCAAAAAACTCTCTGCCGATAGCGATAAATATTATGTATATCGAGTCGTCTTTAGGCCATATACCTGTACCTGACTCTCAATATCCGCCGATCACAGAGGATAATTTCTACTTTTCAGAGCATTTTATCCATTACGACGCTGACGAAAGGAACAGTTGGGTGAGTGGCGGTAGAGAAGGAGACTGGAGTTTACCCATCATCAACGCGAAACCCCATAATCCTGGAGATGCTATCCCGGTTATTACTGCATGTTATGATTCGTATGAAACGGCTAAGGAATCACGTTACAAGTGCCGACCCGCTTCGACAGCGTCTACACAGGAACTATCTGGATATAATAATTTGATCAATTATTCTGCCAGTAAAAATAAACCGTTGTGGGTTGGGTCAATCGTTTTCCCTGCAGCATCTGATAGGCCGGAGGGTGATGCCAAAGGCAGCGATCGACGTGTTGCTGCATGGACGATTAAAAGTGACAATGGTGAACATTTCACTCCCTATCTGGATGCATATGATGATGTTATGGAGCCGGAATTTGTCTCTGTAGGAAAAGACACATTAAATAATCGAACAACCGAGTCAGCGTATCTTAGCCCTGCTATAAATGTTAAGGTATATGTTCCAGAAGGGCAGAAAGGTTTTGCGCTGGCGCAATTTTCAAACATGCTGGGTTATCCGGCGCCGACCCAAGATAATGCATGTATCTGTGATACAAAAGGCACGCAATTATTTTATAATCGGCTTGAGTGTTATATTTCCAAGCCTTCTGCAAATGCCTTTTCTGATTTTATTGTTATCGAAAATAATATTACGCTAAAACCGTAAACGTTCAAAAGAGATAATTCGTTTCATAAAATATTCAAAGGACTGAATTTATGTATGCATTTTATTTGTGGTTTTACCCGGTAATGGCCGCGATATTGGGTTTATTTATCGGTAGTTTTCTTAACGTGCTGATCTATCGTCTGCCACTCATGCTATACGCACAAAATAATGCTGATGCCGATGGCATCAGCCTGTGGTGGCCACCTTCGCACTGTCCAGAGTGTGAAACCCCAGTGTGGCGTCGCGATAATATTCCTGTCTTAAGTTGGCTTTGGCTTAAAGGGAAGTGCCGTCACTGCCATTGCGCTATTTCTGCGCGCTATCTTATCTCGGAGTTGGTGTGTGGCCTCGTTTTCACCCTACTGACAATCCTGGCGTGGCCGCAATATACCGAAATCCAGATCGCGAGTTTTTTCGTCTTTTTTTGCTTGCTTTATAGCTTGGCAGCGATTGACTTCCAGCACCTGTTGCTGCCGGATACCCTGGTCTTTTTACTGTTGTGGAGCGGCCTGGCTTGCTCGGTTGCGGGAATAATTGATATCAGACCGCGATCGGCCATTTATGGCGTTATTGTGGCGTGGTTGTTGATTTATAGTGTGATGGCGGCGTATGCGAAAATTCGCGAACGAGAAGGATTAGGTAACGGCGATGTCAAACTTATCGCGGCTATTTCCGCATGGCTAGGGGTTGAAAAACTTCCGGCATTAATCATTCTCTCATCTGTCTTTGGTATTATTCTCTATCTTTTTTTCATGTGCTCAAATACGCGTCGTTCAATCGATGAGGATAATTCAGACTCGCCGAAATCTTACATCCCCTTTGGCCCCGCGATTTCACTTTCCGCGATGGTGATATTTTATATGGGATTGTACTGAACCATGCGACGTCTAATCTTCGGAGCCTGCTTACTGTCACCGCTCGCAGGATTGGCAAGTGATCAGGCGGGCTTTACGCTGGCGCTGGTTAGTATTGGCAAACTGTCAGAGCTGCCTTCCCAGTATATTTTCACCCCTCCACTGTTGATGACGAACAAAAAAGAGGCGCCTCAACTAACTCGGGCAGCCGGGGCTACTTATCCTCGTTTTCTTGCCCCATTAGCTATCCCGCTGCGCGTCACTTCGTCCTTTAGTTTCCGTTATCATCCTGTAACGCATCGCTTTGCTCAGCACGAGGGAACGGATTATGCCGCCCCTCGTTTGACGCCAGTATTGGCGAGTGAAGAGGGAATCGTGGTGGAGGCGGACACCCATTCTTTCGCGGGTAATTATGTGGTTCTACAGCATCCTGGTGGCTGGCGTAGTCGCTATCTGCATCTGGATAAAATTATTGTTGCTGTGGGGCAGAAGGTGGCTAGAGGCAAATTGATTGCGCTGTCGGGAAATACCGGCCGTAGCACCGGCCCGCATTTGCATTTTGAGCTTTCCTGGCGGGGGCATTTGGTCAACGGGGAAAAATACCTCTCATCGTCCGCCCATTATGCCAACCAACCCTCGGTGCAAACCATCGCTCGCGATCCCAAACCCGCCGCGCCTAAAGTAACTATGATCGCGGAAATAGCGGGCAAGAAAAAAGTTATCATTAAGTATCAAGGTAAAACGGTACTTGCCAATCCGAATCAGATCGTGTTCGGCAACTATAAAGTGGTCATGCGAAGCGGACGTTATAAGTTACAGAATATGACACCCACGGGTTAATGTTTTCGTTCAATGGATAACTCTGGTATAAGATTTGTCAGGACTAAAAGGTCAACTTTATGATCACGAGGAACAACATGCGTATCAACGTTTCAACAGGAATGGTTGCCGTTGCCTTACTGCTGGCTGGCTGCAGTTCCAGCAATAATTTGACCGCAGGCGGGCAAAATGTTCGCTTTGTTGAAGATAAGCCGGGCGCTGAATGCCATCTGGTTGGCACCGCAACGGGCAAGCAGAGCAACTGGCTCTCTGGCCAGCATGGTGAAGAGGGTGGCTCAATGCGTGGCGCGGCGAATGCGCTGCGTAATCAGGCGGCAGACTTGGGCGGCAACGTTATTTATGGCGTGAGCAGTCCAACCCAGGGCATGCTTTCCAGCTTTGTTCCAACAGACAGCGAAATGATCGGCCAGGTTTATAAGTGCCCTAACTGATTGTTTCTCGCCTTAAAGACGCCCTCTCTTCGAGGGCGTTCTATTATGTGGATTTCCCTGATTTCTGCCATAACGCATGTAACGCACGCAAACAGTGCTCGCGGGGAACATGCTCCGTGCCTGACGCCAAAGTAAAGACCGAAATCTGACACTTTCTCCCTTCCAGCTTTTTCAGCCGTGGACTAAACGCCAATAGCCGCTGCGCAATGGCCTGCGTCTCTTTCATCTCGCTGCGATGCCGGGTTTTCATCACCGTGCCGTACGCCTGCTGCTCACCGTGTTCATCGGTGGCGTGATACACCAGCGCCAGCGTTTCGCTAAACAGCGCGAGTTTCCATGCCGGGTGCTGATAAGCGTCATATTCCAGCTCTCCGATGTTTTTTATGGTGGCATCGTACAGCGGTAAAAAATCTAACAGCGATGACAGGCGCAACGACAGCGGCTGCATGCCCGCGTTATTGATGGCATGGGAAATAGCGCTGACGAACAACGCGATTTGTGCGTCGTCAATCAACAGCGATAACGTGTTTCCGCCCTGAAGTGTCATCGTGAGCGACAGTTCGTTTTTGCGTTTGTTGTTCGGCTCAATTTGAGTGACGTGCTGATGGACCCCTGCCTCCAGTAATTCACTTTGGGTTAGCGAAGGAATATTTTTGTGCATCGCCGCCGTAGCGATTTCCTGCCGTTTTTTGAATGCCTCTTTGTCTTTGGCACTGCGCAGGCTTTGCAGGTGCAGCCGGTATTCGAAACAGATAAAAATATCGCGCAGTGGTAGCGCGGGGATGAGCAGCAGCTGCTGTTCGTGTTGCTGGTTAATTTTCAGCGCCAGCGCCGTGAATTGTTCGCCGTGGCGAATGACGCCGGTATTAATGCCGGTGAGGATTGAGCTCATCTTGTTCTCCCTGTTTTTGCGGGGCTAAAATAGCACTCGCCGGGAGGTGGGAAGAGTCGGTTTCCGGACTTGCTACCTGCGCGAAAGGCTCCGCGCAGGCGAAAGTGACGCAAAAGAGGATTAGCTTTGGCGGAGCTGTAAATCGAGCGGTGTTTTACTTGGCTCACCGCCAATTTCACGGGCCAGTTTAGGCACCATGTAGCCTGAAACCAGCGTCAGCAGTTCACGCATGATGGCGCGGGCTTCGTCATCGCTCACCAGGAAATGTGCCGCACCCTGCACTTTATCCAGCACGTGCAGGTAATAGGGCATGATTCCCGCGTCAAACAGGGCATTACTGAGGTTCGCCAGCGTTTGTGCGTTATCGTTCACGTCACGCAGCAACACGCTCTGGTTGAGCAGCGTCACACCGGCTAATTTCAGTTTGCGCATCGCCTGACGGAATTCGTCATCAATTTCCTGGGCGTGGTTGATGTGATTCACCAGCAGAATTTGCAGCGATGAATGGGCGAAGCGTTCCGCCAGGCCATCGGTGATACGTGCCGGAATGACGATCGGCAAACGACTGTGAATGCGCAGGCGCTTAAGGTGCGGAATGGCTTCGAGCGCATCCAGCAGCCAGGTGAGCTCGTGATCTTTCGCCATTAGCGGGTCGCCGCCGGAAAAGATGATTTCGTCGAGCTCAGGATGGGCGGCGATGTAATCCAGCGCCACCTGCCAGTTCCGCTTGTTGCCCTGGTTGTCGGCATACGGGAAGTGACGGCGGAAGCAGTAGCGGCAGTTCACGGCACAGCCGCCTTTCACCAGCAGCAGCGCGCGATTGCGGTACTTATGCAGCAATCCCGGCACAACGCTGTGCTGTTCTTCCAGCGGGTCGGTAGTGAAACCAGGCGCCGCGGCGAACTCTTGCTGTGAGGTCAGAACCTGAAGCAGCAGCGGGTCGTTGGGGTTGCCTTTTTCCATGCGCGCGACAAACGCCCGCGGGACACGCAGCGGGAATAAACGTTTTGCCTCACGGCCTGCGAGCAAATTTTCATCAGCGTCTACATTTAAGAGACGTAACAGTTCGTCAGGATCGGTGATTACATCGGCAAGTTGCGATAACCAATCTTCTCTGGACGGGGTGTTTAGGGTTACAATATGCGCCATTTTGTGGCTTAGCTACCAGTTAACAAATTTAGAGGGCCTTATGGCGACTTATTCTAGCAACGATTTCCGTGCCGGTCTTAAAATCATGATGGATGGAGAACCGTATTCGGTTGAATCCAGCGAATTCGTAAAACCAGGCAAAGGCCAGGCGTTCGCACGCGTTAAGCTGCGTCGTCTGCTGACCGGTACTCGCGTAGAGAAAACCTTCAAATCGACCGACTCTGCAGAAGGTGCAGACGTTATCGATATGAACCTGACTTACCTGTACAACGACGGTGAGTTCTACCACTTCATGAACAACGAAACCTTCGAGCAGCTGGCTGCCGACGAGAAAGCGGTTGGCGAAAACGCCAAATGGCTGCTGGACCAGGCGGAGTGCATCGTGACTCTGTGGAACGGTCGTCCAATCGCCGTGACTCCACCGAACTTCGTTGAACTGGAAATCGTTGAAACTGATCCAGGCCTGAAAGGTGATACCGCAGGTACTGGCGGCAAACCAGCCACCCTGACGACTGGCGCTGTAGTTAAAGTTCCACTGTTCGTGCAGATTGGCGAAGTGATCAAAATTGACACCCGCTCTGGCGAATACGTTTCTCGCGTGAAGTAATTCATGCTATAAAAAAGTCGGCACCGCTTTCGTCGTGCCGACTTTTTCTTAGAGCGCAGGGATGATGAACCGTTTACTCAAACTCTTCTTTATACTTCTGTTCACCGGTACGCTGCTATCGGGCTGTAATACCTTCCGCGGCTTCGGCCAGGACGTCCAGCATCTGGGCAACTCCATTTCTCACGCTGCCAGCTAATCCCTTCACATCGTCTTAAAATTTCGCTGTTTTCATCCATGATGGGCGATCTTGTCTATGCTTATGTTGCTACATACTGAATATTAACTGGCAATTTAAGGATGACATTATGATTAAGAAAACCATTGCTGCGTTTTTTACTCTCCTGGTGCTCTCTTCTGTGCTTTCGGGCTGTAATACGACGAAAGGGATGGGGGAGGATATTTCTGATGGCGGTAGTGCTATTTCAGGTGCAGCAACCAAAGCCCAAAACTAACGATGTTCGGTACGGCTTTCTGGCCGTACCGTTATTCCACACATTCGGCTGAAGGGATGAACGGCGAAAATCGATTTTCGACTTTCAGTTTCATGCGAATGTTGCGCTTGTAGGTGTAGACCGTTTTCCCGGTAATCTGCATTTCGCTGGCAATCGCCTGATTGCTGGCACCGTCCATCCATAACGACAGCACTTTCTCTTCCTGACGCGTTAAGAGCGGCGTGACGATGCGTGCCGGATTAATGGCCGGACCGTTGCGCAGCACGGTCAAAATACGTTGTCCGAGCGTTTCCAGCGGCGCTTTTTTAGCGAGCGCTTCCCCCACGTTTTTAAACACGAAGGGCTCGTTTTGCAGCCGAATCAGACGCGTGCGCTGTTCACAAACGGCCAGCAGGGCGGGCAGAAAATGTGACTGTTGAAGATCATGTTGAAAGCAGGTGAAATCAGCGATAACCAGATGCGGCTGCCAGCTTTCCACATGCGCTTTTGCCAGCAATAAACTGTTCAGATGGGTAATCAGAAACGACGATTTACCGCCATTGACCGCCTGCAGCCAGCTTTCCAGCCCCAGGCGGCTGAAACAACAGCGATCAATAATCAGGATTTTATACATACAGGCCAGATAAGCGCTTCATAGTTTGCGGATACAAAGGGATCAGAAGGCCATCATAATGAAAGTATCTGCCAGATAAAAAGGCGATCTCCGCATTGAAATGCGTCTATTTCACTTAATCATCGCGGAAAATTAACTTAAGCCAAATTACTTGCATCCCCGAAAACAGCGGTTAAAATAAACACTCTCAAAGACCTTACGGGACGACCTGTAAGCGTATCGTTAATACCGGGGACGGCCCCAATCTGGAGTCAAAAATGTCCTGGTTAATTCTTGTTGTTGCCGGTTTGCTGGAAGTTGTCTGGGCTGTCGGCCTGAAATATACCCACGGTTTTACGCGCCTTGTGCCAAGCGTCATCACGGTTACGGCGATGATCGCCAGTATCGCCTTGCTGTCATGGGCAATGAAAACCCTGCCGGTCGGCACGGCCTATGCTATCTGGACCGGTATCGGTGCAGTGGGTGCGGCGATAACCGGTATCCTGCTGCTGGGTGAATCCGCCAGCGCCGCCCGTATATTCAGCCTGGGGTTGATCGTCTGCGGTATTATCGGCCTGAAACTCAGCGCGCATTAATACGTCTGATTCACCCAAATCAATTTCTGAACGGGGAAACCCTGCCGGGTCGCGATATCCAGCATTTGCTGCTTCATTTCATTGGAAATGGTTGGCGTGCGGGAAAGTATCCATAAATAATCGCGATCCGGTCCGCAGACCAGCGCATGCTTATACTCTTTATCCAGCGCAATAATGTTATAGCCGCCATAGAACGGGCCGAAGAATGATACCTTCAGCGCGGCCCTGTTCGGTGAGCCGGTGAAATACGCCACGCCATCGGTTTTTTGCCACATTCCCCTGGCGGGGTTGTAGCCTTTATTCAACACGTTAATTCCGTTATCGCTGCGCAGGCTGTAGGTCGCCGTGACTTTCTCCAGTCCACTTTCAAAATTGTGGTCCAGACGGGCAATTTCATACCAGGTGCCGAGATATCGGTTGGCATCAAAAGGGGTGACGACGGTCACGCCGGGAGGGGGAACAGGATTACTACAGGCCACAACCAAAAACGCAGCAGCAACAGTCGCAATGATGGGCAGCAGACGCATGGCAATATCCTTGCATGTTTTTTTGTAAGTGTAGAACCGGGCGGGAAAAAAGTATGAGGCGGGGAAAGAAAAATGCCCGACATGTGCCGGGCATCTCAGCTTTAAATGAAAATCACACCGACAAGAGTAATGACGGTCAAAATGGCCGCCAGTCCGTAGAACACCCATTTGCCATTCGGCACATGAATTTTCAGATCATGCATGGCGTGATGAATGCGGTGCAGACCACACCACAGCGGCAGAACAATCATCAGGAACAGGAACGCGCGGCCAATAAAGCTCTGGGCAAAGGCCAGCACGCGTTCGTAGCTGAAGGCGTCATGCGGTGCCAGACCGAGCGGCAGCAGAACACCGACCAGCAGCACCATCACCGGTGCAATGATTGCGCCCCACATGCCGCCTGCGCCAAACAGGCCCCAGAAGACGGGCTCGTCCGAACGTTTTGGATTTGGATTAATCATCTTGGTCTCCTTACCAGAACAATGCGACAAACAGGATCACTACGGTGACCACAATCGTCACCCCCCACAGCGCTTTAATGACCGGCTCTGGCCCTAACTTCTCGCCTTTGATAATCACGTTGGCGGCTTTGGGCGCTAGTTCAAACCAGGTTTTGGTATGCAGCAACGCGGCGGCCAGGGTTATCAGATTCAGCACCACCACAATCGGGTTTTGCAGGAACCCGACGTAGCCCGCCCAGGATTCCGCGCCGTGCTTCAGCGCGAACAACCCGTAAATCAACACAATGCTGAACCATACCGTTGGAACCGCGGTCCCTTCACGAATCATATAAAAGCGATAAAAAGGCAGTTTTTTCCACCACGTGGAGGTCATCGGCTGCACGTAGGGTTTGCGTTTTGTCGTCATGATGCACTCCTTAGCGTGGTTTCAGGGTGGCGATAAGAAAGTCTTTCGAGCTTTCCACTTTGCCCTGCTGAATGGCGGCAGCCGGGTCGACGTGCTTCGGACACACTTCCGAGCAGTAGCCAACAAAGGTGCAGCTCCAGACGCCATTTTTGCCGTTCAGTTGCGCCATGCGCTCCTTTTTCCCGTGGTCGCGGCTGTCTTCGTTATAACGATGTGCCAGGGTAATGGCCGCCGGGCCGATAAACTCTTTATTGAGACCAAACTGCGGGCAGGCGGCGTAGCACAGACCGCAGTTGATACAGCCGGAGAACTGGTGGTATTTCGCCATCTGCGCCGGGGTTTGGATGTTGGGCCCTTGGTCCGGCGTGCGTGGATTGCCGATGATATACGGCTTAATCGCTTCCAGACTTTCGATAAAGTGGGTCATATCGACCACCAGATCGCGTTCAATCGGGAAATTCGCCAGTGCTTCGACCTTCAGCCCTTTTTCGTATTCACGCAGGAAGGTTTTACAGGCGAGTTTCGGCACCTTGTTCACCATCATGCCGCAGGAACCGCAAATCGCCATGCGGCAAGACCAGCGATAGCTGAGGTCTGGCGCAAGGTTATCTTTGATATAGCCCAGCGCGTCCAGCAGGGACGTTTGCTCGTCGTAAGGCACTTCATAGAAAGCGCTGTGCGGGGCCGTGTCTGATTCCGGGTTGTAGCGCACGATCTCGATTTTCAAATTCTTCATCTCAGCCATTTGCCGTCTCCTTCTTATCGGCAGCTTCCGCTTCTCCGCCGTAAACGCGTTTCGCCGGTGGCAGAGTGGTTATCTTCACATCGCTGTATTCGAGGCGCGTAGTGCCATCTGCATCGCGGAAAGCAAGGGTATGCTTGAGGAAGTTAACGTCATCACGCTCGGTGCAGCCTTCGTCCAGACGCTGATGCGCCCCACGGGACTCTTTACGCGCGAGGGCGGAATGCGCCATACATTCGGCAACGTTCAGGCCGTGGCCTAGCTCGATGGTGTACAGCAAATCGGTGTTGAACACGCTCGAGGTGTCGGTGATACGTACGCGTTTGAAGCGTTCCTGCAGCTCAGCCAGCTTATCGATGGTTTTCTGCATCAGCTCTGGCGTACGGTAGATACCGCAACCTTCTTCCATCGACAGACCCATTTCGTCGCGGATCTTCGACCAGTTTTCGTTACCTTCCTGGTTAACCAGCGCTTTGAGGCGTTTTTCAACATCGACTGCCTGCGCATCCAGCGCCGCGCTGTTGGCTTCACCTGCGGTCGAGGCGCGTTCCATCGCGCGCTCACCCGCCATACGGCCGAATACCACCAATTCTGCTAATGAGTTGGAACCCAGGCGGTTTGCGCCGTGCAGCCCGACGGAAGAACATTCACCCACGGCGAACAGGCCCTTGATGCGGCTTTCACATTGCTGATCGGTTTCAATGCCGCCCATGGTGTAATGCGCGGTTGGACGCACCGGAATCGGCTCTTTCACCGGGTCAACGCCGACATAGGCTTTGGCCAGCTCGCAGATGAACGGCAGGCGTTCCAGCAATTTTTTCTCGCCGAGATGGCGCAGGTCGAGGTAAACCACGTCCCCACGCGGCGTGGCGATGGTGTTGCCTTTGCGCCATTCATGCCAGAAGGCCTGGGACACTTTGTCGCGTGGACCCAGTTCCATGTATTTGTTTTTCGGCTCGCCGAGCGGGGTTTCTGGCCCCATGCCGTAATCCTGCAAATAGCGGTAACCGTCTTTGTTGACCAGAATGCCGCCTTCGCCGCGACAGCCTTCCGTCATCAGAATGCCGGAACCGGGCAGGCCGGTGGGGTGATACTGGACGAATTCCATGTCGCGCAGAGGCACGCCGTGGCTCAGCGCCATGCCCATGCCGTCACCGGTGACGATCCCGCCGTTGGTGTTGTAACGATAAACACGACCCGCACCGCCCGTCGCCATGACGACTGCATTGGCACGAATCTGGATCAGCTCGCCTTCCATCATGTTCATCGCCACGAGGCCGCGCGCTTGACCGTCATCGACCAGAATATCCAGCACGAAGTGTTCGTCAAAACGTTGAATTTGAGGGAATTGCAGGGAAGTCTGGAAGAGGGTGTGCAGCATATGGAAGCCGGTTTTATCCGCGGCAAACCACGTACGCTCTATTTTCATTCCGCCGAAGCGACGCACGTTCACGGATCCATCCTCACGGCGGCTCCATGGGCAACCCCACTGCTCAAGCTGGGTCATCTCGGTCGGGCAGTGGTGAACAAAGTAGTCCACGACATCCTGCTCACAGAGCCAATCGCCACCGGAAACGGTATCGTTAAAATGGTACTCAAAGCTGTCATGATCCTGCGCGACCGCCGCGGAACCGCCTTCAGCGGCAACGGTATGGCTACGCATAGGATAGACTTTTGAAATCAGTGCGATTTTTGCGTTTGGATTGGCTTGCGCTGCGGCAATTGCAGCCCGTAATCCCGCCCCGCCAGCGCCTATAACGGCCAGATCGGCATGAAAGGTTTGCACGACATTCCTCCAGAATTGTTGTTATTTCGCAACACACCTAACCAAAGGATGTTCACTCAGTCGGCACGGCAATTGCGAACGTGGTTCCACTGCTCCTTTATGGGTAGCTCAGTATATCCGTATGGTTGAGAGGGAAATTTGACGCGTTCGATTTTTTTGCTGTTCTGTTGGGCTGTTTATCATCGAAATTGATGAATTGCGTCACGGAATCGCCTTTACGCCGTAAACGGACGTTTTCACCGGGCAAAATTTGTCTCGTGCAGCGCTTACGAGTAGACTTCGGGCCTTTGTTTGTCTTCGGAGAGTTTTACCATGAGCGAAACGGCCACCTGGCAGCCGAGCGCCTCCATCCCCAATCTGTTGAAACGCGCGGCCATTCTGGCGGAAATCCGCCGATTCTTTACCGACCGCGGCGTGCTGGAGGTGGAAACGCCGTGCATGAGTCAGGCGACGGTGACGGATATTCATCTGGTCCCGTTCGAGACGCGTTTCGTCGGCCCCGGCCATTCTCAGGGTATTAATCTCTACATGATGACCAGCCCGGAATATCACATGAAGCGCCTGCTGGCGGCAGGATGTGGCCCGGTGTTCCAGTTGTGCCGAAGCTTTCGCAATGAAGAGATGGGGCGTCATCACAACCCAGAATTCACCATGCTGGAATGGTACCGTCCGCATTACGACATGTACCGCCTGATCAACGAAGTCGACGATTTGCTGCAGCAGGTCCTGGAATGCCAGCCCGCTGAAAGCCTTTCCTACCAGCAGGCTTTCCAGCGTCATCTGGAAATTGATCCGCTGTCGGCAGATAAAGCCCAGCTGCGTGAAGTGGCGGCGAAACTCGATCTCAGCAACATTGCCGACACCGAAGAAGACCGCGACACTCTGTTGCAGCTGCTGTTCGCTATGGGCGTTGAGCCGCATATCGGTAAAGACCGTCCAACTTTCGTTTATCACTTCCCGGCAAGCCAGGCTTCGCTGGCACAGATCAGCACCGAAGATCACCGCGTGGCGGAACGCTTCGAGGTGTATTACAAAGGTATTGAGCTGGCGAATGGTTTCCACGAACTGACTGACGCGCGTGAACAGCAGCAACGTTTCGAGCAGGATAACCGTAAACGCGCCGCTCGTGGCCTGCCGCAGCAGCCGATTGACGCTAATCTGCTGGACGCGCTCAATGCAGGACTGCCGGACAGCTCCGGCGTCGCACTGGGTGTCGATCGCCTGGTGATGCTGGCGTTGGGCGCCGAAAGCATTGGCGACGTGATTGCCTTTACGGTAGATCGCGCTTGATGTGATTGATCCTCGCCGTCGGATCCCTCCGGCGGCGAAAGCCTAAAATTCCCCACACGCTTATCTCGAGTTTACATCTGTAACAACCTTGTTACTTAGATGATAATTTCACCCCCGCTCTAAAAGTCACAATTTTTATCTGGTTTGTCGTTATTATCCCCACATCATGTCCGATTTTGTCACTTTACCGTGCCGCCATTTCTGTTCGGCTCGACGGGCATCGCTTTGAAAGTATTCTCGATTTTCGCCAGGATTCAGGAGGGTTAATGACCCAAAGTATAAAAAGGATGAGTCTGACAGGCCTCATTCTCATGATTTTCACGTCGGTGTTTGGCTTCGCCAACAGTCCGTCGGCGTTTTATTTGATGGGCTACAGCGCCACGCCGTTTTACCTGCTTTCGGCTCTGTTCTTTTTCATTCCTTTCGCGCTAATGATGGCGGAAATGGGATCCGCATTTCGTAAAGAAGAGGGCGGGATCTACTCCTGGATGAACAATAGCGTCGGTCCACGCTATGCGTTTATCGGCACCTTCATGTGGTTTTCCTCCTATGTGGTGTGGATGGTCAGCACCGCGGCGAAAATCTGGGTACCGTTGTCGACTTTTCTGTTCGGGGCCGATAAAACCCAGACCTGGTCCTTCATTGGCCTGAGTTCAACGCAAATGGTCGGGATCCTGGCGGTGCTGTGGATGGTGGCGGTGACGTTCGTGGCGGCAAAAGGCATCAACAAAATTGCCAAAATCACCGCCGTGGGCGGGATTGCGGTGATGTGCCTGAACCTGGTCTTGCTGGTGGTGAGTATCGCCATCTTCGCGCTAAACGGCGGACATTTTGCTGAGCCGGTCGCGTTCACCGCCTCGCCAAACCCGGGTTATCAGACCGGGTTGTCGATGCTCTCTTTTGTGGTATTTGCCATTTTTGCCTACGGCGGGATTGAAGCCGTCGGCGGCCTGGTCGATAAAACCGAGAACCCGGAGAAGAGCTTCGCCAAAGGCATCATCATCGCGGCCATCGTGATTTCCATCGGCTATTCGCTGGCGATCTTCCTGTGGGGCGTAAGCACCAACTGGCAGGCGGTGCTGAGCAACAGTTCTACTAACCTCGGCAACATTACCTATGTGCTGATGACCAGTCTCGGGGCAAACTTTGGCCATGCGCTGAATTTGTCGCAGGAAGGGGCTATCACGATGGGCGTATGGTTTGCCCGCATCACCGGCTTGTCGATGTTCCTGGCCTACACCGGCGCCTTTTTCACGCTGATTTACTCTCCGCTGAAGGCGATTATCCAGGGGACGCCGAAGGCGCTGTGGCCAGCCAAAATGACTCGCCTGAATGCCGTCGGTATGCCCGGGAATGCCATGTGGATGCAGTGTCTGCTGGTATGCTTGTTCATTCTGCTGGTGTCGTTCGGCGGGGATACCGCGTCGGCGTTTTATAACAAACTGACGCTGATGGCGAACGTCTCGATGACGCTGCCGTACCTGTTCCTGTCCATCGCTTTCCCGTTCTTCAAAGCGAAAGCCGGCCTGGATCGCCCGTTCGTTATCTTTAAATCGCGCCTGTCGACTCTGCTGGCTACCACCGTCGTGGTGCTGATTGTGGCCTTCGCCAATATCTTTACGGTGATTCAGCCGGTGATTGAAGCAGGGGATTACAGCAGTGCGCTGTGGATGATTGGTGGGCCGATATTCTTCTCACTGCTGGCGTCCGCCATTTATGAGAACTACCGCCGTCGCATGACGACGCTTGTCGTAGAGCCGGCATAACGGCAAGCCCGGCAGCCAACCTGCGCTGCCGGGCTTATCTTCGGATTACAAACTCCCCGCCGGGCGATTGCGCCCCGTAGACGTCAGCGTTCTGCCCGTTTTCCGGCCGTCCATGGTTTCCAGACGCATCTGGAACGGTGGGAACGGCATATCAATTCCGTGTTCGCGGAAACCGGCCAGAATCAGCTGGTGAATCTCATGGCGCAGCGGCATACGGTGACCCATTTCGGCGGCGTAGATACGCAGCTCGAAAATCTGAATCCCTTGCTGCAAATCGACCAGGAACACTTCCGGAGCCGGGGTATCAATCACCAGCGAGCAGCGCTCTGCGGCGGTCATCAGGATTTGCGTCACTTCTTCGCTGTTAGCATCCGACGGCGCCGGCACGGTCAGCACCACGCGGGTGACGGAGTCCGACAGCGACCAGTTGATGAACTGCTCGGTAATAAACGCCTTATTCGGCACGATAATCTCTTTGCGGTCCCAGTCACTTATGGTGGTCGCACGGGTGTTGATCTTCGTTACGCTGCCGGTTAAATCGCGGATCGTGACGGTATCGCCGATTCGAATCGGTTTTTCGAACAGGATAATCAGGCCCGAAATAAAGTTGGCGAAAATCTCCTGCAAACCAAAGCCGAGCCCGACACCCAGGGCGGCAACCAGCCATTGCAATTTCGCCCACTCGATCCCGATCATCGAGAAGCCGACCAGCCCGCCAATCAGCATCAGCAAATATTTGGTGATTGTGGTGATGGCATACCCGGTGCCCGGCGTCAGGCTAAGGTGCTGGAGCACCGCCAGTTCGAGTAGGGCAGGGAGATTGCGCACCAGCTGAGTGGTGATGATAAACACCAGAATCGCAATCAGCACCGCGCCAAGGGTAATCGGCTCCAGGCTTTCCACGCCCTGCGCCGTAGAAGTCACATCCCACAGCGAGATGTTCTCGAGGAAGCCAAACGCCGAATGAATTTCGGACCACAGCACAATCACCGACACCAGCGCGATAAGCATCAGGATGGAACGCACCAGTCGCAGCGACTGAGCGCTGAGGGTGTCGAGATCCACTTCGCTGATATCCACTTCCGGCGAGCCTTCGAGGCTGGTGTTGTGATGCGCTTCCTCTTCACCACGGGCGCGCTGCGCGAGCATTTCCGCCCGGCGATGCTTCGCGCGGTCGAAGGCGATACGACGACGTTGAATTAGCATCCAGCGGCGGATCACGTGATAAATCACCAGCAGCAGGAACCAGATGGCCACCGAGGTTTCAAGGCGTGCCAGCAGCGCTTCGGCTGTCGCCAGGTAACCCACTAATGCCGCAAAAATCGCAATCAGCGGCGCGCCTATCAGCAGGCTCCACAGCATGCGGTTAACCATGTTCTCACCGCTGCCCTCTTTGTCGAGGAACAGCGGAATGCCTGCTCGCTTGAGGCTAAGCGTCACAATCCCCAGCGCCCCGCAGATAAGGACAAAACACAGTCTGCCGAGGGAAGAGGAGAATTCACGATCGTGCAGGTTATCGAACATGAACAGCGCCATGATCAACGGCACGATAAGCCCGATACTCATCAGGTAATAACGCATCGCACGTGCGACACGGTTACGCGGCCAACCAAAGTGCGCCACGAACAGGCCATTCGGACGGGCAAAGGCGGCGCAAATCATCACTACCCACAGCAGTGGCACGGTGGCGGTGACGCCGTTACCAATCGCCACGGCCAGCGGGTACGGCCACGCTTCCTGCAATCCGAAGCCGAGCGTCATCCACAGCACCGGCAGCGGCGAGGCGACCAGAATTGACCAGAACACCGTGCGCAGCGTGAGCCAGAAGTGATCCTGCGTCACTTTGCCGACGCGGTTGCTGGAACGCTCCAGGAAGCGCGTGAAGTGCTTACGCGAGCTGATGCTGAACCCAACCAGAATCAGTGCGGCAAACAGCGGGATCAGCGTCTCTTTGCTGGTCAGCATCATAATCGAGGCTTTACCGAGCTGGCTGAAGGTATCCAGCGAAATCAGACGGCGCAGGTCCTGCACAATTTCCAGCGGCCAGGCGAAGGTTATCGGGCTGACGTCGGAGGTCCAGAACAGGTAGCGGTGGGTGGCTTCGTTGATCTCCTTCAGCGCATCTTCCAGCTGGCCGTTGGCGACTTTCAGCTTGGTGAGTTCGAGGATCAGCGTATCACCGCCCTGCAGCAGCGAATTGAGCAACTCGCGCTGGGTGCGCAGCTGGGCTTCCAGAATCCGTGATTCATTGTTGGCCAGCGGTTCGCCGTCGGTCTGGCGGCTTTCCCGCAGCTGCGTTTGCTTGCTGAGCAAGTCTTCGTAGCGCAGGCGATGGACGCGCAGCTGCGCCATTTCGGTATCGAGCTGCTGCGGCTTAGGCATCTCCGGCAGACGGGCAACCTGGGCGCGCAGGGCTTCGCCTAACAGGTTCGATGAACCCAGCCACTGAGACTGCTCGCGCAAAGTATTCAGGGCCTGACGGACCTGCAGCGTCTGATTGGTTGCCTGACGCTGTTGAGACGCGACCAAATCCATACGCTGCGCCTGCTGATTGAGCGCCTGCGACAGTTCGCGGTTAATGGTGAACTGCTGGACGATACTCGGCGGCAGGTTGGCGCTGTTCTCGGCTAATAATTCGGTGCTTTCCAGCGCTTTTTCGGCTTCCCGCTGGCGCTGGCTGTTGAGCTGGTTACGCAGCGCCTGGAGATAGGCATCCAGCTGCTCGCTCTGTTTCTGTGCCAGTTCTGAGCGCATCCGCGCCAGTTCCTGGCGGTTGTTGGCCGAAAGCTGTGCCAGTTCCAGTTCGTCGACCAGTGCTTTCAGCTTGGCGGATTCCGCCTGCAGGCTGAGATTTTGTGCCAGCGCGGTTTTACCGGTGGCGGTGCCAACCCGGCGCTCGACGTCATTCAGCTGACGGCGCGCGTCGGTTTGCTGCTGCGGCAGCTGGCTGAGTGAATCGGCGATTTCCCGGGCGCGTTCCTGTTCCTGCTGGGCCTGACGGCTTTTTTCCAGCAACTGGCTGCTAACCTGCAGAATTTCCTGATTCAGCGCGTCGGAAGTGAGGTTTTCAGGAGCAGGACGGGGTTCGTCGCGCAGGCTAGTGAGCTGAGTGCGCAGCGATTGGGAAAGTTTAGGGAAGTTATCAATGACTTGTTGATATTGCTGAACGCGCTCGAGCGAACCTTTACGTTCTTCGAGCGCGTTCAGCGCGGACTGGAGCGCCTCGACGGCTTCAGGTTGAGCGGGCTTAGCCGCTTTCGCCTGTTCCAGTTCCTGGGTGATTTGTTTGGCGTCGGGGGCGCTTGCTGCGTACGCCCCCATGCTGAGGCACCAGGCCATCAGAAAAGTGATAATCAGGCGCACGTCAGCGGTCCTTCTGGTTAGCCCTGGTCGTTTTTATCGTCAACCGGCGGAATAACGTCGTCCGTGGTCACAATGTCTTCAGCTACAGGTACAGGAGTGACAACTTCTGCTTCCTGAGCGGCAAAAATTTCGGTAGACACCGCCAGCGGCAGACCAATCTTGGTCGCAGACAGACTGGCGAGTTGCTCTGCCAGCTGAACTTTGCCCGGTGCAAACAGGTTGATTACCGTTGAACCCAGTTTGAAGCGACCCATTTCCTGGCCTTTCAGCAGGGCAACAGAGCCTTCGCTTTCACCGGCAGGCCACGTCCAGCGCTTGATGATGCCTTCGCGCGGCGGGGTAATGGTGCCAGCCCAAACGGTTTCAATACTGCCAACGATAGTCGCGCCGACCAGAATCTGCGCCATTGGGCCAAATTCAGTATCAAACAGGCAGATGACGCGTTCGTTACGGGCGAACAGGTTCGGCACGTTCTGCGCGGTCAAATGGTTAACGGAGAACAGATCGCCCGGCACATAAATCATTTCGCGCAGGATACCGTTGCACGGCATGTGTACGCGGTGATAGTCGCGCGGCGAAAGATAAGTCGTGGCAAAAGAACCGTTACGGAACAGGTCCGCCATCTGGTAGTTGCCTGCCAGCAGCGCTTCAAGGCTGTAGTTATGGCCCTTCGCCTGCAGGATTTTGTCGTCTTCGATTTTGCCAAGCTGGCTGATTACGCCATCTGCCGGCATCACCAGCACGCTTGGATCGGTGTCAATCGGACGCACTTCGTCACGCAGCGGGCGTACAAAGAAGTCGTTGAAGGTGCGATAGCTGGCGGTATCCGGCTTTTGCGCTTCTTTCATGTCGACTTTGTAGCATTTCACGAACAGGTCAATGACCAGCTTCGTCAGCCAGCCTGCTCGTTTGCTTGCGCCCCAGCCTGCGAGGCGGGTGAGCCACAGTTTAGGCAGAATATATTGAAGCGAAAGTTTAAATGAGTTTAGCAAGGTAGCCTCCAGGCCAATGGTTATGCCGTTTCAGGCTCAAATGCGAGCCTGTTAAAAAAGGGGCTGATTCTATCGGCGTTCAGCTTAAATGTCAGTTGCCGCTTTCAGAAAAGGTTTTACGCGATTTTACCTCTGACATACTTTCGAGGATGCGATGATAATTTTCAAAGCGCGTTTTGGCGATTACACCTTTTTCGACCGCTTCACGAATTGCGCAGCCCGGATCGTTGTCGTGCTTGCAGTCGCGGTATTTACAGGCGCCTAAATACTCGTGGAATTCGACAAAACCATTGAAGATTTGTTCTGCTTCCAGGTGCCAAAGGCCAAATTCACGCACGCCCGGCGAGTCAATCACATCGCCACCGTGTGGGAAATGGTACAAACGCGAGGCGGTAGTGGTGTGCTGGCCGAGGCCTGAGTTGTCAGAGACATCGTTGGTGAGGATCTCTGTTTGCAGACCAAGCAGGTTGTTCAGCAGGCTGGATTTACCCACGCCAGACTGACCCGCAAAGATGCTGATGCGCCCAGTTAGCGCCTCTTCTAGCGGCTTCAGGCCATCTTTCTTGTGACTGGAAACCATCAATACGGTGTAGCCAATTTTGCGATAGATATCCATCTGCTCATTAACAAACGCCAGGCCTTTGTCATCAAGAAGATCGATTTTATTCAGAACCAGAAGCGGCTCAACGTCGAGCGTTTCGCAGGCAACAAGATAACGGTCGATAATGTTCAGTGAGAGTTCAGGCAGAATGGCTGACACAATAACGATCTGATCGATATTCGCGGCAATCGGTTTTACACCGTCGTAAAAGTCCGGGCGCGTCAGTACCGAGGTGCGCTCGTGAACGGCTTCCACGATGCCTTTAACGTTAACGCCTTCTGCGGCGGATTTTCCTGGGCGCCAGACAACGCGGTCACCTGTGACCAGCGAACGAATGGTGCGGCGAATGTTACAGCGGTGGGTCGTGCCTTCGGTGGATTCCACATCGGCATGCATGCCAAAGCGGCTGATAACGATGCCTTCAGCTTTTTCGCCAAATAAGTTGTCATCGAGATCGGGCTTCTCCGAAGTCGTTTTAAGACGGCGCTCGTGGTTGGCTTTAACTCGGCGCTGCTGACCTTTGGAGAGTTTATTTTTACTCAATCGTGCTGACTCCTGGTCGCCCCTGAGGGGCAAAACCTCTATGATACACGCTATTTTAGATGAATATAGTCACTGTCGTTGTGACGCGAGAAGGGTGGAAAATAGCATGAGTGCAAATGAAAACAACCTCATTTGGATCGATCTTGAGATGACGGGGCTGGATCCCGAGCGCGATCGCATTATTGAAATCGCGACCTTGGTGACCGATGCGAATCTTAACATTTTGGCAGAAGGGCCGACCATTGCGGTGCATCAGTCCGATGAACAACTGGCGTTGATGGACGACTGGAACGTGCGTACGCACACTGGTAGCGGTCTTGTTGATCGTGTAAAAGCGAGCTCCGAAGACGATCGCGCGGCAGAGCTGGCGACGATTGAATTCCTCAAACAGTGGGTGCCAGAAGGAAAATCACCTATCTGCGGCAACAGCGTTGGCCAGGACCGCCGTTTCCTGGTTAAGTATATGCCGGAACTGGAAGAGTATTTCCATTACCGCGCTCTGGACGTCAGCACGCTGAAAGAACTGGCGCGCCGCTGGAAGCCAGAAATCCTCGACGGCTTCAAAAAGCAGGGGACGCATCAGGCTATGGATGACATCCGTGAGTCCGTTGCTGAACTGGCGTATTACCGCGAGAATTTCATCAAGCTGTAAGCGTTTTGCCCGGCGGCATCGGCTTGCCGGGCCTGATTTGTAGGCGGTTTGATGTAAAAACAGTCGATGTGACGAATATTCCAGCACTTGAACTGAATTTCAAAAAAATCGCTTACAGGGGGGTTGCAGCTCATTCGATTTCTCGTATAATGCGCCTCCCGTAACGACAGGAATTTCCGTGTTACGGCAGCACCAAATTTGCGGGAATAGCTCAGTTGGTAGAGCACGACCTTGCCAAGGTCGGGGTCGCGAGTTCGAGTCTCGTTTCCCGCTCCAAAATTTGAAAAGTATCGCAAGATACATGCACCAGCGTCACCCAAGCGGGAATAGCTCAGTTGGTAGAGCACGACCTTGCCAAGGTCGGGGTCGCGAGTTCGAGTCTCGTTTCCCGCTCCAAAATTTGAAAGTATCGCAAGATACACGCATCACCAATCGCAGGATTTCAGGTTGCGACAAGGCGGCAAATGAGCGAATCCTTATGAGCTTACAAAAGTAAGTGATTAAGGTGAGTGAAAGTAGCCAACGCAGTAGCAGCGTGAAAGACAAAGATTAAGCGGGAATAGCTCAGTTGGTAGAGCACGACCTTGCCAAGGTCGGGGTCGCGAGTTCGAGTCTCGTTTCCCGCTCCAAATTTTCTTCAATAAAATCCTCTTATCCACAGCGCCCAATCGCGTTGGGGACGATTTTTATTTTCTCTGACACACTCTTGTAAACAGACTTATCCACAGCCCTGCGAATTTGTCTGGAAATTCAAAATGCTTCGAAGTGTGAATAGTAAATCTGTAATTCATTGACTTATAACAATAAAAATAGATTTCAAATTGTTATCACGATCACTTGACGAATTTGTCATCCTTGAATTTCAATGTGTTTTTATTTTTATTCACACCCTGTGAATGAATCAGGCATCCCTCGGCAGACCCTTTTCAATCACCCTCACCAGACGTTGTTTCTGCGGTAACTGCACCTCAACCACGCAGGCATTTCGCTTGTCTATTTGCTGCGCAACCGCCCACTGTATGTGCTCATCGAGAAGTGGGTGCTCACCTCTTCGACTCTCCAGTGCTTCAATATTGTGTTCATCCCACGGAGCATTTCCCAGCGCGACGGCAATATTTCGCAGCCAACGCAAATGACCGATTCGCCGAATAGGCGATCCTTCGGTGACCTTCAGGAAATGGGCTTCGCTCCAGCCAAACAGCGTAATTAGCTCTGGCGCATGCAGCGCTTTACGCGGGCTGAAATCCTCTTCGTCGGTGAGCTGCGAGTATCGATTCCACGGACAAATCAGCTGGCAGTCATCGCAACCGTAGATGCGATTGCCCATCAACGGGCGAAATTCTTCCGGGATGGCGCCCTCCAGTTCGATAGTCAGATAGGAAATGCAGCGACGGGCGTCGACGGTGTATGGCTCAACGATGGCACCCGTGGGACAGATGGTCATGCAGGCCACGCAGCGGCCACAGTTTTCTTCCACTGGTTTATCAATGGGTAAGGCCAGATCGATAAGCAATTCGCCGAGAAAAAAGAACGAACCCGCATCACGACTGAGAATAAGTGAGTGCTTACCTGTCCAGCCGAGCCCGGCTTTTTCTGCGATTGGACGCTCCAGAATAGGCGCGGAATCCACAAAAGGTCTAAAATTCAGCGAGGCGCACTGTGCCTGAATCTTTTCGCCGAGCTTTTTAAGGCGGTTACGTAACAGCTTATGATAATCACGCCCGAGGGCATAACGGCTGACGTAGCCAAGAGACGGGTTTTTGAGGGTGCTGGCAAACGCCGCGTTGGCGGGCAGATAGTTCATCCGCACGCTGATCACGCGCAGCGTACCGGGCAGGAGTTCATGAGGGCGAGCACGCATCATGCCGTGACGCGCCATCCACTCCATTTCGCCATGGTACTGTTTGTCCAGCCATGCCTGCAGTTTTGGTTCACTGGCGCTGAGATCGGTATCGGTGATACCGACGTGCTGAAAGCCCAGTTCGGTGCCCCACTGTTTGATGTCTTGCGCTAATTGATTGAGATCGAGGGGCTGTGACATGACGGACCATACAATGACGAGTAACCCCGAAAGTATACCACACACCATCTGGTCTGCGGATGACCTGCGTCGCGCCGAAAAAGAGGCCGCCGATGCGCTTGGTCTGACGCTGTACGAATTGATGCAACGTGCAGGCGAGGCCGCTTTCAACGTTGCGCGCCGCTATTATTCTGCGGCAACACATTGGCTTATCCTCTGCGGTCACGGCAATAACGGCGGCGATGGCTACGTCGTGGCGCGACTCGCGCAGGCGGCGGGCATTCAGGTGACGCTGCTGGCGCAGGAGAGTGAGAAACCGCTTCCCGAAGTAGCCACCGAAGCCCGGACCGCATGGCTGAACGCCGGTGGCGTGATTCACGCCCACGATATCGCCTGGCCTGACGGCGTCGATTTAATTGTTGATGCCCTGTTGGGCACCGGATTAACCAGCAGCCCGCGTGCGCCCATTGCCGCGCTAATCGTTCACGCCAACGCCCATCTTGCCCCTGTTATTTCGCTCGATATCCCCTCTGGCCTGCTTGCCCAAACGGGTGCGACGCCGGGAGAGGTTATCCACGCCGCCCGAACAGTCACCTTCATCGCTCTGAAGCCGGGCCTGTTAACCGGCAAAGCCCGGGACGTGACGGGGGCGTTGCATCATCATGCGTTGGGCCTCGAAGCGTGGCTGAATGCGCAAACCACGCAGATTCAACGCGTAGATGCCAGCCAGTTGGGGCAGTGGTTACCACCGCGCCGCCCAACATCACACAAAGGCTCACACGGCAAGCTGGTGATTATTGGCGGTGACCACGGTACTGCGGGTGCCATTCGCATGGCTGGCGAGGCGGCGCTGCGTGCCGGGGCCGGACTGGTGCGGGTGCTGACGCGCGTCGAAAATATCGCGCCGATTGTGACTGCGCGCCCGGAATTGATGGTGCATGAACTCACCGCGCAAAGCCTGGATGACAGCCTGGAATGGGCCGACGTGGTGGTGATTGGCCCCGGGCTTGGGCAACAGCCGTGGGGCAAACAGGCGTTACGCAAAGTGGAGAACGTTCGTAAGCCGATGCTATGGGACGCCGATGCGCTGAACCTTCTGGCATTCAACCCCGATAAACGTCACAATCGCGTACTGACGCCGCACCCCGGCGAGGCCGCTCGGTTGCTGAATTGCAGCGTGGCAGAAATTGAAAGCGATCGCTTACTTTCTGCGCAACGTCTGGTAAAACGGTACGGCGGGGTCGCCGTGCTGAAAGGCGCAGGCACGATCGTGGCCGATAATGAACACGGTATCGCGATTGTCGATGCCGGAAATGCAGGCATGGCCAGTGGTGGGATGGGCGACGTGTTGTCGGGTATTATCGGCGCGTTGCTAGGCCAGCATCTCTCACCGTATGATGCTGCCTGCGCAGGCTGTGTCGCGCATGGCGCGGCGGCTGACGTACTGGCTGCACAGTCTGGAACACGTGGCATGCTTGCCACCGATCTTTTTTCCACGCTCAGGCGTGTTGTTAACCCGGATGTGATTGACGTAAACCATGATAAATCGAGTGATTCCCTTACCCAATGAGCAGGCCACATTAGATCTCGGCAACCGCATTGCCGGGGCTTGCACAGGCGCAACCGTCATTTATCTCTACGGCGATTTGGGCGCCGGGAAGACCACTTTCAGCCGCGGATTCTTGCAGGCGCTGGGACACAAAGGCAACGTCAAAAGCCCGACTTACACGCTGGTTGAGCCGTATACCCTCGAAAACCTGATGGTGTACCACTTTGATTTGTATCGCCTTGCGGATCCTGAGGAGCTCGAATTTATGGGGATCCGTGATTACTTCGCTGACAATGCCATTTGCCTGGTGGAATGGCCGCAACAGGGCGCGGGTGTGTTGCCTGAACCGGATGTCGAAATTCACCTGGAGTACCAGGCACAAGGGCGAGAGGCGCGCGTGACGGCAGTCTCCTCACTGGGTGAGACTTTACTGGCTCATTTGGCCAGTTAACCTGAGGGACGACGGGATGATACATCGCGTTAAAAGTTGGTGGGTCGTCGGCATGATGCTGTTTTGTCTGCAGGCTACGGCGGCAAGTTTATCCGATATCCAGGTATCCAATGGCGATAAACAGGCCCGAATCACGTTCAGTTTTATGGGCGATCCTGATTACTCCTTCTCGCAGGAAGGAAAACGCAGCGTCGCGCTCGATATCAAACAGACCGGTGTTATTCAGGGGTTGCCACTTAATTTCAGCGGTAACAATCTGGTCAAAAGTATTCGTTCCGGCACGCCGAAGGACGCACAGTCCCTGCGTCTGGTGGTTGATTTAACCGGCGACGGCAAAACCCGCGCGGTGAAACAGCAAAGCGGCGGAAACTACACCGTCGTCTTCACCATTAACGCTGATGCACCACCACCGCCGCCACCTCCGCCTCCGGTCGTCGCGAAACGTGTGGAAGCGCCCGTTGTGGCAGCCGCTCCTCGTCAGGTCGAGCCGGCACGCAATCCGTTTAAACCGCAAAACGACAGAATGACCGGTGTGACCAGCAGCAACACGGCAACGCGTTCCGCACGATCCCGCACAACCAGCGTCAGCGGCGATAAAGTGATCATCGCCATCGATGCCGGTCATGGCGGTCAGGATCCCGGTGCTATCGGACCGAGCGGAACCAAAGAGAAAAACGTCACCATTTCGATTGCCCGTAAACTGCGCACCTTGCTGAACGATGACCCGATGTTTAAAGGCGTCCTGACCCGCGATGGCGATTACTTCATTTCGGTGATGGGCCGTTCGGACGTGGCACGTAAGCAGAATGCCAACTTCCTGGTCTCTATCCATGCGGATGCCGCGCCAAACCGCGACGCCACGGGCGCGTCGGTGTGGGTGCTGTCCAACCGTCGCGCGAACAGCGAAATGGCGGGCTGGCTGGAGCAGCATGAGAAACAGTCTGAACTGCTCGGCGGGGCGGGGGACGTGTTGGCGAACAGCCAGTCTGACCCGTATCTGAGCCAGGCGGTGCTGGATTTACAATTCGGCCATTCCCAGCGCGTCGGGTATGATGTGGCTGTTGATGTTCTGGGCCAGCTCCAGCGCGTCGGAAACATTCATAAGCGCCGTCCTGAGCACGCCAGCCTTGGCGTTTTACGCTCGCCGGACATCCCGTCTATCCTCGTCGAAACCGGTTTTATCAGTAACGGTGGCGAGGAGCGTTTGCTGGGTAGCAGCGATTATCAGCAGCAGATCGCCGAGGCGATTTATAACGGGCTGCGCAACTATTTTAACGCGCATCCGCTGCAGAGCGGGCCGCGCGGCGAAGCCTCGCAAACGGCCAGCGCGTCTGGTCCTGGCGGGACGTTAATTAATTAAGGAGCGCTTCATGCCGATTCAGGTTCTGCCGCCGCAGCTAGCGAACCAGATTGCCGCTGGCGAAGTGGTGGAAAGACCTGCGTCGGTGGTGAAAGAGCTGGTAGAAAACAGTCTGGATGCGGGCGCGACCCGCATTGATATCGACATCGAACGCGGCGGGGCGAAGCTCATCCGCATTCGTGATAACGGCTGTGGCATCAAAAAAGACGAACTGGCGCTGGCATTAGCGCGTCATGCGACCAGCAAAATAGCCTCGCTCGACGATCTGGAAGCCATTATCAGTCTCGGTTTCCGTGGCGAAGCGCTGGCGAGCATCAGCTCCGTTTCGCGTCTGACGCTGACTTCCCGCATTGCTGAACAGCCGGAAGCCTGGCAGGCCTACGCCGAAGGGCGCGACATGGACGTGACGGTGAAACCGGCCGCGCACCCTGTGGGCACCACGCTTGAGGTGCTGGACCTGTTCTATAACACTCCGGCGCGCCGCAAATTCATGCGTACAGAAAAAACGGAATTCAGCCATATCGACGAAGTGATTCGTCGCATCGCCTTGGCCCGTTTCGATGTCACTATCAATCTCAACCACAACGGCAAAATGGTGCGTCAGTATCGCGCCGTGGCGCAGGACGGGCAGAAAGAACGCCGTCTGGCAGCCATCTGCGGTACGCCGTTTGTGGAACAGGCGCTGGCCATCGAGTGGCAGCATGGTGATTTAGCCCTGCACGGCTGGGTGGCTGACCCGCAGCACACCCACGCCCAGTTCGCTGAAATCCAGTATTGCTACGTCAACGGCCGCATGATGCGCGACCGGTTGATCAACCACGCCATCCGCCAGGCCTGTGAAGACAAACTCGGCGCGGGCGAGCAGCCAGCGTTCGTGCTTTATTTGACAATCGATCCGCATCAGGTGGATGTGAACGTGCATCCGGCCAAACATGAAGTGCGTTTCCATCAATCACGCCTGGTGCATGATTTTATCTATCAGGGCGTGGTGAGCGTGCTGCAACAGCAGATGGACGCCCCGCTGCCGCTGGCAGACGAAGACGAACAACCCGCGCCGCGCGCGCTACCGGAAAACCGTGCCGCAGCGGGACGCAATCACTTCGCGGAACCGGCTGTCGCCCGGGAACCTGCGGCGCCACGTTACAGCGCCTCTTCTTCTGGCGGTAATGCGCGGACTGAAGGCGGGGCTACGTGGCCAAATGCGCAGCCGGGCTATCAGAAACAGCAGGGCGCGCTGTATAAGCAGCTGTTGGATACGCCGGTCGCGGAACGCAAACCTGTTGCCGCACCCGTGGCTGAAAGCCTGGCCGGTCAAAGCAGCAGCTTTGGGCGGGTGCTGACTATCATGGCGGGCGACCGGGCGCTGCTGGAACGTGATGGACAGCTGAGCTTACTGGCATTGCCGGTGGCCGAGCGCTGGTTACGTCAGGCGCAGCTTTCGCCGGACAGTACCACGGTTTGCGCACAGCCGCTGCTCATTCCTCTGCGGTTAAAAGTTTCCGCGGACGAACAGGCGGCGCTGAAAAAGTCCCTGTCGGTATTAGGGCAATTAGGCATTGATATTCAATCAGAAAGTCAGCATGTGACCGTGCGGGCTGTGCCTTTACCCTTAAGACAACAAAATTTACAAATCTTGATTCCTGAACTGATAGGCTACCTCGCGCAGCAATCAACCTTCGATGCGGGAACCCTGGCCCAGTGGCTGGCGCGTAATCTCGCAAGCGAACATGCGCAATGGAATATGGCGCAGGCAATTGCCGTGCTGACAGATGTCGAACGTCTCTGTCCGCAGCTGGTGAAAGCTCCGCCGGGTGGCCTGTTACAACCCGTCTTACTGAATACGGCGATGAATGCCCTTAAAAATGAGTGATGTAACAGAGGCAAGCCTGCCAAAGGCCATATTTTTGATGGGGCCAACGGCCTCCGGTAAAACTGCGTTAGCCATTGAGTTGCGTAAAGTTTTGCCCGTAGAGTTGATTAGCGTGGATTCCGCCCTCATCTATCGAGAGATGGATATCGGAACCGCGAAACCGGATGCGACGGAGCTTGCCGCTGCACCGCACCGGTTGCTGGATATTCTCGACCCGGCCCAGGCGTATTCTGCCGCGGACTTCCGCCGCGATGCGCTGGCCGAGATGGCGGAGATCACCGCAGCAGGAAAAATCCCGCTGTTGGTGGGCGGTACGATGTTGTATTTCAAGGCGTTGTTGGAAGGGTTGTCGCCGTTACCGTCGGCGGATCCGGTCGTCAGAGCCAGAATTGAACAACAAGCAGCAGAGCAGGGATGGAATGCGCTGCATCAGCAACTTCAGGAGATCGATCCGGTTGCTGCCGCGCGTATTCATCCAAATGATCCGCAAAGACTTTCCCGGGCACTGGAAGTTTTTTTCATTTCGGGTAAAACTTTAACGGAACTGACGCAAACGTCAGGAGACGCTCTGCCGTACACGGTGCATCAGTTCGCCATCGCCCCGGCGAGCCGTGAACTGCTCCATCAACGCATCGAGCAGCGTTTTCATCAGATGTTGGCTTCAGGTTTTGAAGCAGAAGTGCGGGCGCTTTTTGCCCGTGGAGATTTGCATACGGATATGCCTTCCGTTCGTTGTGTGGGTTACCGCCAGATGTGGTCATATCTTGAAGGCGAAATCCCATATGATGAAATGGTTTATAGAGGTATTTGCGCCACGAGACAGTTGGCTAAGCGCCAGGTAACCTGGTTGCGCGGTTGGGAAGGCGTTCATTGGTTAGACAGTGAACAACCTGAACAGGCGTTCAACGATGTGTTAAAGGTTGTTGGTGCGGGTCTTGGCTGAACGTGTAAAATTAAGACGTATCGTGCGCAATTTTCAGAATCGCAAGGTTCTAAGTACAAGCCCGAAGTTTGTGGGTAACTCCCTGAAAACCGTGGGTAAAACAAGCATATAAGGAAAAGAGAATGGCTAAGGGGCAATCTTTACAAGATCCGTTTCTGAACGCACTGCGTCGGGAACGTGTTCCAGTTTCTATTTATTTGGTGAATGGTATTAAGCTGCAAGGACAAATTGAGTCTTTCGATCAGTTCGTGATCCTGTTGAAAAACACGGTCAGCCAGATGGTCTATAAGCACGCAATTTCTACCGTGGTTCCGTCTCGTCCGGTCTCTCATCATAGCAACAACGCCGCGGGCGGCAGTACTGGTAGTAACTACCATCACGGTAGCAACGCGCAGTCATCTTCTGCGCCGCAAGACAGCGACGAAACCGAATAAGGTTGATGGCTGTTTTTCCATGTCGGGGAGCCAGTTTGTTCGGTTCCCCGCTGGTCATTTAGGAGAGATTACGCTTGTTTGACCGTTATGACGCCGGTGAGCAGGCGGTGCTGGTACACATCTATTTTTCGCAAGACAAAGATATGGAAGACCTTCAGGAGTTCGAAGCCCTGGTCTCTTCCGCCGGTGTCGAAGCAATGCAGGTGATTACCGGTAGCCGTAAAGCGCCGCACCCAAAGTATTATGTTGGTGAAGGTAAGGCTGTCGAAATTGCGGAAGCCGTGAAAGCAACGGGTGCGTCCGTTGTCTTATTCGACCATGCATTAAGTCCGGCCCAGGAGCGAAACCTGGAGCGTTTGTGCGAGTGCAGAGTTATCGATCGTACCGGTCTTATTCTCGATATTTTTGCTCAGCGTGCACGTACCCATGAAGGGAAACTGCAGGTTGAGCTGGCGCAGTTGCGCCATCTGGCGACGCGTCTGGTGCGTGGCTGGACCCACCTTGAAAGACAGAAAGGCGGGATTGGTTTGCGAGGCCCGGGTGAAACCCAGCTCGAAACTGACCGTCGTTTACTGCGCAATCGTATTATGCAAATCCTCTCCCGTCTGGAGAGAGTAGAGAAGCAGCGTGAACAAGGACGCCGTTCGCGTACCAAAGCCGATGTTCCAACCGTGTCGCTGGTGGGCTATACCAACGCCGGGAAATCGACGTTATTTAATCAGATAACTCAAGCGCAGGTGTATGCCGCGGACCAGCTGTTCGCGACGCTCGACCCGACTCTGCGCCGGATAAACGTCGTTGATGTTGGCGAAACCGTACTGGCGGACACCGTCGGCTTTATTCGCCATTTGCCACACGATTTAGTGGCCGCGTTTAAAGCCACATTGCAGGAGACGCGTCAGGCGACGCTGTTGTTGCATGTGATCGACGCCGCCGATGTGCGTGTGCAGGAAAACATTGATGCAGTGAATGTCGTACTCGAAGAAATCGAGGCCGACGAGATCCCTATGCTGCTGGTGATGAACAAGATAGATATGCTGGAAGATTTTGAGCCGCGTATCGACCGTGATGAAGAAAACAAGCCGATTCGGGTCTGGCTCTCAGCGCAGACCGGGGTGGGTGTACCACTGCTTTTCCAGGCTTTAACTGAACGACTTTCCGGTGAAGTGGCACAGCACACGCTGCGTTTACCTCCGCAGGAAGGGCGTTTACGAAGCCGTTTTTATCAGCTTCAGGCGATAGAAAAAGAGTGGATGGAGGAAGACGGTAGCGTCGGTCTGGAAGTTCGACTGCCGATCGTGGACTGGCGTCGCCTCTGTAAGCAAGAACCTGCGCTGGTGGACTACGTAGTCTGACAGCCAGCTAGCCTGAAGATTATTCGCCTTTATACCCGGTAAACAGGGTATACACCGCATAACAAATATGGAGCATATACATGGCGTGGAATCAGCCCGGTAATAACGGACAAGACCGCGACCCGTGGGGAAGCAGCAATAATCAAGGCGGCAACTCTGGGGGAAATGGAAACAAAGGTGGTCGCGATCAGGGGCCCCCTGATCTGGATGATATCTTCCGCAAGCTGAGTAAAAAGCTCGGTGGTTTAGGCGGCGGTAAAGGTGGTTCAGGCGGCGGCAGTAATAATTCTTCTCAAGGGCCGCGCGCGCCAATGGGTGGACGCATCGTGGGCATCGCTGCCGCGGCTGTGGTCATCATCTGGGCGGCGAGCGGTTTCTACACCATCAAAGAAGCTGAACGCGGCGTCGTGACACGCTTCGGTAAATTCAGTCATCTGGTTGAGCCAGGTCTGAACTGGAAGCCGACGTTTGTCGATGAAGTCACTCCGGTCAACGTGGAAGCGGTTCGTGAACTCGCGGCTTCTGGCGTCATGCTGACGTCGGATGAAAACGTGGTGCGCGTTGAAATGAACGTGCAGTACCGCATCACCGATCCACAGAAATACCTGTTCAGCGTCACCAGCCCGGATGACAGCCTGCGTCAGGCAACCGACAGCGCCTTGCGTGGTGTTATCGGTAAATACACCATGGACCGTATTTTGACGGAAGGTCGTACCGTTATTCGTAGCGATACCCAGCGTGAGCTGGAAGAGACCATCAAGCCGTACAACATGGGTATCACCCTGCTGGACGTCAACTTCCAGGCAGCACGTCCGCCGGAAGAAGTGAAAGCCGCGTTTGATGATGCGATTTCTGCCCGTGAGAACGAGCAGCAGTACATCCGTGAAGCCGAAGCCTACACCAACGAAGTTCAGCCACGTGCGAACGGTCAGGCGCAGCGTATTCTCGAAGAAGCGCGTGCGTACAAAACGCAGACTGTCCTGGAAGCACAGGGTGAAGTCGCTCGCTTCTCGAAACTGCTGCCTGAGTATAAAGCCGCACCGGAAATTACCCGTGAACGTCTGTATATCGAAACCATGGAAAAAGTGCTGAGCCATACCCGTAAAGTGCTGGTCAATGATAAAGGGGGCAACCTGATGGTTCTGCCACTTGATCAGATGCTGAAAGGTGGCAGTGCCGCACCTGCAAAAAAGAATGACAGCAGTGGCGCCGACAGCCTATTGCGCTTGCCACCTGCATCCAGTTCGAGCAGTCGCGCCAACAGCAATAGCAGCAGCGCACCGGCATCAAGCGATGACAATATCATGGACCAACGCCGTGCGAATGCGCAGCGTAACGACTACCAGCGTCAGGGGGAATAACGATGCGTAAATCAGTAATTGCGTTAATTATCATCGTGCTGGTAGGCCTCTACACGTCAGTATTTGTGGTGAAAGAGGGTGAGCGCGGTATCACGCTGCGATTTGGTAAAGTCGTTCGTGACGATGAAAATAAACCGCTGGTGTATGCGCCAGGTCTGCACTTCAAAGTGCCGTTTATTGAATCTGTTAAAACGCTGGATGCGCGCATTCAGACCATGGACAACCAGGCCGATCGCTTCGTCACCAAAGAGAAGAAAGACCTGATCGTTGATTCCTACATCAAATGGCGTATCAGCGATTTCAGCCGTTACTATCTGGCGACCGGCGGCGGTGACGTCTCCCAGGCAGAAGTGCTGCTAAAACGTAAGTTCTCTGACCGTCTGCGTTCTGAGATTGGTCGTCTGGATGTGAAAGACATCGTGACCGATTCTCGTGGTCGTCTGACTATCGAAGTGCGTGACGCTCTGAACTCCGGTTCTTCCGGCGGTGATGATGAAGTGGCCACGCCTGCAGCAGACAGCGCTATCGCAGAAGCAGCAGAACGCGTAGTGGCGGAAACCAACGGCAAAGTGCCGGTGATCAACACCAACAGCATGGCGGCATTAGGGATTGAAGTGGTTGATGTTCGCATCAAGCAAATCAACCTGCCGGCGGAAGTGTCGGAAGCGATTTACAACCGTATGCGCGCTGAGCGTGAAGCGGTTGCCCGTCGCCACCGTTCACAAGGTCAGGAAGAGGCAGAAAAACTGCGCGCAACAGCCGATTATGAAGTGACGAAAACGCTGGCAGAATCCGAGCGTCAGGGTCGCATTCTGCGCGGTGAAGGCGATGCAGAAGCAGCAAAACTGTTTGCTGATGCCTTCAGCCAGGATCCGGATTTCTATGCCTTTATCCGTAGCCTGCGTGCTTATGAAGCGAGCTTCAATTCTGGACAAGACGTGATGGTGTTGAGTCCGGACAGCGATTTCTTCCGCTACATGAAGACGCCGACCAGCGCAACGCGCTAAACTCTCGGGTAGTCGCTTTAGTTAAAAAAACCACCGCATTGGCGGTAATGCTTGTCAGTTAAGCTTTTGAAGGAGGCCGCAACGGATAACGTTGCGGCCTCTTTTTTACAGCTCTCGGGTAATGCCGTGCTCTTCGCCCTGGTAGCACGAAGCTTGAGGCCATACTCAGTATTTCGGCCATGACCTTGGGGAGTTTCCCCGGCGCCACTCCCGGCAGTAAACGCAGGTGGCTGCACAGATATAACGCTGACTGTTTAAAGCCCATCTGATATGGCTCCACGCCTTTCAGACTGTACGCCATCTGCCCCATCATGAAGCGCAACAGATTATACGCCAGCACCACGCCCCACAGCTCCTGACGCACCAGCGCAGGCTTTTTACTCCGCAGCGTCAGTTCATTATTCAGCAGATGCTGCTTCATCTCCCTGAACCCGTGCTCTATCTCCCACCGCTGGCTGTACAGGTCCACGATATCGGCTTTCGGGTATCTGAGCGGGTCGCACATCGACGTCAGTATCTGCACCGTCTTGCCGTTCACTTCCTTGCTGACCAGTCTTGCTGTCAGGGTTTCCGGTGCATCCTGCCATTTCTTTTTCGCCTGCGGCGACAGCGTTATTCTCACCAGTTTCTGCCCTGCGCCCAGGTTTCTCACCTCCTCATACTGCGCGCCTTTGCGTAAGGGCAGCATCCAGTGCCTTTCCGTGCCTGATGACTGCCAGCGATGCAGCAGGCCCAGGGCATAGAAGCCCTTATCCATGATGGTCAGTGAGTGGTCCGGCGTCCGGTCAATAAGCTGTGCCGCAAGGTCAGTTTCACCGGTTTCAGAGACGCTGTCGAAGGCCACCGCAGACAGCAGATGGCTGGTGACTTCCATCTGGCAGACCATGCGCAGTTGTGGCCATTCGGACTGCTTGTTCACATTGGCAGTACGGCCGAAGGCTGCGTCATTTTCTGGGGTATCAGGTGCACGCCACAACGTACCGTCCACGGCCATTAGCGTCAGGCCGTTCCAGTGAGACAGGGGTGTTTTTTCAAACCAGAGCTGACGTGTTTTTTCGAACATCAGACGGATGACATCCTCGCCGAGCCGCTGGCGGGCCTGAACAACGGCACTGGGTGCAACGAAGGGCCGGTTACCCGGCAGAAGAATGTCCATATGTGAGACCAGCTGGGTCATGGAGTGGGAGCGGAACAGGGCCATGCCGGTAACCGCCCAGACCATCATCTCCATGGAGAGGCGACGCTTACGCAGAGTGACGACGCCGGTGTCAGCCAGGCATTCATCAATCAGTTCAGGAGAAAGCAGGTCTGCAAGGGCAGCAAACTCCTGCGGAGAAAATTTATGGACGGTATCTAAGGCCTGGCTGAGTAACATAAAAAAATCCGTAATCCCTGGAGAGATTACGGATTCTTGCACAACCACCGGATCGGTCAACCGATCCTTAACTGATCGGCATTACCGCATTGGCGGTGGTTTTCTTTTATCAGGATGAATCATGAACTCAACGATTTGGCTGGCACTTGCGCTAGTGTTAGTCCTTGAAGGCCTCGGCCCGATGCTCTATCCACAGGCCTGGCGGAAAATGGTCGCGGCGTTATCGCAACTTCCGGATCATATTTTACGTCGTTTTGGCGGGGGTCTTGTGGTCGCAGGCGTCGTCATCTACTACATGTTGACGAAAGCGATGGCCTGACAGTGCCTTAGTCGCTGTTGCCAGATTTTGCCTGGAAAAAGTGCTGTATCTCTGAAAAAGCGATGGTAGAATCCTTTTTTAAGCAAACGGTGATTTTGAAAAATGGGTAACAACGTCGTCGTACTGGGCACCCAATGGGGTGACGAAGGTAAAGGGAAGATCGTCGATCTTCTGACTGAACGGGCTAAATATGTTGTACGCTACCAGGGCGGTCACAACGCAGGCCATACTCTCGTAATCAACGGTGAAAAAACCGTCCTCCATCTTATTCCATCAGGTATTCTTCGCGACAATGTGACCAGCATCATCGGTAACGGTGTTGTGCTGTCTCCTGCCGCGCTGATGAAAGAGATGAAAGAACTGGAAGACCGTGGTATCCCGGTTCGCGAACGTCTGCTGCTCTCTGAAGCATGCCCGCTGATCCTTGATTATCATGTTGCGCTGGACGTTGCTCGTGAAAAAGCGCGCGGTGCGAAAGCTATCGGCACGACCGGTCGTGGTATCGGTCCTGCGTATGAAGATAAAGTGGCCCGTCGTGGCCTGCGCGTTGGCGACCTGTTCGACAAAGCGACCTTCGCCGAGAAACTGAAAGAAGTGATGGAATATCACAACTTCCAGCTGGTGAACTTCTACAAAGCTGAAGCCGTTGATTTCCAGAAAGTGCTGGATGATGTTATGGCCGTGGCCGACATCCTGACCGCGATGGTTGTTGACGTTTCTGACCTGCTGGATCAGGCGCGCAAGCGTGGTGATTTCGTGATGTTCGAAGGTGCCCAGGGTACGCTGCTGGACATCGACCACGGTACCTATCCGTACGTGACCTCCTCCAACACCACCGCAGGTGGCGTGGCGACCGGTTCCGGCCTGGGTCCGCGTTACGTTGATTACGTCCTCGGCATCATCAAAGCTTACTCTACCCGTGTAGGTGCAGGTCCGTTCCCAACCGAGCTGTTCGACGAAACCGGCGAGTTCCTCTGCAAGCAGGGTAACGAGTTTGGTGCGACCACCGGTCGTCGCCGTCGTTGCGGTTGGCTGGATGCGGTTGCCGTACGCCGTGCCGTGCAGATCAACTCCCTTTCTGGCTTCTGCCTGACCAAACTGGACGTTCTGGATGGTCTGAAAGAAGTGAAAATCTGTATTGGCTACCGTATGCCGGATGGCCGCGAAGTGACAACCACTCCGCTGGCAGCCGACGACTGGGAAGGTATCGAGCCGATTTATGAGTCCATGCCGGGCTGGTCTGAGACCACCTTTGGCGTGAAAGAGCGCAGCGGCTTACCGCAGGCAGCGCTGGACTACATCAAACGTATCGAAGAGCTGACCGACGTTCCTGTTGATATCATTTCAACCGGTCCGGACCGTAATGAAACCATGATCCTGCGCGACCCGTTCGACGCATAATCATGTCAGGGGCGCTTTCACGGCGCCCCTTGTTCTTGCTTTCCATTTTATCCCGCTTAAATAAATTAACCGCTGCATGGCTGGCTGGTTTATCATCAATGTAAATACGCGTTATCATTCAAGCTGCCTCTTTGTTGGCTGCCTTCGTTCACCCCGACCACTTACTTGTGTAAGCGCTCAGGGTTTACTCAGTTGCCGCCGCGATGCAACCTGAATGATTTAGCGTATTTCTGTCTTTTTCCCTGCGTTGAGGTTGATGTGCAGTTAACGAGTTTCACCGATTACGGATTGCGTGCGCTAATCTATATGGCATCGCTGCCGGACGGTCGAATGACCAATATCTCTGAGGTAACAGAGGTCTATGGCGTGTCCCGTAATCATATGGTTAAAATTATCAACCAGCTAAGCCGTGCAGGCTTTGTAGACGCTGTACGCGGAAAAAACGGTGGCATTCGTCTGGGCAAACCTGCCAACACTATTATCATTGGTGATGTGGTTCGCGAACTTGAACCGTTAACGCTGGTGAACTGCAGCAGCGATTTTTGCCACATTACGCCCGCCTGTCGTTTAAAACAGGCGCTTGCTAAGGCTGTGAACAGTTTTCTTAAGGAACTGGATAACTACACCCTGGCCGATTTGGTTGAAGAGAATCAACCGCTTTATAAATTATTGCTGGTGGAGTGAAACTATCACTTTACCGGAGCTGACAACGGAGGAACCGCTATGTCACACGATCCTTTCAAGGAACGCGAAGCTGAAAAATACGCGAACCCTATCCCGAGCCGGGAATTCATCCTCGATTTCATTACTAAACGCGAAAAGCCGGTCAGCCGAGACGAGCTGGCAACAGAGCTGAACATCGAAGGTGAAGAACAGCAGGAAGCCCTGCGTCGCCGCCTGCGCGCCATGGAGCGCGACGGGCAACTCGTTTTCACCCGCCGTCAGTGCTATGCGCTGCCGGAACGCCTTGATCTGCTGAAAGGTAAAGTCATCGGCCACCGTGATGGCTTTGGCTTCCTGCGTGTCGAAGGGCGTAAAGACGATCTCTATCTTTCATCTGAACAGATGAAAATGTGTATGCATGGCGATCAGGTCCTGGCGCAGCCGCTGGGTGCCGATCGTAAAGGCCGCCGCGAAGCGCGCATTGTTCGCGTGCTAGAGCCAAGAAACGGGCAAATCGTTGGCCGCTACTTTACTGATGCAGGCATCGGTTTCGTGGTGCCGGACGACAGCCGTCTGAGCTTTGATATCCTCATCCCGCCTGAAGAACTGATGGGTGCGCGGATGGGCTTTGTGGTGGTGGTTGAGCTGACTCAGCGCCCGACCCGCCGTACGAAAGCTATCGGTAAAATTGTCGAAGTGCTGGGCGATAACATGGGCACCAGCATGGCCGTGGACATGGCGCTGCGTACCCATGAAATTCCATACGTCTGGCCGCCTGAAGTTGAAAACCAGATTGCGAACCTGAAAGAACAGGTGCCGGAAGAAGCGAAAATAGGCCGCGTAGATTTGCGTGATCTGCCGCTGATGACCATTGATGGCGAAGATGCCCGTGACTTTGATGACGCCGTATTCTGCGAGAAGAAACGCGGCGGCGGCTGGCGTCTGTGGGTGGCTATTGCTGACGTAAGCTATTACGTACGTCCGCCAACCGCGCTGGATGCCGAAGCCCGCAACCGCGGCACCTCGGTGTATTTCCCATCGCAGGTTGTCCCGATGCTGCCGGAAGTGCTGTCCAACGGCCTGTGCTCCCTGAACCCGCAGGTTGACCGACTGTGCATGGTCTGTGAAATGACCATTTCAGCCAAAGGGCGCCTGACGAGTTATACATTCTACGAAGCGGTAATGAGTTCCCATGCGCGTCTGACCTATAACAAGGTCTGGCATATTCTGCAGGGCGATCAGGAACTGCGCGAGCAGTACGCCCCGCTGGTGAAGCATATCGAAGAGCTGCACAACCTCTACAAAGTGCTGGATGTCTCCCGTGCTGAACGAGGCGGGATCTCGTTTGAAAGCGAAGAAGCCAAGTTTATCTTCAACGCCGAGCGTCGTATCGAGCGCATTGAGCAAACTCAGCGTAACGATGCCCATAAACTGATCGAAGAGTGCATGATCCTCGCGAACATTTCGGCGGCGCGCTTCGTCGAGAAAGAGTCAGAGCCTGCGCTGTTCCGTATTCACGATAAGCCAACCGAAGAGGCGATCACCTCTTTCCGCACCGTTCTGGCCGAACTGGGCCTGGAGCTTCCAGGTGGCAATAAGCCTGAGCCGCGCGATTATGCCGAACTGCTGACGTCCATCGCCGATCGTCCGGATCACGAGATGCTGCAAACGATGCTGCTGCGCTCGATGAAACAGGCGGTGTATGACCCGGAAAACCGCGGTCACTTCGGCCTGGCGCTGCAATCTTACGCGCACTTCACCTCGCCGATCCGTCGTTATCCTGACCTGACGCTGCACCGCGCCATTAAATATCTGCTGGCGAAAGATGAGGGGCATCAGGGCCATTCCACCGATTCCGGCGGCTGGCATTACAGCATGGAAGAGATGCTCCAGCTGGGCCAGCACTGTTCATTGACCGAACGCCGTGCCGATGAAGCGACCCGTGAAGTTTCCGACTGGCTGAAGTGTGACTTTATGCAGGATCAGGTCGGCAACGTGTTCCCTGGCGTTATCGCTAGCGTGACAGGCTTCGGCTTCTTCGTACGTCTCAGCGACCTGTTTATCGACGGCCTGGTGCACGTGTCTTCCCTCGATAACGATTACTACCGTTTTGACCAGGTAGGCCAGCGTCTGATTGGCGAATCCGGCGGCCAGACTTACCGTCTGGGCGACCGCGTGGAAGTGAAAGTGGAAGCCGTCAATATGGACGAGCGCAAAATTGACTTCTCGCTGATCTCCAGCGAACGAGGTCCGCGTAACGTCGGTAAAACTGAGCGTGAAAAAGCGAAGAAATCAGGCGGCGCGAAGCCTGGCAACCGTCGCCGTCAGGCCGGTAAAAAGGTGAACTTCGAGCCGGATGCTGCATTCCGCGGCGAGAAAGGCCAGGCTAAGCCGAAGCCAAAAGCGCAGAAAGACGCAGCCGGTAAGAAAGCTAAAAAACCGTCTGAAAAAACGCTTAAAATCGCTACCGCGACCAAAGCTAAACGCGCGTCGAAAAAGAAAGTCGCCGAGTAATAATTACCCTCATGCTGACCTTCTCTCTCGCCCCATTAGGGAGAGGGTCGTATTGGGGGATTAGCAATTAACAATTTACGAGTACCATTCATGAGTGAAATGATTTACGGCATCCACGCGGTGCAGGCCCTTCTCGAGCGTGCACCCGAGCGTTTTCAGGAAGTCTTTATTCTGAAAGGCCGCGAAGATAAACGCCTTCTGCCGTTGATTCATGCGCTGGAAGCCCAGGGTGTGGTGATTCAGCTCGCGAATCGTCAGTACCTCGACGAGAAAAGCGAAGGTGCTGTGCATCAGGGGATCATCGCCCGCGTAAAAGAGGGCCGTCAGTATCAGGAAAACGATCTGCCGGACCTGCTGGCTCAGTTCGAAAATCCGTTCCTGCTGATCCTCGACGGCGTGACCGATCCGCATAACCTCGGTGCTTGTCTGCGTAGCGCAGATGCAGCGGGCGTGCACGCGGTGATTGTTCCACGTGATCGTTCTGCACAGCTCAATGCGACGGCGAAGAAAGTGGCCTGCGGCGCGGCAGAAAATGTACCGCTAATCCGTGTGACCAACCTGGCTCGTACCATGCGTCTGTTGCAGGAAGAGAACATCTGGATTGTGGGTACCGCTGGTGAAGCAGACCACACTCTGTATCAGAGCAAGCTGGCTGGCCGTATGGCGCTGGTGATGGGTGCGGAAGGTGAAGGCATGCGTCGTCTGACCCGTGAGCACTGCGATGAGCTGATCAGCATTCCAATGGCAGGCAGCGTGTCTTCACTGAACGTGTCTGTGGCCACCGGTATCTGCCTGTTTGAAGCTGTGCGTCAAAGAAGTTGATATTGAATGCCTGGTGGCACTACGTTTACCAGGCCTACAAAACCGTAGGCCCGGCAAGCGTTAGCGCCGCCGGGCAGTTTGTTTACTCATCCAACGACCGTAAATGGTCATCCTTCTTCAGCGTCATCAGCGCGACAATACTCACCACTGCCGTGGCCATCACGTAATACGCTGGAATATCGAGATTACCTGTCTGCTTAATCAGCCCGGTTATAATCAGCCCTGCGCAGCCAGAGAAAATGGCATTGGAGAGCGAATACGCCAGCCCAAGCCCGGTATAACGCACTTTGGTCGGGAACATCTCCGACAGCATGGCAGGCCCAGGCCCGGCCAGCATCCCTACCAACCCACCCGCAATAAACACCACTAGCCCTTTGACCAGCAGCGTGCTGGATTCTGCCTGCAAAATTTTCAGCAACGGCAGCGCCAGCACCAGCAGTAATACCGCGGCGAGCACCATCAGCGTGCGACGACCCATTTTATCGCTCAGCATGCCCGACGGAAGAATGGTGACCGCAAAGCCGATATTAGAAATCACCGCTATCAGCAGCGCCTGGTTAAACCCGGTATGCAGCGCAGACTGCAGATAGGAAGGCATGATCACCAGGTAGGTGTAACCTGCGGCAGACCACACCATCAGACGGCCAATGCCGATAACAATCGCTTTAAAGGTACCCGAGGTGCTGGCTTTGACCGGAACCGCATCGGATTTCTGCTGACGGACAAAACTCGGCGTCTCTTCCATATTCATCCGCAGCCAAAGCGCTACGCCGCCCATCGGCAGCGCTAAAAAGAACGGCACACGCCAGCCCCAGTCCAGCATCGCTTCAGGGCTGAGCATGGCAGACATCAACGCCACGATACCCGCGCCCGCCAGCAAACCCAGCGCAACGGTGAAGGATTGCCACGCACCATACAGCCCGCGTTTACCTTTTGGCGCGAACTCGGTCATCAGCGACACGGCCCCACCGTATTCCCCGCCCGCAAACAGGCCTTGCAAAATGCGTAGCGCGGTTAAGAGTAACGGCGCGGCGACGCCTATCGTGGCGTACACCGGCACGAAGCCAATCGCGGTGGTCGCCAGCGTCATCATCACCAGCACCAGAATCAGCGTCGGTTTACGCCCGATGCGATCGCCCAGGCGGCCGAAAACGACGGCACCCAACGGGCGGAAGAAAAAGGCCACGGCGAACGCCGCATAGGTGAGGATAAGCCCGGTAATCGGCGCCTCTCCTTCGAGCTGAAAGAAGTTTTTCGCAATCACGGTCGCGAGAAAGCCGTAAACGGCAAACTCATACCATTCAATGAAATTGCCAATGGAACCGGCGATCAGCGCACGTTTGTGCGCCCCTGCTGCTGCTGATCCTGTTTGCATAGCCTGTCCTGAGGTTGCACATCGTATTAACCATTGAATAAATTATTCCATACAAAATAGATAAGAAAATTTAAAATTATTATGGCTGTGATGGGCCTCACGAAGCCGGGCATGATTCTTTTTTGTCCCCCTTTTTACGGGCAGACCCGCAGTGCGCTGACCATACTTACGGCTGATGCTCATGAAGGAAGGATGCGCCATGTCCTGGCAAACGCATACCGTGTTTAATCAGCCGATGCCGCTCAAAAACAGCAACTTGTTCCTTTCCGACACCGCGCTGCACGAGGCTGTGGTGCGCGAAGGCGCTGGCTGGGATCTCGATTTGCTGGCCAGCATCGGGCAACAATTGGGGGCCGCGGAATCGTTGGAACTCGGGCGGCTTGCCAACGTGAATTCGCCGGAGTTGCTGCGCTACGACGTCACGGGTGAACGGCTGGACGATGTCCGTTTTCATCCGGCCTGGCACCTGCTGATGCAGGGGCTTTGTGCCAACCGCGTGCATAATCTGGCCTGGGAAGAGGACGCGCGATCCGGCTCGTTCGTTGCCCGCACGGCGCGTTTTTTGCTGCATGCGCAGGTCGAGGCCGGCACGCTTTGCCCGGTGACCATGACCTTCGCCGCCACGCCGTTGTTACAGCAATACTTGCCTAAGCCTTTTGCCGACTGGGCCACACCCTTAATGAGCGATCGCTACGATCCCCATTTACTGCCCGGCGGCCAAAAGCGCGGGCTGCTGATTGGCATGGGGATGACCGAAAAGCAGGGCGGCTCTGATGTGCTGAGTAATTCCACCCGCGCCGAGAAAATCGACGGTGAAATGTACCGGCTGGTGGGGCATAAATGGTTTTTCTCCGTGCCACAAAGCGATGCGCATCTGGTACTGGCACAGGCCAGCGGCGGGTTGTCGTGCTTTTTCGTTCCGCGCTTTTTGCCTGACGGACAGCGTAATGCGGTGCGGCTTGAGCGCTTAAAAGACAAACTCGGCAACCGCTCCAACGCCAGCAGCGAAGTAGAGTTTACTGATGCAACCGGCTGGCGACTGGGTGAAGAAGGTGAGGGCATCCGCCTGATCCTCAAAATGGGCGGCCTGACTCGCTTCGACTGCGCGCTGGGCAGTCACGGCCTGATGCGCCGGGCACTGTCAGTGGCGCTGTATCACGCGCATCAACGGCAGGCATTTGGCAAAACGCTTATCGAGCAGCCGTTAATGCGCCAGGTGCTGAGCCGGATGGCGTTACTGCTGGAAGGGCAAACCGCTTTCCTGTTTCGTCTGGCAAGAGCGTGGGATAACCGGGCTTCTGCCGAGAGCGCGCTGTGGGCCAGACTCTTTACACCGACGGCGAAATTCGGCGTCTGCAAAGCGGGCATTCCCTTTGTCGCCGAGGCGATGGAGGTGCTCGGTGGGGTGGGCTACTGCGAAGATAACGAGCTGCCGCGCCTTTACCGTGAAATGCCGGTGAACAGCATCTGGGAAGGCTCGGGGAATATTATGTGCCTTGATGTGCTGCGGGTGCTGGCGAAGCAGCCGGGCGTACTGGAGCTGCTCAGCGCCGAATGCAATGAAGTGAAAGGGCAGGACCGACATTTCGACCGCGCCTGGCGTCAGCTTCAGCAGCGGCTGCGTAAACCGCTGGAAGCGCAGGGGCGTGAAATCACGCAGCAGCTCTATCTGCTGGGCTGCGGGGCGCAGATGCTGCGAACAGCATCACCACCGATGGCGCAGGCGTGGTGTCGGATGATGCTGGATCCGCGCGGCGGAATGTTGCTGGAGGAGCGGTTACAGAGTGATTTACTGCTGCGGGCAACAGGCGGTATGGGGTAAAGCAAGCGGGCAGGCGCTCAGCGTCTGCCCATTATATCAGGCGTACAGAATGGCCTGTACGCGCCAATTATCTGGGTTCTGCTCTTCATACATCTGAATAATACGGTACCACGACGCCCCTTGCTCATCGGCTTTGAGGGCGATCACGCGTTCGACGTCCTGAAGACTGCCAGAAATATTATTGACGGAAATTTGACCGATTTCATTCAGTCCAGTCACACAATCGGCGCTGGCAAACTCTGCAGATTGCGCCGTGGTGTTCGAAAATCCTAATGTGTAGGCAAAGGCGTGTTTCATCGTCGTCAGCTCCATTTCACGTAACCCGAGGTTAGCCCAGGGCAATCCATCGCAGACGTACATCCTTAGGGGATGGCATGACGTCATTGTGCATCGGGAAACGTGAACGGCTGAAAAGCAATGTAAAGCTGGCTAAATGATGCCCGCTTAAGGTTTGCGATACAGTATGGCTTGTGAATACCATTGTCCCGGAACCATGGTGTCATCAATCATGATGATCACGTAATAATCTGCTTTGGCAGCGGTCACTTTCGCCTTGATGACCGATTCAACATCCATCGGTGAACCGTATACCATGGCACTGACCGTACCCATTTTTTGCAGACCTGCCGTCTGGTTCTTTTGGATTTCCTGCGGGTGACTGGTGAGTGGCGGCGGGGCTTCAGGGGTTCCCTGAAGCACGCTACATCCACTCAGCAAAAGCACCAGCAGCATTGGCGCAAAACGTCGCATAGCCATATCCCGTTTCCTGATAATCATTAGTGTAGTGATTAATAAATTGCGTTTAGGGGGAATGTTCCCGAACTGTTATCTCTGGCGCGATTTTCGAATGAAATAATCGTAAAACCGTAATCCACCTCTCAACATTAGCAGCCGCGAGGAAAGGATAAACTTGCGCGTGAAATCTCAGCGTGTCATACCAGCATAAAAGAAGGGGAAGATAAATGATTGAACTTGAAATGCGCAAGCTGGCGGGCAGCGAAGTTTTACACGCTTTTCCGCGCGGAAACGCAGATTCGGCATTGCCATGTATCGTCTTTTATCATGGGTTTACCTCGTCAAAACAGGTCTACAGCTATTTTGCCGTGGCGCTGGCACTGGCCGGTTTTCGGGTGATCATGCCCGATGCGCTCGAACATGGCTCGCGTTTTGGCGGTGATGCCGCAGCGCGAATGCAGCGCTTCTGGCCCATTCTGCTCAACAGCTGTCACGAATTCGCGGCGTTGAAGGAGGCTATCGTGTCGCAAGGATGGCAGGATGAAGACCGACTGGCGGTAGCGGGCGCATCGATGGGCGCCATGACAGCACTGGGGATCATGACCCATCACCCGGAAGTGAAGTGCGTTGCCAGCCTGATGGGTTCAGGCTACCTCACATCTCTTTCCCGCTCGCTGTTCCCGTCTCAGGAAATGCCAGCGGAACTGGCCGAATGGGACGTTGAGAATCAGCTGGAAAAACTGGCTGCCAGGCCGCTATTGCTATGGCACGGCGAAGACGACGACGTGGTCCCCGCCGCCGAGTCTTTCCGCTTACAACAGGCGTTGCAGCAACAAGGGCTTGATGGGCAGCTCACCTTTCACTGGCAGGCAGGCGTTCGCCACCGCATCACGCCGGAAGCGCTGGAAGTGACGGTGGCGTTCTTTAAACGGTTTCTTTAAACGCGCAGAACCTGGACGCCCTGAGCTTCAAGCTGTTTGAGGATTTCAGGGTTAGCGTCTTTGCCGGTGATTACAATATCGATATTTTCCGCTCGGCTGAACAGCATGCCTGCGCGTTCACCGACTTTGGTGCTGTCGACCAGCACCACCAGTTTCCCGATGCCGTTCAGCATTTTTTGTTCTGCCATCGCGGTCAGCATATCGGTTTTATATAACCCGTCGGCGGTGAGGCCTTTGCCGCTGGTGAACATCCAGTGCCCGGCATAAAGCGAGTTTTCACTTCCCTGCGGGCTCAGCGTGATGGACTGGCTCTTATCGTACTGGCCGCCCATGATAATTACGCTGTCGTGCTCCTGGTCGATCAGGAAATTCGCCAGAGGCAGATAGTTGGTGATGATTTGCACTGGCTTGCCGCACATTTCCCGGCCGAGCAAAAACGCGGTTGAACCGCAGTTGATCACCACGCTTTCTCCAGGATTCACCAGCTGCGACGCGGCGCGTGCGATACGCACCTTTTCATCATGATTCAGCGCTTCGTGGATATTCATCGGCGTCCAGCGAGGGCGCTGCTGGCTAATGGCTTCGGCGCCGTTCCGCACTTTTTTCAGCCTGCCGCTTTCATCCAGTTTATTGATGTCCCGACGCGCCGTGGCAGGGGAAATTCCCAGTTTTTCAATCACCTGTTCGACGGTGACAAAACCTGTCTGCGCCAGCAGTTCGAGTAAAATTTGGTGCCGTTGTGCTTCGGTCATGAGCTATTCCGCAGATCCCTGATTTTTTATGATGATATTTGAAATAGCCTGAAATTACTAAGCAAAAGTCGTATTAAACGGCCAGCGCGGCAGTCATCCCCCGGATCGGTGCTGCGCCAGCGCGGGCTTACAGGAAGGATTTAAACGGCAGGTCCGGTTCCGTAGTGAAGCAATCGTCGAAACCACGTGGATAGTGGTACTCAAAATTGTCTTTATCCAGCGGCCAGGTGAATTTACCGCCAACCTGCCAGATAAACGGCTTGAAGCCATATTTCAGTCGGTCTTTCTTCATTTCCCACAGCACGCGGATTTCCTGCGGGTCGGCCTGGAAATTCGACCAGATGTCGTGATGGAACGGGATAACCACTTTAGTGTTCAGCGCTTCCGCCATTCGCAGCATATCGGCGCTGGTCATTTTGTCGGTAATGCCACGCGGGTTTTCTCCGTACGACCCCAGCGCAACGTCGATCTGGTGCTCATTGCCATGTTTTGCGTAATAGTTGGAATAGTGAGAGTCGCCGCTGTGATACAGATTCCCGCCCGGTGTTTTGAACAGGTAGTTGACCGCGCGTTCGTCCATGCCATCCGGCAGAATGCCTGCCGCTTTTTGTTCAGCAGGTAAGGTGATCAACGCCGTGCGGTCAAAAGCATCGAGGGCGAGGATCTCAATATCTTTCACTTTCACCACGTCGCCTGGTTTCACTACGATGCAGCGTTCACGCGGTACGCCCCAGCCAATCCACAGATCGACACAGGTTTGCGGCCCGATAAACGGCACATCGTCGGGGCAGTTTTGCATCACGGCGGCAGCCACGTTCACGTCGATATGATCGTTGTGATCGTGCGTCGAAAGCACGGCGTCGATTTTTCTGATCGCAAAAGGATCCAGCACAAACGGCGTGGTACGCAGGTTAGGCTGGAGCTTCTTCACACCCGCCATGCGCTGCATTTGGTGGCCCTGTTTCATCAGCGGATTGCCGTGGCTTTGCTTACCGGTCCCACACCAGAAGTCGATACAAAGGTTGGCCCCGCCCTGAGATTTCAACCAGATGCCGGTGCACCCCAGCCACCACATGGCGAACGTTCCCGCCGCCACCTGCTCCTGCTCAATTTCTTCATTCAGCCAGCTGCCCCACTCTGGAAACGTATTCAGGATCCAGGATTCACGGGTAATGCTCTTCACTTTGCTCATGGTTATCGTCCTTATCAGTGATCAAAATAAATCATTGTGTGATTATTATTGATTGATACTGACATCGCTTTTGCGTCAGCGCAACACCACTTTTTGCTCTTGAACACTGACTTGAGGGGAGGGTTAGTGAGCTGAAGATGTTTTAGTAGTGGTTGAAATATGTTTTTTATTATCAACTTACGTTGGATTTATTGGCATTAAAAGCGGTGTAATGAAAGCCATGCAACAACTAAGGATATATTTTGCGATCGGACTCTCATTTAATCAAATTCAATCTTGTGGTGATTACTTGTGATTATTAAAGTGAGCGTCACAACATCGGGCGGCGTCCATTCGCCCGACGATTCCAACCATGGAGATCGTTATGGCGTTCCTCTACACCGCCTTTACCGTGTTCTTTAATCAGGTCATGACTAACGCCCCGTTGCTGCTGGGGATAGTGACTTGCCTGGGTTACATCCTGCTGCGGAAGAGCGTGAGCGTAATCATTAAGGGCACCATCAAAACCATTATCGGTTTCATGTTATTGCAGGCGGGGTCGGGAATTCTGACCGGCACGTTCAAGCCGGTGGTGGCGAAAATGTCGGAAGTCTATGGCATTAACGGCGCTATTTCGGACACCTACGCCTCGATGATGGCGACTGTCGAACGCATGGGCGATGCCTATAGCTGGGTGGGATACGCGGTTCTTCTGGCGCTGGCGCTGAATATTATTTATGTCCTGCTTCGGCGCATCACCGGTATTCGCACCATCATGCTGACCGGGCACATCATGTTTCAGCAGGCCGGGCTGATTGCCGTGTTCTTCTACATACTCGGTTACCCGATGTGGACCACCATTATTTGCACGGCGGTACTGGTGTCGCTCTACTGGGGCATCACGTCCAACATGATGTACAAGCCGACGCAGGAGGTCACTGATAACTGCGGTTTCTCTATCGGCCACCAACAGCAGTTTGCCTCCTGGATTGCCTACAAAATTGCGCCGTACCTCGGGAAGAAAGAGGAGAGTGTTGAAGATTTGAAGCTTCCAGGCTGGCTGAACATTTTCCACGACAACATCGTGTCGACGGCCATTGTCATGACCGTGTTTTTCGGCGCCATCTTACTTTCCTTCGGTATTGACGTCGTGCAGGCGATGGCGGGGAAAGTGCACTGGACCGTCTACATCCTACAAACCGGTTTCCAGTTCGCGGTGGCGATATTCATCATCGTGCAGGGCGTGCGCATGTTTGTGGCTGAGCTGTCCGAAGCCTTCAACGGAATATCACAGCGCTTGATCCCTGGGGCCGTGCTGGCCATCGACTGCGCTGCAATCTACAGCTTCGCGCCGAATGCCGTGGTCTGGGGCTTCATCTGGGGCACCGTCGGCCAGCTGATTGCCGTTGGCATTCTGATCGGCTGCGGTTCGTCGATCATGATTATTCCCGGTTTCATTCCAATGTTCTTCTCTAACGCCACCATTGGCGTCTTCGCCAACCACTTTGGCGGCTGGCGCGCTGCGCTCAAAATTTGCCTGGTGATGGGGATGATTGAGATTTTCGGCTGCGTCTGGGCAATCAAACTGACCGGCATGAGTGCATGGATGGGGATGGCGGACTGGTCAATTCTGGCCCCGCCGATGATGCAGGGCTTCGCCTCCATCGGCCTCGTCTTTATGGCCGTCATTATCATAATTTCACTGGCTTACATGGTCTTCGCAGGGCGCACGCTGCGTGCTGAAGAGGATGCAGAAAAACATCTGGCAGAGTCTTCTGCCCACTAAAAGGATCTGGATTATGACGGTACGAATTCTGGCGGTATGCGGTAACGGGCAGGGCAGTTCCATGATCATGAAGATGAAGGTGGATCAGTTCCTGACCCAGCAAGGCGTTAATCATTCGGTAAACAGCTGTGCGGTCGGGGAATACAAAAGCGAGTTAAGCGGGGCTGACGTCATTATCGCCTCAACCCATATCGCCGGTGAAATTATCGTGACGGGAAATAAATACGTGGTGGGCGTGCGCAACATGCTGTCAGCAGCCGACTTTGGGCCAAAGCTGATGGAGGTTATCACGGTGCACTTTCCTCAGGATCTGAAATAAGGACGCGGTATGAAACTACGTGATTCGTTGGCCGACAACCGCTCGATTCTACTTCAGGCTCAGGCCAACACCTGGCAGGAGGCGGTGAAACTGGGCGTCGATTTGCTGGTCAAGGCAGACGTTGTCGAGCCGCGATATTACCAGGCCATTTTGGATGGTGTGGCGCAGCACGGCCCGTATTTTGTCATCGCACCCGGTCTCGCCATGCCGCACGGTCGTCCGGAAGAGGGCGTGAAGAAAACGGGCTTTGCCCTGGTCACGCTGCGGGAGCCGCTGCTGTTTAACCATGAAGATAACGACCCGGTGGATATCCTCATCACCATGGCGGCGGTGGATGCCAACACCCATCAGGAAGTGGGCATCATGCAAATCGTTAACCTGTTTGAAGACGAAGCCAATTTCGACCGTTTACGCGCCTGCCGTACCGAGCAGGACGTGCTGGATCTCATTGATAACGCCACTGCGGCGTGTGCTTAACAAGGAAATGCTATGAGCTCTTCATTACCAATGTTACAGGTTGCGCTGGATAACCAGAGCATGGCCGAGGCGTATGCCACCACACGCTTAATCGCCGAAGAAGTCGATATCATTGAGGTCGGCACCATCCTTTGCGTGGCCGAAGGCGTTCGTGCTGTGCGTGATCTGAAAGCGCTGTATCCACACAAAATTGTGCTGGCGGATGCCAAGATTGCCGACGCCGGAAAAATCCTCTCGCGGATGTGCTTTGAAGCCAATGCCGACTGGATAACGGTGATTTGCTGCGCAGATATCAACACCACCAAAGGTGCGCTGGACGTCGCAAAAGAATTTAACGGCGACGTGCAGATAGAACTGACCGGATTCTGGACGTGGGAACAGGCACAGGAATGGCATCAGGTGGGTATTCAGCAGGTGGTTTATCACCGCAGCCGCGATGCCCAGGCGGCGGGTGTGGCGTGGAGCGAAGCAGATATCACTGCCATCAAACGCCTGGCAGATATGGGCTTTAAGGTCACCGTGACCGGCGGTCTGGCTCTGGACGATTTACCGCTGTTTAAAGGCATTCCCATCCATGTGTTTATCGCCGGGCGCAGTATCCGTGATGCAAAAGATCCGGTCGAGGCCGCGCGTCAGTTCAAGCGGTCTATCGCCCAACTGTGGGGCTAAGGAGCGGCTATGTTGTCGAAACAGGTTCCGCTCGGTATCTATGAAAAAGCGCTCCCCGCCGGGGAGTGTTGGCTGGAGCGTCTGGGTCTCGCCAAAACGCTGGGTTTTGATTTCGTCGAAATGTCGATTGATGAAACCGATGCGCGCCTTTCGCGCCTTGACTGGAGCCGTGAACAGAAGCTCGCGCTAATTAACGCTGTCGCCGAAACCAGCGTGCGAGTGCCATCGATGTGCCTGAGCGCCCATCGCCGTTTTCCGCTCGGCAGTGAAGACGACGCGGTGCGCCGGCAGGGTCTGGCGATTATGCGCCGGGCAATTCAGTTCGCGCAGGATGTCGGCATTCGGGTTATTCAACTGGCGGGCTACGACGTCTATTACCAGCAGGCGAACAACGAAACGCGCCGCCGTTTTCGCGAAGGGCTGAAAGAAAGTGTCGAAATGGCAAGTCGGGCGCAGGTGACGCTGGCGATGGAAATCATGGATTACCCGCTGATGAACTCCATCAGCAAAGCGTTGGGTTACGCCCATTATCTTAATAACCCGTGGTTCCAGATTTACCCGGATATTGGCAACTTGTCGGCATGGGAAAACGATGTGCAAATGGAACTGCAGGCGGGCATCGGGCATATCGTGGCGGTGCATGTCAAAGATACGCGGCCAGGCGTGTTCAAAAACGTGCCGTTTGGCGCGGGCATCGTGGATTTTGAACACTGCTTCAGTACCCTAAAACAGAGCGGCTACCACGGGCCATATTTGATTGAAATGTGGAGCGAAACGGCGGATGACCCTCTGGCCGAAGTGATAAAAGCCCGCGACTGGGTGCTTCAGCGCATGGCAAATGCTGGACTGGTGGAGGCCGCCGGATGAAACAGCTTAAACAGCAGGCTTTCGCCGCTAACATGGATTTACCGCGGTTCGGTCTGGTGACGTTTACCTGGGGAAACGTCAGCGCCATTGACCAAGAACGCGGGTGGGTAGCCATTAAGCCGAGCGGCGTGGCGTATGAAACCCTGACTGCCGATGACATCGTCGTTGTCGACCTCAAGGGTAATGTTCTGGAAGGCCGCTATCGGCCGTCCTCTGATACCGCGACACATCTGGCGCTGTATCGTCAATACCCCGGCATCGGCGGCGTGGTGCATACACACTCAACCCATGCCACGGCGTGGGCGCAGGCAGGTCTTTCCATCCCGGCCTTGGGCACCACCCATGCGGATTACTTCTTTGGCGATATTCCCTGCACTCGTCCGCTGAGCGAAGCAGAAGTACAGACGGATTACGAGCTCAACACCGGCAAGGTGATTATTGAAACGCTCGGTGAAGCGCAGCCTTTACATACACCAGGCATCGTGGTCTGGCAGCATGGTCCTTTTGCGTGGGGCAAAGATGCGCATGAAGCGGTCCATAATGCGGTGGTGATGGAAGAGGTCGCGAAAATGGCGTGGCTCGCGAGGGGGATTAATCCGCAGCTCAAGCATATCGATGGCTGGTTGATGGAGAAACATTTCAGCCGCAAGCACGGGCCGAATGCCTACTACGGGCAAGTTGAAAAGTAATCGCCACGCAAGCAAAAAAAGCCCCCGAAAAACGGGGGCAGCGTTGAGTCAGGGCAAATACGTTCTGTGGTTTTCCTGGTGCTAGCGGTAAACGTCAGCGCTGGCGTGAATAAGGCCATTGCTGCCGGGTTCATGGATAAGGATTGGGTGATAGTATTTGGCGCCACGGGCGTTACTCTCTTCACTCAAGGCTTGATCTGCTTCGCTTTCGGTGGCGATGTTATGATTAATGTAAATGACGCCTAAGCTCTGCACATCGTCCATATTTCTGGCCTGTCGGCCGTCTATCTTGATGGCTGCCATCGCGTTTGCACTGAGCAAAACTGCAGCCATTACGGCGATTGCGATGTTTTTCATGATAGTGACTCCCTACAACCTGCTGCGTTACGGTGAAGTCTCCTCGTGGCTTCGGTCTGGGTATGGCTTAAGTGTAATCCCTCCTGGTTGATTAAATAGCGACCATTTCTGATGCAGTTGTTCAAAAAAATGGCGCATTCTGTGTTGGTTAATTTTAAACCACTGACTTTCTTCCTCTTTGCGCTTCGTGCGAATTAATTGCGCAATCACCTTGAGTTATTCAGGGCCTGCAAGTATGATTACGCGTCAATTTTTCAGCCGCCCTTTAACCACGTTCCTTGCCTCCATGGGCCGCGGCTGACCCAGACAGGAGGCTGAATAATCCGTAAGGAGCAATTCGATGCGTCATTACGAAATCGTTTTTATGGTCCATCCTGACCAGAGCGAACAGGTTCCGGGTATGATCGAGCGTTACACTGGTGCAATCACTGCAGCAGAAGGTACGATCCACCGTCTGGAAGACTGGGGCCGCCGTCAGCTGGCTTATCCGATCAACAAACTGCACAAAGCTCACTACGTTCTGCTGAACGTTGAAGCGCCGCAGGAAGTTATCGATGAGCTGGAAACAAACTTCCGCTTCAACGATGCCGTTATCCGCAGCATGGTTATGCGTACTAAACACGCTGAGACTGAAGCATCTCCGATGGTAAAAGCGAAAGACGAGCGCCGTGAGCGTCGCGATGATTTCGCAAATGAAACCACAGATGATGCTGAAGCTGGGGATTCTGAAGAGTAATTGCTGATGGCCAACCGTCTGGCGTTGTCCGGCACAGTGTGCAGGGCGCCACTTAGAAAGGTTAGCCCGTCAGGAATTCCTCACTGCCAGTTCGTGCTTGAGCACCGATCGACGCAGGAGGAAGCCGGTTTTCACCGGCAGGCATGGTGTCAAATGCCCGTTATTATTAGCGGACACGAGAACCAAGCCATTACTCACAGTATAACGGTCGGCACGCAAATCACCGTTCAGGGCTTCATCAGTTGCCACAAGGCACGAAATGGTCTGAGCAAAATGGTGTTGCATGCCGAGCAGATTGAATTGATAGATTCTGGAGACTAGCCAAATGGCACGTTATTTCCGTCGTCGCAAGTTCTGCCGTTTCACCGCGGAAGGCGTTGTAGAGATTGATTACAAAGACATCGCTACGCTGAAAAACTACATTACCGAAAGCGGTAAAATTGTCCCGAGCCGTATTACCGGTACTCGTGCAAAATACCAGCGTCAGCTCGCTCGTTGCATCAAGCGCGCTCGCTACCTGTCCCTGCTGCCGTACACTGATCGTCATCAGTAATCGGCCACAGTCCATTAACACGACTTTGAGAGGATAAGGTAATGCAAGTTATTCTGCTTGATAAAGTAGCAAACCTGGGCAGCCTGGGTGATCAGGTAAACGTTAAAGCGGGCTACGCTCGTAACTTCCTGGTTCCACAGGGTAAAGCTGTTCCAGCTACCAAGAAAAACGTTGAATTCTTCGAAGCACGCCGTGCTGAACTGGAAGCCAAACTGGCTGACGTTCAGTCTGCTGCTGAAGCTCGCGCTGAGAAAATCAACGCACTGGGCACCGTTACCATCGCGTCTAAAGCAGGCGACGAAGGTAAACTGTTCGGTTCTATCGGTACTCGCGACATCGCTGATGCAGTTACTGCTGCTGGCGTGGCTGTTGCTAAGAGCGAAGTTCGCATGCCGAACGGCGTTCTGCGTACCACTGGTGAGCACGAAGTGGACTTCCAGGTTCACAGCGAAGTGTTCGCTAAACTGGTAGTAAACGTAGTTTCAGCGTAATTTGATTACTCTGTAACAACGACGAAACGCCGGCCTTGTGCCGGCGTTTTGCTTTTCTGCACTTGCTCAATTCCTGCCCGTAGTAGATATTCCCCAGACATTTCCGGATAATGAATTAAAACGCTATTTTAATTCAGGTGTCGTTAATGGAAGTCGTTACACCCGCTCCGCTCTTTACTCGCAAAAACGTGGTCTACGCCGGGGCAACGCTGTGCTGTTTGCTATGGGGAAGCTCATACCCCGCGATTAAAAATGGCTATGAAATCTTTCAGATAGCCACCGACGACATTCCTTCAAAAATCATCTTTGCAGGCTACCGGTTCCTGTTCGCAGGCGCGTTACTGCTGTTGTTCGCGCTGGCACAGCGTAAACCCATTGCCCGACTCAACGCCCGGCAGTTTGGTCAGTTGACGATCCTGGGCCTGACCCAAACCTCGATTCAGTACGCCATCTTTTATATTGGCCTGTCGTTCACTACCGGGGTGAAAGGTTCGATCATGAATGCTACCGGCACGTTCTTTAGCGTGCTGCTGGCGCACTTTATCTATCAGAATGACAAGCTGAGTTATAACAAAACCCTGGGCTGTGTCCTCGGTTTTGCCGGAGTGATGTTGGTGAACTTCAGCCATTCCCTGACTGATTTCAGCTTCGTCTGGCGCGGCGACGGTTTCGTGGTTCTGGCAGCATTTATTCTTTCCGCGGCGACGCTGTACGGGAAACGTATTTCGCAGACGGTCGACCCGACGGTGATGACCGGCTGGCAGTTGGCTATCGGCGGGTTGGCGCTGGTGGCGGGTGGCTATCTTTCAGGCGGGACGCTGACGTTCCACGGCGTTGAATCCGTGGCGGTGCTGGGCTATCTGACGCTGCTTTCATCGGTGGCGTTTGCGCTGTGGAGTACGCTGCTGAAGTACAACCGCGTCAGCATGATTGCCCCATTCAATTTCGTTATCCCGGTGGCAGGCACGGTGCTGTCAGCCATTTTTCTCGGCGAGAACATTATGGAATGGAAATACGCGGTGGCGCTGGTGTTGGTCTGCACGGGGATTCGGTGGGTGAACAAGCAGAAAGGGTGAGACTGGCCCGGTAATCGCGTTACCGGGCGAAAGGATTAGCGAACGCGGATATAGCTCCCGTCAGACTGACGCGTAAACAGCACCTGTTGTCCGCCGCCACTGTCGATGGTCAGCCCTGTCACCACGCCGTTAGCATTCTGACGAACCTGAACCATTTGCCCGGCCTGTAATGAACTCAATGGCTTTCCGGCACCTTCCACTTTTGACATCGCATAAACATCGGTTGGTGGCAGGTTATGATCGCGGAACAGCTGCGCCAGAGTTTTGCCTGATTCTACGCGATAGCTGCGCCACTGCTGTTCGATGCCCGGAGCGGACTGCGATTGCGTCTGCGCAGGCGCGGTTTGCGCCTGAGGCTGAGATTGTGGCTCCGTTTGTACCGTCTGCGGCTGCTCGTCAGGCTGTTCTTCCTGAACCACTTCCGGGGCGGCAGGCGCGGCCTGGCCCGGATCGTTTACCGGCGGCGAGGAAACCAGCGGCGGCAGTGGCTGCTGCAAATTGCCCTGTTGCGGCTGAGACTGCGACTGGATGTCGAGCTGCGCATTTCGGCTCACCGGCTGTTGGGCAGGCGCATTATCATCAGAGGGAAGTAGAAAGCCGATGATGACCAGCAGAAAACCCGCAATAATACCGCGACGGTGCAACGGTGGCAGCGGGTCCATCAGTGTGAAATTATCCGGTGCATGCCAGATTTTTAACAACGTAGGTTGTAGTGCGAATCGCCCGGGCATGGGTCACCTCCTGCTCCGCGTTTCCCTGTTTTGTCCCTCAGTATATACATAATTCTGCCGAGACAAAGTTTTACCCGATGCGGCCTGGCTGTTATGCTGCCCGCTGATTTTCATCCGATGAAAGGAAAGACCATGGCAACCCCGACTTTTGACACCATTGAAGCCCAGGCTAGTTACGGAATCGGCCTCCAGGTAGGACAACAGCTTAGCGAATCCGGCCTGCAGGGCCTGCTGCCAGAAGCACTGGTTGCTGGTATTGCTGATGCGCTGGAAGGCAAACAGCCACAGGTTCCGGTGGATGTGGTTCACCGTGCGCTGCGTGAAATTCACGAACGTGCTGATGCCGTACGTCGCGAACAATTCGAAGCCATGGCTGCAGAAGGCGTGAAATACCTGGAAGAAAACCGTGAGAAAGACGGCGTGAGCAGCACCGAATCCGGCCTGCAGTTCCGCGTACTCACTCAGGGCGAAGGCGCAATCCCGGCACGTACCGACCGCGTACGCGTTCACTACACCGGCAAACTGATTGACGGCTCCGTGTTTGACAGCTCCGTCGCACGCGGTGAACCAGCTGAATTCCCGGTTAACGGCGTGATCCCTGGCTGGATCGAAGCCCTGACCCTGATGCCGGTTGGCTCCAAATGGGAACTGACTATCCCGCAAAACCTCGCGTACGGCGAGCGTGGCGCTGGCGCGTCCATCCCACCATTCAGCACGCTGGTTTTCGAAGTCGAACTGCTCGAAATCCTGTAAGTCCGCTGATCCTCTCCCGTTCGCGGGAGAGGATGCCAAAAAGTAGTGTAAAATCCCTAAGTTAGAAATTTGTTAGCATTTAATCTTGCATTGTCGCAAAGTCAGTGTATTTTTGTGAGCTGTTTCGCGTAAGTAGAGTGATATAACACTCACTTCAAACATCTTATTAACATTTTATTCATTTCTTAGTATTCAACCCGCCGATTCTTTCCTACTATCGATCCGTCTTAAAACTGAAACATCGACAGATGTATTCAATGGCCGAAGAGCCAGCACAACACAACAGGAACAACAGGAAAAAATCACATGGTAGATCAGATTAAAGTCGCTGCCGATGAAGAGGCATCGACTGAACAGTCGCTTCGGCGCAGTCTCTCCAACCGGCACATTCAGCTCATCGCTATCGGCGGCGCCATCGGCACCGGGCTGTTTATGGGCTCGGGTAAAACCATCAGTCTGGCCGGGCCGTCGATCATCTTCGTTTATATGATAATCGGCTTCATGCTCTTCTTCGTCATGCGGGCAATGGGTGAATTGCTGCTGTCGAATCTCGAATACAAATCCTTTAGCGATTTCGCGGCCGACCTGCTCGGGCCGTGGGCGGGATACTTCACCGGCTGGACTTACTGGTTCTGTTGGGTGGTGACCGGAATGGCCGACGTCGTCGCCATTACCTCGTATGCGCAGTTCTGGTTCCCCGGATTGTCAGACTGGGTCGCGTCGCTGGCGGTTATCCTTCTGCTGTTGGGCCTGAACCTTGCCACCGTGAAAATGTTCGGTGAGATGGAGTTCTGGTTCGCGATGATCAAAATCGTTGCCATTGTCGGGCTGGTGATTGTCGGTCTGGTCATGGTGATGACGCACTTCACGTCCCCAAGCGGCGTACAGGCCTCATTCGATCATCTGTGGAATGACGGTGGCTGGTTCCCGAAAGGGATTAGCGGCTTCTTCGCTGGGTTCCAGATAGCGGTGTTTGCCTTCGTCGGTATTGAGCTGGTGGGCACCACGGCTGCCGAAACGAAAGACCCGGAGAAATCGCTGCCGCGCGCGATCAACTCCATTCCCATCCGCATCATCATGTTCTACGTGTTCGCGCTGGTGGTGATTATGTCCGTCACGCCATGGGGTTCCGTGGTGCCGGATAAGAGTCCGTTCGTTGAACTGTTCGTGCTGGTTGGCCTGCCTGCGGCGGCGAGCATCATCAACTTTGTGGTGCTGACCTCTGCGGCATCGTCCGCAAACAGTGGTGTGTTCTCAACTAGCCGTATGCTGTTCGGTCTGGCACAAGAAGGCGTGGCGCCAAAAGCATTCGCCAAACTCTCAAAGCGCGCAGTTCCGGCAAAAGGCCTGACCTTCTCCTGCATCTGTCTGCTGGGCGGGGTAGTGATGCTGTATGTGAACCCAAGCGCAATCGCCGCGTTCACCATGATCACCACCGTGTCGGCCATTCTGTTTATGTTCGTGTGGACCATTATTCTGTGTTCTTATCTGGTCTACCGCAAACAGCGTCCGCAGCTGCATGAAGCGTCAAAATACAAAATGCCACTCGGCAAACTGATGTGCTGGGTCTGTATGGCGTTCTTCGTGTTCGTGATCGTGTTGTTGACGCTGCAGGAAGATACCCGTCAGGCGCTGATCGTCACGCCGCTGTGGTTTGTGGTGCTGGGCCTGGGTTGGTGGGTGCTTAGTAAGAAACGTACCGCGTAGTTCGAACGTCGTCCTCTCCTACACTCAGGCTCTTTCTCAAAGGGCCTGAGTGCTCTTCAGTAATACCGTCCCGCTAAATTCAATTTTAAATGGATTAGACTTTGCAGAGCTTTCGCGAAGGTTAGAGACTGTTAGATGGATTTCGATGAATTTTCGTTTTGGATTTTGTCGTTAAAATTTCGTTTATTAGAGGTATTATTATGAAAAAAACCATCCTGGCTTTAACCTTCGCCGTCGTAAGTCTCCCTGCTTTCGCTAATCATCCGATTGCCAGAACAGCCGTTGTGGCGAACTCCGACCATCCTGTGGCAATGGCCGCGGCGACCGGTGGTAATGGCGCACATCCTGTTGAACGTGGCGCGGTCATTGCTTCATCCGATCACCCAGCTGAAATGGCTGTCGCTACCGGTAATAACGGTGCGCATCCTGTGGCACGTGCTGCGGTAGTTGCACAGTCTGACAACCCTGTTGCTGCGGCCGTTGTGACCGGACACTAATGATCCCGTCAGGTCCTTATTCAAGGGCCTGAAGCCGCGGCTTTTGCAGTTTGGCGCGCACGGCGACGATCACGCCAACCACCAGCAGCGCAATGCCGGTGAACGTCAGCAGCGGTGGAAAGCTCTGGCGCAGCAGGAAGGTATACAGCAGGCCTGCCAGCGTTTCGAACACAATCAAAGGCCCGACGATCACCGTGGGCAGGCGCTGGCTGGCGATATTCCAGCATAGCGCACCCACCCATGAGCAGAACACGGCGATGGCGATCATCAGCGTGATAAACACCTCTGGCCGCGGGCCAAACGGCAGCGGGAAGGATTGCCCCTGGCCTCTGAGCCACAGGCAGGCGAGCACGTAACCCAGCAGCGACACGGGCAGCGTCACCAGCGCCTGTGCGGTCGCCCACATCATCGGGTGCTTATCCGGATTTTCACGCAGCCAGCGTGCATTGCGCAGTGCGTACCACGCCCAGCAAACCACGGATATTAACGCCAGACCGATCCCGCTCCCATAACGCCACCAGCTGAAATCGACCAGACCGCGGCGCAGCTCGGCGATATTCACGCATATTAATCCCAACGCGATGCAAACCAGGGCAGGCGCCATGCTCAGCCAGGAGAGCTTACCGTCGCGATGGCTGTACAGCAGATTGGCAAATACCGGAAGCACCACCGGCAGTGTGCCGATGATCATCGTTGAAACCGGTGCGCCCGCGCGCTGAATGGCGCTGGCCAGGCACACGTAATAAATGAGATTGCCCATCATGGTCAGGCCCAACGCCGTAAGCCAGTCACTTTTGCTGAGCTGTTTAAGCTTCGCGCGTCCGAGCCACGCCAACGGCAGGGCGATTAACCCCAGCGCCAGATAGCGTCCCATCGACTGCAATACCGCCGGATATTCCGGCACCAGTAGCGGCCCAACGAAAATCAAACCCCACATCAGCCCCGCCAGCAGGGCGTACAACACACCACTCATCATGTTCTGCACCTTCTTAGTCAACAGGTGCAGTGTAGGAAGGACGGCGGCGGGACGTATTGTATGAGGTTGCGCATTAGCGCATGAAAACCTGTTTCTGGTAGCGAACGGGCGTGATGCCGTAGCGAAGGGTAAAGGCCCGGGTGAGGTGAGACTGATCGGTCAGGCCGGTAGCGGCGGCCACTTCGGCGGCAGGCATGCCGCGAGTCAGAAAATCTTTGGCACGCCACAGGCGAATCGCCATCAGCATCTGGTGCGGCGTAACGTGATATCGGGCTTTGAACTGACGCTGAAAGTGGTACGGACTGAGCGACACGACGGCAGCCAGATCGTCGAGCGTCACACTGTGCATATAGTTGTCGTGCAGATAGTCGCGTACGCGTTCGAAACGATGGCTCGCTTCATGCAGATGCGGAGCATGGTGGGCGAAGGGGCTGAAAGTCTCAATCAGATCGAGCAGCAGACCTTTTTGCGCCAGCGGGTCGTCGGTGTTCCACAGGCCATAAATCTGCTGGCACAGCCTGGCAGACCGCTCTGTGTCATGGCGAACCACGTCGCTGAACCACCAATGGCGAACGCCGGTCACTTCTTCCAGTAAATCCGGTTCCAGATACACCATCCGATAGCGCCAGCCGTCGGCGGTTTCCGCTTCGCCGGTGTGCAGTTCGTCCGGGTTCATGGTGACCACTGAATTGACCGGTGCCACATACTGGGTACCGCGATAGCGAAAACGCTCGGCACCGAGTTCAATGGCGCCGATACCAAAGGCTTCGTGGGTATGCGGCTCAAAGGCATAGCGCGAGATATGGGCGTGATAAAGCTCCACTCCTGGCACCTGAGCCAGATGGCGGAAACTGGCGCTGTCTCGCTCGTCTGTGAACTGCTGAGGAACACCCTGCACGCTAACCTCCCACGGAATATCCCGACATTATCGAAGATACCCCGTGGGGACGCCACAAAAAATAACCTATCGTTAACGTTTACAGGATACTTTTGACGCTGTCAGACAACGCGGTGGTCGGGCGCTGGATGAGTTTGCTGAGCGTGCGGCTGTCATCAAACAGGCCGCCTTTTGACGCGCCAATGTCAGAGTCCGCCAGCATCTCTGCCAGTCCGGCAGGCAGGCCGACCCCTTTCAACGCGGCGGCAAAATCCGCTTCGCTCAGGTTCTGGTAGCTCACGTTTTTACCGCTCTGTTTGCTCAGTTCGGCGGCCAGTTCGCTGAGCGTCCAGGCATTGTCACCCGCCAGCTCATAGACTTTACCAGCGTGGCCTTCCTGGCTCATCACCTGTGCCGCGGCTGCCGCATAATCGGCGCGGGTCGCGGAGGCAATTTTGCCGTCGCCCGCAGCCCCGATAAACACGCCGTGCTCAATGGCCGGAGGTGCGCTGGCGAGATAGTTTTCGGTGTACCAGCCGTTGCGCAGCAGGGTATACGCGATACCGGACTCAGCGAGCATTTTCTCGGTTTCGACGTGCTCAACATGCAGGCCCAATGGAGATTTATCAGCATGGAGTAGGCTGGTGTAGGCGATGAATTTCACGCCCGCGGCTTTCGCTGCGTTGATGACGTGGCGATGCTGCACGGTGCGCTGCCCGACTTCGCTGCCGGAAATCAGCAGCACTTTTTCTACGCCCTGGAATGCGGATTTAAGCCCGGTTTCGTCGGTGTAATCGCCCTGACGGACGACGATGCCTTTGTCGCTCAGTGCCTGGGCTTTCGCCGGGTTACGCACAATGGCGACCAGCTGGTTGGCGGAAACCGTTTTCAGCAGGTTGTCGATAACAAGTTGGCCCAGTAGGCCGGTAGCGCCGGTAATTGCGATCATCATGTGACTCCTTCGTGTTTGTCTTCAGTTGTGATACGCTAACACCCTTACTAACTTTTAGTAAGTACGCACAAAAAGGTAAGTATGAAAATGGCAAATCCGACCCTCAGTGAACAGCTGCGCGATGGCAATTTATTTGCCGAACAGTGTCCGTCCCGGGACGTGCTCAAGCATGTGACCAGCCGCTGGGGCGTGCTTATTCTGGTGGCCTTACGTGATGGTACCCATCGCTTCAGCGACCTGCGTCGGAAAATGGGCGGCGTCAGCGAGAAGATGCTGGCGCAGTCGTTACAGGCGCTGGAGATGGATGGTTTTATCGACAGGGTGTCGTATCCGGTAGTACCCCCGCATGTGGAATACAGCCTGACGCCGCTCGGCGTGCAGGTGAGTGAGAAAGTGGAAGCGCTGGCGGACTGGATTGAGTTGAACCTGCCGCAGGTGATGGCGAACTGGGATGAGCGTGCGGCGTGAATGCCCGTTATGAAGCAGGAATTGCCCGGCAGCGCTAACGCTTGCCGGGCCTCCGATAAGTGCGTTACTTGCTTAAATCAAGCTGATACACCGCAAAACCGATATCGTCAGTGCCGACTTTTTTCATCGGATACTGCGCGTGGTCTTTGATAAACGCCGCGGCTTTCTCCGTCGGTGACGTTTCAAAACGAATATCCAGCGGCGTGGCCGAATGAATCGGTGCTAAGCGCCAGTTGTTGTCCGCCGCGGGATGGATTTCGCCCTGCTTTTTCGACTCCGCCCCGATCCACGCCGCCAGCACTGAACGGTTCTCATCCGGTGACGCGAACGCGATATGGCTGTCGCCGGTTCCGGCAAACTTGCCGCCGTAAGCGCGGTAGTTATTGGTTGCCACCAGGAAGGTTGCAGCCGGGTCGATAGGCTTGCCGTTAAAGGTCAGGTTTTTGATACGTTCTGCTTTCGGGTTAATGCTTTGGCATTCGCCGTCGTAGCGTGCCGGCTGGCTGACATCAATCTGATAATCCACACCGTCGATAACGTCGAAGTTATAGGTGCGGAAACCGTCCCAGTTGATCAGCGACTGCGGTTTGCTGCTGGACACGTCAATCTGATTGAACTGCCCGGCGGAGCATTCCAGCCACTCTTTTACCTCTTTGCCGCTGACTTTCATCACCACCAGCGTATTCGGGTAGAGATACAAATCGGCGGCGTTACGGAAGGTGAGCTGGCCTTTTTCCACTTCGACAAAGCTGGCCGGATCGTTTTTACGTCCACCGGCTTTAAACGGTGCTGCGGCGGAAAGTACCGGCAGTTTCGCCAGGTCCGGGTCGCCCTGAATAAAGTGCTCCACGTAGGCTTTCTGCGCCATATTCACCACCTGAACGGTGGGATCGTCCTGCACAAGCGACAAATAGCTGTACATATTGTCGGACGATTTACCGATAGGCTTGCTGACGAACGCCCGAGTGGCATCGTGATCGGCCTTCAACACCTTCACCATATTCTGGTCTTCAGCGGCGAGGGATTTTTTGGCAACGGCGTCATATATCGGCCGCGCTTCGGCTTTGGCCTGCGACACCTGCCATTTGCCGTCGTCATTGTTCAGCACCAAATCCACCACCCCGAGGTGATCGCCCCACATGCCCGGCATCACCGCTGGCACGCCGTTGAGAAGACCTTTGTCGGTATCCGCCCCTTTGATGCTGGCGAAATCCTTCGACGGGAACACCGCATGGGCGTGACCAAACATGATCGCATCCACACCCGGAACCTGGCTGAGATAGTAAACGGAGTTTTCCGCCATCGCCTGATACGGGTCGGCGGAGAGGCCGGAGTGGGCGATAACCACCACCACGTCGGCGCCTTTTTCACGCATTTCAGGCACATACTTGCGGGCGGTTTCGGTAATATCATTCACCGTCACTTTGCCGCTGAGATTGGCTTTATCCCAAATCATAATCTGTGGCGGCACAAAACCGATGTAGCCAATTTTCAGGGTCTGCGGCTTGCCGTCTTTGTCGACAACCTGAGTCTCTTTAATCAGATACGGCGTAAATAGCGGCTTCTTGGTCTTAACGTCGATGATATTGGCGTTAACGTACGGGAATTTCGCGCCGTTTATCGCTTTATGTAGGTATTCCAGACCGTAGTTAAATTCGTGGTTGCCAAGGTTGCCCACCGCGTAATCAAGGGTGTTCATCGCCTTGTATACCGGATGTACATCGCCCGTTTTGAGGCCTTTCGCCGCCATGTAATCGCCGAGCGGGCTCCCCTGGATCACATCGCCGTTATCCACCAACACGCTGTTTTGCACTTCACCCCGCGCGGCGTTGATCAGGCTGGCGGTGCGCACCAGACCAAACTTTTCCGTGGCGGAATCTTTGTAGTAGTCAAAATCCATCATGTTGCTGTGCAGGTCAGTGGTTTCCATGATCCGCAAATCCACGGTTGAGGCCTGAACACTCGCGGCAATCAGCGTGGCAAGGAGCGTTGCGCTAAACTTAATCATCAGAGGGGTCCTTTCATTGATCGAGGGCACAAAAGACAAAAGGGTATACATCCTGTTGCTTACAGAAGTGTGAAGGTTGCCAGAAAATTGCGCGAGGAAACGGGCAACGCTTCACAGATAGCGCAATTGGTCGCGATAGGATATAAATAAAACAACGAGTTAACACCACTCTACTTAACACGAGGTGGAAAATGCTGGAACAAGTATGTCAGCTTGCACGGAAGGCAGGTGATGCCATTATGCAGGTTTACGATGGGGCGCAGCCGATGGACGTCGTCAGCAAAGCTGATGATTCCCCAGTGACGGCAGCGGATATCGCGGCCCACAGAGTGATCGTCAGCGGGCTGAATGCCCTGACGCCCGACATTCCGGTGCTGTCAGAAGAAGACCCGCCGGGCTGGGATGTGCGCCAGCACTGGCAGCGCTACTGGCTGGTGGATCCGCTCGATGGCACCAAAGAGTTTATCAAGCGCAACGGGGAGTTCACGGTCAATATCGCCCTGATTGAACAGGGAAAACCGGTGCTCGGCGTGGTCTACGCGCCAGTGATGAAAGTGATGTACAGCGCGCATGAGGGCAAAGCCTGGAAAGAAGAGTGCGGCGTGCGCAATCAGATTCACGTCCGCGATGCCCGACCGCCGCTGGTGGTGATCAGCCGTTCGCACGCCGACGGCGAGTTGACGGAGTACCTGCAACAGCTCGGCGAGCATCAGACCACATCGATTGGATCGTCGCTCAAATTCTGCCTGGTGGCGGAAGGGCAGGCGCAGCTTTATCCGCGCTTCGGGCCGACTAACGTCTGGGACACCGCTGCGGGCCACGCGGTTGCGGTGGCTGCCGGGGCGCACGTTCACGACTGGCAGGGTAAAACCCTCGACTACACGCCGCGTGAAGCGTTCCTCAACCCCGGCTTCCGGGTATCAATCTACTGACCGAGTAGCTTATGCAGCAGGGCGATAACCTGCTGCACATCCTCCTGCGTCAGCGCCCCGTCTTTTGCCCATTCCACGCGACCCTCTTTATTCAGCACCACAATCGCGGAACCGCCTTCTTCAAGCTGCCAGGCGCTGCGCGCCAGCCCGTTGCTGTCGACAATAAACTGCGACCACGGATAGAGCTTTTTATTGCTCTCAATGCTACTGCGCACGAACATCCCCGAGCCTGGAATGGCATCGTCGGTGTTCACAAGGGTGGTGGTCTGGTATTTGTCGTGCGGGAATTTTGCGGACTTAATCGCTTCGATGAGTGTGGCGTTCTTCTCTTTGGCAGATGTACGGCCAGCAATATGTTGTACAACTCTCACTTTGCCAGCAAGCTGCGAGCTATTCCAATTTTTATAGCTAAAATCATCATTATCAAGAATGAGTTCGCCACGGTCGGTGATGCCCACGGCGGGCACCCGTTGACCGTTCTGGAAATTATGCGCAGAGGCCATCAGCGGCATTAACAGGCATGAAATCGCCATCAGCTTACGTAGGGTCATGGTGTTTCCTTATTTTATGCAGGTGATCCGACCACTTGGTTCTGAGCTTTAATCATAAGTGCGAATTATGAGCTTTACCCGCAATCATGATGCCAGTTTGCGGGTGACCGCACATAACCGTGGAAAAATGAAGGCTTATACTGCCTTATTCCCCAATCTGAATAGATTATTCTTAATTACTGTCATCAAACGGTAAATAAACTTATACAGACTGGGTGTCCCGGTCGATATGGACTATAGTTTTAGTGCATTAATTTTGCGCCCCGGAACGCGGAACCGATTGTGGAGTCGCAAGGGCGTAAGACTCAGCAGGAGATAACAATGAAAATTTTCCAACGGTACAACCCACTTCAGGTGGCTAAGTACGTGAAGATCCTGTTTCGTGGACGGTTGTACATCAAGGACGTGGGCGCTTTCGAATTTGATAAGGGCAAGATTCTTATCCCGAAAGTGAAGGACAAACAGCATCTTTCTGTCATGTCCGAGATCAACCGTCAGGTTACGCGTCTGCAAACTGAGATGGCGTAATCAACAAACGTGCTATGCAGTAAATAAGCAGTAAAAAAAACGGCTCCTCGAAAGGGAGCCGTTCATGTTTCTACGGGCCGTAAACTTATGCTGCGCCTTGCTCTTCAGCGTCAGGCAGTTTCGGCGTCAGAACCGTAGGCTTGCTGTCGACGCGAGTCACCAGCAGCTGATCGATGCGGTAGTTATCGATATCCACCACCTCGAATTTATAGCCAGAGAACTTCACGAAATCGGTACGTTTCGGGATTTTACGCAGGGTAAACATCATGAAGCCGCCAATGGTTTCATAGTTGCCAGACTGCGGGAAATCGTCGATATCCAGCACGCGCATCACGTCTTCAATCGGCGTGCCGCCGTCGATGAGCCATGAGTTTTCATCACGCGCCACAATCTGTTCTTCCTGACCCTGGCCGACCAGGTCGCCCATCAGCGTGGTCATCACGTCGTTGAGGGTGATAATGCCCACCACCAGCGCGTATTCGTTCATGATAACCGCGAAGTCTTCACCGGCGGCTTTGAAACTTTCCAGCGCTTCTGAGAGCGTCAGGGTGTCCGGCACAATCAGCGTATTGCGTAACTGCACGCCACCCGCCAGCGCCAGGCTCTGATTCGCCAGCACACGGTTCAGCAGGTCTTTTGAGTCAACGTAGCCGATGATGTGGTCGATATCTTCTTTACACACCAGGAACTTAGAGTGCGGATGCTGCGCGACTTTGTTCTTCAGGCTTTGTTCGTCTTCGTTCAAATCGAACCAGATAACGTTTTCGCGCGAGGTCATTGACGACGGCACGGTACGCGATTCCAGTTCAAACACGTTCTCAATCAGCTCGTGTTCCTGCTTACGCAGCACGCCTGCCAGCGCACCGGCTTCCACTACTGCGTAAATATCGTCGGAGGTGATGTCGTCTTTACGCACCATTGGCAGTTTGAACAGGCGGAAAATCATGTTCGCCATGCCGTTAAAGAACCACACCAACGGGCGGAATACCGAGAGGCAGAAGCGCATCGGGTTGATGATCCGCAAAGCCACGGCTTCGGGCGAAATCATACCGATGCGTTTCGGAGTCAGGTCAGCTATCAGGATGAACAAACTGGTGACCAGCACGAACGACAGAATGAAACTTACCTGGTCAGCAAGCTCGGCTGAAACGTACTTAATAAGGATGCTATGGAAGGCCGGGGAAAAGGCTGCATCACCGACGATACCACCCAGAATGGCGACGGCGTTAAGACCGATTTGCACCACGGTAAAGAACATCCCGGGGTTTTCCTGCATTTTGAGAACACGGTGTGCATTTATATTGCCCTCATCGGAGAGCAGCTTCAGTTTGATTTTGCGAGAAGCTGCAAGCGAAATCTCAGAAATCGAGAAAAACGCACTGACGCCGATGAGGCAGAGTATGATTAATATACTGTTTAACATAGTTTTTCTAACCGTTAAGGTCAGAACCTCGGGAGGATGGTTGAGTCGTTGATTGAATTGGATGAACGCTTAAAAAACCGGTCCGAAGGCTCTGGACCGGCAATATCCGGGATAGTATAGCGTAAGGGACTGTAAACTCGCCAGAGGGTTCACGGGGAATCTGAATTCCGGCTTATTTCAGGCCTGCGTTGGACACCTTGCCGGCATCTGACTTTGGGCTCGTTGGCATGCAGAGATTAATCAACAGATGCGAGAGTAGTACGCTGTCTTTGCTCTTAACGAGTTCCTGCAGATTTGCGTTCCGGTATATGTCGGGTGTCCAGGAGTTGTGCAATGAAATCAGGCCACAGTTTGATTTCGCGACGATCTCTTCGAAAGTGAGTTTCGGCGCGGTGAAATAGAAGTCCAGATATCGGTGATGCGGATGCTCATGGTGATTGCCTAACTCGAGAATATTCCCGCTGACGGTTGCATCGATTATCTCTGTGTTCTCGGAATAGTGCCCGCTGTCGAAAAGCGCATTCACAATACTGTTGCCAACATAATCCCACGGAACAGGGGTGGGAAGCGGAACACTCAAGCGTTCTGCGATCGCCTCAGCCCATTTTGAAAGTAAGGGGTGATTAGGTTCTGGGGATGACATGACGGCTAAATGGATCCTCTTACTCAGAGGATAGCCAAACGCAGAGAATTTATCCTTAGGGAACTGACCATTAGAAAATGGATCCTTGGTCATGATGGTATCGGCATCAAGGAAAACGCCTCCCCGGGTCAGCAGCACCCAAACAGAGACCACATCAGATTGCATGGCCAAAGAGAGACGATAAAACGACGGCGTTAATAACGTTTCAGGTAGATAGCGATGGAGATTCTGGTGATTGATTATTTCAATCGTGATACCTGAAATGGCACGCTGCCAGGTGCGCATACAGAGTTTTATGTAGTCGGGGATCCCGTTCTTGCTCTGATCGACCCAGTAGGTGTACACGTTCAATTTTTTCGCTCAACTCTCAATCTACTTTTAATGTAAAAGCGGCGCGTAGGGTGAGTTTCTTAAGGGCTGATGCCAAAAAAAATCAGCATCAGCCCTGGTCTGACTTAACTTCCAGGCGCGAAAGCGGCACCTTTTTTGCTTTTATTAGGACTTGCGTCCCAGACTTCGTTGTAGGCCCGACCGGTCAGGTCTTTAATCACCTGGCGGGTCTCCTCATCACACGCTTCAGCGCTACCGCCCAGTTTGCGGCGGGCAATTTCCTTAATCAGCGTTTTATGAGTTTGCTGATTAAGCTTGAACTTATAGGTCATCCAGAAGCTTATCGATAGCAGGGCACCGGTAGCGAAAATCATCAGGCCGATTATCGCGTGCAGCGCGCTGATCGGCTGAGCCCCTCCGCCTTTCACGAAGCCACTTTCCTGCAACACCACGCCAATCAGCATCACCGCCAGCGCGACGGTACTTTTGCGCGTCAGAACCATTACGCCAGCGAAAATGCCTTCCCGGCGTTGGCGGGTCACTATTTCATCTACGTCTGGAATGAAGCTGTAAATGTTCCAGGGAATGTAATACAGCCCGGCACGGGCGAGGCCCAGTAGCATAAAGACAGCGGAGAACACGATGGTGTTCACCGCAATATTGTTGATATAGACCACGAACAAGAACGCCAGCACCGCAAAAATGCAGCTGTAGGAGAGCCGTAGCGCACTGGATGGGGTCAGGTTCAGTTTGTTCATCAGCATCATAAAGCCGAACGTGCCAGGGATGGACACAAACGCGGCGATACTGAGCAAGCCTGATACGGCAGCCGCATCGCGATGCAGACCATAAATCACAAAATAGGTGAACACCGAGCCGAAAACATCCATCGCCGTAAATGAGCAAATATAGATGATGATATGCTGACGGAAGGCCCTGATTTTGAACGATGACAACAGGTCAAGCACCAGATATTTCAAGTGGTTAAGGAGTCCGGGCTGTCTGTCGTTGACCGGGGCAAACTCGTATTCCTCGCGCACATCCTTTGCTTCCCAGGTACAGGCCCAGGTGGTAAAGACGGCGATACAGAAAATCAGCGCAAAGATGCCGCCAGTCAGCGTGTAGGTGAACGGGTTGTCTTTGCCGGTGAACTGCATAATCACCCCAGGCACTGAAACCGCCAAAAATCCGCCGAGAGACGAGCACATCATACGAACGCCCGACAAACGCGTGCGCTCGCTAAAGCGGTTGGTCATTTCAGCCGCCAGCGTTTCCCACGGTACCAGTACCATGGCTGAAAGCAGCTCAATGGAAAGATAAGTGCCAAGGTAATACCAGTAGCTCATGTCTGTGACCCATACCAGGGCATACAGGAGCATGAGCGGGGCGCTCAGCAGCAGGAAGAAGCGCCGGCGACCAAAGCGTCTGCCAAGCCAGGTATTGGCGAAGTTATCCGTAACGTAGCCCATAATCGGGCTTAAAATCGCATCAATAACCCTGGCGATGGCGAAAATCGATCCTGCTTCTAATACCGACAGGCCGCAGTAGGTGGTGTAAAAAAAGAGCAACCAGGTGCCGATAACGGCAAAAGCACCCCCGCCAAAAAGATCGGTTACGCCGTAGCCAATTGCTACGCCGTAACCCACTTTGCGTTCAGTAGGTTTAACCATAATTATTATTCTCTGTTCGATGTTTGGTTATATGGCACACGCTCACTGTGTGCCGCATCTTAGTGCCGCCGGAATCGCGTTGTTATTGGGGTAACGTGACCCAGTGTCGTAACTGTGAGGACCGGTAAATCGCTTCAACGAGTTGCAGGGATTCCGCCGCCTCGTGAAGACCGGTAATGCCCTCGAACCTGCCGCTGTGCAGGGCCTCATAAAACCGGCGAATGGCCTGAAGGTGGCCAATTCCCCAATAGCTTTTGCTGTGGCTGTAGGGCGTTTCGTCGCTGGCGACAACCACCCGTTTTCCCCCTGATACGCGCCAAAGCGTGTTATCTCGCAGTTGTAACTCGCCTTGTTCGCAATGGATTTCCAGCTGTAACGGCGCGTCCCGGGTGTGATTGTTGCTGGCGAAAAACAAGCCGTGCGCGCCGCTGCTGAATTCCAGCGTCGCCATGGCGGTGTCTTCGGTATCGATGGTGTCCTCAAGCCATGCGCAGTCGACCATGCCCTTCAGACGTGTGACGCCGCCGCCAAACCACTGCACGAGATCAAGTGTGTGAATGGCCTGATTAATCAGCAAGCTGCCGCCTTCGGTGGCGTAACGTCCACGCCAGGGGCTATTGGCGTAATAAGGAGGGGGGCGTGACCAGGTGAGAAATGCATTAATGCTCAGCAGCCGCCCTAAGGCGTTCTCGTCCAGAAGCTGATGAAGCGCCAGACTGGTGGGATTCAGGCGGTTTTGATAGCACACGCCTAATTGCCCGGCGGCCTGCTTTTCTGCTGCCTGAATTTCTGCGACTTCCGCCATGTTCATCCCGACCGGCTTTTCGCAGAACACCTGTTTCCCTGCCGCCAGCGCGGCAAGGATCATCGGTTTATGCAGATAATGCGGGGTGCAGATGTGTACCACGTCAATGGTCACATCGCAGAGCATCTCCCGGTAGTCCTGATAAAAATGACAGTTGTACTCCGTAGACAGCGCCAGTCCTTTATCTTTCTCGGTGTCCACCACCGCGCGAAGAACGACGCCAGGTATCTGGCGCAGCGCTTCAACGTGGCACTGATGAATGGCCCCGCAACCGATAATGGCGGCATTCAGCGTTTTCATCATGGCCTCCTTATTGGCCCGCGTTAGCCAGCATTTGCGCTTTGACGCACAGTTCAGCGGCCTTAAAGGCGTGTGCCTGGCTCATGGCGTTTTCAGTGCGGTTCAGGCAATCCTTAATTAGCTCGCCGAAATACGGGAAGCCCACCTGGCCCGCCACCGGATAGCGATGCTCGCCCTCGTTATTCACCAGATACACCACGTCCTGTTCGCCGCGCGTCAGGTCGATGTATTTGCGGATTTCGATATAGCCTTCGGTGCCGAGCAGCGTCAGGCGCCCGTCGCCCCAGGTTGGCAGACCCGCAGGGGTAAACCAGTCGCAGCGGAAATAACCGGTCGCGCCGTTGGCCCCGGCGAGCATTGCGTCACCGAAATCTTCAAACTGTGGATACTGCGGATGCGTGACGTTACGGACCTGGCTGGCGACGATGTGCGCCTCTTCGTTGCCGGTGTAAAACAGGAATTGCTCAATCTGATGGCTGCCGATGTCGCACAGAATGCCGCCGAAGTAGCGTTTCTCGTAGAACCAGTCCGGACGGCCTTCGCCTTCGCGGTGTGGCCCAGTGCCAATCGTCTGAATGACCTGACCAATTGCGCCCTGTTTCACCAGCTGCCCGGCGAAGACCGCGCTTTCGACGTGCAGGCGTTCGCTGTAATACACAGCGTATTTGCGCCCGGTTTTGGCGACCATCGCTTTGGCATCTTCGAGCTGTTCGAGGGTGGTCAACGGCGCTTTATCGACGAAGTAATCTTTCCCCGCCGCCATCACTTTCAGCCCCAGTGCGCAACGTTCAGACGGCACGCCCGCGCCTGCGATAAGCTGAACTTGCGGGTCGTTGAGCAACGTTTCCAGCGAGTCGGCGACCTTCACCTGCGGATACTGTTGTACAAACTTATCGACTTTCGCCGGGTCCGGATCCCACACCCATTTCAGTTGCGCTCCGGCTTCAACCAGCCCGTTGCACATGCCGTAGATATGTCCGTGATCGAGGGCGGCGGCGGCAAAGACAAACTCGCCAGGCTTAACCACCGGTTGAGGCTTACCGGTCGGGGCGTAATTCATACCGTCGTTCTTGTTCATGATGCTGCTCCTGTATCGAAATTTTTGCCAAGCGGGATAGCACCGACTTCATTGAAGTTGGCGACCGAGGCGGATTTTTCATAAAAATGCGGAGCGCGAGCGGTCAGGCCGCCGGTCCGATAAAAGACGTCGTCAGACGCAATCGGCAGTGTCACCACCGTGCGGGTAATTGCTGATTTATAAATGGCGGTGATGATTTCCAGCGAACGCTTGCCCTGCACGCCGTCTACTAACGGCGGTGTCTGCTGTTCGAGCGCTGTGAGGAAGTTATCTATTTGCCCGGTGTGCAACGTCCAGCGCAGTCTTGGCGTTACGCGAAACAGCGTGGACAGCTGATCTTCAAGCGCCGCGTTATGGGTGTCTTGCGGAAAACCGTTGTCTGCCGATTGGCTGGCGAAAACGTCCCACGGCGCGGAGATTCGTGCTTTTTCGCCCTGAATCACCATCTTCTGATCTTCGCCGTGATGCACCACCGAGGCGGTAAGCTGGGTCAGTGCGCCGGAAGGGTATTTGAAAATGGCGGCGCTCAAGTCTTCCACTTCGGCATTGTCGTGGGCAACGTTGCTCATCATCGCCACCACTTCGCTCGGGAAACCGAGCATCCATTGAATGGCATCAATGTGGTGTACGGCGTGGTTCAGCGTGCAGCCGCCGCCTTCTTTTTCCCACGTGCCGCGCCACCACAAATCGTAATAGCAGTGGCCGCGCCACCAGAAGGAATCGACCTGCGCGTGGCAGATTTTCCCCGCAAGCCCGGAATCGACCGCCGCTTTCAGCCGCCAGAAGGCGTCGGTAAAGCGGTTCTGGGCGATAACCGACAGCGTTTTACCGCTGGCCTGCTGGGCGGCGATCATCGCGTCGCACTCTTCCAGCGACGCGGCCATGGGCTTCTCGCACAGTACGTGTTTACCCGCGTGCAGTGCGTCGATGCTGATTTTCGCGTGAACGTACGGCGGGGTGCAGACATCCACGATATCGACGTCCGGTTCGTTGTCGAGCATCTGCTGGTGACTGCTGTAAACGCGGGCATCATGCAGCGCGTAACGTTCTTTTTTCTCGTGAGCTTTTTCCGGATAGATATCGACCAGCGCGACAATTTGGCAGCGCGCGCCCATTTCCAGATAGCCCTGAATGTGGTTGTGCGAAATATTCCCAGTTCCGACAATTGCGACACGTAACATGCTGGCTCCTAATTACCAGGTTCCGGAAGCGTCGAGGGTGCGGCTCTCGACCTGTTTTTCCACTGAGGCGGCGATGCGCTCGTCGAGCAGGTGCTTGAAGCGCTGCTCATCAAACGGCAAATCGACCCAGCCGTCGGTCCAGGTTGAAAGGTGCATGGCGTTGGAAAGGGTCAGGCCGCGAATACCTTCGAGGCCCGGAGCGATAAGCGGTTCGCCGCGCAGTACAGCGGCGCAGAAATTGGTGGTGATCACATGATGTTCGCTGCATTCGGCAGCAACAGGAATCGTGACTTCCCAGCACTCCGGCTCACCAAAACCGTTTTGCCAGCGGGCGTTGAAGGCGTCTTCAGATTCACGCAGGCGCCAAAAACGCAGGCGGCCTTCTTCCACCACTACTTTTCCGCGGGTGCCCGCGATTTCCAGACGGTTGGTGCCCGGCGTTTCCGCCACGGTAGTGATTAACACGCCGGTCGCGCCGTTTGCATACTCGGCGTAGGCGGTCACTTCGTCTTCCACTTCAATCTGGCGGTGTTTGCCGAACTGGCAAAAGGCACGCAGACGGATCGGCATACCCACCAGCCACTGCCAGATATCGAGCTGATGCGGGTCCTGATTGAGGAGTACGCCGCCGCCTTCGCCTTTCCAGGTGGCGCGCCAGCCGCCGGAGTTGTAGTAACTCTGCGAGCGATACCAGTTGGTGATAATCCAGTTAGAGCGGCGGATGTCGCCGAGTTCGCCACTGTCGATCAGGTCTTTGACTTTCTGATACAGCGGGTTGGGGCGCTGGTTGTACATGATGCCGAACACCACATCGCACTCCCGGGCGCAGGCGTTCATCTCCTGAACCTGCGCGGTGTAAACCCCGGCGGGTTTTTCGCACAGCGTATGAATGCCGTTTTGCATTGCCAGAATCGACAGGCTTGGGTGATCGTAATGCGGGGTGGCGACGATCACCGCGTCGATAAGCCCGCTGCGCAGCATGTCGCGGGCATTGCTGAAGATGTCGACGTTATCGCCCACAATCTGGCGGATAGCATCGTGCTTTTTCTCGTCGATATCGCAAACGGCAGTGAGTTGCGCTTCTTTCACCGTACCAGCCAGTAAATAACGCGCATGAACAGTACCGATATTACCCACACCAATAATGCCAAAACGTATTTTGTCCATGTCACACCTTATTCAAGTTTCCTCAGGGATAAGGCGAAAATAGGAAGAACACGGCATTCAGACAAAAGGAATTTGTGAGAATGCTCGCAGGCTAATTATCAAATTTCGGTGTGCAGGATAAATCTGTTTTAAAATCATCTTATTGTGTCTGCAAAAATTTGCAGATATTGATTGTGAGAGAGGTCACACAATGTCCGGCAAGCTTAAAATGGACCAAATAGCGACGCAAACGGGTTACTCAGTCAGCACGGTTTCCCGGGTGCTATGCGGCAAGTCATACACCAGTGAAAAGGCGCGGGAGGCGATTGTGCGTTGCGCCAGAAAGCTTGGGGTACTCGACGAACTGGCCACCGGACGACTGCTCATTAATGGGATTGCGGTATTTGCCCCGGCGAGAACGTTTACAGCGCGGGGCGATATATTTTACCAGGAAGTGACGCGCGGGATCGCCGATGCGATTGAACCGCATGATGTATATCTGACTTTTTGTGGGCTGGAAGAGCAGGATGCGGATATTAAGCTTTTTCTTGAAAAGGCCAATAATAAAAATATAAACGCGATAATTATCATTGGGACTGATGATTCAACCGTTTTTAAACTGGCGACAACCCTCAATAAACCCTGCGTATTAATTAATACCAACGACAAAGAGCGGTTACTGGATGCCGTATCACCCGATCACCGGGCGATTGGTTTTAATGCCATGCGTTATCTCTTTGAACAGGGTCACCGACGCGTATTGTGCCTGACCACTCTGCGTCGTGAAACGCTGTACGCCCGGCTCGACGGCATCAAAGAAGCCTATCGCCGCTACCACGTACCGTTCAACGCGCAACGGGATGTGATTGTCACCGAGGGTTTTAGCGCGGAGGAATCCGAGCAGGCGTTGGCGCAATGGCTGGACGAAACCCCGCGCGACCAGTGGCCGCAGGTGATTTTCCCTGGCAGCACCAATATGACGCTCGGCGTGCAGAAGGTGCTGGCCCGTTACGGACTCCGCGTCCCGGAAGACATCTCGCTTATCACTACTGACTTTCACTGGCAACTCGACAATGAAATGGCGGAACCCATCACCAGCGTGACGGTACCCTGCCGTGAACTGGGTGTCGAAGCCGTGCATCTGTTGCAAAACCGGCTCAACCGGCAAGGCACGTCGGTGCTGAATGTATTGCTGCAAGGGAAATTGCAGGAGGGCGGGACGGTGAGTAACGCAACGCGACACACAGGCCGCGTTGCGATTGAGAGCTAAAAATCAGGCGAGCTGGGGTGGTAAACACACGCCAATGCCGCCGATGCCGCAGTAGCCATATGGATTTTTATGCAGGTACTGCTGGTGGTCGTCTTCCGCGTAGTAGAACGGTTTAGCGGTGGCGATTTCAGTGGTAATGGTTCGGGAATCATTGGCCTCGTTCATCGCCGCCTGGAAACGCGCCAGACTGGCGTGGGCTGCTTGCTCTTGTTCCGGGGTCAGCGGGTAAATTGCCGAGCGGTACTGGGTGCCCTGATCGTTACCCTGACGCATGCCCTGGGCCGGATCGTGATTTTCCCAGAACACATGTAACAACTGCTCATAGCTGATAACAGCCGGGTCGTAGACCACGCGAACCGCTTCGGCGTGACCGGTTTCGCCAGAGCACACTTCGCGGTAGGTCGGGTTCGGCGTATAGCCACCGGTGTAGCCCGCCGCGGTGCTGTAGACGCCAGGCAGCTGCCAGAACAGGCGTTCAACGCCCCAGAAACAGCCCATGGCGAACAGCGCGACCTCCATCCCTTGCGGAACGTTAGTCATCGAATGCTCATTAACGGCATGCAGCGCGGCGACAGGCATCGGCGTATTGCGACCGGGCAGCGCATCCGCTTGAGCGACAACGTGTTTTTTATCGAATAAACTCACGGTTTGGCCTCCGGATAAAGGAAATTGGGGATAAGGTTGTCACAGCGCCTCTCTTTGATGACAATAAAGGCGATGAATACGTCTAGATTTAAACATAAGAAATATTGAGGTGGGCGTCTTTTTTTCAACCGGTAGTGTTGAAATTTTGTTAAGCCGTGGATCGGCTATTGCGTTTCCTGACGGGGTGGAAACAAGGACATTTGGGAGAAAACGTGCCACAAATTCGCCAGTTATGTTGGGCCAGTCTGTTCCTGGTCAGTGGTGTTGCCGGTGCGGCAAACATACGTTTACAGGTAGATGGACTTTCTGGGGAGCTGCTCAAAAACGTGCGCGCGCAGCTGTCGACGATTGAAAGCGACGAGGTGACTCCGGATCGCCGTTTCCGTGCGCGTGTGGATGACTCCATCCGTGCGGGGCTTAAAGCACTGGGCTATTACGAACCGCAGATTGATTTCGAACTGAAACCGGCACCGGCCAAAGGCCGTCAGGTTCTGCTGGCGCACGTCAAACCGGGTGAACCGGTACGCATTGGTGGCACCGACGTGATTTTGCGCGGCGGCGCACGTGACGACAGAGATTATCTGGATTTACTGAAAAAACGCCCGGCAATAGGGACGATTCTGGACCACGCTGATTACGACGGCTTCAAAAAATCGCTCACCGGCGTTTCGCTGCGTAAAGGTTACTTCGACAGCGAATTCAAAAAGAGCCAGCTCGGCGTGTCGCTCGAACGCCATCAGGCATTTTGGGATATCGATTATGACAGCGGCCAACGCTATCGCTTCGGCGCCGTCACGTTCCAGGGTTCGCAGATCCAGGACCGTTATCTGCAAAATCTGGTGCCGTTCAAAGAGGGGGATTACTACACCTCCGATGATTTGGCGGAGCTGAACCGCCGACTTTCCGCGACTGGCTGGTTTAACTCGGTGGTCGTGGCACCTGAATTTGATAAAGCGCGAAAAACCAAAGTGCTGCCGTTGAGCGGCGTGGTGTCTCCGCGTACCAAAAACACCATTGAAACCGGTGTCGGCTACTCCACCGACGTGGGGCCGCGCGTCAAAGCGTCGTGGAACAAGCCGTGGATGAACTCCTACGGCCACAGCCTGACCACCGATCTGAGCCTGTCTGCGCCCGAGCAGCAGCTTGATTTCTCCTACAAAATTCCGCTGTTGAAGAACCCGCTGGAGCAGTATTACCTGCTGCAGGGCGGCTTCAAACGCACCGATTTGAACGATACCGAATCCGACTCGACGACGCTCGGCGTGTCGCGTTACTGGGACCTCTCCAGCGGCTGGCAGCGCGCCATCAACCTGCGCTGGAGCCTCGACCACTTTACGCAGGCCAACGTCACCAACACCACCATGCTGCTTTATCCGGGGGTGATGATCAGCCGTACCCGTTCACGCGGCGGCCTGATGCCCACCTGGGGCGATTCGCAGCGCTACTCGGTGGATGTCTCAAACGGTGCGTGGGGTTCTGACGTCGATTTCGTCGTTGCTCAGGCGCAAAACACCTGGATCCGCACAATTTACGATCGCCATCGCTTCGTGGTGCGCGGCAACATCGGCTGGATTGAAACCGGCGACTTCGACCGGGTGCCGCCAGACCTGCGCTTCTTCGCCGGGGGCGACCGCAGTATTCGCGGCTATAAATACGAATCCATCTCGCCGAAAAATGCCGACGGCAAACTCACTGGCGCCTCGCGTCTGGCCACCGGTTCACTGGAATATCAGTACAACGTGACCGGTAAATGGTGGGGCGCGGTGTTCGTCGACAGCGGCGAAGCGGTGAACGATTTCCGCGACAGTGATTTCAAAACCGGTGCCGGCGTCGGCGTGCGCTGGCAGTCACCCGTCGGCCCGGTCAAACTCGATATTGCCGCTCCGGTGGGCGATAAAGAAGAGCACGGTTTACAGTTCTACATCGGTCTGGGGCCAGAATTATGAGTTTATGGAAGAAGATTAGCCTCGGCGTCCTGGTGTTTATCATCCTGCTGCTGGGGACGGTGGCGTTCCTGGTGGGCACCACAACCGGTCTGCATCTGGTCTTTAAAGCGGCTGACCGCTGGGTGCCGGGCCTGTCTATCGGCCAGGTGGTTGGCGGCTGGAAAGATTTGACCGTTAAAAACCTGCGCTACCAGCAGCCGGGCGTGGCGGTCGATGCGGGACAATTCCATCTGGCGGTGAATACCTCCTGCCTGTGGAACAGCAGCCTGTGCGTGAATGACCTTTCGCTTGCCAACGTGAATGTGGCTATCGACAGCAAAAAGATGCCACCGTCCGCGCCTGCGGTGGAAGAGGACAGCGGGCCGCTGAACCTCTCGACGCCGTATCCGATCACGCTCAGCCGGGTCGCGCTGAATAACATCAATATCAAAATCGACGACACTACGGTGTCGGTGATGGATTTCACTTCTGGCCTGAACTGGCAGGAGAAAAACCTGACCCTCACCCCAACGTCATTGCGGGGTCTGCTGATTGCGCTGCCGAAAGTGGCGAAAGTGGCGCAGGAACAGGTGATTGAGCCGAAAATCGACAAGCCGAAGCCGGATGAAAAACCGCTCGGCGAAACAATGAAAGATCTGTTCTCGAAGCCTGTTCTGCCTGAAATGACCGACGTGCATCTGCCGCTAAACCTGAACATTCAGGAATTCCGCGGCGAGCAGCTGCGCCTGACCGGCGACACCGATTTAACGGTCTACACACTGCTGCTGAAAGTCAGCAGCATCGACGGCAACATGAAGCTCGACGCGCTGGACGTGGATTCGAGCCAGGGCACGGTCAACGCCACCGGTACGGCGAAATTGCAGGATGACTGGCCGGTAGATCTGACCCTCAACAGCACCCTGAATATCGACCCGGTGAAGGGCGAGAAAATCAAAATGAAGATTGGCGGCGACGTGCGCAAGCAACTCGACGTCGGGATCAATCTTTCCGGCCCGGTGGACGTGGGCATTCGCGCCCAGGCGCAGCTGGCCGAAGCCGGGCTGCCGCTGAATCTCGAAGTGCTCAGCAAACAGCTTTACTGGCCGTTTACCGGTGAAAAGCAGTATCAGGCCGACAACGTAAAACTGAAGCTTAGCGGCAAGATGACCGACTATACGCTGTCGTTCGCGACCGCGGTAAAAGGGCAGGGTTTACCGCCCGCCACGATTACCCTGGACGCGAAGGGCAATGAGCAGCAGGTCAATCTCGATAAGCTGACCATCGCGGCGCTGGAAGGGAAAACCGAGCTGAAAGCGCTGCTCGACTGGCAGCAGGCGATCAGCTGGCGCGGCGAGCTGAAGCTTGACGGCATCAACACCGCCAAAGAAGTGCCAGACTGGCCGGCGAAACTGAACGGTCTGATCAAAACCAGCGGCAGCCTGTACGGCGGCAGCTGGCAGGTCGATGTGCCGGAACTGAAACTCACCGGTAACGTGAAGCAGAACAAGGTCAACGTCGACGGGAAACTGTCCGGTAACAGCTACCTGCAATGGAAAATTCCCGGCCTGCACCTCGAACTGGGGCGCAACAGCGCTGACGTGAAGGGCGAACTGGGCGTGAAAGCGCTCAACCTCGACGCCACCATCGACGCGCCGGGGCTGGATAACGCACTGCCGGGCCTCGGCGGCACGGCGAAAGGGCTGCTGAAAGTGCGCGGCACCGTGGATGCGCCGCAGCTGTTGGCGGACGTCACCGCCCGCAACCTGCGCTGGCAGGCGCTTTCTATCGCCCAGGCCACCATTAAAGGCGATGTAAAATCGACGGACCAAATTGGCGGCAATCTCGACGTGCGCGTGAATGGCATCGCGCAGCCGGGCGTGAACATCAGCCAGGTGTTGCTCACCGCCAAAGGCGATGAAAAGCAGCACAAGCTAGAGCTGAAAATGCAGGGCGATCCGGTTTCCGGTCAGCTTGAACTGGCGGGCAGTTTCGACAGGAAGGAGCAACGCTGGAAAGGCACGCTGAGCAATACGCGCTTCCAGACGCCGGTCGGCCCGGTGTCGCTCTCGCGGGCGATTGCGCTCGATTATCGCAATCAGGAACAGAAAATCAGTATCGGGCCACACTGCTGGACTAACCCGAATGCCGAACTGTGCGTGCCGCAAACCATTGATGCCGGTGCTGCCGGACACGCGGTGGTGAATCTCAACCGCTTCGACCTGGCAATGCTTAAACCATTTATGCCAGACGCGACGCAGGCCAGCGGTGTGTTCACGGGTAAGGCCGACGTCAGTTGGGACACCACCAAAGAAGGGCTGCCGCAGGGCAAAGTGAGCCTGTCCGGACGCAATGTGAAGGTTACCCAGACGGTGAACGACGCGGCGCTGCCGGTGGCATTCGATACGCTCGACCTGACTGCCGATTTGCATAACAACCGCGCGCAGCTGGGCTGGACGATTCGTCTGACCAACAACGGCCAGCTCGATGGCCAGATAGACGTCACCGACCCGCAAGGGCGACGCAATCTTGGCGGTAACGTTAATATCCGCAACTTCTCGCTGGCGATGATTAACCCTGTCTTCGCGCGCGGTGAAAAAGCCGCGGGTACCCTGAACGCGAATCTGCGTCTGGGCGGCAACGTGCAAAGCCCGCAGCTGTTCGGCCAATTGCAGCTCACTGGCCTCGATATCGACGGCAACTTTATGCCATTCGACATGCAGGCGAGCCGGGTCGCGATGAACTTCAACGGCACGCGCTCGACGCTGGACGGCGTGATTGATACGAAACAAGGGCAGATTAGCCTCAGCGGTAACGCCGACTGGACGCAAATCGACAACTGGCGGGCGCAGGTGGCGGCGAAAGGTAGTCGGGTGCGCATTACCGTGCCACCGATGGTGCGCCTCGATGTCTCGCCGGACGTGGTCTTTACCGCCACGCCAAGCCTGTTCACGCTTGACGGTAACGTAGACGTGCCGTGGGCGCGCATCGTGGTTCACGACGTGCCGGAAAGCGCCGTGGGCGTGTCCAGCGACGAAGTGATGCTCGATAAAGATCTCAAACCGGTGAATCCGAAGTCTGCGGGTATTCCTATCAACAGCAACCTGACGATTCACGTCGGCAATAACGTGCGTCTGGATGCGTTTGGTCTGAAGGCGCGTCTGACTGGCGACCTGAAAGTGGCGCAGGACAGCCATGGCCTGGGCCTCAACGGGCAAATCAACATTCCTGAAGGCCGTTTCCACGCCTACGGGCAGGACCTGATCGTGCGTAAAGGGATCCTGTTGTTCTCAGGTCCACCGGATCAGCCTATGCTGAATATTGAAGCCATTCGTAACCCGGAAGCCACCGAAGACAACGTGACCGCCGGGGTGCGCGTGACCGGAATGGCGGACCAGCCGAAGGCCGAAATCTTCTCTGACCCGGCGATGTCGCAGCAGGCCGCGCTCTCGTATCTGTTACGCGGACAGGGGCTCGACAGCGAACAGGGCGACGGTGCCGCAATGACCTCCGCACTGGTTGGCCTGGGGGTTGCACAAAGTGGGCAGATTGTGGGTAAAATCGGCGAGACGTTTGGCGTCAGCAATCTGGCGCTGGATACCGCAGGAGTGGGTGATTCCTCTCAGGTGGTGGTCAGCGGCTATATCGCGCCAGGTCTGCAGGTAAAATATGGAGTGGGAATTTTTGACTCTCTGGCAACACTCACGTTACGCTATCGCCTGATGCCCAAGCTTTATCTGGAAGCGGTGTCTGGCATAGACCAGGCACTTGATCTGCTCTATCAGTTTGAGTTTTAGCAATGCGAATATTTGTATATGGCAGTTTGCGGCGCAAACAAGGCAACAGTCACTGGATGACCAACGCCCAGTGGCTGGGCGATCACAGCGTCGATAACTATCAACTCTACAGCCTGGGCCACTATCCAGGCGCCGTGCCAGGGGATGGCACTGTAGCAGGTGAAGTGTATCGTATCGACGCCTCGACGCTGGCCGAACTTGACGCGCTGCGTACCAAGGGCGGCGAGTACGCGCGCCGTTTAATCCAGACACCATACGGTAGTGCGTGGATGTACGTCTATCAGCGTCCGGTGGACGGATTCACGCGAATCGAAACCGGTAACTGGCTGGATAAAGATAAGTTCTGAAAGACTAAATGAGTAACGCCACCTTCGGGTGGCGTTATTTTTTTGCGCGTCACTTTGAAGAAATTCCTGCAACACCTTCTGCTTTTTCTTTTCCTTCCGTACCCGTGCGCATTCCTTGTTAAATTCCGAAAATCACGCTGGTAGCCACTCCGTTAAGGACGTAAAACATGACATGACGTTTCCCCCGGTTATACTTTGTCTAACTAAGGAGGAGCGATGCGCATCGTCATTAAAAAATGGGGAAACAGTACCGGTATGGTCATTCCTGGTGTTGTCGTGAAAGAGCTTGGCCTGAGTGCAGGTCAAAGCATGGAGGCGGAAGTGATAAATAATCAGCTGATTTTGACGCCCGTGGCGCGCAAGCGCTACACGCTTGAGCAGTTGCTGGCCGAGTGTGATCTGGATGCGCCTAAGATTTCAGAAGAAGAGGTCTGGGGAAAAGATAACCCATTGGGCAATGAGGTATGGTGAAGCGGCCCGGTTTTGAACGTGGAGATATCGTTCTGGTGAGTTTCTCTCCCGCGAGTGGTCGTGAACAGCAGGGAGTGAGTCGACCTGCAATTATCCTTTCTACCGCCGCATTTAATCGAACAGGCACTGCTCTGGTGGCGCCCATTACGCAGGGCGGAAGCTTTGCGCGTGAGGCAGGGTTTAGCGTGTCGTTAAGCGGATGCGGAACAGAAACGAGCGGCGTCGTGCTGGTTAATCAGGTGCGGATGGTCGATCTGGAGGTGCGGGGCGCGCGCAAAATTGAAACCGCGCCGGCAGACATCGTTGAAGAGGCTCTGGCCAGACTGATAGCTATCGTGGAATAAACATTGAATGAAAAACACCGCCCGTAGGCGGTGTGAGACTGCGGACAAACCCCTAAGCGCTTTTTTGCCCGATGACGCTGACGCTTATCGGGCCTACAAATTAAGGCTCTGGATTGGACCGTAGGCCCGGCAAGCGTAGCGCCGCCGGGCGGTAAGAATTACTTCTTAGCGCGTTCGAAGGAAGCGATGATTTCTGCTTTAGCAGCTTCAGCGTTATCCCAGCCTTCAACTTTAACCCATTTGCCTTTCTCGAGCGCTTTGTACTGCTCGAAGAAGTGGGAGATCTGCGCTTTCAGCAGTTCTGGCAGGTCGTTCACATCTTTGATGTGATCGTATTCTTTGCTCAGTTTGGTGTGCGGTACCGCAACCAGTTTCGCATCTTCACCGGCTTCGTCGGTCATTTTCAGCACGCCGACTGGACGGCAACGGATCACAGAACCCGGCTGCAGTGGGTATGGCGTTGGGACCAGTACGTCAACCGGGTCACCGTCCAGAGACAGGGTGTGGTTGATGTAACCGTAGTTGCACGGATAGAACATCGCGGTAGACATGAAACGGTCAACGAACAGCGCGCCGGTGTCTTTATCAATTTCATATTTGATAGGGTCAGCGTTCGCTGGAATTTCGATAACAACGTAGATGTCTTCTGGCAAGTCTTTGCCTACAGGGACGTTGAGTAAGCTCATGTCTTTTTCCTTTAATCTGGTGTCATTCAAGTGCCCGGTATTATAGCCAACTCACGTTAAATGTCTCCGCTTCTTTTCAGCCGCAGAAGGCCTTCAGCCCGTTTTTCAGAGCCTTTAACCAGGCGATAAATCCATAAACCCAGCCACTTGATGAATAAGTTTGTGGAAGCGCTTACAAATCCCCCTTTCTCTTTTTGGAAGTGTGAAGTAACGCATCACGTTACCTTTCCCATTGTCTATAGTTTTTCGGCAGATGACGCTTTTAACAACAATAACCCGAAGAGGATACCCTTTATGTGGAAGCGCTTACTTCTTGTCTCGACTGTTTCTGCAGCCATGTCGTCTATGGCGATGGCTGCCCCTTTAACCGTAGGATTTTCGCAGGTCGGCTCTGAATCCGGCTGGCGTGCTGCTGAAACCAGCGTGGCGAAAAGTGAGGCTGAAAAACGCGGCATCACGCTGAAAATTGCTGATGGTCAGCAAAAACAAGAGAACCAAATCAAGGCAGTACGTTCATTTATCGCCCAGGGCGTGGATGCGATTTTCATCGCGCCAGTGGTGGCAACGGGCTGGGAGCCGGTGCTGAAAGAAGCGAAACAGGCCAAAATCCCGGTATTCCTGCTCGACCGTTCTGTTGATGTAAAAGACAAATCGCTCTACATGACCACCGTGACGGCCGACAACGTGCTGGAAGGCAAACTGATTGGCGACTGGCTGGTGAAAACCGAAGCCGGTAAGCCGTGTAACGTCGTAGAACTGCAAGGTACGGTCGGGGCGAGCGTGGCTATCGATCGTAAGAAAGGCTTTGCAGAAGCCGTAGCGAAAGCGCCAAACATCAAAATCATTCGTTCTCAGTCCGGCGACTTTACCCGCAGCAAAGGTAAAGAAGTCATGGAAAGCTTCATCAAAGCAGAGAACAACGGCAAAAACATCTGCATGGTTTACGCCCATAACGATGACATGGCGATCGGTGCCATTCAGGCCATCAAAGAAGCGGGCCTGAAACCGGGCAAAGATATCCTGACCGGTTCTATCGACGGCGTGCCGGATATTTATAAAGCGATGCTGGCCGACGAAGCCAATGCCAACGTAGAGCTGACGCCAAACATGGCTGGCCCGGCGTTTGATGCACTCGAGAAGTTCAAGAAAGACGGCACCATGCCGCCGAAATTGACGCTGACCCACTCGCAGCTTTACCTGAAAGATAGCGCTCAAGCGCAACTGGATAAGAAAAAAGACATGGGCTATTGAGTTGTATTACCCCTCACCGTCGCTGCTCAGCGCAGTTTGTTGTTCTCCCTCTCCCTCGGGGAGAGGGCAGGGGTGAGGGTGCAGTCGACACCGTAGTTCGTTTTCCTTCGCCCCAACCCTTTCCCCTGAGGGGATATGAAGCCGGTTAATACCGCGCGCTTCCTCTCCTTTTTCGGGAGCGGGTTGGGGTGAAGGGTATTTTCAGGGGGCTGATAATGACTGACGTAACCCACAATCAGGATATTTTGCGCACGGAAGGCTTGAGCAAATTTTTCCCCGGCGTGAAAGCGCTGGATAACGTGGATTTCAGCCTGCGTCGCGGCGAAATCATGGCCCTTCTCGGCGAAAACGGTGCCGGAAAGTCGACCCTCATTAAAGCGCTGACTGGTGTTTATCACGCCGATCGCGGCACCATCTGGCTGGAAGGCGACACTATCTCGCCGAAAAACACCGCCCACGCCCAACAACTGGGCATCGGTACGGTCTATCAGGAAGTGAACCTGCTGCCCAACATGTCGGTGGCGGACAACCTGTTTATCGGCCGCGAACCACGCCGGTTCGGCCTTATCCAACGCAAAGAGATGGAAAAAAACGCCACCGCACTGATGGCATCTTACGGCTTTTCCCTCGACGTGCGCGAACCGCTGAACCGTTTTTCAGTGGCGATGCAGCAAATTGTCGCGATTTGCCGCGCCATCGATCTCTCGGCCAAAGTGCTGATCCTCGATGAACCGACCGCCAGCCTGGATACTCAGGAAGTGGAAATGCTGTTTACCCTGATGCGCCAGCTGCGCGATCAGGGCGTCAGCCTGATTTTCGTCACCCATTTTCTCGATCAGGTTTACCAGGTCAGCGACCGCATCACGGTGCTGCGCAACGGCAGTTTTGTCGGCTGTAAAGAAACCAAAGAATTGCCACAAATTGAGCTGGTCAAAATGATGCTTGGCCGTGAGCTGGACAACAACGCCCTGCAACGCGCGGGCCGCACGCTGCTGAGTGACAGACCGGTGGCGGCGTTTAAAGGCTACGGCAAAAAAGGCGTCATTGAACCGTTCGATTTGCAGGTTCGCCCCGGCGAAATTGTCGGCCTGGCGGGGCTGCTCGGCTCCGGGCGCACCGAAACCGCAGAAGTCATATTCGGCATCAAACCGTCCGACAGCGGCAGCGCGGAAATCAAAGGCAAGCCGCAAACGCTGCGGTCCCCGCATCAGGCCTCATGTCTGGGGATCGGTTTTTGCCCTGAAGACCGCAAAACTGACGGTATCATCGCCGCCGCGTCGGTGCGCGAAAACATCATTCTGGCGCTCCAGGCGCAGCGCGGCTGGCTGCGGCCGATACCGCGTCGTGAACAAAACGAGATTGCCGAACGCTTTATCCGCCAGTTGGGGATCCGCACGCCCAGTGCGGAGCAGCCGATCGAATTTCTCTCCGGTGGCAACCAGCAAAAAGTCCTGCTGTCACGCTGGCTGCTGACGCGTCCACAGTTCCTGATCCTCGATGAACCCACGCGCGGGATCGACGTCGGCGCGCACGCGGAGATCATTCGTCTGATCGAAACGCTGTGTGCCGATGGCCTTGCGCTACTGGTGATTTCGTCGGAGCTGGAAGAACTGGTGGGCTACGCGGATCGGGTCATTATTTTGCGCGATCGCAAACAGGTGGCAGAGATCCCGCTGGATGCGCTGTCGGTTCCGGCGATCATGAATGCAATTGCGGCATAAGGAGTACGACGTGATGCCACAATCTATCCCTCAAACTGAACGGCCAAAACGCCGTTTCCGTTGGCCCACGGGCATGCCGCAAATCGCGGCGTTGATCCTGGTATTGGTGGTCGACAGCATTGTTTCGCCACATTTTTTCCAGGTGGTATTGCAGGACGGCCGCCTGTTTGGCAGCCCGATAGACATACTTAACCGCGCGGCGCCGGTGGCGCTGCTGGCGATCGGCATGACGCTGGTGATTGCCACCGGTGGGATCGATTTGTCGGTCGGTGCGATAATGGCGATTGCGGGCGCCACGGCGGCGTCGATGGAAGTCGCCGGGCACAGCCTGCCGATGGTGCTGCTGGCGGCGCTGGCGACCGGCGTACTGGCCGGGCTGTGGAATGGCGTTCTGGTGGCCATCCTCAAGATCCAGCCGTTTGTCGCAACGCTGATTTTAATGGTGGCCGGGCGCGGCGTGGCGCAGCTGATCACCGCCGGGCAAATCGTGACTTTTGATTCGGATTCCCTCGCCTGGTTTGGTAGCGGCAAACTGTTGTTGTTCCCGACGCCGGTGCTTATCGCGCTGATGACGCTGGTGATTTTCTGGCTGTTCACCCGCAAAACGGCGCTGGGGATGTTTATCGAAGCGGTAGGGATTAACATTCGCGCGGCGAAAAACGCCGGGGTGAATACCCGTATCGTGGTGATGCTGACCTACGTCTTGAGCGGCGTGTGCGCCGCCATTGCCGGGGTGATTGTCGCGGCGGATATTCGCGGGGCGGATGCCAACAACGCCGGACTGTGGCTGGAACTGGACGCCATTCTGGCGGTGGTAATCGGCGGCGGTTCGCTGATGGGCGGGCGTTTCAACCTGCTGTTGTCGGTGATTGGCGCGCTGATTATCCAGGGCATGAATACCGGGATTTTGCTGTCGGGCTTCCAGCCGGAGCTCAATCAGGTGGTGAAAGCGGTGGTGGTGCTGTGCGTGCTGGTGGTCCAGTCGCCGCGCTTTATCAGCTTACTAAAAGGAATGCGCGGCCATGATAAAACGTAATTTGCCGCTGATGATCACCCTCGGGGTGTTTATCCTCGGCTATCTCTATTGTCTGACCCAGTTCCCGGGCTTTGCCTCAACCCGCGTGATTTGCAACATCCTCACCGATAACGCATTTCTCGGGATCATCGCCGTTGGCATGACTTTTGTGATCCTCTCCGGCGGGATCGATCTGTCGGTTGGCTCAGTGATCGCCTTTACCGGCGTGTTTCTCGCCAAGGCTATCGGCTTCTGGGGATTATCACCGCTGGTGGCGTTCCCGCTGGTGCTGCTGATGGGCTGCGCGTTCGGTGCGTTTATGGGTCTGTTGATTGATGCCCTGAAAATCCCGGCGTTTATCATCACCCTGGCCGGCATGTTTTTCCTGCGTGGCGTCAGCTACCTCGTGTCTGAAGAGTCGATCCCGATTAACCACCCAATATACGATTCACTGTCGGATATGGCGTGGATGATCCCCGGCGGTGGACGCCTGAGCGCCATGGGCTTGCTGATGCTGCTGGTGGTGGTGGCGGGAATGTTTGTCGCCCACCGTACGCGTTTCGGTAATCAGGTTTACGCCATCGGCGGCAGCGCGGTTTCGGCCAACCTGATGGGCATTTCCACCCGCAGTACCACGATCCGCATTTACATGCTGTCGACGGGCCTGGCGACGCTGGCTGGGATCGTCTTCTCCGTCTACACCCAGGCCGGTTACGCGCTGGCGGGAATGGGCGTGGAGCTGGATGCGATTGCCTCGGTGGTGATTGGCGGCACGCTGCTTAGCGGCGGCGTGGGCACGGTGCTCGGCACGCTGTTTGGTGTTGGCATTCAGGGGCTGATTCAGACCTACATCAACTTCGACGGCACGCTCAGTTCGTGGTGGACCAAAATCGCCATCGGCATTTTGCTGTTCATCTTTATCGCCCTGCAACGCGGCCTGACTGTGCTGTGGGAAAGCCGCCAAAGCTCGACGGTGACCCGCGTCCCGGTGGCGATAACCAAGCAATAACGTCCTGAATTTACTGATAAGCCTAAAGTCATTCCGGTAGCAGCCGATACTGTCTGTTTACGCCCAAAAGTCTCTTTGCTACCGGGAATGACATCATGCTGAAAAAGCTTTCAATCCGTACCGGCCTGCTTTCTTTACTGGCCGTGATGACCCTTCTGCTGCTGCTGGTCAGCGGCATTGGTATTTACGCTCTCACCCAAAGTTCGTCTGCTCTCACGCGCATTAATCACCTACAGGGTGAGCAACTCGTCCAGCTCAACAAAGGCTATACGCTTATCCTGCGCGCGCGAAACGAAGCGGGCCAGGCCGTGCGATTGATGGAAATCGGGATGCTCGACGATGCGGCAAAATCGGTACAGAACATCAACCGCGAAGTGACGATGGCGCAGAAAACGCTGGCCGACGTGATCGCCTCGAAGCTTGACGATAAGCAGGGCGCGCAGCTACTGGCGCAGGTGGCGAAAAGCTACGCGGCGTATAACCAGCAGGGCATCGCGCCGATGCTGGCGGCGCTGAATCAGCAGAGTGCAGACAGTTATTACGACCTGCTGGAAAATCATCTGATCCCGGTTTCCCGCCAGTTTGATAACGACATGCAGGCGTTTCAGACGTGGGTGGAAAGCCGCGGGCAGGCCGAAGTGAACGTGGTCCAAAAGAGCAAAAACCGGGTGATGACGTTGATGGTTATCGCCATTCTGCTGACTGCCGGCGTGATTGTGCTGGCCTGGCTGGCGCTGCGCAACATGCTGCTCAAGCCGCTGAACACGGCGATTATGCAGCTCGAGCAGGTGGCGGCGGGCAATCTGACCCACAGTGACAATGCGCCGGTCAGCCGGGAGATCAACCGTCTGAACGCGGCGATCGGTGAAATGCGTGAATCGCTGATGGGCTCGGTGCTGCGGGTGCGTGATGCCAGTTCGCAGATTGATATCGGTAGCCGCGAGCTGACTGCGGGCAACAATAATCTGGCGCAGCGCACCGAATCCACGGCGACTTCGCTGGAGCAAACGGCGGCGAGTATGGAGCAGATCACCGCCATGGTGAAACAGAACGCTGACAACGCCGAGCAGGCGCACCAGCTGGCGAAAACGGTGTCGGATACCGCCGATCGCGGCAGCGAAATGGTGTGTTATGTCATTGAGAAAATGCGCGATATTTCCGGCAGCTCCAGTCGCATCGGCGACATCCTCAGCGTGATTGACGGGATTGCCTTCCAGACCAATATTCTGGCGTTGAATGCCTCTGTCGAAGCGGCACGCGCCGGTGAGCAGGGGCGTGGTTTTGCAGTAGTGGCAGGCGAAGTGCGTAATCTGGCGAGCCGCAGCGCCGACGCGGCGAAAGAAATTCGCACTCTGATCAGCGATTCACAAACGCACGTCAGCGAAGGCAGCGAACTGGCGCAGCAGGCCGGTGAAACGATGGACGAAATCGCGTCTGAAGTGATGCGGATGACCAAACTGATGCGCGAGATTGCCAGCGCGTCTCAGGAGCAGAGCCGTGGCATTGAGCAGGTGAATATTGCGGTGATTCAAATGGATGAAACGGCGCAGCAGAATGCGGCGCTGGTTCAGCAGTCTTCCGCCGCAACGCGCTCGCTGGAAGAGCAGTCGCGTGAACTGATGGAAGCCATGGCGTCGTTCAGGTTGCAGAATCAGGCGGCGTAGCCATCGTCTGATGCCCTCTCCCTAACCCTCTCCTACAGGGAGAGGGAACCGATCGGTATTATGTTTTCAGTCTTTCCCTGAGGGAGAGGAAACAGATCAGTTTTTTGTTTTCTCCCTCTCCCTCGGGGAGAGGGGAAACGCAAACCGATTACGCCTCCGGGTATTCCCGGATTAAACGTTCCACGTCATCCACCATATGCTCGTTGCCGACGAAGAACGGACGGCGCTGGTGCAGCGTTTCCGGAATGATATCCAGAATGCGGTCTTTACCGTCGCTGGCTTTACCGCCCGCCTGTTCGGCAAGGAAGGCCATCGGGTTACATTCGTACAGCAAGCGCAGTTTCCCTTCTGGGTGGCTGGCGGTGCTTGGGTACAAATAAATCCCACCCTTCAGCAGGTTACGGTGGAAATCTGCCACCAGAGAGCCGATATAGCGCGACGTGTACGGGCGCTGGGTGTGCTTATCTTCTTCCTGACAGAACTTCAGATACTTCTTCACGCCCATCGGGAATTTGATGTAGTTGCCTTCGTTAATCGAGTAGGTATTGCCCTTTTCCGGGAAGCGCATGCGCTCCTGGCACAGGCAGAACACGCCGAGAGAAGGGTCGTAGGTGAAGGCGTGCACGCCGCAGCCGGTGGTGTACACCAGCATGGTCGAGGAGCCGTAAACCACGTAACCCGCCGCGACCTGTTTGTTGCCGGGTTGCAGGAAATCTTCTTCAGTCACCGGTGTGCCGACAGGCGTCACGCGGCGGTAGATTGAGAAAATGGTGCCGACGGAGACGTTAACGTCGATGTTGGACGAGCCGTCCAGTGGGTCCATCAAGACGACGTATTTGGCGTGCTCGCAGCCGTCGAAAACGACAATTTCGTCTTCTTCTTCGGAGGCAATACCAGCCACGATGTCACGGGCTCTCAGTGCGGCTTTCAGCTTTTCATTGGCGAACAGGTCCAGCTTCTGCTGGGTTTCGCCCTGAATGTTTTCAGCCCCGCTGGCACCCAGGATATCGACCAGACCGGCCTTGTTGATATCGCGGTGGATGATCTTGGCGCCGAGCTTTATTGCCGACAGCAAAGCAGTGAGCTCCCCGGTCGCATGAGAGAACTCGTGCTGCTTTTCGACAATAAATTCACCTAACGTTTTCATAACACTTTCCCTGCATTTGATGTTGAGTAAAGCGGTTAATGTCCAACAATCTTAACAAACATTCAAAATCCCGCGTAATGGTGAATCGCGCCAGCAAATTACGGAATTAACCGAAATGCGTTTCTCAGCCCGCTCACATGAGGGTAAAATACGCGGCTGATGAAAGAGGGATAATGACGAATGCGCATTCATATTTTGGGGATTTGTGGCACTTTTATGGGCGGACTGGCGATGCTGGCACGTTCCTTGGGCCATGAAGTGACCGGTTCGGACGCCAATGTGTATCCACCGATGAGCACGCTGCTGGAAGAGCAGGGTATCTTCCTGATTCAGGGTTATGACGCGAGCCAGCTCGAGCCGCAGCCTGATCTGGTTATCATTGGTAACGCCATGACCCGCGGCAATCCGTGCGTTGAAGCGGTGCTTGAGAAAAACATTCCGTACATGTCTGGCCCGCAGTGGCTGCATGACTTTGTGCTGCGCGACCGCTGGGTCGTGGCGGTGGCCGGTACCCATGGCAAAACCACCACCGCCGGGATGGCGACGTGGATCCTCGAAGCCTGCGGCTACAAACCAGGCTTCGTGATCGGCGGCGTACCGGGCAACTTCGACGTCTCCGCGCGTCTGGGCGACAGCCCGTTCTTCGTCATTGAAGCCGATGAATATGACTGCGCGTTCTTCGACAAGCGTTCCAAGTTCGTGCATTACTGCCCGCGCACGCTGATCCTCAATAACCTTGAGTTCGATCACGCGGATATTTTTGACGATCTGAAAGCGATTCAAAAACAGTTCCACCACCTGGTGCGCATCGTGCCGGGCCAGGGCCGTATTATCGCGCCGGAAAATGACATCAACCTGAAGCAAACGCTGGCAATGGGCTGCTGGAGCGAGCAGGAGCTGGTGGGCGAGCAGGGTCACTGGCAGGCGAAGAAAATCACCACCGATGCCGCCCAGTGGGACGTGTTCCTCGACGGTGAAAAAGTCGGTCAGGTGAAATGGGGCCTGGTGGGCGAGCACAACATGCACAATGGCCTGATGGCGATTGCTGCCGCGCGTCACGTGGGCGTGAAGCCTGCCGATGCGGCAGACGCGCTGGGCTCATTCGTTAACGCCCGTCGTCGCCTGGAGCTGCGCGGCGAAGCCAACGGCGTCACCGTGTATGACGATTTTGCGCATCACCCGACTGCAATCCTCGCGACGCTACAGGCGCTGCGTGGCAAAGTCGGCGGAACGGCGCGTATTCTCGCCGTGCTGGAGCCGCGTTCCAACACCATGAAAATGGGCGTCTGCAAAGACGATCTGGCACCGTCTCTCGGCCGTGCCGATGAAGTGTTCCTGTTGCAGCCGCAGCACATTCCGTGGCAGGTCGCGGAAGTGGCGGAAGCCTGCATTCAGCCTGCGCATTGCAGTGCAGACGTGGATACGCTGGTCGACATGATCGCGAAATCCGTGCAGCCGGGCGACCACATTCTGGTGATGAGCAACGGGGGTTTTGGCGGGATTCATCAGAAACTGTTGGATATGCTGGCTAAGAAAGCCGAGCAGGCAGCGGTAGAGTAACCGACACGCCCGGTGGCGCTTTGCTTACCGGGCCTACGGCATCACGGGCACGAAATGTGCTTTGCTTACCGGGCCTACGGCATCACGGGCACGGAATGTGCTTTGCTTACCGGGCCTACGGCATCACGGGCACGAAATGTGCTTTGCTTACCGGGCCTACGATATCGTAGGCCGGATAAGCGCAGCGCCATCCGGCAATGATTTACTTAGCGTTTTCCGCGAGCTCGCGCAGATACTGGAATATCAGGCGGGAAGATTTCGGCGGCTTATTGCCTTCTTTCTCTTTCTTCGCGTTACGGATAAGCGAACGCAACTGCTGACGGTCGGCATCCGGCCACAGATTCAGCACTTCCGCGACCACATCATCCCCTTCATCGACCAGACGATCGCGCAGCTGTTCAAGTTTGTGGAACAGGGCAACCTGCTGGTTGTGGCGGTTTTTCAGCTTGTCGAGCGCCTGACGGATTGGGTCTACGTCACGCTGACGCAGCATTTTGCCGATCAGCTGCATCTGACGGCGACGGCCTTCCTTCTTGATACGCTGTGCCAGTTCAACGGCGGCACGCAGGTCGTCATCGAGCGGGATTTTGTCCAGCGCGTTTTTACCCAGCTCTACGATTTCGGCCCCGAGATCTTTTAATTCCTCGGCGTCGCGTTTAATTTCACTTTTACTGACCCAGATGATTTCATTATCTTCATCTTCAATCTTGTCATCACCGGGCACGTCGTCGAGCCAGTCATCGGGCTGCTTTGTCATCTCAGGCTCCTAAAAAAAGAGACACATGTTATCAGTTAAGGAGCGCACTGAAAAACGGTTCTCTGTTAGACTTCAATAAACTCCTTTCTACATTATGGCATTAGCGATGAAAGTAATCACACAGGTTGCAGAACAGCGTAAAGCACTGGAAAAAGCCGTCTCCACCGCACTCGAGCTGGCGGCAGGCAAGTCTGATAGTGCAGAGGTCGGAGTCAGTAAATCGACCGGGATCAGCGTCAGCACGCGCTACGGCGAAGTGGAAAACGTCGAATTTAACAGCGACGGCGCCCTGGGGATTACGGTTTACCATCAGAATCGCAAAGGCAGCGCGTCCACCACGGATTTAAGCCCGGACGCCGTCGCGCGTACCGTGCAGGCCGCACTGGATATCGCACGTTATACCTCGCCGGACCCGTACGCGGGCGTGGCGGAAAAAGAGTTACTGGCCTTTGACGCGCCGGATCTCGACCTGTTCCACCCGGCAGAAGTGACGCCGGACGAAGCCATTGAGCTGGCCGCGCGCGCTGAACAAGCGGCGTTGAAGGCAGACAAACGCATCACCAATACCGAAGGCGGCAGCTTCAACAGCCACTACGGCGTGAAAGTGTTCGGCAACAGCCACGGCATGTTACAGAGCTATTGCTCTACCCGACATTCACTCTCGAGCTGCGTTATCGCCGAAGAAAATGGCGACATGGAACGCGACTACGCGTACACCATTGGCCGCGCGATGGGCGACCTGCTCGATCCGGAATCTGTCGGCGAAGACTGTGCGCGACGCACGCTGTCTCGCCTGTCGCCGCGTAAACTGTCGACCATGAAAGCGCCGGTGATTTTTGCCAATGAAGTGGCAACCGGGCTGTTTGGTCATCTGGTCGGCGCGATTGCCGGTGGCGCGGTATACCGCAAATCGACGTTCCTGTTGGACTCACTCGGCCAGCAAATTCTGCCGGAATGGCTGACCATCGAAGAGCACCCACATCTGCTGAAAGGCCTGGCATCGACGCCGTTCGACAGCGAAGGCGTGCGTACCGAACGTCGCGACATCATTAAAGACGGCATCCTGACGCAGTGGCTGCTGACCAACTACTCCGCCCGCAAACTGGGACTGAAAAGCACCGGTCATGCTGGCGGCATTCATAACTGGCGCATTCAGGGTCAGGGTCTGAGCTTTGAAAAGTTGCTTAAAGAGATGGGCACCGGCCTTGTCGTCACCGAATTGATGGGGCAGGGTGTGAGTGGCGTAACGGGCGATTACTCCCGCGGCGCATCCGGCTTCTGGGTTGAAAACGGTGAAATCCAGTATCCAGTGAGTGAAATCACCATCGCCGGAAACCTGAAAGATATGTGGCGTAATATCGTGACCGTGGCCGACGATATCGAAACGCGTAGCAACATTCAGTGCGGTTCCGTCCTGCTGCCGGAAATGAAAATCGCCGGTCAATAATAGTGTTCTCATGTTGGCGCGACCTGCCGCGCCACGCCTGTTAAATAATAAAAAAGGAAGTGAGCAATGCGTAAAAAAGTACTGGCTTTATTGGCCGTCACGGCGCTGATGAGCGCTGCCCCGGCGTTTGCCGACCTGGGCGACGACATGGACACGCTGTCCGAAAACCTGAAAGTCGTGCAGAAAACCGATGATGCCGCGGCGATGAAAGACGCTCTCGGCAAAATGCGTACTGCGGCGCTCGATGCACAGAAGCAAACGCCACCGAAGCTGGAAGACAAAGCAGCAGACAGCGCGGAAATGAAAGATTACCGCCACGGTTTTGATATTCTGATTGGCCAGATTGACAGCGCCACCAAGCTTGCCAACGAAGGCAAAATCAAGGAAGCGCAGGGCGTAGCCCTCGATCTCGCCGGAACACGCAACACCTACCACAAGAAATACCGTTAAGAAGAAGGGTGCCTGAGACAAAAAGCCTCAAGCACCCTCCGTTATTCTCCTTCATCGTCATCGTAAAAGCTTATCGACATCACAGTTTTACGAGAACGCTCGCAAAGCATTGCCACTTCTTTCTGCTCTCTTTTCAGCCGTTTCTCGTGACATTCATCACGCTTATCTAGCATTTAATCCGTATTCATCGAAATTATGTGGGACAGATCACTCCCGCCTCTCCCCTTTCCACTTTGAAGTGGAAAACAACTCGCTACAAACCCAACACCGCCCACGTTAGTTTTAACTCAGACGCAACAAACGGGGTCATAAGAGTGAACAACGGAGCAGTCATTACCGACGTTGGGAGTCAGACAGAAGAGCTTGCGACACGCATGCTGAGCCAGGTTTACAGCCTGCTGAAAGGTCATGGCATCATCCCGAACGCCGTCCAGGAGCAAATGCTGACATCTCATGTCCGTGCGATGGCACACCGGTCAATCACCGGCGAGCCGCTGCCAGAAGTAGAAGCCAGCCTGTTTGAAGAAATTTCACCCGATTCAATGTCGCTTGCCCGTGAAGTGGTAGCGCAGTTCGGCAACCTTCCGGATGAAGAAGCCTGGCTGTTGTCGGTGCACTTCGAAGTGGCGAAAGAAAACCTTTAAGGAGCAAAACATGACACAAATTACCGTAGTGATTGGCGATCGTCTGGGCAAAGGTCAGAAAGTTGCAGCAGGTGTGGAAAAGGCTGGTGGCCGTGCGGTAGTCGTGCCGGGCGTTGCTGCTGATATGAAACTGGGCGACGTGATGAAAGCAGAAAATGCCACCTTCGGCATCTCCTTCTGCGGCAGCGGTGGCGCAGGTGCCATTACCGCGCAGACCAAGCACGGCTACAAAGCAAAATACGGCATGCGTTCAGTGGATGAAGGCGTCACCGCAATCAACGAAGGCGCGAACGTACTGGGCTTCGGCTTTATGGATAAAGAAGAGTTGGGCGAGCGTTTGGTGCTGGCCTGGCAGAAGAAATACGGCGCATAAGATGAAAGAACAATTCACCACCACGGTGAGGGTCAAGGGCAAAGGCGAGGCCAAATCACGCGCCTTTGCCGATGCTCTCAACCAGGTACAGGGTACGGTGATGAAAGCGTCACCGCACATTTTACTGCGCATCGAACCACAGGACGTGGCGGTTGTTCATGCGCAGGAATCGGTCCGGAAAGAGGCATTTTTGTTCATCTTTCTGCGCCGGGAGCGACGCACCTTCAGCGTTGAGCTGGATGTCACCGTCAACGTGACAGCGTTAAATCTCGACAAAGTAGATTTCGTCACGACAACATAACCATTAGAAAAGGACAGACTCATGTTCCTGATTATTCTCTTTAAATCACTCATCATTGGCGGCCTGGTCGGCGTCGGTGTGGGTGCCGGAGCTGCACGCATGTTTCATGCGCCCACCACACAAGGGATGGGCGCTTTTCGTACGTTGGGCGAGCTGAACTCCTGCGAAGGTGACCCGGCTTCCCACTTCTCTTTTGGTCTGGGCTTCTTCTTTAACGCCTGGGCATCCTCAGTGGCGGCGGGGGCCTTCACTCAGGACGTTGACCACCGCATCATCCCGAACTGGGGTGCCGCCGCGCTGATGGTCAAAAACCGCAATGTGGCAGAAACCCTGCACGACCCGAAAAAAATGGCGATCGCTTGTGGTCTGATCGGCATGGTAGTGGTGGCGTTCCTTAACTCCACGGCGTCTGCGGTGCCTGAAGCCTTGCAGGTTACGGCGGTGAAAGTGCTGGTTCCTGCGGCCAACCTGCTGGTGAACATCATCATGCCGGTCATCTTCTGGCTGGCGGCGATTGATGCCGGTAAAAAATCGGGCTTCTGGGCGACGATTTTCGGCGGCGCTGCGCAGCTGATTATGGGTAACGCCGTCCCTGGCCTGGTGCTGGGTATCCTGATTGGTAAAGGCGTTGAAGAGAGCGGCTGGCATCGTGTCACTAAAGTGATGATGGGTGCGATTGTGACCCTGTTCGTGCTGAGTGCCTTCTTCCGTGGTTTCGACATGAAAATGATTGAGTCCTTCCACATGACGGTGCCGAACTGGCTGGATCTGCTGCACAACGCCATGAGCGGGAAATAAGGGGATAACGCATGGAACAGAATAAAGGTTTTTGGTACGCGGACTGGTCATTCCCGATCTTTGTCGGCCTGCTTTCCTCCGGCGTGTTCGCCGGGACACACATGTACTACCTGTATGGCATCGGTGCGTTCAACGAAGTGGCCTTCGTGGCGATGTTGAAATCGGGCATTGATACCGGCGTATACGGCGCGGTGGCCGCGTTTGGTGCGAGCTTCCTGTTTGCCCGAATCATTGAAGGGTCGCTGGTTGGGATCCTGGACATCGGCGGCGCCATCCAGACCGGCGTTGGCCTTGGCGTTCCGGCGCTGCTGTTAGGCGCAGGCATCGTCTTCCCGGTAGCTAACTTCGCCGCGTCACTGGCGACGGGCCTGATTATCGGTGTGGCGATTGGCTACCTGATTGTCCTGGCGCGTAAGTTCACCATCAATCAGAGCGACTCCACCTACGGGGCCGACGTGATGATGGGCGCGGGTAACGCCTCTGGCCGCTTCCTCGGTCCATTGATTATCCTCAGCGCGATGACCGCCTCCATTCCCATCGGGATTGGCTCTCTGGTCGGCGCGTTACTGTTCTACATCTGGCAGAAGCCGATTACCGGTGGCGCTATCCTCGGGGCGATGATCCTCGGTTCCATCTTCCCGGTCGCGATCGGCTAAGTCTGCAAGGAGAAAGCGATGTTTGATTTACTGCTAAAGCGCGCACGACTGGTTGACGATACGGTAACGGATATCGCCATCAAAGACGGCAAGATTGCAGCGCTGGGCGAGATTAACGGTGAGGCGACGAAAGTCGTCTCTCTCAACGGCGAGCATTACGTCAGCGCGGGCTGGATTGATTTACACGTTCACTGCTACCCGAAATCGCCCATTTACAACGATGAGCCGGACAGCGTAGGCGTGGCGACCGGCGTCACCACCGTTATTGACGCAGGCAGCACCGGGGCCGACGACGTGGATACCTTCCACGAACTGACTCGCGCTTGTGCCACTGACGTGTATGCGCTGCTGAACATCTCCCGCGTGGGCCTTATCGCGCAGAACGAATTAGCCAACATGGCGAACATTGATGCCGACGCCGCGTCGGCCGCCATCCAGCGCCACCCGAATTTCATCGTTGGCCTGAAGGCGCGCATGAGCAGCAGCGTGGTCGGTGAAAACGGCATCACGCCGCTCGAAAAAGCGAAAGACATTCAGAAAGCGAACGGCGACCTGCCGCTGATGGTGCATATCGGCAATAACCCGCCGAACCTCGATGAAATCACTGAACTGCTGACCTCCGGCGACATCATTACCCACTGCTACAACGGCAAACCGAACCGCATTCTTACCCCGTCGGGCGAGCTGCGTGCCTCGGTTTCCGGTGCCCTGAAACGCGGCATCAAGCTGGACGTGGGCCACGGCACCGCCAGCTTCAGTTTCGACGTCGCCAAACAGGCGATTGCGATGGGCATTCTGCCGCACACTATCAGCTCTGACATTTACTGTCGCAACCGCATCAGCGGGCCGGTCCATTCCCTGGCGCGTGTGATGGCGAAATTCCTCGCCATCGGGATGTCGCTGCCGCAGGTGATCGACTGTGTGACCGTCAACGCCGCCGAGGCGATTCGCCTGAAGAATAAAGGCCAACTGGCGGTAGGCTTCGACGCCGACCTCACCGTATTCACCCTGAAACACCAGCCGGTCACGCTGGTGGATGCCGAAAACAACGCCCTGCAGGCGGACCAGGATCTGGTGCCGCTGGCCGCAATCCGTGCAGGTAAGGGCTATCTGACCGAACAAGGGAGTGCAGAACATGTCTTCGATTTATGAAAAATATCAGCTGAAACAGGTTATTAACGCCTCAGGCCGCATGACGGCGCTCGGTGTATCGACCCCGCGCCCGGAAGTGGTTGAGGCGGTCCTGACCGGCATGAATCACTACTTCGAAATGAAAGATCTGGTGAACAAAACCGGCGAGTACATCGCGAAGTTACTGGACGTAGAAGGCGCGACGGTGGTTTCCTGCGCCTCCGCCGGCATCGCGCAGTCCATCGCTGGCGTGCTGGTGAAAGACAGCGACTGGCTGCTGGAAAACCTGCACAACACGCCGGTTGAGAATAACGAAATCGTTCTGCCGCGCGGCCATAACGTCAACTTTGGCGCACCGGTCAGCACCATGATTGCGCTGGGCGGCGGCAAAATGGTCGAAGCGGGTTACGCCAACGAATGTTCCGCCGATCAGCTGGCGGCAGCCATTACCCCACGCACCGCGGCCATCCTCTATATCAAATCTCACCACTGCGTACAGAAAAGCATGCTCAGCGTCGAGCAGGCGGTTGTGGTGGCGCGTAAGCACAACCTGCCGCTGATTGTCGATGCCGCCGCCGAAGAAGATTTGCAGTGTTACTACCGTGCCGGCGCAGACCTCGTGATTTACAGCGGCGCGAAAGCGATTGAAGGGCCGACCAGCGGTCTGGTCATCGGTAAAACGCAGTACGTCGAGTGGGTCAAACGCCAGACGGCGGGCATTGGCCGCGCGATGAAAGTGGGTAAAGAAGGCATTCTCGGCCTGACCTGCGCCATCGAACATTACCTTACGGCGGAAAAAGAGAGCGGCGCGCAGATGGTGGAAAAAATGACACCATTTATCGCCGCACTCAACGCGCTGAACGGCGTGACCGCCCGCGTGGTGTGGGATGCCGCGGGTCGTGACATCGCCCGAAGCGAAATTAAATTTGATGAAGCCGTGACCCAGATTGCCACCGGTGACCTGGTCGCCGAGCTGAAAAAAGGCGAATACGCTATCTACTTCCGCGGCTACAAAGCTAACGAAGGCATTATTGAAGCCGATGTGCGCAGCGTAAACGCACAGCAGTTGGATATCGTGGCACGCCGCATTGCGCAGGTGCTGAACAAGGAGAAAAACGCATGAAACTGACCCCGAATTTTTACCGTGACCGTGTCTGTCTGAATGTTCTGGCCGGGTCGAAAGCCAACGCCAGCGAAGTCTACGAGGCCGCTGAAGGCCATGTGCTGGTCGGCGTGCTCTCCAAAAATTATCCGGACGTCGCGACCGCGGTTGCTGATATGCGTGAATACGCGGCGTTGATTGATAACGCGCTGTCCGTCGGCCTTGGCGCGGGTGATCCGAACCAGTCCGAAATGGTAAGCCAGATTTCCCGCGAAGTGCAGCCGCAGCACGTGAACCAGGTGTTCACCGGCGTGGCAACCAGTCGCGCGCTGTTGGGGCAGAATGAGACCGTGGTTAACGGTCTGGTGTCGCCAACCGGTACGCCGGGCATGGTCAAAATCTCCACCGGTCCATTGAGCAGCAAAGAGCAGGACGGCATTGTGCCGGTGGATACCGCGATTGCGCTGCTGAAAGACATGGGCTGTAGCTCCATCAAATACTTCCCGATGGGTGGCCTGAAGTGTCGTGATGAATATCAGGTTGTGGCCGAAGCCTGCGCCCGCCACGATTTCTGGCTGGAACCGACCGGCGGTATCGATCTGGAAAATTACAGCGAAATCCTTAAGATAGCCCTCGATGCGGGCGTCAAAAAAGTGATCCCACACATTTACAGTTCGATCATCGACAAAGACAGCGGCAACACCCGCCCGGCGGATGTGCGCACATTGCTGGAGATGACGAAAAAGCTGGTAGGGTAATTTATCCCCTCTCCCTAACCCTCTCCCACAGGGAGAGGGGATTTTCTTTCTCCCTGTCTCACAGGGAAAGGGGGATTTTTTTCTCCCTCTCCCTGTGGGAGAGGGGCGGGGAGAGGGCATCAGACCGCACCACACATCACAACCGTCAAGGAGTTCCCATGCTGTCCGCACGCCATCTGCTTGTCGCTTCATTCTCACTTCTCGCTTCCGCCGCCAACGCACAGGCACAATTCGCCTGGGTCGGCACCTATAACCCGAACGGCGAAGGCCTGTACCGTTTTGCGGTCGATCCTGCCACCGGCGACCTGCACGATAAAACTCTGGTCAGCGCCTTACCCAACGCCGCACAGCTGACCGTCTCTCACGACGGCAAAACGCTGTACGCCGCCAGTGAAGCGGAAAAAGGTGTGGTGCAGGCCTGGAAAGTGGCTGACGACGGCAGTCTGACCGAGCTGAATCAGGTCTCTTCCGGCGGCGCGGGCCCGGTGTATCTGTCCCTGACGCCGAACGGTCGCCACCTGCTGGTAGCCAACTACGTCAGCGGCACGATCGCGGTACTGCCGGTGAAAGAAGACGGCAGCCTCGGTGAGGCCACGGACACCCATCAGGATGAAGGCCCGGCGGGCGCGAGCAAACCGGAAGCCGCCGTTGAAGGGAGCTTTGCCGCCAGCGATCATAACGGACCGCACGCGCACATGATCGCCGCCGATCCGCAGGGGAAATACGTCTTCTCCACCGATCTGGGTCTCGACCGGATCTACCAGTATCAGCTTGATGATGCCACCGGCAAGCTGACGCCGAACACGCCGCCGTTTATTGCTGCGTCTTCCAAAGGTGCCGGGCCACGGCACTTTGTCTTCACGCCGAAGGGCGATGGGCTATGGTTAATCAACGAAGAAGCTTCGACGCTGACCCACTACCGTCTCGATCCGGCGAAGGGCACGCTGACCGAAGGCAAAACCGTCTCGTCGCTGCCAAAAGACTATAAAGGCACCAATTTTGCGGCCGGTTTGACGCTGAGTCACGATGGGAAACAGTTATATGTCGCCAATCGTTTGCATAACAGCGTCGCACACTTTACGGTATCCGCCGACGGTGAGCTCATTCATCAGGATGATGTGTGGACCCGTGGGGATTACCCGCGCACCGTTACGCTGGACCCGAAAGGCCAGTGGCTTTACGTCATGAACCAGCGCAGTGACAACATCACCCGCTTCAAGGTCGCGCCGCACACCGGCAAATTGACCTTCGAGCCAGGCTATACCGCGGTAGGCAGCCCATCGCAAATGGTGATATCACCCAAAAATTAAGCTGGACGTCGGGCGACCATCGCCCGTTTTGAAGAGAGGACACCCGAGTGCGATTCCCGAACCAACGCTTAGCGCAACTGTTTGATATGTTGCAAAACGAAACGCTGCCGCAGGACGAGCTCGCCCAGCGGTTATCCGTTTCTACGCGTACGGTTCGGGCAGATATCACCGCGCTCAATGCCCTGCTGATTCAACACGGCGCACAGTTTGTGCTGAGCCGGGGTAACGGTTATCAGCTGCGTGTGGATGACCCGACGCTGTTCCAGTCTTTGCAGGATTCCCGTCCGCGCCTGTTGCGTATTCCGCGAACCGGCAGCGAGCGGGTGCATTATTTAATGGTCCGTTTTCTGACGTCGGCCTTTTCTTTGAAGCTGGAAGATTTGGCCGATGAATGGTTTGTCAGTCGCGCCACCTTGCAGGGCGACATGGCAGAAGTGCGTGAATGGCTGGCCCGTTATCAGTTGACGCTGGAGACGCGTCCTCGCCACGGCGTGAAGCTGTTCGGCAGTGAAATGACCATCCGCGCCTGCCTGACGGACCTGCTATGGCAACTGGCGCAGCAGGACAGCACCAACCCGCTACTGACCCAGGAAGCGCTCAATGCGGGCGTGCCTGAGCAACTGACCTCCGTGTTACAGGACGCGTTCAGCCGCTGGCACATTCGCCTCACCGACGAAGGTGAACTGTTCGTGCGGCTGTATTGCGCAGTGGCAGTGCGTCGCGTTAGCGAGGGGTATCCGTTACCGGAATTTACCGCCGACGATGTCGATGATGCGGTGCGCAATGCGGCCCGGGATATCGCCGTCGCGATTCAACAGCTGGCGGCCAAAACGCTGGCCCCTTCGGAAGAGAACTGGCTGCGAGTGCATATTGCGGCGCGCCAGGTGCAGGACATCGCCCCGAGCCAGATTAACGCCGACGACGATGAAGCGCTGGTGAACTACATCCTGCAATACATCAACAGCCACTATAACTACAACATGCTCAGCGATGAGCAGCTGCACGCGGACCTGCTGACCCACATCAAGACCATGATCACCCGCGTGCGCTACCAGATTATGATCCCTAATCCGCTGCTCGATAACATCAAACAGCACTATCCGATGGCCTGGGATATGACCCTGGCGGCGGTGTCCGGCTGGAGCAAATACACGCCGTGGACCATCAGCGAAAACGAAATGGGTTTCCTGGTGCTGCACATCGGCGTAGGGCTGGAGCGCCATTACAACATCGGTTATCAGCGCCAGCCGCGCGTGCTGCTGGTGTGCGATGCGGGCAATGCGATGGTGCGGATGATTGAAGCGGTGCTGCAACGCAAGTACCCGCAGCTGGTGATGACCGAAACCATCACCCTGCGCGATTACGAACAGCGGGATGGCATCAGCGAAGACTTCGTGGTCTCGACGGTGCGTATCACCGAGAAGGACAAGCCGGTGGTAGTGATGTCGCCGTTCCCAACCGACTATCAGCTGGAGCAAATCGGCAAGCTGGTGCTGGTGGACCGCACCCGCCCGTGGATGCTGGAGAAGTTCTTTGATGCACGCCATTTCCGCATCATCAACGAGCCAGTCGATCAGCAAACGCTGCTGGCTGAACTGTGCAATCAGCTGAACGATGAAGGGTTTGTCGATGACGACTTTGTCGCTTCGGTCATTGAACGTGAGGCGATTGTCAGCACTATTCTCGGGGATGGCATTGCCTTGCCGCACGCCCTGGGGTTAATGGCGAAGAAAACGGTGGTCTACACGGTGCTGGCCCCGAAGGGGATTGCCTGGGGCGATGAAACCGCGCAGGTGATTTTCCTGCTCGCCATCAGCAAAAGCGAATACGAAGAGGCGATGGCGATTTACGATATTTTCGTCACTTTCCTGCGTGAGCGCGCTATGGCGCGGCTCTGTGTCTGCAAAAACTTCAGCGAGTTTAAAACCGTGGCGATGGAGTGCGTGAGCCGGTTCTGATACAAAAAAGCGGAGCCAGAGCTCCGCTTTTTGTTTAGCGCAGGTGATGAACCACCTGATTGCTGCTGCCCCGCCAGATAAGCGCCGGGTCTTTGAGGTCCTGCACAAACTTGCCATCGACCAGCACATTGATGAGATTCACCACTTCCAACTGTTCCGCGTTCAGTTCTTCGAGCTTGTAGCCCGTCCACACCCAAATATCTTTCCCCGGGCATTCCGCGTGAATGCGTTTCACCAATCGCAGAATTTCCGCCACGTTTTGCGGATGCAGCGGATCGCCGCCTGACAGCGAAATTCCCTGACGCTTGACGCGCGTATCGTTCAGATCGGCGATGATGCGGTCGGCCATGTCATCGGTAAACGGCAGGCCGGAGTTCAACCGCCAGGTACTTTTGTTGTAGCAGCCAGGGCATTCATGCACGCAGCCGGAAACGAACAGCGTACAGCGCGTGCCGGGGCCGTTGATGATGTCGACAGGGTAGTATTGATGATAATTCATTTTCGCTTCTCACTGAATGCCATAACCGCGTTGGCTTCGCTCGCTCGCCCGGTTCACTGACTTTAGTAAGCTCCCCGGGACTCTCTCGTTTGCCGCCTTGTTCTGACATCCATTGCTATGCGAAAAACGGAGCGATATGTGGAGTCGCAGGTAAGGCTTTTACTCCCTCTCCCAAAGGGAGAGGGAACAAGATCGGAGCGTGTTTTGATTTACTCCCTCTCCCTGAGGGAGAGGGTTGGGGAGAGGGGGAAAACGTGGCTGAATGCCCGCTTAGCCCAGTTGCCCATTCCCCAAATGCTTCACGCGACGCTTCACTTCTTCCTGCTTCCCGGCGTTGAACGGACGTGCGTCCGGGCTGCCGAGATAGCCACACACGCGGCGAGTCACTGACACGCGCGCGGCGTCGTGGTTACCACATTTCGGGCAGGTGAAGCCTTTGCTGGTGCACTCGAACTCACCGGTAAAGCCGCATTCGTAGCATTCGTCGATCGGCGTGTTGGTCCCGTAATACGGCACGTGCTGATAGCTGTAATCCCACACGTCTTCCAGCGCTTTCAGGTTGTGCTGAATGTTCGGGTATTCGCCGTAGCAAATGAAACCGCCGTTAGCGATAGGCGGATAGGCCGCTTCGAAATCAATCTTGTCGTACGGGTTAACCTTCTTCTCCACATCGAGGTGGAAACTGTTGGTGTAATACCCTTTGTCGGTCACGCCGTCGACCAGGCCAAACTCGGCGGTGTCGAGACGGCAGAAGCGGTCGCACAGGTTTTCACTTGGCGTGCTGTACAGGCTGAACCCGTAACCGGTTTCGTCTTTCCACTGGTCCACGGCGTCACGCAGACGCTGCACAATGGCCACGCCTTTTTCGCGCAGCGCGTCGCTGTCGTACATGTGCGAATCGCCAAACAGCGCGTTAATGGTTTCGTGAATGCCGATATAGCCCAGGGAAATGGATGCGCGACCGTTTTTGAAAATTTCTGATACGTCATCGTCAGCGTTCAGACGCACGCCGCAGGCACCTTCCATATACAGGATTGGGGCCACGCGCGCTTTCACGCCTTCCAGACGGGCGATGCGGGTCATCAGCGCCTTACGGGAGAGCTGCAAACGTTCGTCCAGCAATGTCCAGAATGCCGCTTCGTCGCCTTTGGCTTCCAGCGCAATGCGCGGCAGGTTGAGGCTGATCACGCCGATGTTGTTGCGGCCTTCGTGGATTTGCTCGCCGTTTTCGTTTTCCCACACGCCGAGGAAGCTGCGACAGCCCATTGGCGTTTTGAACGAACCGGTCACTTTCACCACCTGGTCGTAGTTCAGGATGTCCGGATACATACGCTTGCTCGCACACTCCAGCGCCAGCTGCTTGATGTCGTAGTTGGCGTCGCCGACTTTGTGGTTCAGACCATCACGGATCGCAAACACCAGTTTTGGGAACACTGCGGTTTTGCGGTTTTTGCCGAGGCCAGCAATACGATTACGCAGAATAGACTGCTGGATCATTCGCGATTCCCAGCTGGTGCCCAGGCCAAAGCCAAAGGTCACGAACGGCGTCTGGCCGTTGGCGGTGTGCAGCGTGTTGACTTCATATTCCAGCGACTGGAACGCGTCGTAGCACTCTTTCTCGGTGCGAGTATGGGCGTATCCGTCGGCATCCGGGATCTGCCACTCTTCTGCGGTTTTGCGGTGTTTCTCGAAACTTGCGCTCACGAACGGGGCCAGCACTTCATCAATACGGTTGATGGTGGTGCCGCCGTAAATGTGGCTCGCAACCTGCGCGATAATCTGTGCGGTGACGGCGGTGGCCGTTGAGATGGATTTTGGCGGCTCAATTTCCGCGTTACCCATCTTGAAACCCTGAGTCAGCATGCCGTCGAGGTCGATAAGCATGCAGTTAAACATCGGGAAGAATGGTGAGTAATCGAGGTCGTGATAGTGAATTTCACCGCGCTCGTGCGCCTGTACCACGTCGTACGGCAGCAGATGCTGGCGTGCGTAGTGTTTGGCCACGATGCCCGCCAGCAGGTCGCGCTGGGTCGGGATCACTTTGCTGTCTTTGTTAGCGTTTTCGTTGAGCAGCGCGGAGTTGGTCTGCTCAACCAGACCACGAATTTCCTGATTCAGGCGGCCACGCTTTTCGCGTTGAACGTCACGGTCGTGACGGTATTCAATGTAAGCGCGTGCCAGCTGTTTGTGCGGGCCAGCCATCAGCTGGTTTTCGACCGCGGTCTGGATTTCGTTGATATCAACGCGATCACGGCCCTGCATCTGAGCACTAACGACGTCTGCGACGGTGGCGCAATAGTCTGCGTCATCGACTCCCGCTGCTTTGGCCGCACGCAGGATTGCTTCCTGGATGCGTGCTGAGTTGAAAGGCGCTTTACAGCCGTCTCGTTTCATCACATGCGGTGTCATGATCACTCCATCGTTTAATACAATATATAGGGTCGGGATGCATTCTAAGTTCTATATGTAGTGCTATGCATTAAACATGTTTGCGATTTTTTTGATTCAGAACAAAGTAAAAATGGGATAGCGCAGCAGACGGGCAACACGGCTGAAGGTGAAAATACGGAGAATTTGAGGTGGGTAAAAAAGCAGCGAAATCAGTTGTTCACTGTGCAAACAACGCTGTGAGAAAGATCACGCGATGAGGGTGTCGTTCAGCAAATCGACCAGCATCAGCAGCGCGTAACGCGCAGCCTGGGCGGAAGGGGCCAGCGGCAGTACTTCGGCAGCCATGTTGCTCAGCGCGTGGTTATCCGGCGTGAGGGCAAAGATAGTCGCGCCCTGCATTCTGGCCTGTAACGTGGCGCTTTGCAGCAGGTTATCCGCCGGGCCGGTGGCTAACACCAACAGCACGTGATCGTCGCTAAGGGTGCTGGCAATCATGCGCATCAGGTTGCCGTCCTGGCACAGATTGATGGCGATACCGAGGGGCAGAAGCTGGTGTTGCAGCAGGGTTGCGAGCGGGATGTCCTGCTCGCCGAGAGCGAAACAGTGAACGGCACGGGCGGTTTGCAGCCGCGCTTTCAGCTTATCCACCGCGCTTTCGCTGGTGTGCTGCAGTTGGTGAGTCAGGGTCAGGTTGACGCTATCAAAGCGGTCGCGCCAGCTGGACGGCAGGGCGGCGCTGTTGCCCGACACCCAGGTCGAGCGGCGTTCGCTGGCCTGCGCCAGTTGCTTACGCAGGTCACGGATATCGTCGCAGCCTACGGAACGGGCAAAACGGGTGATGGTCGCCGGGCTGACGCCCGCTTTTGCCGCCAGTTCGTCAATCGAGGCGCTGGCGGTAAAACTCATGTTTTCCAGAATAAACGCCGCCACCCGGGACTCCTGGGTGCTGAATCGGCTCATTCCATCCTTCAGTTGACCAACGATATCCATCCGGTTCTGCCCTTTGCGCGAAATCACGGTTTGAAAATATTTTTCACTTATTGATAACCCACTTTATACCATTAATTCCTAATGACGCCTACGTTTTCACGTGATCTTCCCGCTTCGCAGGCGCAAATAATGGCTGAAAATTACGCATTGATCACATCCATGAAAATAAATTTCATATAGCCTTCACCATTACATAATCTTAACAATATAGTCATGCGCATCCAGATTGACCGTATGAATCACTGAAGGGGAAAGTCATGCAACGAATCGTTTTATGCTGTGCCGCCGGAATGTCGACCAGCATGCTGGTGAATAAAATGAAGGCCGAAGCGCAGCTGCGTGCGTTGGAGTTGGATATCTACGCCGTGCCCGTCGCTGAGTTTGAACGCGAGCTGCCGGGCGCCGATGTGGTGCTGCTGGGCCCACAGGTCAAATATGAAATTGCCCGCCTGTCCGCTATCGCCGAGCCGCAGGGTAAAGCCGTCGCGGTTATCGACATGGCCGACTACGGCATGATGCGCGGCGCGGCGGTACTCGATAAAGCGCTGGCCCTGATCGCTCACTAATTTCCTTTATTTCCTGACAGGCACTTCCGCGTGGCGTTCACGTTCACGCGTGGGCTTTCGTGTGCCGAAAACGAGGTCATCATGCAATCCTTAAAAATCGCCGTGATCGGCGGCGGCAGCAGCTACACCCCGGAACTGATAGAAGGGATTATCCTGCGTTACGAGCAGCTTCCGGTGACAGAACTGGCGCTGGTGGACGTGGAATCAGGGCGCGAAAAAGTCGACGTTATCGCCGCGCTGACCCAGCGAATGCTCAAACACAAAGGACTCGAACACGTCAAAGTCAGCGTGCATTTCACGCTGGATGATGCGATTCGTGGGGCCAATTTCGTGCTGACGCAGCTGCGTGTTGGGCAACTGGCGGCGCGCGCTCAGGATGAACGGTTAGGACTGAAATACAACCTGCTGGGCCAGGAAACCACTGGCGTGGGCGGCTTCGCCAAGGCGCTGCGTACCATTCCGGTGATTCTTGAGGTGGCGCGGAAAGTGGAAGAACTGGCCCCTGACGCCTTTATTCTCAACTTCACCAACCCGGCGGGGATCGTCACCGAAGCGGTCAGCCGCTACAGCAAGGCGAAAATCATTGGCCTGTGCAACGTGCCCATCAACATGCAGCACATGATTGGCAAAATGCTCAACGCCGACGAAGCCACGTTGAACCTGCGTTTCGCCGGGCTGAACCACATGGTGTGGATCCACAAAGTGATGCAGGACCATCAAGACGTCACCGCGAAAGTGATTGAGATGCTGTGCGACGGCAATGCGCTGTCGATGAACAACATCAAAGAGCTGCCGTGGCCTGCCGATTTCCTGCGGGCGCTGAAAGCCATTCCGTGCCCGTATCATCGCTATTTCTGGCTGACTCCGGCGATGCTGGCGGACGAAATCGACGCGGCGAAAAGCAAAGGCACCCGCGCGGAGCAAGTGATGAAGGTCGAGCAGGAGCTGTTTGCGCTGTATGCCGATCCGAATCTGGACGAAAAGCCCGAGCAGCTGAGCTTCCGCGGCGGCGCCTATTACTCCGAAGTGGCGGTGGAGTTGATCAACGCGATTCACAACAATTTGGGCAAAGAGATGGTGGTGAACACCCGTAACAACGGGGCGATTCACGGCCTGGACGACGATGCGGTGGTGGAAACCAACAGCATTATTGACGCGCAGGGCGCGCGGCCGCTGGCGTTTGGCCCGCTGCCCCCGGCGATGAACGGACTCACTCAGCAGGTCAAAGCGTTCGAACACTTAACGATTGAGGCGGCGGTTCACGGCTGTCGGGAAAGTGCGCTGTTGGCGCTGGTGACTAACCCGCTGGTGGGCAACATCACCGATGCACAGGCGCTGCTTGAGGAAGTGTTAACCCTGAATCGTCAGTGGTTACCACAATTTAACTGAGTTCGGCTTTTTAACGGAAGAGACGGGGTTTCACCATGTCAAAAACTACGCTTATTGAACGCTATGTCATGCCCGTCGCGCTGAAAATCGCCGGGCAGAAGCACGTATTGTCGGTGCGTGACGGCATCATTCTTAACATGCCGTTTATGCTGATTGGCTCATTTTTCCTGATTTTTGCCTACCTGCCGGTGCCGGGTTACGCCGACATGATGACGCATCTTTTTGGCGACGTCTGGCGTGACAAAATGCTGTATCCGGTGAAAGCGACCTACGACATCATGGCGCTGATTTCGAGCTTCGGCATTGCGTATCGCCTGGCGGAAAAATACCGCACGCTCGATCCGCTCACCGCCGGGGCGATGTCGCTGGTGGCGTTCGTGATGACCATTCCGCAGAACACGCTGTTTACGCCGGTTCACGGCGCGGCGGAAGTGGTGAAAGGGGTGATTCCGGTGAGTATGGTCGGCAGTCAGGGGCTGTTTGTGGCGATTGTGATTTCGCTGCTTTCCACGGAGATTTACCGATTTGTCGCCAACCGTAACCTGGTGATTCGTATGCCGGACGGCGTCCCGCCTGCGGTAGCAAAATCGTTCCTCGCACTGGTGCCGGGTTTCTGCGTGCTGGCGGTGGTGCTGGCGCTGCGTCTGGCGGTGGAAGCCTCACCGTTCGGCGACATCAACAGCATGATTGCGACGTTGATCGGCATCCCGATGCATCACGTCGGCGGCACGCTGCCGGGGATGATTATCTCGGTGATTCTGATTGGAATTTTGTGGACGCTCGGCCTGCACGGCGACGCGATTGTGCTGGTGTTCATTCAGCCGGTGTGGCTGTCGAACATGGCGGAAAACCTGACCGCATTCCAGAACGGCTTGCCGATTCCACACATTATCACTCAGCAGTTCTACGATTTGTGGATTGCGCCGGGCGGCACGGGCGCGCTGTTAGGGCTGGTGATTTTCATGGTGTTCCGCAGCCGCAGCGCACAGATGAAACAGCTGGGTAAAATCGCCGCGCCAGCCGCGCTGTTCAACATCAGCGAACCGATGGTGTTTGGTATTCCGCTGGTGATGAACCCGTACTTCTTCCTGCCGTTTATCCTGACGCCGGTGCTGCTGGTGATTGTCACCTACACCTCGATGGCGACCGGGCTGGTGGCGCCACCTGCGGGGATAGCGCTACCGTTCACCACGCCGATTTTCATCAGCGGCTATCTGGCGACCGGCGGACACATTTCCGGCACGGTGTTGCAGGCGGTAAACCTCGGGATTTCGCTGGTGATTTATTATCCGTTCTTCCGTGCCTGGGACAAGCTGAAGGCGAAAGAGGAACATGCGTCGCAGACAAAAGAGAGCGCCGAAACCATGGCCGGAATACCAAACGCGTAATAAATGCCCGGCGGCGCAAGCTTGCGCGGGCCTACGCAATGTGTCGTTGTAGGCCCGGCAAGCTTGCGCCGCCGGGCAATTCAACACATTACTTCTGTATCCACCACACCGCTTCAAACGGGCGCAGCGTCATCGCGCCCGGCTGGGCATCGACGTTCGGATAGTTGCTCATCGCCACGTCCCATTCACCGTCCACATTTTCCGGCTGCCACGGCTGGCTTTCACGGCTGAGGTTCGCCACCACCCACAACTGCTGGCCCTGCCATTCGCGGCGATAGCACCACAGCGACGGATGTTCCGGCAGCAGATCCTGATAATTCCCCCACGTCAGCAGCGGCTCGGCTTTCCGCAGGGCAATCAGCTGTTGATAGGTGTAGAACACCGAATCCGGGTCCTTCAGCGCCGCCTCAACGTTAATTTCCTGCACGTTGTCGGCCAGGCCAATCCACGGCTCACCGGTGGTAAAACCACCGTATGTTTCCGTGTTCCACTGCATCGGTGTGCGGCTGTTGTCGCGCGATTTAGTGGCCAGAATCGCCAATAATTCATCAGCATCACGGCCCTGCGCGTGCCGCTCCGCGTACATATTGTGGCTTTCCACGTCGCGATAATCGGCGATCGTCGTGAAATGCGGGTTGGTCATGCCGATTTCTTCGCCCTGATAAATGTACGGCGTGCCCTGCATCCCGTGCAGCACCATCGCCAGCATTTTCGCCGCCAGGACGCGGTACTCGCCTTCATCACCAAAGCGCGACACGATGCGCGGCTGATCGTGATTACACCAGAACAGCGCGTTCCAAGCCCGGTTGTGCATCCCCTGCTGCCAATGGCTGAACAGCGCTTTCAGCGCCACATAATCGGGTTTGGCGAGCGTCCATTTTTCACCGCCGGGGTAGTCGACTTTAAGGTGATGGAAATTGAACGTCATCGACAGCTCATTGCCCGCCAGGGAGGCGTACTGCTGACAGTGATCGAGCGTGGTGGAGGACATTTCGCCCACCGTCATTAAGTCGCGCGGCATAAACACGTCGCGGCTTATTTCCTGCAAAAATTCGTGAACGCGCGGGCCGTCGGTGTAGAAACAGCGCCCATCACCGACCGGATCGTTCGGGAACGTAGGGTCTTTAGAAATCAGATTCACCACATCAAGACGCAGGCCGTCGACGCCGCGATCGGCCCAAAATTCACAGACCTTTTTCAGCTCTTCGCGCACCACCGGGTTTTCCCAGTTGAGGTCCGCCTGTTCCGGGGCGAAAAGGTGCAAATAATACTGCTCGCTTTCGGCGTGCCACTGCCACGCATTGCCGCCAAATTTTGAACGCCAGTTGTTCGGCAATTCGCCGGATTTACCGTCGCGCCAGATGTAGAACTCGCGGTGCGGGCTATCCGGGTCGAGCGATGCCTGGAACCACGGATGCTGCGTGGAAGTATGGTTGAGCACCATATCCAGCACGATACGAATGCCGCGTGATTTGGCTTCGGTCACCAGTTCGTCAAAATCATCCAGCGTGCCGTAAGCCGGGTCGATGGCGGTGTAATTCGCTACGTCGTAGCCGTTATCCACCTGCGGTGAGACATAAAATGGCGTCAGCCAGAGGGCGTCCACGCCGAGGGTTTTCAGGTATTCCAGACGCAACGTGACGCCACGTAAATCACCGGTGCCGCTGCCGGTGGTGTCCTGAAAACTTTTTGGATAGACCTGGTAGATAACGCCGTTTTGCCACCAGTGAGGGAGGTTGTTCATAAGGCTTTCCTGGTTAAAACAGAACGGGGCGCAAGCGCGCCCCAAAAGGATTTATACAATCTGTAGCGCGCCCTGACGGAACTTACGCTGATACACCGCAGTGGTGAGAACAATCGGGATAATCACGGCAATCGCCATCGCGACGGCATACACCTGCCAGAACGTTGGCTGAATGGAGAGGATGCCCGGCAAGCCACCGACGCCAATGCCGTTCGCCATCACGCCGTTCAGGCCACACAGCAGGCCCGCGAGGCCAGAACCGACCATCGCGCATAACATCGGGAAGCGGTATTTGAGATTGATGCCGTACATCGCCGGTTCGGTCACGCCGAGGAAGGCGGAAATGGCGGCGGGCACGGAAATCTCACGCTCGTTATGTTTCTTGCTACAGATAATGATGCCGACCACCGCAGAAGCCTGCGCAATGTTAGACAGCGCAATCAGCGGCCACACCGGCGTCCCGCCCATGCTTTGGATCATCTGCATGTCGATGGCGAGCGTGGTTTGATGCACGCCGGTAATCACCAGCGGGGCATAAAGGAAGGCGAACAGCGCGGCACCAATCGGGGCGAAGCTGCCGGTCATCAGGTGACGCACCGCGAAGGCCACGCCGTCGCCAATCATGCGGCCAAACGGACCGATAAGCGCGTGGGCCAGGAACACCGCGAGGATCAGCGAGCACACCGGCACCACAACCAGATACAGGTAATCCGGCACAATGCGTTTGAGGCGTGTTTCAATCATGCCGAGCGCCAGACCCGCCAGTAATGCCGGGATCACCTGCGCCTGATAGCCGACTTTCTCAATCGCAAACAGACCGAAGTTCCACACGTCCGGGATTTTGCTCCCGAGTTCGTAGGCGTTCATCAGCTGCGGAGAAACTAGCGTGACCCCCAGTACGATGCCGAGGATCGGGGTGCCGCCCATTTTCTTAACCGCAGACCAGCAGATGCCGACCGGCAGATAGAAGAAGATAGCCTCGCCAATCAGCCACAGGAAGTCATACAGGGTTTTCAGGCCCGGATACATCTGCGCCAGGGTCTGGCCGTTGCTCATCGGCACATCGCCGATGACGTTACGGAAACCGAGGATCAGGCCCCCGCTGATCAGCGCTGGCAGCAGCGGGAAGAAGATCTCCGCGAAGTGCGAGATCATCCGCTCGTGCCATTTCATGTTCTGGCGTGCTGCCAGTTTGGCCTGCTCTTTATCGGCTGAAGCCTGCCCGGTGCTGGCGATCAGCACTTTGTAGTAATCGCCCACGTCGGTGCCGATAACCACCTGGAACTGCCCGGCGTTGGTGAAGCAGCCTTTGACCATCGACAATTCTTCGATGGCTTTCGGGTTGGCCTTCGCCGGATCGTTCAGCACGAAACGCAGGCGGGTAATGCAGTGGCTGACCGTGGCGATGTTGTCCCGACCGCCCACCAATTCGATCAGCTGATCGATATCCTGTTGTCTGACTTTGCTCATCATGAAGCCTCAAGAAGAGAGTAATGACCTGGACGCAAGCCTATCCGTTTCGCTTATTTTGCAAAATGGGAACGTTCCCGAAACAGGGCGGCGATCACAATAAATCGTTTTGCGATCGGTGAAACGTCAGGTCAGGGCGGCGGGGATCACCAGCTGCTGTGGCTGTGCGCGGCCGTTGATCTGTTCGATCAACTGGTGTGCGGCCTGGCGTCCGGCTTCGCCGTAGCCGGGATCGACGGTCACAATTTCCGGGTGCAGGAACTTCATCAGCGGCGTGTTGCCGACGCTGGCGAGTTGCAGGGTGTCGTTGCGCTGTTCTTGCAGATATTTGCTGGCACCGAGCGCCAGGGTATCGGTGGCACACACCAGCGCGGTGGTTTCGCTGTGGGTGACGCTGGCGACGGCGTCGTAACCCTGTTTCATGGCCAGGCCGGGCAGGGCAGCGACCGGGTGCAGTTTGTGTTGTTTGCAGAAGGTGAGATACGCATTGTGGCGGCGCTTCCCGGTGGTCACATCGCTGTGCGGCACGCCGAGATAGCTGATGTGGCGGTGGCCTTTATCAAACAGCGCCTGCATCAGCAGCGTGATGGCCCCTTCATCGTCGTAGCACACCGAGGCAATGCCTTTGGCGTCGCGCGCCAGCATCACCAGAGTGTCGCGCCACGGCGTAAGCATTGCGTCGGAAATACCGGTAAAACCAAACAGCACCACGCCGTCGATATTGCGGCGGCGCAACATGCCGAGATGCTCCGTCACCTTCTCCGCGGAGAACTGGCTTTCCATCATGATCGGGTCGTAACCCTGCTCGTAGAAGGCCGGAAGCATGGTCTGCACCGCGAGGTTTTCCGACAGCGAATCCAGACGGCTCATAATGATCGCCACCACTTTATCGCTCTGACCGCGCATCGCCCGGGCCGAACGGGAAGGGGAAAAGTCATGCTGATTCATCACCGCTTCCACCCGTTCGCGGGTTCGCTGGCTGACGCCGCTCTCGTTATTCAGGACACGGGAGACAGTTGATTTCCCAACGCCGCTTAAGCGCGCAATGTCTTTGATAGTCAGCCGGTTTTGCATCCTTTTTTCCCGTGTCAGTAAAGGCGGTGTGATTATAAGCGTAAACGCGCCGAGAAACAGTTCAATGGGTAAAGTCTGGTATACGTTTCGTTTAGGAATTTAGGCGTAGGATACTGGCATTGTCGCTGCGCATTGTCATTCTCTGCACATCTCGTGTGCCGCGTTTTTTCACTTACCGGAGGCTGTATGGATCCCGATCCCACTCCCCATCATCGATGGAGCAACATTTTTTTCCGGTAAGCCAGTCTTGCACTGCCTTGCCGGACAACGCGTGAGGCAGTGACGTCCCTTCTCTGATGTCCCTGTTTTAACACATAAAGTGCCCTTCAGGTGCGGCTTTGCTGTGCCTGTTAGAAACCCGCGATCGCCGAACGGTGAGCGCAGAGGGACGTATTATGCTGAAAAACATTACCCGGCAGCTGTTCGCGCAGCTCAGCCGCCACCTGCCACATCGTCTGGTTAGCCGCGACCCGCTGCCTGACGGTAAAAATCTGGCTGCCACGCCGATCCCGGACTCGTTAAGCAAACAGTGTCTTAACGTCGCGGCGATGGATGAAAATGAAATCTGGCGTGCCTTTCACAGCCACCCGGAAGGGCTGAATCCGTCGGAAGTGGAAGACGCTCGCGAACAGCACGGCAGCAATGTTATCCCGGCGCAGAAGCCATCGCCGTGGTGGGTGCATCTGTGGCTGTGCTATCGCAACCCGTTTAACTTGCTACTGACCCTTCTCGGGCTTATTTCATACTCCACCGAAGACGTGTTCGCGGCCGGGGTAATCGCGCTGATGGTGGGGATTTCCACTCTGTTGAACTTCGTTCAGGAAGCGCGATCCACCAGGGCAGCGGATGCGCTGAAAGCGATGGTCAGCAACACCGCGACGGTGCTGCGGGTGGTCAACGATCAAGGCGAAAGCCGCTGGCTTGAGATCCTTCTCGATCGGCTGGTGCAGGGCGATATCGTAAAACTGTCTGCCGGAGACATGATCCCGGCGGATCTGCGCGTATTTCAGGCCCGCGATCTGTTCGTGGCTCAGGCCTCGCTCACCGGAGAATCTTTGCCGGTAGAGAAAGTGGCGCGCACCCGTGTGCCGCAGCAAAGTAACCCGCTGGAAAGCGACACTATCTGCTTTATGGGCACCAACGTGGTGAGCGGCACGGCGCAGGCGATTGTCTTCGCGACCGGCGGCAACACCTGGTTTGGTCAACTGGCCGGGCGGGTGAGCGAACAGGAAAACGAGCCGAACGCATTCCAGAAAGGCATTAGCCGCGTCAGCATGCTGCTGATCCGTTTTATGCTGGTGATGGCCCCGGTGGTACTGCTGATCAACGGCTACACCAAAGGTGACTGGTGGGAAGCGGCGCTGTTTGCGCTGTCCGTGGCGGTCGGCCTGACCCCGGAAATGCTGCCGATGATCGTCACTTCCACGCTGGCGCGCGGGGCGGTGAAGCTGTCGAAACAGAAAGTGATTGTTAAACACCTCGACGCCATCCAGAACTTTGGCGCGATGGATATTCTTTGCACCGACAAAACCGGCACCCTGACGCAGGACAAAATCGTGCTGGAGAATCACACCGATATCTCCGGCAAAACCAGCGAACGCGTGCTGCATAACGCCTGGCTGAACAGCCATTATCAGACCGGGCTGAAAAACCTGCTGGATACCGCGGTGCTGGAAGGCGTCGATGAAAACTCGGCGCGTGGGCTGTCCGAACGCTGGCAGAAAATCGACGAGATCCCGTTCGACTTTGAGCGCCGCCGGATGTCCGTGGTGGTGGCTGAGCAGGACGATGTGCATCAGCTAATTTGCAAAGGCGCGTTGCAGGAGATCCTCAACGTCTGTACGCAGGTGCGCTACAACGGTGACATCGTACCGCTGGACGACACCATGCTGCGGCGTATCAAACGTGTGACCGATACGCTGAACCGTCAGGGCCTGCGTGTGGTGGCGGTGGCGACGAAATATCTGCCTGCGCGTGAAGGGGATTATCAGCGGGTTGATGAAGCGGATCTGATCCTCGAAGGTTACATCGCGTTCCTCGATCCGCCGAAAGAAACCACCGCGCCGGCGCTGAAAGCGCTGAAGGCGAGCGGGATCAGCGTCAAAATCCTCACCGGTGACAGTGAGTTAGTGGCGGCGAAAGTGTGTCATGAAGTCGGCCTGGACGTGGGCGACGTGGTGGTCGGCAGCAGCCTGGATGCGATGAGCGACGACGCGCTGGCGGCGCTGGCAAAACGCACCACGCTGTTCGCCCGCCTGACGCCGATGCATAAAGAACGCATCGTCACATTGCTGAAACGCGAAGGTCACGTGGTCGGCTTTATGGGCGACGGCATCAACGATGCACCCGCGCTGCGTGCGGCGGATATCGGGATCTCCGTTGACGGCGCGGTGGATATCGCGCGTGAAGCGGCAGATATCATTCTGCTGGAAAAAAGCCTGATGGTGCTGGAAGAAGGGGTGATTGAAGGCCGCCGGACTTTCGCCAATATGCTGAAATACATCAAAATGACCGCCAGTTCTAACTTCGGTAATGTCTTCAGCGTGTTGGTGGCGAGCGCGTTCCTGCCGTTCCTGCCAATGCTGCCGTTGCACTTACTGATTCAGAACCTGCTGTACGATGTATCCCAGGTGGCGATTCCGTTTGATAACGTTGACGACGAGCAGATTCAGAAGCCGCAGCGCTGGAACCCGGCAGATTTGGGGCGTTTCATGATTTTCTTCGGCCCGATCAGCTCCATTTTCGACATTTTGACGTTTTGCCTGATGTGGTTTGTATTCCACGCCAATACGCCTGAACACCAGACGTTATTCCAGTCCGGCTGGTTCGTGGTTGGACTGCTGTCGCAGACCCTGATTGTGCACATGATCCGCACGCGCCGCATTCCGTTCATCCAGAGCCGTGCCGCATGGCCGCTGATTGTGATGACCCTGGTTGTGATGGTGGTCGGTATCGCGCTGCCGTTCTCGCCGCTGGCGACGTATCTGTCGCTGCAACCGCTGCCGCTGTCCTACTTCCCGTGGCTGGTGGCGATTCTGGTGGCGTATATGACGCTGACGCAGCTGGTGAAAGGGTTCTATACCCGGCGTTATGGTTGGCAGTAAGGTGGCGTTTCCCCTCTCCCTAACCCTCTCCCACAGGGAGAGGGAACTGTTAAGCGCTTTGGTTTTCTCCCTCTCCCTATGGGAGAGGGAACTGTTAAGCGCTTTGGTTTTCTCCCTCTCCCTATGGGAGAGGGAACTGTTGAGCGCTTTGGTTTCTCCCTCTCCCTATGGGAGAGGGAACTGTTGAGCGCTTTGGTTTTCTCCCTCTCCCTATGGGAGAGGGCAGGGAGAGGGCAGGGGAGAGGGGGAGAACCAGCCACAACACTTTCATGGCATTTTACTGAATTACCAGTAAGTTGTGACGCAGGTCGCGCCTCGCTCTTGACCCTTAATATCCCTCGTGTTACCTCATTGGATTGCCTTTTTTTGGCCCGTCATAAAGGAACCCTCATGCTTAAAACTGTGCGCTACAGCTTGTTGACGACCGGACTCTTATTGAGCGGCTTTGCGCTGGCAACGCCTGCCGGAGATTTACCGCTGATGCCGTGGCCGGCTCAGGTTGAACGCCCTTCGGCGCAGGGGGCGCTGGTGCTGAATAACCAGCTCACGATCAATCTTTCCGGGGATGATTTAGGTGATACGGTAAACCGTCTGCGCGCGCGTATTGGCCGCCAGACCGGCTGGGAAATGGTGCCGCAAAGCGCGGCTGCAAAATCACCGACGATTGATATCGTTATCGCGCATAAAGTCCCGATCATTCCGCGGCCGGACAGCGATGAAAGCTATAAGCTGGTGGTGGATGAAAGCGGCGTGAAGCTGACTGCCAACACCCGATTTGGCGCGCTGCACGGCATTGAAACGCTGCTGCAATTGCTGCAAAACGGGCCGGACAATACCGCGCTTCCTTATGTCACCATTGAGGATACGCCCCGCTTCCCATGGCGCGGCGTACTGCTGGATTCTGCGCGCCACTTCCTGCCGATTGAGGATATCAAACGTCAGCTCGATGGCATGGCGGCGGCCAAACTCAACGTCTTCCACTGGCATCTGACCGACGATCAGGGCTGGCGTTTTGCATCGACGCGTTACCCGAAATTGCAACAGCTCGCCAGCGACGGCAAGTTTTACACCCAGGCGCAGATGAAAGACATCGTGCGCTACGCGGCGGAACGCGGCATTCGTGTGGTGCCGGAAATCGATATGCCGGGACACGCTTCGGCCATTGCGGTGGCGTATCCGGAACTGATGAGCGCCCCGGGCCCGTATGAAATGGAGCGCCACTGGGGCGTGCTGAAACCGGTGCTCGACCCGACCAAAGAAGCGACTTACGCCTTTGCGGACACGATGGTCGGCGAACTGGCGGCTATCTTCCCGGATCCGTATTTGCACATCGGCGGCGATGAAGTGGATGACACCCAGTGGAAAAACAATCCGGCGATTCAGAAATTTATGCAGGAGAACAAGCTGGCGGACAGCCACGCCCTGCAGGCGTACTTCAACCGCAAGCTGGAAACGATCCTCGAAAAACACCATCGCCAGATGGTCGGCTGGGATGAAATTTATCATCCGGACCTGCCGAAAAGCATTCTGATCCAGTCCTGGCAAGGGCAGGACGCGCTGGGCGACGTGGCGAAAAATGGCTACAAAGGCATTCTGTCGACCGGCTTCTACCTCGATCAGCCGCAAAGTGCCGCTTATCACTATCGCAATGAAATCGTGCCGCAGGGCCTGAACGGCATCGATAAAATCAGCGATGCCGATAGCGCCCAAAGCTGGACCTTCACCATGCCGCGCCTGAAGGGCAGCGCCGTTGAAGGCACCTTTACGCTGGTCAAAGGCGACCAGGAATGGCGTGGGTTTATTGATTTCAAAGGTAAATCCCGCCGCGCGGTGGACGATATCGAATGGCTGAGCCCGGACCAGGTAACCTTCACGGTGGATACCTGGATGGGCGAAACCCGTCCGGTGCTGAGCATTCACGATGACCAACTGAAAGGCTATTTCCTGGTGGGCAACGTCCGCTATCCGATTGTCGGGGAGCGCCTGGATGATGTGCCGAAAGGCATTCAACCGGTGGTGCCGGATGAAGCGCAGCAGAAGAATCTGCTCGGTGGTGAAGCCGCGCTGTGGGCGGAAAACATCGTCGCCCCGGTGCTGGATATCCGCCTGTGGCCACGCGGATTCGTGGTGGCAGAACGCCTGTGGTCGGCGAAAGATGTGACCGATACCGACAACATGTATCAGCGCTTGCAGGCGATCGATAGCTGGTCGACGGTGTCCGTCGGGCTGCAGCAGCACACGCAGCAGCTGGTGCAATTCACGCGGCTGGCAAACGGCGGCAGCACGCTACCGCTGATGATCCTCGCGCAGGCGATTGAGCCTGCGCAGTATTACACCCGCCAGCACCTGAAATTCCAGGCCGGGAATTATCACGCCTTTGAGCCGCTGAACCGTTTTGCCGACGCGCTACCGGCAGAGAGCAACACTGTGCGTCAGCTCAATGAGTGGGCGGATAATTTGATCAGCGACGCGGAAGATAACGAGAGTGCCGATGCACTGCGCCACGTCTTCACCCGCTGGCAGAACAACACCGCGGATGTGCTGGTGCTGACCGACGGCAATCATCAGCTGGCGAGTATGAAACCGGTGGCGTTGCAGGTCGATAAACTGGCTGCGTTAGGGTTGCGATTAACCGATTTGGTGGCGCGACAGGGCACGCTGGATGACAAAGAGTATGCGTCTATTCAGTCGCAGCTGGATGAAGCGGCGAAAACGCAGGATGAAGTGGTGATTGCGGCGGTGTATCCGTTGGAAACGCTGCTGCGCGCAACGCGGATAGAGTAAAACGGTTGCCCGGTGGCGCTTTGCTTACCGGGCCTACGAGTCTTGCAGCTCGGTCACGGTTGCCCACGGGCCTACAAAACCCGGTGGCGTAATGCCGCCGGGCATGCGTGGCGATTAACGACGAACGGCAATCGCTTCGATTTCAATTTTCACATCTTTCGGCAGACGCGCAACTTCCACACATGAACGTGCCGGGAAGGTTGCGTTATGCTCGGTGAAGAACGCTTCGTAGGTGGCATTAACGGTGGCGAAATCGTTGAGATCTTTCACGAAAACGGTGGTTTTCACGATGTCGCCCACTTTCAGGCCTGCGGCTTCAACGATAGCCTGTACGTTTTCCAGAGACTGACGCGCCTGAGCGGAAACGTCTTCGGCTACGGTGCCGGTTTTTGGGCACACCGGGATCTGACCGGAAGTGATAATCATACTGCCTAAATCAACGCCCTGAACGTATGGGCCGATGGCTGCTGGTGCATTTTCCGTCGCGATAACTTTAGTCATGATGTCTCCATTTGTGACAGCGGGATTAGGGTCTAGCGTAACCGGGCCATTATAGGCAGCCCGGCTTCTGATACCAACCTCAATTAGTTGGCCAACACCACAGTATGAGAGAACTCTTTTTCACAGTATTTGCACTTCAGGGCGATATCGTCGGCGCGCTTTTTGACGCTAAAGCTGGATAAAACCGGCTCCGCGTGGCTGATGCAGTTACTGTTCGGGCAGATGAGCACCGCTTCGATGCGCTCCGGCAGGCTCGGACGCGATTTACCCACCACCTCGTAGTCGTCGATGCGATTGACTGTGGCGTCCGGCGCATACAGCGACAGCTGGTTGACTTGCTCGTCGGTCAGGAAGGTATTCTCAATCTTAATCAAATCTTTACGGCCCATTTCGCCAGATGGCAGGTTCAGGCCGATGGTGATGCGCTGGTCGGTTTCGGTCAGTTTGAACAGCGTCAGCAGCTTAAAGCCGATTTGCGCCGGGATATGGTCAATCACCGTGCCACGCTTGATGGCTTCTACCTGAAGTTTAGTATCGTGTGTCATCGTCATTCCCCTTACAGAGCCAGGTCGCTGTTCAGAACCAGCGCCAGTAACGCCTGGCGCGCGAAGATGCCGTTACCGGCCTGCTGGAAGTACCAGGCGTGCGGCGTTTTATCGACATCAGTAGTGATTTCATCAATGCGTGGCAGCGGGTGCAGCACTTTCATGTTGCTGCGCGCGCCGTCGAGATCGGCCGCTCGCAGGACAAACTGCGCCTTCACGTTGGCGTATTCGGACGGGTCCAGACGCTCTTTCTGTACGCGAGTCATATACAGAATATCCACTTCCGCCATCACTTCTTCGATGGTGCCATGCAGGCTCCAGACAATGCCTTTTTCATCGAGCATATCAAGAATGTACTGCGGCATGGCCAGCGCGTCCGGGGCGATAAAGTAGAAACGGTTGCCATTAAACTTCGCCAGCGCCTGGGTCAGGGAGTGCACGGTGCGGCCATATTTCAGGTCGCCGACCATCGCGATGCTTAGGTTTTCCAGACGGCCCTGGGTTTCCTGGATGGTGAACAGGTCGAGCAGGGTTTGCGTCGGATGCTGGTTGGCGCCATCACCGGCGTTGAGGATGGGCACATTGCCAGAAAACTCGGTCGCCAGACGCGCCGCGCCTTCCTGCGGGTGGCGCATCACGATGGCGTCCACGTAGGTGCTGATCACGGAAATGGTGTCGGCGAGGGTTTCGCCTTTTTTGCCCAGCGAGGTGTTGGTGCTGTCCGAGAAGCCCACTACGCTTGCGCCCAGACGGTGCATCGACGTTTCGAACGACAGGCGGGTGCGGGTTGAGGCTTCAAAGAAGCAGCTGGCGATAACCTTATGCTTCAGCAACTCCGGCTGCGGGTGCGCTTTCAGTTTGGCGGCAGTCGCCAGCACCAGTTCGAGGTCTTCGCGGCTGAGATCGTTTATGGAAATGATATGTTTTTGATATAGCGGATTAGCCATGGTTATCTCCTGACGCCTGGGCAAAAAAAAAGCCCCTTAAAAAGGGGCTTCTTGAATGGGGTGATGCAACGGGAGAAAAACGGCAGGCCAGCGTCTGTTTTCAGACGCGGTAAGACAGAATGTCGAACGCAGTTGACCATGCTTCCTCCCGGCAAATCGGCTGGCATTATACGCAGCTAAGCGCGGGATTCAAGCGATTCGTTCACAGACAGGAAAACGTTTGCTTTAAAAGATCCTGCGCCAGTGCAAATATCCCTAAAAAAGGAGTGGTGTGGCCTGGCGATTGCGGGTATAAAAATCCAAAATGAAACATTGTTTTATATTTGGAGGTTTTAATGATCGCCGGAAATATTCACCATCTGCATGATTGGCTGCCGCTGGAACTGCGCCAGGCCATCGAACACGTTAAGGCACACGTGACTGACGCCACGCCGCTTGGGAAACACGATATCGACGGTAACCGTCTGTTTTATCTGATTTCCGAAGACAGCACTGAGCCGTTTGCTGAGCGTCGCGCGGAATATCATGCGAAATATCTCGATATTCAAATCATCCTCAAAGGCCAGGAAGGGATGACGTTTAGCACCCAGCCCGCGGGCAAGCCGGACACCGACTGGCTGGCGGATAAAGACATCGCGTTTCTGCCGGAAGGCGTGCAGGAAAAAACCGTGGTGCTGAGCGAAGGGGATTTCGTGGTGTTCTACCCCGGCGAAGTGCATAAACCGCTGTGCGCCGTGGGTACGCCTGCGAAGGTGCGCAAGGCCGTGGTGAAGATGTTGGTTGAATGATCGTGGGTTTGATGCCCGGTGGCGCTGCGCTGACCGGGCCTACGACCGTTTTGTAGGCCCGGCAAGCAACGCGCCGCCGGGCATATCCAGGGGATCAAGCCTGTGCCAGCGTCGCCACCATCACCGCTTTAATGGTATGCATCCGGTTTTCGGCCTGATCGAAAACAATGCTCGCTGCCGACTCAAATACCTCGTCCGTGACCTCCATTCCGCCGTGTAAACCGTACTCTTCGGCCATCTGTTTTCCGAGTGTGGTCTCGTCATCATGGAAGGCGGGCAGGCAATGCAGGAACTTCACCTGCGGATTGCCGGTCAGCGCCAGCATGTTCTTATTCACCTGGTAGTCACGCAGCAGCCCGATACGTTCGGCCCATTTTGACTTCGCTTCGCCCATCGACACCCACACATCGGTATAAATGAAATCGGCGTCTTTCACGCCCACAGCGACATCTTCTGTCAGGGTAATGTTGCCGCCGTTCTTCTGCGCCAACGCTTTGCATTCCGCAACCAGACTCGCTTCTGGCCAGCAGCTTTGCGGGGCCACCAGGCGTAAATCCAGCCCCGTCAGCGCCGCCGCTTCGAGCACCGAATTGCCCATGTTATTGCGCGCATCGCCCGCATACACCAGCGTCATTTCATTGAACGCTTTGCCCGGCAGGTGTTCCTGCATGGTCAGTAAATCGGCCAGCAGCTGCGTCGGGTGGAACTCGTTGGTCAGCCCGTTCCACACCGGAACGCCTGCATATTGCGCCAGCGTTTCAACGACTTCCTGGCCGTGACCGCGATACTGAATGCCGTCGTACATCCGGCCCAGCACGCGCGCGGTGTCTTTGATCGACTCTTTATGGCCAATCTGGCTGCCGCTAGGGCCGAGGTACGTGACGCGCGCGCCCTGATCGTATGCGGCAACTTCGAAAGAGCATCGGGTACGGGTCGAGTCTTTTTCGAAGATGAGCGCGATATTTTTGCCGGTCAGTTTTGCCACTTCGTTGCCGCTTTTTTTATCGGCTTTCAGCTGTGCGGCCAGCGCCAGCAGGTGAGTGAGTTGCGCAGGGGTAAAATCCAGTAATTTCAAAAAATGGTTCTGGTATAACGCAGACATATTTTCCTCTCATGGCTTAAGCCACTTATTGAATTAAAATTCAATTTATATGTATGAATATTCATTTGCAACCCCGTTTCACAATTCTTTCTCGGAAAGGTGGAGGCATTGACTGCGGTATGTGAAAATAGAAGTATCTGCCGCACATCATGAGGAACGAGCTATGGCAAACCCGGAGCACCTGGAAGAGCAGCGTGAAGAGACGCGTCTGATTATTGAAGAGTTACTGGATGATGGCAGCGATCCGGACGCGCTGTACACCATCGAGCACCATTTCTCTGCGGACGATTTTGAAACGCTGGAGAAAGTGGCCGTTGAAGTCTTCAAACTGGGTTACGAAGTGACCGAGCCGGAAGAGCTGGAAGTGGAAGAAGGCGGCGAAGTGGTTATCTGCTGCGACGCGCTTAGCGAATGCGCCCTGAACCCGGAGCTCATTGATTCACAGGTTGAACAGCTGATGAACCTCGCAGAAAAGTTTGGTGTGGAATATGACGGCTGGGGAACCTACTTCGAAGATCCTAACGGTGAAGGTGAAGAAGGTGATGACGAAGACGAGATCGACGAAGACGACGATGGCGTTCGCCACTAAGTAATGACGGATGCGGCAGCGCCTGCTGCCGCATTTTATTTAGCGTTTATCCACGAGACCGCGCAAGACTCATGCATTACCCGCAAATACTCGCTCCTGTTTTAACCTTTCTCCAGTGCCCAACGCCGCAGGCGTGGATAGACCGGGCCCGTTCTCCTGAACACCTTCCTCTGTTGCTGACTGACCATCTGGTGTGCGAGCTGAAAGCCGCGCAGACTGCCATGCTGTTGGTACGCAAATACGTGGCCGATAAAGCCGGGGCCGATGCGCTGCTGGCGTGGCTGCAGCCGTACGAAGCCTTTGCATTTCGTGGCGGTCCTGAACCTGATTTTGTCGCCCTGCAAAAGCAGATTGGTAAAAGCGTGATGCCGCAGACAGACGACGCCTGGGGCCGACAGCTCATCGACAGCATGGTGCTGCTCATCAAAGAAGAGCTGCATCACTTTTGGCAGGTGCGGGAAATCATGACCGCACGGGACATTCCTTACGTCAAGATAACCGCCAGCCGCTACGCCAAAGGTATGCTTAAGGAAGTGCGCACTCACGAACCGCTGACACTTATCGATAAGCTGATTTGCGGGGCGTACATCGAGGCGCGCTCCTGCGAGCGTTTTGCCGCGCTGGCACCGCATCTGGATGATGAACTGCAGAAGTTTTATCTGTCGCTACTGCGCTCCGAGGCGCGGCATTATCAGGATTATCTGGCGTTGGCTCAGCAGGTGTCAGACGACGATATCACACCGCGCGTGCGCCATTTCGGGGAAGTGGAAGCGGCGCTGATTTCAACGCCAGATGCGGAGTTCCGTTTTCATAGCGGGATCCCCTCTCCCTAACCCTCTCCCACAGGGAGAGGGGACTGTTCGGTGCAACGCTTGAGGCAGGGGAGAGGGGAAGAATCCCGCACCAAACTGCATTACAGCGTTTTCAGCATCCGTACTTCACAATCGACGTGGCCGGTACAGCCCAGCGGCTCAGCGATATGCTCAAAACCGAGGCGTTCATACAGCGCGATAGCGTCCGTCAGAAACGCCGTTGTTTCCAGATAGCAGCGGGTAAACCCGTGCTCACGAGCGTGATCCATTGCCAGCAGCGCCAGCTTCTTCGCGAAGCCTTTTCCGCGCGCTTCAGGTAGAAAATACATTTTTTGCAGCTCGCAAATGTCCGGTTCGCTGTAGGTTAACGGTGCTACGCCGCCGCCGCCCACGACTTTCCCGTTCTGTTCTATCACCCAATAAGCGTGTCCTGGCTGGCTGTAGAGCTGATACAGCTCGTCGAGGTTCGGGTCAGCAACGGTATAGCCTTTATCGGCTGTGAGGCCGTATTCGGCAGAGACCTTGCGAATGACGCTGGCAATCGCTGGGTTGTCTATCGTCGTTATTCGACGCAACGTCGTTGCGGTCTCGGTCAGTACGTTCATCGCATTACTCATGAAAAAAATGACAGTTAACGCAGTTAATAACATTGCAGAAAAAGCAGTGCAAGCAGGGATATTTTAGCGGGGAGACCCCTTACGCGTCGCCGCGTAAGGGGTTGAGGTATTACAGTGCAGCGATAACGGCCTGCTGCTCAATCAGCTTCGCTTTTGCTTCAGCGTAGCCGTCCAGCTTCTCGCGCTCTTTGGCGATAACCGCTTCTGGGGCACGCGCCACGAAACCTTCGTTCGACAGCTTGCCTTCGATGCGGCCAATCTCACCTTCGATTTTCGCCACTTCTTTCGCCAGACGTGCCAGTTCATCTTCTTTGTTGATGAGGCCCGCCATTGGGATCAGCAGTTCAGCGCCGTCGATAATTTTGGTCACGGAAACCGGACCTTTGTCATCGGCAGACAGCACGGTGATGCTTTCCAGACGCGCCAGCGTTTGCAGGAAGCTGCGGTTGTCGTTCACACGACGCTCCGCATCTTTACTGCAACCGCGCAGCAGCAGCTCCAGCGGTTTACCCGGGGAGATGTTCATTTCAGCGCGAACGTTACGTACCGCGATGATGGCCTGCTTCAGCCATTCGGTATCGGCCAACGCGGCTTCATCAACCTGAGCGGCATCGAACGCCGGGAACGGCTGCAGCATGATGGTGTCGGCAGAAATACCGGCGATAACCTTCACGCGCTGCCAGATGGTTTCGGTGATGAACGGAATGATCGGGTGCGCAATACGCAGCAGACCTTCCAGCACCGTCACCAGCGTATGGCGAGTGCCGCGCAGTTCGGCATCAGTTCCGCCGGTCATTACCGGTTTGGTCAGCTCCAGATACCAGTCGCAGAACTGGTTCCAGGTGAACTCGTACAGGATGCCCGCGGCGATATCGAAGCGGAAGTTATCCAGCGCGTCACGGTACGCTTTGATGGTCTGGTTGAACTCGGCGAGGATCCAGCGATCTGCCAGCGACAGCGTCATTTCGCCGCCATTGAAGCCACAATCCTGGTCTTCGGTGTTCATCAGCACAAAGCGGCTGGCGTTCCACAGCTTGTTACAGAAGTTACGGTAACCTTCCAGACGCTTCATGTCCCAGTTGATGTCGCGGCCAGTAGAGGCCAGCGCTGCCAGGGTGAAACGCAGGGCGTCGGTACCGTGCGGCTCGATACCGTCCGGGAATTGCTTCTCGGTGCGCTTGGCGATTTTCTCTGCCAGCTGCGGCTGCATCATGTTGCCGGTACGTTTCTCCAGCAGGTCTGCCAGCGAAATCCCGTCGACCATATCCAGTGGGTCAATGACGTTGCCCTTGGATTTAGACATCTTCTGGCCTTCGTCATCACGAATCAGACCGGTCATGTAGATGGTCTTGAACGGGATCTGCGGCTTGCCGTCTTCATCTTTGATGAAGTGCATGGTCATCATGATCATGCGGGCAATCCAGAAGAAGATGATGTCGAAGCCGGAAACCATCACGCTGGTTGGATGGAACTGACGCAGCGCGTCGGTGTTTTCCGGCCAGCCGAGGGTGGAGAAGGTCCACAGCGCAGAGGAGAACCAGGTGTCGAGCACGTCTTCGTCCTGGCGCAGCGCAACGTCGGCGCTCAGGTTATTTTCCTGACGGACTTCGTCTTCGGTGCGGCCCACATAGACGTTGCCGTCGTTGTCGTACCATGCAGGGATACGGTGACCCCACCACAGTTGACGGGAGATACACCAGTCCTGAATATCGCGCATCCAGGAGAAATACATGTTTTCGTACTGCTTCGGTACGAACTGGATGTCACCGTTTTCAACGGCTTCCACCGCCGGTTTGGCCAGCACGTCAGCACGCACGTACCACTGGTCGGTCAGCATCGGTTCGATAACCACGCCACCACGGTCACCGTACGGCACGGTCAAGTCGTGAGGTTTGATTTCTTCGAGCAGGCCGAGGGCGTCGATGGCCGCAACCACCGCTTTACGCGCGGCAAAACGCTCCAGCTTCTGGAATTCAGCCGGGATATCGGCGGCGTATACGTCGGATTCTTCACCTTTGGTGTCGAAGACCTGCGCGCTTTCGCGGATATCGCCATCGAAAGTCAGGATGTTGATCATCGGCAGAGCGTGACGTTTACCGACTTCGTAGTCGTTAAAGTCGTGGGCCGGGGTGATTTTCACGCAGCCGGTGCCTTTTTCCATGTCGGCGTGTTCATCGCCCACGATTGGAATGCGGCGGTTAACCAGCGGCAGCACCAGGAATTTGCCAATCAAGTCTTTATAACGCGGATCTTCCGGGTTAACGGCCACGCCGGTATCGCCCAGCAGGGTTTCCGGACGGGTGGTCGCCACCACCAGGTAATCTTTACCGTCGGCTGTTTTTGCACCGTCGGCCAGCGGATAGCGGATGTGCCACATTGAGCCTTTAGACTCGCGGTTTTCCACTTCCAGGTCAGAAATCGCGGTACGCAGTTTCGGGTCCCAGTTGACCAGACGCTTACCACGATAAATTAAATCGTCTTTGTACAGGCGAACGAAGACTTCTTTCACGGCATTGGAAAGACCTTCGTCCATAGTGAAACGCTCGCGCTCCCAGTCTACGGAGTTACCGAGACGGCGCATCTGGCGGGTAATGGTGCCGCCGGATTCTGCTTTCCACTGCCAGATTTTGTCGATAAAGGCATCGCGACCGTAGTCGTGACGGGTTTTACCTTCTTCAGCGGCAATCTTACGCTCAACCACCATCTGGGTAGCGATACCCGCATGGTCAGTACCAGCCTGCCACAGGGTGTTTTTACCCTGCATGCGCTGGTAGCGGATCATGGTGTCCATGATGGTTTGCTGGAAGGCATGACCCATATGCAAACTGCCGGTGACATTCGGCGGCGGGATCATGATGCAGAAGCTTTCCTGGCTTTCATCACCATTCGGTTTGAAATAGCCCTGCTTTTCCCAGTGCTCGTAAAGCGGCTGTTCGATATCTTGTGGGTTATATGTCTTTTCCATTATTTCCAGGTTGCCGTATTCAGGTTAAAACCAGCCATGCGGTACGCTTTGTAGCGATCGCGCGCCAGTTGTTTTAAAGAGTCTTCGTGAGGTACGAAGTCTATCACTTCTGTGAAAGCGGTGGCAAAATCTGCAAAGCCCACGCGCAGGCTAATCAGTATATCCCGCGGGCTGCTGTTACGTTTTTGCGGCCAGGCGATTTCCACCGGCGCGCCGCCACGCGGACCTTCACCGGACAAATTGTGTGGCACAAAGCTTTCCGGGGGTCGCGACCACAACGCCTCATCGAGGCGAATGGCCTGCTTTTCGTCTTCACAGGCGATCAGAATGCGTTTGCCCGCCCGCCAACGATCTGCGGCAACGTCACACACCAGTTGTTCGACGGCGCTTAGGCCATCCTGTTGAGTGTCATTGTCCAGAATATAGAACGTCGCATTCTTCATAATATGGGGCTTCTTGTAGTGGATTTAAACCAGACCGTGTAGGCCCGGCAAGCAATGCGCCGCCGGGCAACCACGTTATTACTCTTCGCCGCTAAATCCTGCGCGGTTCAACAGGAACTGAGACAGCAGGGCAACCGGACGACCGGTAGCGCCTTTGGCTTTCCCGGAACGCCATGCGGTGCCGGCGATGTCGAGGTGCGCCCAGTTGTACTTGCGGGCAAAGCGCGACAGGAAGCAGCCTGCGGTAATGGCGCCGCCAGGACGACCGCCGATGTTGGCCATATCCGCAAAGTTAGTTTCCAGCTGTTCCTGATACTCGTCGCCCAGCGGCAGACGCCACGCGCGGTCGCCAGCCTGTTCGGACGCGCCGATAAGCTCATGCGCCAGCGGGTTGTGGTTCGACATCAGGCCGGTGATGTGATGGCCCAGCGCAATCACGCACGCGCCGGTCAGCGTCGCCACGTCGATCACCGCTTCCGGTTCGAAACGCTCAACGTAAGTCAGCACATCGCACAGCACCAGACGGCCTTCGGCATCGGTGTTCAACACTTCAACCGTTTGCCCGGACATGGTGGTCAGCACGTCGCCTGGACGATACGCGCGTCCGCCCGGCATGTTTTCACAGCCCGCGAGCACGCCGACCACGTTCAGCGGCAGTTGAAGCTCTGCCACCATCCGCATCACGCCGTACACCGCCGCCGCACCGCACATGTCGTACTTCATCTCGTCCATGCCTTCGGCTGGCTTGATGGAGATACCGCCGGAGTCAAAGGTCAGGCCTTTGCCAACCAGCACGATAGGACGCGCATCTTCGGACGGATTGCCTTTGTATTCAATGACCGACATCAGGGACTCGTTCTGTGAGCCGTTGCCGACCGCCAGATAAGAGTGCATCCCCAGTTCGCGCATCTGCTGTTCGCCGATAACGCGGGTGATGACGTTCTTGCTGTAGGAATCTGCCAGCTGACGCGCCTGGGACGCCAGGTACGCGGCGTTGCAGATGTTCGGCGGCATATTGCCGAGATCTTTCGCGGCTTTGATACCGGAGGCAATCGCCAGACCGTGCTGAATTGCGCGCTCGCCGCTGGTCAGTTCGCGACGGGTTGGCACGTTGAAGACCATTTTACGCAGCGGGCGACGTGGCTCGCTTTTGTTGGTTTTCAACTGGTCGAAGCTGTAAAGCGTTTCTTTAGCCGTTTCAACCGCCTGGCGCACTTTCCAGTAGTTATTGCGGCCTTTAACGTGCAGCTCGGTCAGGAAGCAAACCGCTTCCATCGAGCCGGTGTCATTCAGGGTATTGATCGTTTTCTGAATAACTTGCTTATACTGACGCTCATCAAGCTCGCGTTCTTTGCCGCAACCAATCAGCAGAATGCGCTCAGAGAGCACGTTCGGCACGTGGTGCAGCAGCAGAGTCTGGCCTGGTTTGCCTTCCAGCTCGCCACGACGCAGCAGGGCGCTGATATAGCCGTCGCTGATTTTATCAAGTTGCTCGGCTATCGGGGAGAGACGGCGTGGTTCAAAGACGCCAACAACGATGCAGGCGCTCCGCTGTTTCTCCGGGCTACCGCTTTTTACACTGAACTCCATGCACTACGCTCCTGAATCTTAAAGACAACGGCGGTGGCTACGGATAGAATTGCAAGCTTTCGTAACTCATGTCCGCTGTTGCGGTGACTTCGTGTTAATCTTAACGATATCGCGATGTTGGCTCGTCAGAACCGGGTCTGAAACGTAAAGCCGCTGAGTCATATAATCTTAGCGATGTTTTCGACGACTCAAGAGAATAAATGACGTTTAAGCCATGAAACAAGCAATTTTCCTGTAATAAGACGGGTTTTAACGGGCGTATTTATAGTGATAATCATAAGATATCTCGTGCGGGAGACGCTGAAAAGCCAGCTGGCGATCCTCTTCATCCTGCTTCTGATCTTTTTCTGCCAGAAATTGGTCAGGATCCTCGGCGCAGCGGTAGATGGCGACATCCCGACAAACCTCGTGCTTTCCCTGTTGGGTCTCGGGGTGCCAGAAATGGCGCAACTTATTCTGCCCCTCAGTCTGTTCCTCGGCCTGTTGATGACGCTGGGCAAACTCTACACCGACAGTGAAATTACGGTGATGCACGCGTGCGGCCTGAGTAAAGCCGTGCTGGTGAAAGCCGCGATGATCCTCGCCCTGTTTACTGCCATCGTGGCCGCGGTTAACGTGATGTGGGCCGGACCGTGGTCTTCGCGTCATCAGGACGAAGTGCTGGCGGAAGCCAAAGCCAACCCCGGCATGGCGGCATTGGCCCAGGGCCAGTTCCAGCAGGCGAGCGACGGCAATTCAGTGCTGTTTATCGAAAACGTCAAAGGCAGCCAGTTCCACGATGTGTTTATGGCGCAAATTCGTACCAAGGGTAACGCGCGTCCGTCGGTGGTTGTGGCCGATTCCGGACACCTCTCGCAGCAGAATGACGGCTCTCAGGTGGTGAACCTGAACAAAGGCACCCGCTTTGAAGGCACCGCGATGCTGCGCGATTTCCGTATTACTGATTTCCAGGATTACCAGGCCATCATCGGTCATCAGACGGTTGCGCTTGATCCTAACGACACCGAACAGATGGGCATGAGTGCGCTGTGGCACGCAGATACGCCACGGGCGAATGCAGAGCTGCACTGGCGTTTAACGCTGATAGCGACGGTGTTTATCATGGCGTTGATGGTGGTTCCGCTTAGCGTGGTGAACCCGCGTCAGGGGCGCGTCCTGTCGATGCTGCCCGCGATGCTGCTGTATCTGGTGTTCTTCCTGGTGCAAACCTCACTTAAATCCAACGGTGGCAAAGGCAAAATTGACCCGACTGTCTGGATGTGGGTGATTAACCTGCTGTACTTCGGCCTGGCTGTACTCCTGAACGTCTGGGATACGGTGCCGATGCGTCGTATTCGTGCACGGCTTAGCGGGAAAGGAGCGGTATAATGCAGTTATTTGGCGTACTCGACCGCTATATCGGTAGAACTATTTTCACCACCATCATGATGACGTTGTTCATGCTGGTGTCGCTCTCGGGCATCATCAAGTTCGTTGACCAGCTGAAAAAAGCCGGGCAGGGCACCTATGACGCGGTCGGCGCGGGCATGTATACCTTGCTCAGCGTGCCGAAAGATGTGCAGATCTTCTTCCCGATGGCCGCGCTTCTGGGCGCGTTGTTAGGCCTGGGGATGCTGGCGCAGCGCAGTGAACTGGTGGTCATGCAGGCATCGGGTTACACCCGTATGCAGGTGGCGATGTCGGTAATGAAAACCGCGATCCCGCTGGTGCTGCTGACTATGGCAATCGGCGAATGGGTGGCTCCGCAGGGCGAGCAAATGGCGCGTAACCTGCGTGCGCAGGCGATGTACGGCGGTTCGCTGCTGTCCACGCAGCAAGGCATGTGGGCGAAAGACGGCAACAACTACATCTACATCGAACGTATCAAAGGCGATGACGAGCTGGGTGCCATCAGCATTTACAGCTTCAACGATCAGCGTCGTTTGCAGTCGGTGCGCTACGCGGCGTCGGCGAAGTTTGATAAAGATGCCAAGGCCTGGCGCCTGTCGCAGGTGGATGAATCCAACCTGAGCAATCCGAAGCAGGTGACCGGTTCGCAGACCGTTAGCGGGACCTGGAAAACCAACCTCACGCCGGACAAACTCGGCGTCGTGGCGCTGGACCCGGATGCGCTGTCGATAAGCGGCCTGCACAATTACGTGAAATATCTGAAGTCGAGCGGCCAGGATGCCGGGCGCTACCAGCTGAATATGTGGAGTAAAATCTTCCAGCCGATGTCGGTGGCGGTCATGATGCTGATGGCGCTATCGTTCATCTTCGGCCCGCTGCGAAGCGTGGCGATGGGTGTGCGTGTGGTCACGGGGATAAGCTTCGGTTTTGTGTTCTACGTTCTCGACCAGATCTTCGGCCCGTTAACGCTGGTGTACGGCATACCGCCGTTTCTCGGCGCGCTGTTGCCAAGTGCCAGCTTCTTCCTGATTAGCCTGTGGTTGATGACGCGTAAAGCGTAATTCACAAGCCGTGCCCGGCGGCGCGATGCTTGCCGGGCCTACATTACGCACAATGCTTGCCGGGCCTATATTACGCGCAATGCTTGCCGGGCCTACATTACGCACAATGCTCGCCGGGCCTACATTACGCACAATGCTTGCCGGGCCTATATTACGCGCAATGCTTGCCGGGCCTACATTACGCACAATGTTTGCCGGGCCTACATTACGCACAATGCTTGCCGGACCTACATTATTCGTAGGCCCGCGCAAGCGTAGCGCCGCCGGGCAACACAAACTATCGCTTCCTGCCCCCCAATAGACTCCCCAACATCCCGCGCACTATCTGATTCGTTATCTGCCGGGTGGCACTCTTCGCCATCGTCTGCACCACACCGTCGCGTTTACCGCCGCGTGGCCCGGTGGTGCCAAACAGAATATCCTTTAGCCCGCCAAGAATACCGTCGTCAACGTCAGCCGAGGCTCCTTTCGCCGGAGGCGCATTCTGTTGTTCAGTCGCCGCCTGAACGCCTTGTTGAAGTTTCTCGAACGCCGATTCGCGATCGACCGCATCTTCATATTTCCCGTACAGCGGCGAGTTGTTGATGAGTTCATTGCGCTCATCATCGGTCACTGGCCCCATCCGCGAGCAAGGCGCAATCACCATCGCACGTTCAACCACTGATGGGCTGCCTTTCTCGTCAAGGAATGACACCAGCGCCTCGCCGGTGCCGAGCTCCTGAATCGCTTTTTCGGTATCGAATGCCGGGTTAGCACGCATGGTTTGCGCTGCGGTTTTCACCGCCTTCTGATCTTTTGGCGTAAAGGCGCGCAGGGCGTGTTGCACACGATTCCCAAGCTGACCAAGCACGTTATCGGGAATGTCCGACGGGTTTTGCGAGACAAAATACACCCCGACCGCTTTGGAGCGAATCAGGCGGATCACCTGCTCGATTTTATCCAACAGCACCTGCGGCGCATCGCTGAACAGCAGGTGCGCTTCGTCGAAGAAGAACACCAGTTTCGGTTTCTCTAAATCGCCCGCTTCCGGCAGCTGTTCGTACAGTTCTGACAGCATCCACAGCAGGCTGGCTGCGTACAGTTTCGGCATCTGGTAGAGCTTTTCGGCGCTGAGAATGTTGATCACGCCTTTACCGTTGCTGTCGGTCCGCATCCAGTCTTTGATGTCGAGCATCGGCTCGCCGAAGAAGTGCTCCGCACCCTGCTGCTCGAGGGTCAACAACCCACGCTGGATAGCCCCCACCGAACCACCGCTGATATTCCCGTACTGATTCTGGAACGATTTGGCGTTATCGCCGATGTACTGTGTGATGGCGCGCAGGTCTTTAAAATCGAGCAGCAGCAGGCCCTGATCGTCGGCGATACGGAAGATAATATTCAGCACGCCCGACTGCACTTCATTCAGATTGAGCAGGCGCGCGAGCAGCAACGGCCCAAGGTCTGACACCGTGGCGCGAACGGGATGCCCTTTCTCGCCGAAGATATCCCACACCACCACCGGATTACCGTGCGGTTGCCAATCGGTCACCCCGATTTTTTTTAACCTTTCCAGTAGCTTCTCAGAGGCCTGACCATCCTGAGCGACACCGGTTAGGTCACCTTTAACATCGGCCATAAATACTGGCACGCCAATCTCTGAAAACGACTCGGCCATTTTTTGCAGAGTGACGGTTTTCCCCGTCCCCGTCGCACCGGTAATCAACCCATGGCGGTTGGCCATTCCGGGCAGTAAAGTCAGTTGTTGTTCCGTCGTTCGGGCAATCAGCAGGGGTGAGCTCATGATGTTTCCTCCGTTTCTCCTGCGTCGAGTATAGGTCAAAGCCGGGGAAAAAATGCCCAGTCAGTTTTCGACTTTGCGGCGTAATACGCAGTGCCGACTATGCTTTTTCTATTCGTTTACCAAGAACGTTTCACAGGAGTGGAAAGCCATGTCCAGATTCTTCTTTAATGACCGCAAACAGCTGGTCAACGACGCCATCGAAGGCATCGTGTTATCCGCCCCGCACGGCAACCTGGTGCGCCTGGATATCGACCCCGCCATTCGGGTGATTGCCCGTGGCGACTGGGATAAAAGCCGCGTGGCGGTCATTTCCGGTGGTGGCTCCGGCCACGAACCGGCCCATGCCGGGTTTGTCGGCAAAGGGATGCTCACCGCCGCGGTATGCGGCGACCTGTTCGCCTCGCCGAGCGTGGATGCGGTTCTTAACGCCATCGTGGCGGTAACCGGCGAAAGCGGCTGTCTGTTGATCGTCAAAAACTACACCGGCGATCGCCTGAACTTCGGCCTGGCAGCGGAGAAAGCCAAACGCCACGGCTTGAAAGTCGAGATGGTCATCGTCGCCGACGACATCGCACTGCCGGACAACAAACAGCCACGCGGCATCGCGGGCACGGCGCTGGTGCATAAAATCGCAGGCTACGCCGCCGAGCAGGGCAAAACCCTCAGCGAAGTACGCCACATCGCGCAACAGGCCTGTGACAGCGTGTTCAGCCTCGGCGTGGCAATGGAGAGCTGTAATCTGCCGGGCAGCGATGACGAAGAGGGGCGCATCAAACCTGGCCACGTTGAGCTTGGGTTGGGGATTCACGGTGAGCCGGGCGCGTCCGTGGTCGACAGCCATAACAGCAAAAAGCTCATCGAGACGCTGGTGCAACCGCTGCAGGCGAAAGTCGGCGACGGCAAAGTGGCGGTGCTGATCAACAACCTGGGCGGCGTGTCGGCGCTGGAGATGGCGCTGCTGACCAAAGAGCTGGCCCATTCCGCGTTGAAGAACCAGATTCGCTGGCTGATTGGCCCTGCGACGCTGGTCAGTTCGCTCGACATGAAGGGCTTTTCGCTCTCGCTGCTGACGCTGACGCCAGAGTTTGAACAGGCGCTAAAGGCTGACGTCGAGACCCTCGGCTGGCAAAAACCGGTGGCGTTCGCGCCGCTCAAAACCGTCGCGCACGACAAAATTCATGACAGCGTAGAAGCCACGCCGTCTGACAATCCGCAGGTGAACGCGATTCTGCTGGCCGCCACGCAGACGCTAATCGATCTGGAAAGCCGTCTCAACGCGCTGGATGCCAAAGTGGGCGACGGCGATACCGGCTCGACGTTTGCCGAAGGCGCGCGGGATATCGCCGAACAGCTGAACGCGGGCAAACTGCCGCTGAACGACAGCGCGCAGCTATTGCAGGTCATTGGCGAACGGCTGGCGACGGTGATGGGCGGCTCCAGCGGCGTATTGATGTCTATCTTCTTCACCGCCGCCGGGCAGGCCGTGCATGACGGCAAAAAACTCCCGGACGCGCTGATAATCGGCCTGCAACAGATGAAACAGTATGGCGGGGCCGATCTCGGTGACAGGACGCTGATCGACGCGCTGCAACCGGCGCTCGAGAGCTTGCGCGATCAGAACATGCAAGCCGCTGTCAGCGCGGCCCAAACGGGCGCAGAAAGCACCGCCAAAATGCAAAAGGCGGGAGCAGGGCGCTCATCGTATGTGAATAAAGAGAATCTGGAAGGCGTCACCGACCCGGGAGCGGTGGCCGTCGCGGAAGTGTTTGCGGCGTTGGTTAAATAATGAAGACGCATTGATCTTCTCTCTCCCTGCGGGAGAGGGCTTTGTTTTCTCCCTCTCCCTGTGGGAGAGGGCCGGGGAGAGGGCATCACACGATGCCCTCACTCATATTAAAAATCCGCTTTCAACACCACGCGATAACGGGCTTTGCCCTCACGCACATGCTTCAACGCGTCGTTGATTTGCGACATCGGGAACATCTCGGTGGTCGGCGCCACTTTGGTGCGACCTGCAAACTTCATCAGCTTGCGCAGTTCCGCCGGGTTACCGGTAGCGGAACCCGAAATGCTGCGGTCGCCGCCAATCAGCGTAAAGGCCGGGACCTGCAACGGTTTCATCACCGCGCCGACGGTATGGAAGTTCCCGCCGTAGGCCAGCGCTTCGAAGTACGGCTGCCAGTCGAGATCCACGCTCACGGTGTTAATGATCAGGTCAAACTGCCCGGCTAACGTTTTCAGCGCTTCCGGGTCGCGGCTGTTCACCACGCGGTCAGCACCCATTTCCAGCACTTCTTTCTCTTTCGCCGGATTGGAGCTAAACGCCGTCACTTCCGCGCCCATCGCGTGCAGCAGCTTAATGGCAATATGCCCCAGGCCGCCGATACCAATCACCCCAACGCGGCTGGTGGCGGTCACGTTATTGAGCAGCAGCGGTTTAAAGACCGTAATACCGCCGCACAGCAGTGGGCCTGCGGTTTCAATATCGATGCTTTCCGGCAGCGGGATAACCCATTGCCAGTCGGCGCGAAGTTTATCGGCGAAACCACCGCGGTTCATGATGGTCGGTAAAGAGCCTTCGAGGCAGTTGATCTGATTGCCGCTGATGCAGGCATCGCAATGCCCGCAGCTGCGCGCCGTCCAGCCCACGCCCACGCGCTGGCCCACTTTCAGGCCTTTGTTCTGCGCCGCTTCGCCCAATGCAGCGACGCGACCAATGATTTCGTGGCCCGCAACCAGCGGATAGCTCGACATGCCCCATTCATTGTCGATCATCGACAGGTCGGAATGGCAAATGCCGCAGTAATCCACCTGGACTTCCACATCTTCCGGCTTCAGCTCACCGGCATCGTATTCCCACACTTCCAGATCGGCACCCGCCTGCTTCGCGGCGTAGCTTTTTATAATGGACATCGCACTTCCCCTCTTATGGCGTTGAACTGGAAGTGTAGAGCATGGGGATGGGTGGTGCTTAGCATAAGGGGGCGGGAATGGTCTGAGTGTAGGGTGGGGTGTAACTTGCTGAAAATTTCAACACTTAGCGGAGGTAGCCCGACACGCCGCTTGCAAGGTACGGTGTGACAGGTATAATCGCACCCGCTATCAGCATATCCCTTCCGTGCCGGAGTGGCGAAATCGGTAGACGCAGTTGATTCAAAATCAACCGTAGAAATACGTGCCGGTTCGAGTCCGGCCTTCGGCACCATTCGATATGCAAATCAAGTCGCTCACGAGCGGCTTTTTTTGTGCCTGGAATTTGGTTCTCCTAAGCCTCCTACCAATATTCAAATCAATCGAAAATTGGCTTTTCTCCGTTGACTCAGTTGTACTGTATAGCTCTGAAAATAGTACTAACTTCAAGTTATTCAAAAAAGCGTGTACTTACTCTGAGTACTTTCTAGCTCGCTAACATGATGGCTGTAGATGAGCTCATCTAGTTAACTTATAAAGTTTAACAATCGAAAAGAAGATGCTTCTAAAGCGAAGATAATAGGGGAGGTTTTACATTCTAAAACCCGTAATGGTGCTCAGTATGTTACAGCAGCGTTAGGATTAGTAATGATTAGACTCATTGACAAGCATTAACAAGGCATTTATATAATATGAAGATGATTACTAGATTAAAAAATAATTGAAAATGTTGAAAGGTTAAGCTATGAATGAGGAATTATATCTAAAACTCGTGTCTCAAATTAAAACTGGAAAACAATTGCCAGATGCTATTTATATTCATTTTGATGCATTTAGCGCATTGCCTGATGTATTAACGCAGTTTATAGCTGCAGTGGCAAAAGCTGTTAGATTAGAATCTAGTGATTGGAATTTGGTTAAACTATTTAAAAAAGAATTTCGTTTATCCCTGTTGAACTATCCTGCTTTTTACACAGATTCATACCCCGCACTTAAACAAAGTTTGAATGTTGATTTGTCTAAGCTAAGCCATAAATTAACTAAGTACGAAGACTCTGATAATCCTCCAATATTGCACCGTAAAGAAACAATGGTCTTGAAAGAAAATGATTACTACGAACATTTCAAGTCAATTACAAAAGAGGGCGAAAATGCTGGATTGTATACAAATAGTCGATTGATTGGTTTTAAACGCTCATGGGAGGGGATAATTAATGCTTATGGATATGAATTATCAGATGGTCGTTTGTTTCGCCGCGAGAATTTAATTGAAAACAAGCAGCTAGATATTGATAGACATAAGACTGCACTCGTCAGATATGAGCTTTCTGCCCCGATGAAAACACTTGTGAAAAATGGCTATCTTGATGGAGGATATTCAATATTTGACTATGGATGTGGCCGAGGTGATGATCTAAGAGAATTAGAAGCTCATGGGTTAGATGCATTAGGATGGGATCCTAATTATCGCCCAGACAGTGATAAAATAAACTCAGATATTATAAACTTAGGGTTTGTCTTGAATGTGATAGAAAACCAAGATGAGAGATTAGAGGCTTTATTAGATGCATGGGAATTGGCAAATAAATTCCTTATTGTTTCGGTTATGTTAGCAAATGATAAATACATTGCTAAATTTAAATCATATAAAGATGGTGTTATAACTTCTCGTAATACGTTCCAAAAATATTATCAGCAATCTGAAATTAAGGCATACATTGAAAGGAATTTACAGGAAGATGTCATATCAGTGGCTCCTGGCATTTTTTATGTGTTTAAAGACAAAATTGAAGAGCAACTATATCTGCAAAATAAATATAAAAGAATTTATAAATGGCAGCAACTTACATCCGCAGAGCCTTTAAGTAATAAAAAACATACCGACCTGATCGTTTTAAAGAACAAAGATGTTTTCGACTCATTTTGGAAAAAATGCTTAATACTAGGGCGCATCCCACTTAAAGATGAATTTCAGCAGTCAGAAAAAATAAAAGAACTGATTGGCTCGCATAAAAAAACTTTCTCTGTGATCCGTGAGATTTATAACACAACCGAATTTGAGCAAGCCGAAACTCGAAGGAAAGAAGATCTCTTGTTATATTTTTCGATGGAACTGTTTGGTAAAAGGAAAACCTACAGTCGACAACCAGAAGCACTTAAGAGAGACATAAAAGGCTTTTTTAATGATTATCATATAGCAATAAAATTTGCTGAGAATTTATTATTCTCGATTGCTGATACTCTGTTGATAAGAGAGCAGTGTGAAAAGGCACACTCAATACTACCCGCAAGTTTATTAAATAAAGGTCATTCATTGATTTTACATCGAGACTACTTAAATGAATTACCTCTACTACTTAGAGTATATGTTGGGGCTGGCTTGCAAATATATGGTGATTTAGATGAACATATTGATCTTATTAAAATACATATAACTTCCGGTAAATTAACATTAACAGCATATGATGATTTTCGAAAATCAGTACCCTTCTTAACTGAGAGGGTTAAAATTAAAATGGCCGATCAGGATATAGATTTCTTCGATTATACAGAGGAAAGTAAAAGGCCTCCGCTATTGAATAAGCATCTCTTGATAGATAGCAAACATAAGGATTATGAGAGACAAATGAGCTTCAATAGAAAACTGTCAAAGCTCTTAAATATAAATGATAAAGAGGAAGTTATTTTTAATAGGCATGAGTATGATGACTTACTAAACATTTCGGAAAAAAAGGTAAAAGGGTTCACGATAGTTCGTCGTTGATATGATATGGTGGAAGACTGATTCTAAAAGTTCTTCTGGCTTTTTCTTCATCGAAGCCGATTGAGGTTAGCACATGAGACGGTATATTAGACATGGCATTGCATGCTGAGCCTTGAGATATCAACCACGATTGATTATGTGTAAAGCGTTTAACTTCATCATCATTGTTAAATGTTATATTCCAAATCGTTGGAACTACATTAGTCCCACCATTTCTCAAGAAAGTATAGCGTGCAATACTTTTCTCAAATTCATATTGTAGCTGGTTTGGAGTTTTAGGGAAATTTTCCACAGCCGCACCTAAACCTACTATAAGAGGAGTAGGATATGTTCCTCCACGCAGACCTAGTTCTTGTCCGCCCCCATGGATCAAAGGTATTAGTCCTGACTCTCGAGAATCTCGAATATAAAGCGCACCTATACCTTTTGGGCCGAATATTTTATGACCAGATAAAGAGAACATATCAAGGTTCATAGTATCAACATCAATATCTAACTTACAAAAGCTCTGAGCAGCGTCAGTATGAAAAAGAATATTATTGTCAAAAGCAATGTGACCAATGTCGGCTATAGGCTGGATGCAACCAAGCTCATTATTAACATGGTGAATAGAAATAAGAATTGTATTTGGTTGAATAGCCTCGAAAACTGACTCTATACTTATTAAACCATCATTGTTTGGTTTTATATAAGTCACCTCAAAACCTATTTTTTCGAGAAATGCACAGCAATTAAGAATGCATTTATGCTCAATTGAAGATGTAATGATATGACCTTTTTGTTCAATATACTTAAACGCAATGCCTTTTATTGCAAGATTGTTGGCCTCGCTTGCACCACTTGTAAAAATAATTTCACTAGGCATAGCTCCAATCTTATCTGCAATAATAGCCCTGGCACCTTCAATAGCATCATAAGCTTTTTTACCGTAAGAATGAGCTGCTGAGGGATTAGAAAAATTGTGTTGTAACCAAGGTTGCATTCTTTCTAAAACAATGTCAGAAATAGGTGTCGATGCGGCATAATCAAAATATTCAAACATAGATTAATAGTCCTTAAATTTTAAGACTTGTGAACGTGCACCTGGTTGATGAATCTCAAAAACATCTGAAGCAAGTAACTCTATATAATTTAGGAGATTAACCTGCAATTCTTTGATTTTTTTTCTATATGGAGATGGATCGTCTTTTATTGCATCATGAATGATTTTGGATAATTCACCGAATCTTATACCATCCATATAATTAGAGCTGACATTATCATGCAGCCATTGATAACATTTGGTTTTTTTAAATATAATAGACGCGTTTGCTAAATTTCCAAGAGCAAGAGAGACTTTAGCAAAATCCAAACTAGTGTTTGTTTTATACTGTTCGCAATCATCAAAGGGGGGGCAAAGGGGGAGATCTGAAATAAATAACTCGGTAATGACTTTTGGAAATTTAATATCCCATTTATCACACTTTTTTTCATCCGAGTCTGTCAGATATTCATCAAGTTTCATTTTCATCTGCTCAAGGATATTAGCGTCGACAAAAATAGCAGCTCTAAACAATTTATCTATATATGCATTATTTTCAAGGGTATAAGGTAATTCAACTGCAGCTTCTTCATTTGGAGTAGAGCATAAACTTAACCCCTTAGATGTAAAATTTGCACTTCCTGTGTATATGGATTTTTGGTCTAATTGATAAATTTTAGCATGTAAATTTTCAAGCATGTATACTTTATATCCACTATCCAACGCTGAATCAATTGCTGATATATTACTTGCCCCGGATAAAAAATCAATTGGACGAAATCTTCCCAATATCATAATATTGTTCAGTTTTGTATATTGTTGCAACCAATTAATAGCTGGATGTGTAAGGTAGGCAGACACAATTCGAATGTGAGTTGTGTCTTTTAATTGAGCTGACATTCTTTCTGCCAGCTCTTGACCTGTTAGTAATTTATTATAATTCAAAAAGATCAATATCCTCTTCTGATGGCCCGTTAATAAACTCAGTGACTACTTTTCCCCATGCTCTACGTATATTGTTTAAGAAATTCAGTTTTCCATCAGACTGACCCTCTTCATTCATAACGCGAGCAAAACTAGCCATTACAATTTCTAATGTCTCTCTTTCCTGAGGGGGAAGTTTTACGATCATTTCATTATAGAAAACATGATTGGTATTAAACAAAACTAATGTCAAACCTGCTCGGGTTGATACATCAAAAAAAGCATCAGAATCCATAGCTTTCGAATCAATATAAAACCTAAGTTCTTTTTCGATAATACTTTTAGCCACTTCTGGCGGAAGACCTATATCACTAATAATCTGTTCTACTTCCTGTTTATTCAAAGGTTTTTGATAATCATCAGTCTTATTACCATGCGTTTCTCGGTAATTGGAGCCTGCAGTTGCCTTTTCAGCAGGGGAAGTCCCTGTAGGTGCACCACTAATATTCTTACGTGGTAGTAAGTTTATATCACCAAGTCTTTTCTCAACTGCTTTTACCATATTTTTTATATTGTCAGTGACTTTTAAAACAAGTGCTAAATTATCATCATTATCTTCTAAATCTTTCATGTATTCAGACAATAAATCAAACCCGAGTTCCTCTCGCATTTTTTCTTTGTCATAAGGTATTAAGTTAATTGCGTCCTGCTTGTTGTTTGTCACTCCAAAAAGTTCATCTAAACTTGGTGGGAAACAGACTTCAACTCCTATAAATCGACCTTCATAGTCCCTAAATCCTTGATTGAGGAAACTATCTCTTAAGACAAGTTCGCGACCCGCCCTGACAATAGAAACACCAATATTTTTCTTACAGTCCTTCCCCCAATCGGTATATCCAAGTTTTGTTGTACTGGATGCAAGAATGGCATTTGCAATTGATTCTTTAACTATTGAACTCCGTATATATACAGTTCCATTAACTTCTTCATTTTCACTATTGGTATAAGATAAGGGAATTTCTTGCTCATCAAATAACTCGAAGAAAGATTCGTTTTTGTATGCTCCCGGAAGCTCTGGCAAAGAAGTATTCTTCAACAAATACATAGGGTCATTTGCTTTAAATAGACGACTTTCTAAAACGCTTAGCATATTGGCGCCAGAATGTCGATAGGTACGACTTTCTATTTTTATCTCATCAGAATGTATAAAATTTCGGTAGAGTCGCCCGACTAATTTATCACAATGTGTGAAAATGGATTTGCCAGTTTTCCAGTTTAGTCTATCTAATTTGCTCCATAAAATAAACGTACCTGATGGTGGGATAGAACCAAAATGAGATTTTTTGTATATTTCAGGAATATCATCCTGAACTGGTTCCGGTACTTCTTCGAGTTTTCCATTTGCCATTTCATCGACATCAAGAAATGTATGATATGGCATGCTTCCATTTTTCCAGGACCAAACATCAACGCGTTTACATTGCGATATTGAGCTATTTGGTAATCCCATACCAAATTTACCCATTCCCTCAGTATCCTTCCTGTGCTCCCCTCCACCAAATTGCATAGCGACACGAAGTGTTTCAGGAGACATACCAATACCATTATCCCACAATGATATTCCAGCAACAGAGAAATTTTTTCTTTTCCCTGTTTCTGCTTGTTCCTCAATAAATCCTAACTCAACTCGTGTTGCTTTCGCTTGTAGACTATTATCAATAAGCTCAGCCAAAGCATAAGCTGTATTACTATAACCATTATCTCTGAGAGATGTAATTACGGTTTGTGCATGTAGAAATCTATTTGACATTTTTATTGATTCTCAGTCCACATTTGATCCCAATGTTCAAATGCTAAATTTATACTTTGGAATTCAGGGATGTCATCGTTTACATTGTAAATCCAACATTCTTTATTCCCACCACTTTGTACGCCTCTCATTGCTCTTCCTGCCATCTGTAGATACTCGACAAGAGAGTTAGTTGGTTTCGCTATGACAGTTACGCTCGTACAGGGTGCATCAAAACCTGCAGTTAAAACATTAAAGTTTGTTAAAACTTGGATTTCACCTTTTTTATATTGTGATATTTTTAGACGCCTTGATTCAGTCGTGTCTATTTTGCTATCAATAGAGGCACTAGATACACCCATGCAATTCAATGCAACTGAAATATATTGCGCATGAGTAACTGAACATGCAAAAACAATGACCTGCTTGCCTTGGCTAGCTTCTTTTTTAATTGTATTTAATAATGTCTTATTACGTGATTGGTTATTAGCAAGGGCCTTAAAAGTATCGTTTTTATTTTCCCCCTGTAGTTCATAACCAATAACTTCTGATTGTGAATAATTTAGCGAGCTAAAGTTAGCTTTAGATAAATAGCCATTCGCTACCAAATAGTCTATAGGTGATATATATCCCGATACCTCCATAGAGACTTTATTAAAGTTAAAAAAACTCGCTAGCAAATGATTTTCACTATCTATTGAATCACAACCGAATTTTCTACCCGGAGTTGCAGTGAGACCAATTAACTTCGCATTGAATTTAGCGCTATTAATAAAATCTTCAGTTATGGATTTATAAGTGGTAGCTACTGCTTTATGCGCCTCATCAAAAATAACTAAAGTGACTTTTTCTCTAAGTTTGTCATAAAGTAACTCCAGATTTCTCGAGTTTTTTAATCGTATGGAGTTCAGAGTATGAAGACCGGCAACAATAAATCCACTATCGATCCCGCCCAAACTTTCACTACTCGAGGAATAAAATCCATAAAGGGTTGTATCTCGAACACCACAAAATCCCCAGGCCTTATAGAATTCGTTGAACGCTTGTTGGCATAATTCTTCGCGATCAGCTAGCCATAGTACAAGATGGCTGGGAGACTCTCTTAGATGTTCAACTGCGATATTCATTGCAGTTCTTGTCTTACCAGCGCCTGTAGGTAAATGAACTAGTAAACGATTCTCTTCTTTTAATTTTGAAAGGACTTTATCAGATATTTTTTTCTGGTAAGGATATAGCTTATATTTTGGACTAACACTAGCAATGCTAGTAAGGCTAGTATCTACAGACTGTGATGATATAAACTGATCTGCTACACCTAAATTCTGGGCAAAACTCAGAAAATTCTCAGGGTTGTTAGCCCAAAGTATGGCATGTTTATAATGGGCAATACCTATCGGTTTTCCCGACAAAGCGAAAATAGGAAAAATCTTTCCTAATATTGTAGGGGAAACAGTATTAAGTAATTCATCCCTTAATCGTTTTTCTGTGATAAATTCACTTGCTCGGGAGCGTGCAATTGCTTTCGCTATACTCTCTCGCGGAAATGAATCAGTACCTAACAAATCGTTTACAAAGTCTGCAGCTCCCTTAGGGAGCAAAGAACCAAGTTGCTCTTCAGACATTTCTTTTAAACATTCAACTAACAAGTTCATTCTTAGTTAAACCATATCAAGTAGTTTAAGCTATGACCTCAGTACTTCCTCAAGCATACTGTAGAGTACAGGCCCCATGCAAATTACTCTTGTAATTTGCGTTAAGTTACAGGTATTCCGTTCTCATTATAACCACTTTATTTTTTTAATGAATTAGTAGAACAAAAGCAACTGATATTTGTCAATAATCCATGAACTATAACATTTTTACCAAAAATTAGCGTTGATATGGGAAGGCACACAACGACATATCAATAACGAAACTCCCCCTAATGCAGTATATAGTGGCTAAAGGCAATAGATATCCTTGCTAATTGTTCCATGTGTTACTATTTCAAGCGGAGCTATAGATGTACTTAATTATAGATAGTGATTCATCGTGTTGTAAGGCTTGAAAGGTACCATAGCAATGACTTTTTGCGAAAACTGCAGTACTCACACAACACGCCGATGGTAGGATATATAAATTGATTTTTATCAATAAGTTATCGTTGTTGTTGCACAATTGCAAAAACAGAAAAAGTTCAGAATCAGCAACTCATTATAACTTTAACTTTTATGTTTTCCTCTAGATCTGAGCCTAATATACTGTAAAATCTCTCTTTGGATAAAATCTCCAATTCAGCAAGGTAGACACATTGAGCATAGAATCTAGCGTTCTCAAATTTTCAGGTCATCAAACCTTTCCTATCCGCTATGGATGGATTTACAAGATAATTCAAGAGGTTAATGAAGGGGCGTCTATCTCTAGTCAAGACAATGTTGAAAAGCAGATGCTGTCTATGGGTATGGGGAAAAACATGGTCCTCTCAGTTCGTTACTGGATTCGAAACTTGAATCTTGTGTGTTGTGTAGACAAAAAACAACAAAGTTATGAGCTCACTGATTTGGCTAAAGCTTTGTTTATAGGTGAGGATGCATATGACAAATACATGGATAAAATTGGTACAGTGTGGCTTCTTCATTGGTTGGCTCAATCTATTCAGGATCAATTCGCAGAATTGAATGCCGCTCGTTGGTTTTTTAATTATTTCAATGGATTAAGAATAAGTAAAGAGCAATTAAGAAAAGACATAATGCTTTCATTAGGTAATCACGATAAAGAGCTGAACGAAGCGACTTTAAGCAAAGATATCGACTGCCTATTTCAAATGTATAGTGTGAGACGTACTGCTACAAATAAAATTAATGAAGATAGCTTTACTTCTCCTTTTACCGAATTGGAATTAATTACACAAGAAAGCAGTAAAGATTTTCGCGCGGAATTATCAAATCAAAGTTCTCTGCCTATAGAAATTTTTGCTTATTCGCTTATTGATTTTATGCAAAGGAAGCAGAAAGATAGTGATGGTTCTATCATTAATACGCTATCAACAGTTTCGTTTGATACTTTACTCCATGACGTAGGTTCCCCTGGTAGGGTCTTCAGACTATCGGCGTCAGACCTCAGCGATAAATTAGACAAAATTGAATTACTTAGTGAAGGGAAAATTGCTTGGACTGACACACAAGGATTGCGTCAAGTGCAGCACTACTTTACCGACATTCAAACTATTGAACCTAGCCTCTATCTTAAGCAATATTACCAAGGGGAGTAAATAATGAATCTTACAAATTACTACTCAATTGCAACACGGCATCAACGCTCAACGCGCGTTAATAGCGATCTCAGTGTTGATTTTTTTTCTGGCCTTGTTTATCACGGCACTGCTCAAACAACTCTCGAGACACTGATTAGACAATATGCTCAGTCAGGACAACGTGCCTATACCCTTACAGGTCCCTATGGTTCGGGTAAATCTACAATTGCCCTGCTTCTTACGGGCCTTTTGCATTCAGAGCCTGCAATTCGATCAGCTGCGTTGGAGGTAATTAACTCTGACACTACAGAGCTATTAACCAAGAGTGTTGATTTCAGTAAAGGCTGGTTACAGATTCGCTCAGTTGGCGGTGTCAATGGTCCTTTAGAGGCATTTTGGCAAGCCACTCTTGTTGCATTAGATGAACATCCTAATACTAAATTTTTATTCGAGAAATATAATCGTTTAAAAATTAATAGCGACTCTCAACTTATCGAAATTTGGAGCTCGTTATTTTCTGAAGTACGACAATATGTTGATGGCGTTTTAGTTATCGCTGATGAAATGGGAAAAAGCCTCGAATTTATAAATAAAAATAAAGGCGATCTACATTTATTTCAGGATATTGCTGAAATTCTTGGGCGTATCGATACCCCTGTCATTTTTCTTGGTCTATTACATCAGGCTTTTTCAGAATATGCCAAAGGCCGAGGAACTAAACTCCAAGAAGAATGGGGAAAAATCCAGGGGCGGTATAATGATATATTGTATAATGTATCGACGGATGAGACAGTCGCTCTTATTGGTAAGTCGATTGTTAGGCATGGTGTAGTTAATACTTCTGATGAATATGTCGCATCAGTACTTGAAGCTCTTAATGATAGTTTTGAGCGTAAAGAGCAGCTAAGATCCCGATTATTGCAATGTATCCCAATACACCCTTTAACCGCATTACTTTTAGGGCCGCTATCAAAACGTCGATTTAGCCAAAATGAGCGTAGTACTTTTAGCTTTCTTAACTCGCATGAGCAGCATAGCTTCCAACTATTTCTTAAAAATTCAATAGATCTTAATGCTCGCTATGATTTAATAGACCTGTGGGACTATCTAGAAGCAAATCTCGAGCATACTATTCTAAGTTCGCCGGATGGTCATGCTTGGGCTGCTGCGACAGAATCAATCCGTATTGCAAAGCAAAAAGATCTTCCATCAAAAGCTATATCTATTTTAAAAACAATTGCATTGATTACATTATTTGGCCGACCAGCTAACTTAACGGCGTCCGAATCTCTGCTCCTTACTGCAACCGAAGTAGCCGATAAAGATGAACTTAATCTTTACCTTGAATTGCTAAAGGAAAAATCTTGCATAATCTATCGTAAACATATCTCTTCTTGGGTTGTATTTGAAGGATCAGATCTCGATATCCCCGCTCTAATCGAGAATAAAATGGAACAATTGCAGGACACAGATGAAGCAATTTCTTACATTAGCTTTAGCGAGCAAGTGATTGCAAAAGGACATTATCATACATTTGGGACATTACGTTGGGCTGAAAAGAAAATACTTTCCAGTATTACTGATGAAACACTATGGCTTCCTATAGGAAATGGTGGGTTTTCGCGTTTTGCTTTGCTTCTAAGTTATGAGACTGATCAATCCCTGATTGAGATGAGCAAAAAAAATAAAAGGACCATCGTCTCTTGTGCTAAAAATGCGCAGGATATCCATGTGTTAGCTCGAGAATGTTATGCCTTAGAGTTGATAAAATCTGATAAAGAAATTGGTAGAATCCTTCAGCATGATAAAGTTGCACAGAAAGAATATGAAGGTCGTAAGCAGAATAGCCAAAATGCTTTAGCAGAGGCTATACATTCAGCATTCAATAATGCAGATTGGTATTATGATGGCAAGGTTTTCACAAATAAATCCTTGAGCCAAATCACTTCATATGCGGCAGATCAAATATTTTCTCGTACTCCTCAGATTAAAAATGAACTTGTCAATCGCAATAAATTGTCAGGTACTGCTGTATCAGCCCTTAAAAAATTGCTTGAAGCGATGTTAAACCATGAAGTCGAAGAGAATCTTGGTATTGAGGGATTTCCACCTGAAATGTCGATGTATATTAGTTGCTTGAGGAAAACTGATATCCACTCCGCAGTTGGTGAAAATGGCTGTCATTGGTTCACGAAAGATTTAGCCCCTGAGTTAGACGCTATATTTTCCGAGGCTTTGGCGCTTATAAAAAAGAGCAAAGACTCAAAAGTGCCATTATCTAAAATTATAGATGTATGGTCTCAGCCTCCATACGGCCTTACTCAAGGTGTAATTCTAATTTTCTTATTGGCTTTTCTAAAATCGCAAGGCCAAGATATCGCCTATTATGAGAAAGATCTGCATGGTGATTTTGCTTTTATTGCAGAGCCGGATGTTGATTATGTACATAAGTTAATTAGATCGCCGCATGAAATAGCAGTTAAACACATAGAACTCGCTAAAGAAGATCTCGGTTGGTTGCAAAAACTAGCTGTATTTGCAGCAACGGAATCCAACCGGCAGGTTCTGAATAATATATTAGCTGTTGCAACTCCACTTGTAACAATTGTCCATAACTTACCTCAGTGGGTTAAGAATGCACATTCCTTCGTTGAGGGGGATGTGTTGAAGAATAAACTTGTTCTAAATGTTCGTGATCTTTTCTTACAAGCGAATGATCCTCATTCCTTACTTATGAATGATTTAGTCAATATTATCGATCCAAAAAATAAATTTTCTCATAATGAAAGGATTGATATCCTTGCAGACAGCTTCAAGATTTTACGTGATAAACACGAACAAATGCTTACTAATATTAAGGATAAGGTAAAAGCAATTTTCCCTGAGAGCGGTCAGGAACTTAATCAGATGTGCCTTGCCGTTGAGCAAAAATCTGGGGATATTCGGTTGAAAGCATTTGCAAGAGAACTTGCCAAAAGCGAAACAGGATTGTCAGAATGGCTTGAGAGCATCATTCAGATTGTGATTGGTCGTGGTAAGCAAAATTGGAATGAAGGTTTATTACTTACTGCCTCTAATAAAATAAGTGACTTTTCCCAGGATTTTTTAAGTGTAGTAAAATCACAATCTGAAAATTCAAGCGTTTGTTCTCTTGGCCATAAAACAAAGCTAGTTTCCCTAGTATTAGAAGGCGATGATGGAAAATTGCAATCGTATAAAAAAGAAATCCGACTAGTTGATGAGGACAAACTTGTCTCTACACGCACTGCAGTTGAGGTACAATTGCAAGGTCTTGATGAGTTCGAGAGAATTCATGTTTTGCAGCATATACTGAAAGAAACGCTGGAAGCTCAGGGTTAAATGAAGAGGTATTACTCATGAGTAATTTGAAAAAAGTAAAACATGTACTCGGATTATCAGGCGGGAAAGATAGTGCAGCACTTGCAGTTTACATGGCCAGAAATTACCCTGAGCTAGATATCGAGTATTTCTTCACGGATACAGGTAAGGAACTACCTGAAGTATATGATTATCTTGAGCAGCTTGAAATTGTGCTTGGAAAACCAATCCTTCATATCAATGACAAGAAAGGCTTTGATTATTGGTTAAAACAACACAACAATTTTTTGCCTGCGGGGCAGCAGCGGTGGTGCACCATTCGAATGAAACTAGAGCCTTTTGAGAAATGGATTAAACCCTTTCTTGATGATGGCTATGAAGTAATTTCATATGTAGGCATCCGTGCGGATGAACCATGGCGTGATGGCTATCGTCCGAATGAGAATCAACAATATCTCACAATAAAATTACCCTTTGCAGATGATGGTATTAAAAAACAAGGTGTCTTGGATATTCTTGATAGTGCTGGCCTTGGGCTTCCAAAGTACTACGACTGGCGTTCTAGGTCTGGTTGTACCTTTTGTTTTTTCCAACGTAAAATTGAATGGGTACGTTTAATGGAACGTCATCCGGACGCGTTTGAAGAGGCAAAGTCTTATGAAAAGCGCGCTGAGACTAGTGCTAATGGTGAAACCTTTTTCTGGATGGGTCCGAATGAACCTCTGGAAACACTCGAAGACCCGGCACGCATCGAACAAATTAAGGCTAATCATGAAAAAGTTCTTGAACGATTTAAAAAGAAGAAAGAGCGTGAGAGAAAGCGTCGTTTAGGTATGCATGCGATGGTTGATGAGTCTATGCTAATTGATACATTAGATATGGATGCTATCTATGATCTCGAAGAAGGTGGCGGTGCATGCATTACTTGTTATAAATGAGAACAAGATGTGTACATGTCAAAACTGAGAACAGGAAGTGATTTTTCCATAACGTTGAAATGAGGACTTTGTCCTCATTTCTTTCTTATATAATCGACTTTCCAAACCACCCCATCACCACCTCTGCCAAATCATCCTCAACCGTATAAAAGTAACAGGCTGGCACATTCAGCACTTCAGCAAGTTTGCACGCCAAAGCAAATTCCGGGGTATGGATGCCTCTTTCGTATTGGTTCATCCGTGCGCTAGCAGTGGCTTCGTCGATACCCGCAAGAATGCCTAACTTTTGTTGTGAAAGACCTGCTCTTAAACGCGCTTCTTTTAACCGATGCGGCAACATGATGATCCTGAAAAGTCTGGAAACAGAATCATGATTCTGGTAGCTGATCGTTGAAAATGTACTAAGTTATGCTTAGTATTTGTGTCGAGAATATGTACTTGTCTTTAACTCAAGGGAGTGAATATGCAGAAAAGAACTGATATGCATCCAGCTGATATCATTGCGCAATTGCGTAAGCGCAACTCGTCGCTGGCGGCGTTGTCCCGCCAAAGCGGTTTAAGCTCTTCCACGCTGGCGAATGCGCTTAACCGGCCATGGCCGAAAGGTGAGTGTTTGATTGCCGATGCGTTAGGTGTTGAGCCCTGTTTCATCTGGCCAAGCCGTTATTACGATGACAACGGAAAATTAATAGATCGCCGTAAATTAATTCGTGGGATGAATAAATAAGTTCCAGTAATTATATTTGTCGGGAGGTTTTATTAAGCGAAAATAAAATCTCCGTTCTTTTAATTCAGAGAGTTAGATCTCATATTGTCATTTAATCCGCCGCTATGATTGCGTTCCACAAAGGATCAGCAAGGGACTGAAAGTGGATACGGTAGAGGAACTCAATGGGACATACTTTTATGCAGGACGCTCTAACCTGACGGCAACAGAGCTTTTTTTTATGGTGTTCGTAATGACGACGGCAGATCATTTTGGTGTTAAAGATATTGCTGCCGTTGCTGCTCTCTATAGCGGTGTAAACAATCAGGTCACTCGCGCAAAACCAATAAATGCAATCCCTGGCACATCGAGAGTTTCCAAGCGTGTCAGAGGTCTGCTCAAAAATACGATGTTTCCTTTTGGCATTGAAATGCCAACGTGGATAGGCGGTTATACACCTTGGACCGTCGAACGAAGGATGGTACGCAAAGTGAGTTCATTCGTAGCCCGAACGATTCCCCTAATCGGTGAGGTCATTCTGGCCGCAGATGTATCCCAAATCGCTTACTGCTCAGTACGTGATTACAACGCGATAGCCCGAGGCAGCGATAAGTTATGGTAGACGATATCGAACAGCGGGTAATTGCCCTCGTTACGTCCTTCAGCGGCGTGTACATGTTCAGGAAAAAGAAATACAAAACCTATACCGCAGAATCTTGTATTTACTTTGATGTTCGGTTGGACGTTGATGAAGTCGAAGAGTTAATGAACGCGTTTTTCACAGAATTCAATGTCGACCTGGGGAATTTCAAGCTGGAAACGTATTACCCCGAAGTGGAATTCTCGTGGAATCCATTTAAGAAACACATCGTCGATGTACCTGATTTCACCATCGGCATGCTAATCGAATCAGCAAAAGCCGGGAAATGGTTATACGACTAATCACTCGCAAGGAGCTTAATTATGGCTGTACCTGTTCACTTATTTTTGACCGATGACGGCGGGGCGACAATCCGCGGTGCTTCCGATGTGACAGACCGCGAAGGGAGTATTGAATTACGCGGCTTGCACCACAGTATCACTATCCCCACCGATCCCATGACCGGGAAAGTAACCGGCACGCGTCAGCATGCGCCGTTCCAGTTTACCAAAGAGCTGGATAGCGCCTCGCCGTATCTGTTCAAAGCCGCAGCGACGGGCCAGACGCTAAAGTCTGCTGAGTTCAGGTTCTATCACATCAACGACGCGGGGCAAGAGGTGGAGTATTACCGGATAACCCTGGAGAGCGTGAAAGTGATTAACGTCAGCCCGGTGATGCACGACACGCGCGGCTGTCCAGGAACGGGACACATGGAAGACGTCGCCATGAACTACGAAAAAATCACCCATCTGTACAAAGACGGCAATTTGTTAGCGCATGATGCCTGGAACGAACGTCCTACCGCCTGAATACAGGGGACATCCTCCCCGCCCGTAACGTGGAGCAATGCTACTCTCTCTTCCCCGACCTCATTACGGATAACCTCTCCATGCTCACTGGCCTGAACCACCTGACCCTTGCCGTCACCGACCTTGCCCGCAGTGTTGATTTTTATCAGCAGCAGTTGGGGCTACGGCTGCATGCCCGCTGGGATAACGGCGCGTATTTTAGCTGCGGTGATCTATGGCTTTGCCTGTCGGTTGACGCGGCGGTAACGGAAAAGCGTGATTACACCCACTATGCCTTTAGCATTGTCGCGTCTGAATTTGCGGGGTTAGTGGCACGTCTTAAAGCGCAGGGCGCAGCGGTGTGGAAAAACAACAAAAGCGAAGGGGAGTCGTTCTACTTTCTTGACCCGGACGGTCATCAACTGGAAATCCACGTCGGTGATTTAGCCCAGCGCCTGGCGGCCTGTCGTGAAAAACCTTATTCCGGGATGGTATTTTTTGACTAAATAGTGCGCTTCACTTCGCCCCAGCCTCTCAAGCGGTGCAGGCTTGCCCGTCAAATATCCCTGCACCAGGTCAATGCCTGTCTCCCGGTTCCCGACCCATCCTTTTTTGCAGATGAATACGATGTGGTGAAGACCGTCGAGTTGCTCTTTCGCCCTCAAGTTTTATCCGTCTGATACAGCATGGCAAAGAGCGCACGGCTGGCGCGTCCATTCTTATCAAAAGATTTGGCCATTTAGCGATCGCTGCAATGGAAAACACCGCAAACGATAGATCAAATAATCGGTTGTATGTTGCGAAAGCCACTCATCGCGAGCGGCTTTATTTTTTATTTATTAAGTGCTGCATACAGGGTGTTTTATAGTTATTCAGGAAGGCTTGGTGGTTGAATAAAAGACACCATAAGGCATCATGCTGTTGCTCTATGATTCCATGAGTCCTTATAAATAATATTCCCGTCGCAATGCTTCCAGGTGATGGATTCATATCTTAACTGAATAATTTCACTGTGAGTTCCAGTGCCAGAATCAGGGAATAAATTTGGAGTAATGCCTGTCACTTTTACGTTTTCTAAAATTATATTGAAATATTCACTTTCAATGCCGGCTTCAAGAATTTGATACATCTTAATTGTTGCTGATTTCAAAGTTTGGCTTTCACTTAAAGCCTTGTACAAAATCGTGGTTGTTTTATCGAAGTCCTTTTGAATAGTAATGGGGGTATGTACACGGGTCCCTGTCAATCTGCCTGTATTCCCATCAACAGGGATGGACATGTGGTGCGTTACCGCTTTTAATTCAATAGCACCAATACGTCCTGTCACTAAAGAATTACCGATTATAGGGGAGCCATTTGCATCGGTTAACCAAAGATATGCTGGATTTGACATGATTATTCCTTATCTCTATTTATAAAGGAGGGTAAATTAAACATTACGAGTATCCATAAGGTCATTCCAATAATCTTGAATGGCCATGGATCAAGCCACGCTAAACAAGAAAAAATACCTATAATTAATAGTGGGCCTGATAATAAATTGAAAATACCCACTAATAAATTTAACTTGGTGGGTAAAAATTTATTCAATACAAGCACAATGATGTAGGTGCTTCCTATGGTGATAGTCACCGCTATTATTTTATCCTGCCATGTGTCGAATTCATTTAGACAAATTAAGGATATGGCAATAACATAGGTGCAAATTATTGTAGATGTTATCGGAGAAATGAGTTTAATCATATATTCCCATCGTATTATTCATGTTTAAATGTTCCTCTACTCTTTTCATTATTTTATTAAACACGGGTTTACCCTCCGTATGGCCTGCGTGGATAGCATCGACAAAAGGTTGTATTGCATCTGCAAAAAGAAAGTAAAGTAGGTCGTAGTCGCGTGGTCTTAATAATTCGTATATCTCTGGGGTTTCTGCACCGAGGCTGTCGGATGTCCGGATGGAGCGTTCTGCCATTCCACCAAACAGAAGGACAGTACTTAAAAAAGCGATAGGATTACCTTTTCCTTTAAAAACGACATAAGTAAATGAGGTTTTCTCTATAACTACTTTAGCGATATTGGCGGCAATTATATTCGTGGATAACCTACCCACGATTGATGTAGTAACAGAACTGTATATTTTATCTTGCTCAGATTCATCCATATAGGTATTAAATAACTGGAGGATCATTTTGACTGCATTGACGATACTTTCATAATTAAATATATCGTGTCTTATGGCATTCATCATGCGTATTTTTTCTGTTTCACGCTCATACCTTGTATCCGTATCAAAGATTCCGTAAATCAGATACCCATAATCTAAAGGAACGGATAAACCTCCATTGATAAGTCCTGTAACTGTATCAGGAGAAATAACGATGTCGTAAATTCTTCTTGCTATACCTTCAATATCTGCCATGGCATTCCCTTAACCAAACTCGATGACTGAGAACTCACATCCCTCTGCTCCTTTTTTACTTGAAGCAGGCTTTCCGATATAGCGCAGCAAAAATAGTATAGGCTTTGATTGGCATGGCAATTGTCCAATTGTTACTGAATATATTTTTAAATGGCTTGGTTCTATAATTCATCATTAATAAAAGGCGGGAGATACAGTGTTCGTATGAAATGAGTTATTTGTTCGGGTTATTTTTTTACATTAAATATTAGTTGGGTGAATTAATAAGAGAAATATGATAATTGGATTAGAGGGTGAGAATTAACATTTTACAGTGATGTTAATGAATAACAATATTAGCTTCTGCCGCCATCATCCCCGCCTCCAGTTCGTCTACTCTTAACCTAACACCAGCCTTAGGGTAAAAGTAAGGTTTGAGGAACTGAAAAATTGTTAGGTAGCAGACCAAACAACAAAAGCCCGGTAATCACACCGCCACCGGGCAAAAAGCCCCCCGCTATTTAGACGGCGGCGGTACGTAGCCTGGGTAGTAAATCACGCGCGGCTTGCCATACACCGTTAGCGGATACACCGGCACGTAAACCACGCCAGGCTGCGCCGGTTGGATGGTGATGGTTTGCGCGGGAGCGGGAACCGCTTTCCCGACGCTCGCCGTCGCCGATGCCGGGGTCGACTGCACCCGCAGTTGCGGCGAGGTTTTGAGGGCACCGTTCTGCTGCGCTCTGGCACGCAGAATTTGCACCGCGTTCATCACGTCCTGCGGCTGACGGGTATAGGCCACGCCAAGGAATTTCGTCCATTGGGGATTGTTAACCATCTGCTCCAGCACGTCCGGGAATGCGGCCAGGGATTTCACCGCCACGTCATTGGGCGCAGTACTGGCCGCCAGCACCTGTGCCAGCAGGCTGTCAGGAAACAGCGCAATCGGGGAAACCAGCGAATAGAGTTCATCGGCGCCGATAACCGGATTTTGGATAAACACCGGCGTACCGTACTGCCGCGTCGGTGGTGGAGTGTGGGGGGCTTTCTGGTCGCAACCCGCCAGCAGCAGGATTAACGCCAGCACGCTGCATAATGCAAAACGGTTGTTCATCATAAGCACCAGGTCAAAAAGAAATCATCAGGTGCTATGGAACTCGATCTGCCCTTGAGGCTCAACGGATCATTGGTTTTATTTGAGACTTTTGGGCGTTCGGGAAGAGAGTCGCTGTCGCGAGGAACGTATCGGTCAGCCCGCCACAATCTCAATCATGTTGCCATCCGGGTCGAGGATGATCGCTTCGTAATAACCGTCGCCGGTCATACGCGGGCCGCTTTTCAGAATGCCTTCTTCTTTCGCTTTCGCCGACAGCGCATCCACCGCCTGTTTATCGCCGACGTTCAGCGCGATGTGCGCCCAGCCGCAAAACTCGCGGTTGTCCGGGGCGTCAGGCAATTCTGGCAGCGTCATCAGCTCAATCGTTGGGCCGTCTGCCAGGGTAATGAAATAAGAGGCAAATCCCGGACGATTTTTACTGAAGTATTTCTCATTCGGCGAACCGTCGAAATACCGCTGCCAGAATGCGGCCTGCGCGTCCAGGTCCCGGGTCCATAGTGCCACGTGTGCAATCTTCATTTTTGTCTCCATCATTCCTTGTTTACCCGAGTATGCCGCGACAACTCCTCGACTCAAACCTTGCACGGCTCAGGTTGTGATCCCGGCGGTCACTCGACCCTTATTCCATCGCCAGATGAATGGCTTCCCCGAGTTTTTCCATTACTTCACGGTGTTTCTCGGTGGTTGGCAGGGCGCAGTTGATGCGCAGGCAGTTGCGGTACTTGCCGGAAGCGGAAAACAGCGTACCCGGCGCCACCTGGATTTTTAGCTCGCACAGCTGTTTCGCGACGCACACCATGTCGACCATTTCAGGCAGCTCGACCCACAGCATAAAGCCGCCTTCGGGCCGGGTGACGCAAATTCCGCATGGAAAATACTGACGCAGCCAGCAGGTGTAGGTTTCCATATTGCTGTGATAAATCTGGCGCACACGCCGCATGTGGCGGTGATAATGCCCCTCGCGCACGAAAGCCGCGACCGCCAGTTGTGTCGTCGGCACGTTGGTGCCGGTGGCGGCGTATTTCATGTGCAGCACCCGGTCGTGATAGCGGCCCGGCACAATCCAGCCTACGCGCAGGCCAGGGGCGATGGTTTTGGTGAAGGAGCTGCACAGCAGCACGCGGCCATCGATATCCCAGGATTTTATGGTGCGTGGGCGGGGGTAGTCGTTCGCCAGTTCGCCGTAAACATCGTCTTCGAAAATCACGATATCGTGGCGCTGGGCCAGTGCCAGCACCGCACGTTTACGCGCATCCGGCATGATAAACCCGAGTGGATTGTTGCAGTTCGGCACCAGGATCACCCCTTTGATCGGCCACTGTTCCAGCGCCATTTCCAGGGCTTCGACGCTGATCCCGGTTTGGGGATCGGTCGGGATCTCGATCGCCTTAATGTCGAAACCGCGCAGCAATTGCATGGTGCCGTAAAACGACGGTGATTCAATGGCGACGATATCGCCCGGTTTGCACACCGCCAGCAGGGCAATCGCCAGCGCCGCGTGGCAGCCGCTGGTGATGATAATGTCGTCGGCACTGACCACCGCTTCGCCGTCGAGCATCAGGCGGGCGATTTGTTCACGCAGTTCACGGCGGCCGGCGAGTTCGTCATAGCTGAAGATATCGGTGGCATGATGCTGCACCAGACGCGTCATCTCGCGCCAGAGCGGCTTCAGACTCGGCTGGGTGATATCCGGCGATCCGCCGCCAAACGGGATGATCGATTTATCGTGGCGCGCATCCAGCATGGTCAGGATCTGATCCCAATGAGTCACATCCACCGGGCGCTGCACCGGACGCGACATCGCCGGTACCGGCGGCTGCGCTTTACGCGGTGCGATAAAATAGCCAGAGCGCGGCTGCGGGGTGATCAGCTGGAGCGTTTCCAGCGTCTGATAGGCTTGCTGTACGGTGCTGATACTGACGCCGTGTTCCTGACTGAGCGCGCGCACGGACGGTAATTTCTCGCCATGACGGTACAGCCCCTGTTCGATCCGTTCGGCGAGCAGATTCGCCAGATGCTGGTAACGCGTCATTGCTGTATCCCCATTTGATGCCATACAGATGGCAAAACCAGTACAGATAGGCGTAAAAAACGCCGTGCAGATACCGTTTTAGCGGATCTGTATGTTAAATAAAAGTACAATTTGAATCTGTATTGTTAACCCACCTCCCGGCGAAAATAGCGTTATTGACAGCGTGAGGAGGTGCAGGATGGAATTTCATGAGAATCGCGCGAAAGCGCCATTTCAAATCTACATAGTGATCGGCCGCTGGCTGCGACAACACTGGCGTATCTGGAAAACGCGTCGGGCACTGGATCGACTCAGCGACGCGCAGCTGAAGGACGTGGGGCTGCGACGCGAGGATTATTGATTGCTTCACCCGGCCTGAGCGCCGGGTTTTTTATTTCGCATTCCATGCTCTTTCGTTAAGACGTTTCTTGATACTTATCAGGGTAAGTATTAATCTGCTCCTGCGTTGTTAAGGAGACCTCATGACTGAAGATGCTTTGTTCGCCTGCCGCCCGATGGGGATGCGCATGGCGATGGTGGTGCGCCAATGGCGGGCCATTATCGACAATGCGATAACCGACACCGGCCTGACGCAGTCCAGCTGGACCACGCTGATGCAGTTACAACAACTGGGCGATAACGTCTCAACCAGCGAGCTGGCGGAAGTGCAGGGCATTGAACTGCCTCCGCTGATGCGCACGCTGGTGCATCTCGAGGAACAGGGCTATCTGCTGCGTACGATATCGCCGTACGACAAACGCTGCCGTCTGTTAATGCTCACGCCGAAAGGCCGTGCCGTGCTCAAGCGGCTGACCCACGTGATCGAAACCTGCCAACAGCGGGTGACAGAAAACATTCCTGCCGATGTCATGGACGCCTTCAGCAACACGCTTAACCAACTCGCCTGCAATATGCGGAACATCCGCGACGACATTAAATAAGACCTAAAAAAATGATGAGCCCCGAACAAAAATTTGCCCGCTGGGTAAGGGTGAGTATTGCCTCTTTCCTGCTGATGTTTGTCTATTTCATCGTGGCGGATATCTGGATCCCGCTCACGCCGGATTCTACCGTCATGCGCGTGGTGACCCCGGTGTCATCGCGCGTTTCCGGCTATGTGGCCCACGTCTACGTGCACAACAACAGCCCGGTGAAAAAAGGCGATCTTCTGTATGAGCTGGACCCGACGCCGTTTATCAACAAGGTGCAGGCGGCGCAGATCGCGCTCGAACAGGCGAAACTCTCCAACCAGCAGCTGGATGCGCAAATCGCCGCCCAGCAGGCCAATCTCAAAACCGCGCAAATCACCGCCCGCAATAATCAGGCGACGCTGAGTCGTTATCAGCGGCTGGCGACGATGCAAAACGTGTCGCAGCAGGACCTCGATAACGTCCGCACCGCGTGGCAAAACAGCGAACAGTCGGTGAGTTCACTCACCGCAAGCATCCATAATCTGCAGATCCAGCGCGGTGAACGCCACGACGATCGTAACGTCACGCTGCAAAAATACCGCAACGCGCTGGAAGAGGCGCAGCTCGATTTGGGCTGGACGAAAATCCGCGCGGAAGCGGCGGGCACCGTCAGTAACTTGCAGTTAAGCCCCGGGCTGTATGCTTCGGCGGGCACCGCGCTGCTGGCGGTGGTGAACGACGAGACCGATATCGTGGCGGACTTCCGCGAAAAAAGTCTGCGCCATACGCAGCCCGGAACCGATGCCGCGGTGGTCTTTGACGCACTGCCGGGCAAGGTTTTCCGCGCCCACGTGACCAGCAGCGATGCCGGGATTTTGGCCGGGCAGGAAGCCGTCAGTGGACAGCTTTCGCAGCCGGAAGAGTCCAACCGTTGGGTGCGCGATGCCCAGCGGATGCGCATTCACGTGGCGCTCGATGAACCGATCGATAAAGCGCTGCCAACCGGCGCGCGGGCCACGGTGCAGCTTTATAACAGCGAAGGTGTGCTGGCCCGATTTTTCTCTGGCCTGCAAATCCACCTCGTAAGTTGGCTGCACTATGTCTATTAACACCCTGGCGCGGGTTTTTACCCCGCACGACAACATCGTTTACAGCGCCAATGATTTTCGCCAGACGCTGCGCATTGTCTTCGCGGGGATGATTGCGCTGAGCATTTCCACGTTCTACAACGTGCAGTACGGCGTGTTTTTTGTGGTTTACCCGGTGATGTTGCTGTCGCTGGTGCCGGTCTTTAACCGCCATGTGGCGACGCAGTTTATTTTCAGTGCGGCGCTGAACTGTGTCGAAATGGTGCTGATCATCGGCTATCTGGCGCAATGGCCCCTCATCATGACGCTGGTGGTGTTTGGGCTTTACGTGATGCGTTTTCGCTTTATGAGTCAGGGGCCGCTATTTCTGTTTGGCTCGATGGGCGTAGTGTGCCAGAGCGTGATGCTCAATTTTATGAGCTACCCCGCCAACAGCTGGCACACGCTGCTGTCGTCCAATTTGGAAGCCAGCGTGATGGCAGTTTGCCTGAGCGCGTTGATGCACTTTCTGCTACCCGACGTCGAACCGCGCCAGCCGCCACCGCGCATTGAAAAGAATGCCGCGCGCGTGCGCCATGAGTCACTGCTCTCTGGCACCGTGGCGACGGCTATCTTTGTGATTTTCCAGGTCTGCGATCTCAGTGATTCACTGTCGGCGCTGATGGCGGGGATCCTGATCCTGTTTCCGATGCATTATCGCGGGGCGGTGCTGAGCTCGCTCTGGCGCGTGGTGGGCGTAGTGCTGGCCTGCTTGTATATTCTGCTGGTGCAGCTGATCCTCTACGATCACAGCAGCCATATGCTGCTGATGATGCCGTTGATTGGCCTCGGGCTGGCGTTCAGCGCCCGTCTGCACGTAATGGAAAAGGTGGGAGCAGGCGTCGGCTTTGCCAGCATCACCACCATCGGGATCATGTTTGGGCAGAACCTCCATCCTGAACAGGATCTGGTGTTCAGCGATCTTTATCGCGTGGTGTCGGTCACGGTGTCGCTGCTGTTCACGCTAACGATGGTGTTTCTGGTGCACCTGATCCTCAACCGCTTCGCCGCCACGCGGTTCGTGGTGAACAACCCGAATGCGTGAGTCGCAGACCGGTAAGCGTTTTTTGCCCGATGGCGCTGGCGCTTATCGGGCCTACGGTTTTGTAGGCCCGGCAAGCGTAGCGCCGCCGGGCACAGCGTTAATGAATCAACGGCATCACCAGCGCCGGGAGCTGCGACAACAGCCATAAAATCAGGCCAATCGTGCCGCCAACCAGCGTGCCGTTGATGCGGATAAACTGCAGATCCTTGCCGATGTTCAGCTCAATCTGATGCGACATATCCCGCGCGTCCCAGCTTTTCACCGTGTCGCTGATATGACGGGTGAGGAATTTGGCGAAGTCAGGCGCCACCCGGCGTGCAGCCTGTTCGAGGTGCCCGTTGAGCGAGGCTCGCAGCGCGCCGTCATTCACCAGCGCTTCACCGAGCCACATTCCGGCTTCCGCAATCCGCTTCTGCGTGCGCGAATCCTCCGTTTGCAGATCGTTCTTCAGCCACTGACGCAGATCGGCCCACATTTCCCCCAGATAACGGTTAAACGCTTCGTCGTCTTTCAGGTAGCGCTTGATGTTCTCCGCCTTCTCGGCCATCTCCGGATCGGTTTTCAGGTTGTCGATAAGCTTTCTCACCGCTTTATCAAACGCGTGGCGCACCTGATGCGCGCTGTCCTGGCTGACATCGTCCAGCAGTGTATTTACCGCCTCGGTGACCATCTCGGCGCTGTGTTCGCCGAGCCATTCGGTCGGCAGGATTTTGGCTTTCAGCGGGTGCTCTTTCTCCAGCCAGTGAATGATTTGTCGGGCGATAAATTCACGGCTGCTGTCGCGCTGGAGCAGGGCTATCAGCTGCGCAATCAGCGCATCGAGCAGCTTCTGATGACGATTGTTTTTGGTCATGCTTTCCAGCATCACCGCGCTAGTGCCGGTTAAATCGACCTTATCAATCGCCTTATGCACCGCGCGTTTAAGCAGGCCCTGAATGCGCGAATCATCGGCCAGCTCGAGAAAACCGCCCATCACCTTAATCAGATGTTGCCCCACACGCTGGGCGTTTTCGGGCTGGCTGAACCAGTTACCCATCATCAACGCCGGTTCATGCTTCTGGATTAAGTTCACCAGCGACTGAGTGTCGAGAAACTTTTCCTGCACGAAATGGCCAAGATTGTCACCGATTCGGTCTTTATTGCGCGGAATAATCGCCGTATGACGAGAAATGAAGGGCAGCGGTACGCGACGAAACAGCGCGACGACCGCGAACCAGTCTGCCAGCGCGCCGACCATCGCCGCCTCGGAAATGGCTTTCAACGCGCTGACCCAACGTGCAGGGGGCAGAAACAGCGTGGTCACGAAAATGGCTGCCGCAATGAGCAGCAATGAGAGCGCCAGAAGTTTGGCGCGTTTGAGTTCAGCTAATTTATCCATGCTGTAAGCATAGAGCGGGACGGCGGTGAAGTGCAAAGCCTGGCATTAAATCGCCACCCGGCGGCTAATCTCCACCACCTGATCGCCGGGCAGTTTGTAATAGTGCGTGGCGTGCGTGCAGTTGCGGACCATGAACGCGAAACAGCGGCGCTGCCATTGGGCGATACCTTGTCCGTCTTCGCGTCCGACCAGCATTTCATGGCCCAAATAGTAGGTGGCGTCGGCCAGTTCAAACGGGCAGTTTCGCTTCTTGATGTCGTACTGTAATGCCGGGATGTTCGGATGTTCCATAAAACCGTAATAGGCTACCGCGCGCCAGTAGCCGGGCGCGGCTTTGCGGATCACCAGCCGGTTCACATTGGCAATGTGCGGCACGTTGAGAATGGTAACGGTCAAGGCCATGACCTGCTGCTGCAATGCGCGATTGCGTATCACGTGCCAGCGCATTACCGGCGGAACACCGCTTTGCGAGCGGGTTAAAAACACCGCCGCGCCCGGTCCGCGGGGGATATCGCTCTCGCGAAGTTTGTCGAAAAAGGTCGCTGTGTCCATGCCGGTATCGTTCAGCGCCCGCAGCGTGGCGGTGTGACCGCGATGCCAGATAACCATCACGCAGCAAATCACGGCGGCCAGCAGCAGCGGAATATAACCGCCTTCCAGCACCTTAATCAGGTTGGCAATCAGGAAACAGGTATCGATGGTCAGGAACAGCAGGGCGGCCAGCGCGCTGGCGGTGCGGTTCCAGTGCCAAATCCGCCGCATGGCGACGTACAGCAGGCCGGAGGTCATCAGCATAGTTAACGACACCGCGATGCCGTACGCGGCGGCGAGGTTATCGGACGAGCGGAAGAATACCGCGAGGAACACCGTCGCCACCATCAGCAGCCAGTTGACGATGCCGATGTAAATCTGGCCGTAGTTATCTTCTGCCGTCTGTTTGATCCGCAGACGCGGCAGCCAGCCGAGCTGAATAGTCTGGCGCGTCATCGAAAAGGCACCGGTAATAATGGCCTGGCTGGCAATGATTGTGGCGAGCGTGGCGAGGATCACCAGCGGGATTTGCAGCGCGGGCGGACACAGGCGAAAGAAGATGTTGTGCGAGATATCCCCGCCGGACAGCAGCAACGCCGACTGCCCGGCATAGTTCAGCAGCAGGCTCGGGAACACCAGGCCAAACCACGCTATCCAGATGGGTTTTTTACCGAAATGGCCCATGTCGGCGTACAGCGCTTCCGCTCCCGTCACGCACAGGAACACCCCGCCAAGCACCAGAAAACTGACGAATCCGTGCGACAGCAAAAAATGCACGCCGTAATACGGGTTAATCGCCATCAGCACAGCCGGATGCTGGGTTATCCCCCAGATGCCCAACCCGGCAATCACCAGGAACCACAGCATCATGATTGGGCCGAACACGATGCCGATTTTGGCCGTGCCAAAAGGCTGAATGGCAAACAGCGCCACCAGGATCGCCACGGTGCCCGGTAAAATCAGATGCTGGGCTTCGGGGAATACGATGTGCAACCCCTCGAGCGCCGACAGGACGGAGATCGCCGGGGTGATGGCCCCGTCGCCGTATATCAGCGCCGCGCCGAGCAGTCCGGCAAAGATGATCAGCGTCCGGCCTTTACCGTTGTGCTGCAACAGTGACATCAGCGCCATGATCCCGCCTTCGCCACGGTTAGCAATGCGCATTGCGAAGGCCGCGTATTTTATCGAGGTGACGAGGATCAGCGTCCAGATAATCAGCGACAGCAGGCCGAGAATGATGCCCGGTGTCGGGCTACTGCCGGAAAGCAGGATGACGGTTTTGAGGGTATACAGCGGGCTGGTGCCGATATCGCCGAACACCACGCCGAGTGCGCTGCCTGCCAGCAGCAGTGCGTTAGGGGATTTTTGTGCCGTGTCGTTTTCCGTCGCCAGTGCCGTCTGGTCCATGAAAACATCCTGTGGGTGAATGTGACCTTTTTACACTATAGCCCTGAATAATGCGTCACACGGCGGGGGACGCTGATTCGTCGCGCAGCGCCTGTAAAAAGCGGACGAAAAGATCCGGCAACGGTTCGTCGTACCACAGCGCATAGAGATCGGCGGGGATCGACTCTTCGAGTCGCAAAAAAGCAACGCCGGGCCAGTGGATCAGCGCGCAAGATTCGGGCAGCAGTGACACGCCGTTTCCAGTGCTGACCAGCGCCAGCGCGGTTTGTGGCTCAAAAACCTGATGGGTGATCAGCGGCGACACGCCCAGATCCAGACAATTGTCATACACCTGACGGGCGAAATCGCTGCGGTTGAAGGAGAGCGAGATAAAGGCGCGATCGGCCAGATCTTTCAGGGAAATCGTGGCGCGAGCGCACAGCGGATCGCTCTCATGCACCGCCACGCAAACCGCTTCCCGGGCGAATAGCTGGCAGCGGATCTTCGCTTCTACGTGCGGGATAACGTTGCGGTTAATGGCGATATCGATGGTTCGTGCGCGCAGCGCTTCGGTTTGTTCCTGCTGGCCCAACTCATGCAGCGACCAGTTCACCTCCGGATTGGCTTCGCGAAACGCCTTCATGCGCGTCAGCAGTGGGCCCCACATCGCGCTACCGATCACGCCAATGTTGATGTGCTGTTTCTCGCTGCGGCCAATCTGGCGCACGTAATTCAGCGATTGTTCGGTGGCACTGAGGAGTCTGTCGACTTCCGCTTTCAGCACTTTTCCGGCGTGGGTCAACGCGACTTTACGGCTGGAGCGCTCAAACAACGCCACGCCGAGGATCTCCTCCAGCTCTTTGATTTGCATACTGAGCGGCGGCTGGGAGATGTTCAGCTTTGCGGCAGCGCGGCCAAAATGCAGCTCGTCGGCGAGGGTCTGGAAGTAGCGCAGCATCCGAAAACGAACGCGGCTGTTGGCCTGTGGATCGAGCATGCCGGGCACCGAAAAGAAGGAGGAGGGCGGTATGATGCAACCCTCCCGAAAGGCTGTCAAACCGCGACCGCCTCGCCCTGATGCAGGCTTTCCGCTTTGCTACAGGCGATGGCCGCCAGCAGCGTCACCAGCAACAGCGCGTAGGCGCAGGTTGAGGCATTTACCGCGCCGTGCAGGCCATAACGGCTGTTGACCAGTGACGAGACGGTGGCGAACAGCAGCGTGCCGACGGTGCCGCAGGTCAGTAAGGCGGAGATCAGCGTCGGTGAACTGCGGCTGACCTGCAACGTTCCGTAGCTCATCAGGCCGGAGAACAACCCGGAGTTAAAGAAGCCGAACGCCCCGCAGGCAATCAAAATCAGCGTTGTATTGGTGCTGTTGCCGATCAGCGCTATCGAGCCCAGGCCGACGGCGGTACAGATCAGCAGGAACGTACGCAGCTTCATCCATTTCACGGTGAACTGGTTGAGGAACAGCCCAGTCGCTTTCGCCACCCAATAGACGGTGGTATACAGCGCCGCCTGCTCTGGCAGTAGCTGGAAACGCCACTGCAAATAGCCCGGCGTCCACAGGGTAAAAATCGGTTCGGCCAGCAGGAACAGGAACAGCGCGCCGCACAGCAGCCACACCGAACGGCCCCAGGGCTCGCTGCGGGTCATTTCTTGATGCGTTTCGACCGGCGCTTCGGTAGCCGGATAACGGCTGCGTAACGTCAGGATCAACATCAGCACGCCGAGGCCGCCCATAATGCCGTACATCGCTATCCAGCTCGCCCCCATTTTAAACAGCCATGCCAGCAGGAATGAGAGCGTGGCACCCGCCAGGCTGAAGAAGAAGTCAGTGAAAATCAGGCTCGACGAACGGCTTTTTTCGTCCGGATTGATGCGAACTACCAGATAGCTGCCGATGGTCATAAAGATACCGCCGCAAGCGCCGATGATGGCGACCGCCACGCTAAACATGGTCAGCGTCGGGGTGACGAACAGCAGGGCGCTGATCAGGATGGTCAGCGCGGCGGCGATCACCAGCGGCTTTTGCAGCCCCCATTTTTTCATCAGGATCCCGCCGAGCATGATCGGCACGAACATACCGATGTTCATCAGCGTAAAGACCTGGCCGATAAAGCTCGGATCTTTGTTGAATGCGGCGCACAACGGGCCGAGGACAATGCCGAGCGTCGAGACCAGCGCGCCGACGAAGTAATAGCTCAGATACGAAATCGCATTCAGACTGCCGCGAGAATAATTTTCTGACATCTGCATTTCTCCTGGCGGGCAACGCGCCCGCCGTTGGACGGGAACTTAGCGGCAGTTCTTCACGAACTGGCTAATCAGGCGAATAAAATCATCGGTGACCATCGCCGCGCATTTCAGGGTTTGTTCGTGAGACAGCTCCACGTCGCTCAGGCCTTCCGCCATGTTGGTGATCGCTGATACTGCCAGCACTTTCAGGCCGCAATGGCGCGCCACGATAACTTCCGGCACCACAGACATGCCAACCACATCGCCGCCCATGTTTTGCATCATGCGGATTTCGGCTGCGGTCTCGAAGTTGGGTCCTGGATAGGAAACGAAAACGCCTTCATGTAGCGTCAGGCCCAAATCACCGGCGGTGTGCTGGAGTTTCGCGCGCAGCTCTTTGTCATAGGCGTTGGCGAGGCTAAAGAAACGCGGGCCAAAGCGATCGTCGTTCGGGCCAACCAGTGGCGTAGACGGCATGGTGTTGATGTGGTCGTTCAGCGCTACCAGGCTTCCGGCGGGAATATTCGGGTTGAGCGAGCCCGCCGCGTTGGTGCAGAACATAAATTCACAGCCGAGCAGCTTAAAGGTGCGCACCGCGTGGGTCATGATGCCCATCCCGACGCCTTCGTAGAAGTGCCCGCGACCCTTCATGCAGATGAGGTCCACGCCGTGCAGCGAGCCCATCACCACTTCACCCGCGTGCCCAATCACAGTGCTGACCGGGAAGCCCGGCAGTTTTTCGTATGAGATAACGGTTTTGTTATCAAGCTTATCGGCCAGCACGCCGAGGCCAGAACCGAGGATAAACGCGATGCGCGGTGTAAAACCAGGCTTCGCAGCCTTGAGGATTTCCACGGCTTCGTAAGGGGTGTCGTTAATCACGGAATGAGACATAAAAAACTCCTGAATGCGTTAGGTATCTGCTCATTCTGTGGAGTGAACGATGGGGAATCCAATTGGATAAAAGGGGATATTGATAGTGTTTTACGAATGATTCAGTGTGAAAACCAGGCCGCTCAACGGAATTTCAATAGGTTACGAAGTAAGGGCGAGGATATGGCGTGTGGATAGCGGAAAAGTGCATGGCGGAAGTGTGATGGGGTTCAATGGGTGAGGTTGTGCGCGAAAATGATGCCTCGAATCCTCATTCTGTCATGCTTCCGTCATCTTTCTGTCATTTGGCATTCCTATGGTGTTCGCACGCATAAAAAAGGTGACAACAACATGAAAATTAAACTGATTCCTCTGGTAATAAGCAGTGCGCTTTCTTTCTCTGCGCTGGCCGCAGAACCGACCGCGGAGCATTATGTGGTGAGTTTTCCGGAAGGCTCGCATGTCAGCTATAACGGCGCGTTTGCGCAGGCGTTTCCAAACGGATTGCCGGTAGGAATCGGCTCTGGTTTGCTGTTCACCGGCAAGCAGGGCGATGCCCTGACGTTTGCGACGGTGACGGATCGTGGTCCGAACGCCGATTCGCCGAGCGTGGGTAAGCAGGAAGCAAAGATTTTCGTGACGCCTGATTTCGCGCCGATGCTGATGTCGATTAGGGTGGAAAACGGCAAAGCCGAGGCGACCGATGCGCGCCCGCTGCATGACGACAAAGGCAATATCAACGGGCTGCCGCTGCAAAGCGGGGTGATCGGCTCGACCAATGAAGTGGCGTTCAGCGACACAATGAAAGCGTTGAGTGGTGATAATCGCGGGCTGGATACCGAGGGCATCACGCCGGACGGTAAAGGCGGTTTCTGGCTGTGCGACGAATACGGCCCGTTCATTGTTAATGTCGACAGCAGCGGCAAAATCATTGCGACGCACGGCCCGCAGGCGGGCGAAGGTGAGAAATCGATTGCTGGTGGTTTGCCGAATATTATCAAGTGGCGCCAGCCAAACCGTGGCTTTGAGGGCATCACCCGGATGCCGGATGGGCGCATTATCGCGGCGGTGCAGAGCACGCTGGATATCGACGGTAAGAGTAAGAAAAAAGCGCTGTTCACCCGTCTGGTGAGCTTCGACCCGGCGACCGGCAAAACCGTGATGTATGGCTATCCGATTGATAACGTCTACAGCAAAAACAGCGACGCCAAAATCGGCGATATCGTGGCGCTGGATAACGAACACATTTTGCTGATTGAGCAGGGAGGCGATAAAGACGATGTGATGCGCAATAACATCTATAAGGTGGACTTGAGCAAGGCTTCAGATCTGGCGGCGTTTGATAAGCCGGGCGAATACGCAGAGTTTGATAGTGCGGATCAACTGGCGAAGCGTGGGATCCAACTGGCGAGTAAATCACTGGCGGTGGATCTGCGTAAATTAGGTTGGCAGCAGGAAAAAGCGGAAGGGATGGCGCTGATCGACGGCAAGACGCTGGCGGTGGCGAACGATAATGATTTTGGCGTGAAAACGACGCTGAAAAGCCCGGTAGAAGGGAAGAAACTGAAGGATTATTGGGTGAATGAGCAGGGAAAATTGACGGTGGATGATCAGGCGGTGGCGACGACGATTGCGGTGAAACCGCTGGAAAAACCGGAGTCTGATAGCGAGCTGTGGGTAATTACGTTGCCTGAGTCGTTGTTATAGTTTTCTGCGGGATTCCCCTCACCCTGGCCCTCTCCCCATAGGGGAGAGGGGAAAGGCCAGCGTGGATTGTCGCCCTCTCCCTAGCCCTCTCCCGGAGGGAGAGGGAATAGTGTAGCGCTGTTTTTCACCATCTCCCTAGCCCTCTTCCGAAGAGAGAAGGAATAGTGTAGCGCTGTTTTTCACCATCTCCCTAGCCCTCTTCCGAAGGGAGAGGGAATAGTGTAGCGCTGTTTTTCGCCATCTCCCTGGCCCTCTTCCGAAGGGAGAGGGAATAGTGTAGCGCTGTTTTTCTCCCTCTCCCTGTGGGAGAGGGCCGGGGAGAGGGCATCAGGCCGCACTTAATTGCCATGCCTGGCGGCGCGTTGCTGGCCGGGCCTACAACTGTATGGCCCGTAGGCCCGGTAAGCGGAGCGCCACCGGGCATCGTGCTGTTAGCGCTTCAGTCCCGCAAACGCTTGACGGATTTCCGCTTCCGGTAATTGAACGCCGATAAACACCAGCACGCTGTGCGGGGTTTCGTCACTCCACGGGCGGTCCCAGTCGGCGCTGTACAGGCGTTGCACGCCCTGGAACAGCAGGCGGTTCGGCTCGCCGTCAATCCATAACATCCCTTTGTAACGCAACAGCTTATCCGCGAAATCAAGCAGCAGGTTTTCCATTACGCGGGAAACGTCGCTGATGTCGACCGGGTAATCGAGTTCGACCACAATCGATGAGATGTCGTTTTGCTTGTCCGCCATAAAGTGGAAACGCGGCTTCGGCTGGATGACGTTTTCTTCGAGCATAAAACCGTTGGTGTTGAACAGGTGTTCGAGGTCAATGTCGCCGTGCGTCACGGTGTAAATCGGTGCGCGGGCGTTGATGCGCGTCAGGCGCTCACTGAGTTTTTCCGTGTCTTGCACCACGTCGGTTTTGGTCAGCAAAATGCGATCTGCATAACCCACTTGCGACTGTGCCAGCGTGAACTGATTCATCTGATCGTCAGCGTGAACGGCGTCGACCAGGGCGATCACCCCGTCGAGTATGTAGCGCTCGCAGAGGATCTCATGAGAGAAAAAGGTCTGCACGATCGGGCCGGGATCGGCCATGCCGGTGCATTCGATGATCAACCGGTCGAATTCGATATCGCCGCGATCGCGACCGTCGAGCAGATCCAGCAGCGCGTCTTCCAGTTCGTTGGATCGACTGCAGCAAATACAGCCGTTGGTCAGGGTGGTTATCTGCGTGGCGCGATCGCCAATCAGCTGATCGTCCATCGAGACTTCGCCGAACTCGTTTTCGATCACGGCAATTTTGAACCCGTGATCCGCATTGAGGATGTGGCGCAGCAGCGTGGTTTTACCTGCGCCGAGAAAACCGGTGAGTAGGGTGACGGGGATCGGATTCATTGTCTCTCCTTTAACAGCAGCGTACGCCGCCTTCTCCACTGCCGCCGTAGCGCGCTTGCTGGCGCTCGCGGAAGAATTCTTCGTAAGTCATGTACGGCTTATCCGGATGATTGGTCTGCATGTGCTCGACGTAGTTATCGTAATCCGGGATGCCAATCAGCATCTTCGCCGCCTGACCGAGATATTTTTTTGCCTGACCTAAGTTACCAAACATTGTGCCATCCCTATAAGCGTAAAGCCTGACGGATGTGATCCGCCAGGCGTTGTTACCCTCACTTCTTCCTATCCCTAAGGGAGAGGAAGAAGTCAGCGGATTAATGGTGTGAAGAGGTTTTCACGCCACCTTCTGGCACCGGAACATACGGCGTCTCTTTGTCGGTTCGCGCGTCGATAGCGCGAGCCTTCATACAGGTTTTGATGCCGTAGAAAATGATGCTGTAAACCACCACCAGGAACAGGATGCTAAGCCCCGCGTTGGTGTAGTTGTTGATAACGATGTGGTTCATGTTAGCAATCTGCTGGGCCGTCAGGTCTGCGCTGCCCGCAGCAATTTTCTCTTTGTACTGGTTAGCCATGAAGAAGAAGCCTTCCAGCTGCGGGTTAGCACTGAACAGCTTCAGACCGAGCGCCCAGGTGGTGCACAGCAGCAGCCACAGCGCAGGAACCACGGTCACCCAGATGTATTTGGTGCGCTTCATTTTCACCAGCACCACGGTGCCGAGCACCAGCGCCACGGCCGCCAGCATCTGGTTAGAGATACCGAACAGTGGCCACAGGCTCTTCACGCCGCCCAGCGGGTCAACCACGCCCTGATACAGCAGATAACCCCACAGGCCGACGCAGCCTGCTGTCCCGGCGATACCCGCCACCAGAGAGTCGGTTTTCTTCAGGAATGGCACGAAGTTACCGAGCAAATCCTGCAACATGAAGCGGCCCGCACGGGTGCCCGCATCCAGCGCAGTGAGGATGAACAGCGCTTCGAACAGGATACCGAAGTGATACCAGAAGCCCATGTCGGCCATCGGCATGACTTTGTGGAACACGTGGGCAATCCCGACGGCAAGCGTCGGTGCGCCACCGGCACGGTTCAGAATCGACGGCTCGCCGATGTCTTTCGCGGTCTGCATGATTTGCTCAGGTGAAATCACGAAGCCCCAAGAACTGACCGTTGCCGCGGCGTGAACGCTGGCATCTTTCAGCTGTGCCATGATCATCGCCGCGTTTTCGCCACCCATTTCGTGCAGGTTCGGCATGGTGATGCCGAGGCCCGCAGGCGGGGTGTTCATCGCGAAATAGAGGCCCGGTTCGATGATAGACGCCGCCACCAGCGCCATGATCGCCACGAAGGACTCCATCAGCATTGCGCCATAGCCAATCAGACGCGCGTCTTTTTCATTCGCCAGCAGCTTCGGTGTGGTGCCGGACGCAATCAGCGCATGGAAACCAGACACCGCACCGCAGGCGATGGTGATGAACAGGAACGGGAACATCGCGCCTTTCCACAGCGGACCGGTCCCGTCGATGTACTGCGTCACCGCAGGCATTTTCAGCTCAGGGTTGAGGATAACAATGCCGAGCGCCAGGCCGACAATTACCCCAATTTTCAGGAAGGTGGCGAGGTAATCGCGCGGGGCCAGAATCAGCCACACCGGCAGTAGCGCGGAAACAAAGGCGTAGCCAATCAGCGCGAAGGTAATGGTGGTGTCTTTAAAGGTCAGCGCCGGTCCCCAGTACGGGTCGTGGGCGATGACGCCGCCGAACCAGATGGAAGCCACCAGCAGCACGATGCCAATAACCGAGATTTCACCCACGCGACCGGGGCGAATAAAGCGCATGTAGATCCCCATAAACAGCGCAATCGGCACGGTCGAGCAGACAGTGAACACGCCCCACGGGCTTTCGGCGAGGGCTTTCACCACGATAAGCGCCAGTACCGCCAGGATAATAATCATGATCAGGAAGCAGCCGAACAGGGCAATCGAGCCCGGCACGCGGCCCATTTCCTCTTTCACCATTTCACCGAGCGACGAACCGTTCCGGCGCGAGGAGATAAACAGCACCATAAAGTCCTGCACCGCCCCGGCCAGCACGACGCCGGCCAGCAGCCACAGCGTGCCGGGCAGGTAGCCCATTTGTGCCGCCAGCACCGGGCCGACCAGCGGGCCTGCGCCCGCAATCGCCGCAAAGTGGTGCCCGAACAGCACGTAGCGGTTGGTCGGCACGTAGTTCAGACCATCGTTATTGATAACCGCAGGCGTGGCGCGGGTCTCATCAAGTTTCATCACCTTCTGGGCGATGTACAGGCTGTAGTAGCGATAGGCCACCAGATACACCGAGACCGAGGCGACCACGATCCACAGGGCGCTAACGTGCTCGCCGCGACGCAGGGCAACCACCGACAGGCAGAATGCCCCGATGATCCCGATAATGGCCCACGGCACATGCTTGAGAAGTTTTTTCATATCCATAGTTAAAAACCTGGCGTTTATAAGAATGAGTGAAGTGTTACAACGACTTCTGGTGGTATTGATGCTGGGAGCTATGGTGCCAGAGCTTCACGCGCGTCCGGGGCGGAAAATCGGTGAGTGGTTGTATGGGCGTTTAAGCGGTCTTTTGTAGTGGCGAGCGGTTGGAGCGGGTGGGACGTGGGGTTAAATATGTGATTGAGATCACAACGTAATTTTCCCCCTCACGCAACGGCTGAGAGGCTATTCGCTGCGGGTCATAGACGGCGATAGCGAATTGCGCCAGTGAAAATCCATGGCGTATCCGTGAAACAGTAGGAATTTCCTTAAAGTTTTCTCTTTTCAGGCCGAATTAACTGTTAACTTCCCACAGGAAAGAGAAAAAATGTTAACTCGCATCAAAATTGTGACCAGCCTCGTGCTGGTTTTGGTCATATTTGGCCTTTTACAACTGACATCCGGCGGTCTGTTCTTTAACGCGCTGAAACACGACAAAGAAAACTTCACCGTTCTGCAAACCATCCGCCAGCAGCAGGCCACGCTGAACGGCAGCTGGGTGGCTCTGCTGCAAACCCGTAACACCCTCAACCGTGCCGGGATCCGCTACATGATGGATCAGAACAATATCGGCAGTGGCGCGACCGTGGCCGATCTGATGAAGATTGCCACCGCCTCTCTCAATGATGCGGAAAAGCGTTGGGCGGAATATGAAGCCCAGCCGCGCGATCCGCGCCAGAGTGAAGCGGCCGCGCTCGACATTAAACGTAATTACGATATCTATCACGGCGCGCTGGCGGAGCTGATCCAGTTGCTGGGCGCGGGTAAGATCAACGACTTCTTCGATCAGCCCACTCAGCGCTATCAGGATGGGTTTGAGAATGCCTACGTGACCTATTTCCAGCAAAACGATCATCTGTATGAGCTGGCAGTGGAAGATAACAGCAGCTCATACAATCAGGCGATCTGGGTGTTGATCAGCGTGCTGGTCGCGGTGCTGGTGGTGATCGTAGTGGTCTGGCTTGGGATCCACAAAGCGTTGATCCAGCCGCTGACGCGGGTTATCGACAGCATTCGTCATATTGCCGGGGGCGACCTGGTGAAGCCTATCGACGTGCACGGCAGCAACGAAATGGGTCAACTGGCGGATTCTCTGCGTCATATGCAGAGCGAGCTGGTGCGTACCGTTGGCGAAGTGCGTAACGGTGCCGATGCGATTTACAGCGGTGCCACCGAAATCGCGATGGGCAACAATGATCTCTCTTCTCGTACCGAACAGCAGGCCGCTTCTCTGGAAGAGACCGCTGCGAGCATGGAAGAACTGACCGCGACGGTGAAACAGAACGCCGAAAACGCCCGCCAGGCGAGCCATCTGGCGCTGAGCGCGTCGGAAACCGCCCAGAAAGGCGGTAAAGTGGTGGATAACGTGGTGCAGACGATGCGCGATATCACCAGCAGTTCGCAGAAAATTGCCGACATCATCAGCGTTATTGACGGAATTGCCTTCCAGACTAACATTCTGGCGCTGAACGCGGCAGTAGAAGCCGCGCGTGCCGGTGAACAGGGCCGTGGTTTTGCGGTGGTCGCTGGTGAAGTGCGTAATCTGGCCCAGCGTAGCGCCCAGGCGGCACGTGAGATCAAGAGCCTGATTGAAGACTCCGTGAGCCGGGTGGATATCGGTTCAACGCTGGTGGAAAGTGCCGGTGAAACGATGGATGAAATCGTGAATGCGGTCACCCGCGTGACTGACATCATGGGTGAAATCGCGTCGGCATCCGACGAGCAGAGCCGAGGGATCGATCAGGTGGGTCTGGCGGTGTCCGAGATGGACCGTGTGACGCAGCAAAACGCCTCGCTGGTGGAAGAGTCCGCATCTGCAGCCGCAGCGCTGGAAGAGCAGGCGAGCCGTCTGACGCAGGCGGTGGCAGTGTTTCGTATTCAGCAGTCGCAGCTGGCAGCGAAGCGTGAGTCATCAGCCCTGAAAACCAGTGCGCCGGTTCAGACGCTGCGTAAAGCCGCAGCGTCTGAAAACGGTGATAACTGGGAAACCTTCTGACGTTGATAACGCCCGGCGGCGCAGGCTTGCCGGGCCTACAAAATCTGATTGTGTAGGCCCGGTCAGCATCGCGCCACCGGGCAAAAAAGGGGGAGCCGAAGCTCCCCTTTTTACCCTTCCGATTTCACCACTTTGATTTCCACCATCCCAATTCCCAGCTGGCGCGGGGCGTGACCGAGAATGTTGCCCTCGTTGGTGGTTTGCGGGTCCGGCGGGACGATGGTCAGCTGGTTGCTGTTCGTCGGGTTGTCGAAATGCAGCGTGGTGGTGGTGACGTCTTTGCCCAGAGTCAGCGTTTGCTCACTGTTGCCAACGCGTACCGGAATCGGTTTATCTGCATTTTCGCCATAGGCTTTGGCGGTGATCACCAGGTCGAATTTCGGCGGCAGCGGCGTTTTGTACTCAATCTTCACTTCATTGCCCAGCTGCGCGTTAGACCAGCGGCCCCAGCTCTCCGGGCGTGAAATCCCGCTGAACTGTTTGACCTCTTCCGGCGCACCGGCGACGTTGAAAATGAAACTGTCCGCTTTATAACGAATGTCGTTATCGACAATTTTCAGGGTATCGACGTTGCCTTTATAGCGCTCCATGTCGATAACCACGTCTTTAAACGCGGCTTTGCCTTTCCATTGGGCTTTGTCGACGTGCTGCACCTTTTGCTGGCCGCCAAGCTGGCCCTGAGACACGCACCAGTCGGTGGACAGCGCCAGTTCCGGCGCCCACAGCTGGGCCATTTTGTAGCAGCGGTCAATCCACATGAAGTTGTCGCGCGGGGCGAAATCTGCCAGCTGGTAACGCAGCGGGGCGGAGTATTCACTTTCCGGCAGCGGCTCAACGCGGTTATCCGACACCCGCAGCAACAGCGGCAGACGGAAGTGCGACCCGGAGAACGCAATCATCCCTTTCTGCTCGTCGATGGTGAAATCTTTGATCGATTTCGGGAAGTTCCACAGGCGTATAATGTCCGGCTTCCACGCCAGCACTTTCTCTTTCATGTTGAGGAACACTTCCGCCAGAGACTGGCCGGACAGGCTACTGCGCCCCAGGCCGATAAAGTTATCGCCGCCAAGAATATCCAGCACCGTCGCGCCGTTATCCATGGTGCTGCGCTTCACGCCCATCACTTCCTGCTGCGGCTTATCGCCACGAATCACGAAGAACAGGTTGCTGCGATCCTGTTTATTGAGGTAATCCCAGGCGGTGTTTTTCATCGCCAGATGGTCAGACGAGACCACGATCACCGTGTTCTTAAAGTACGGCGAGGCTTTGATTTTTTCGATCAGCGCCGCCACGTGTTCCTGACTGCAGGTCACCGCGCTGAATGACTGGTTGGTTTTCCCGTCAATCTCGTACTTTTTGCGATCGCAGGTGCGGGAGATAAATCCATCCGGGTGATGCGTGTCGACCGTCAGCGTGAACAGCGAGAAACGCTGGCCGGATTTGGACAGCTCTTCGTACTTTTTCCACACTTCGTCGAGAACCGTGTCGTCGTAGAAGCCCCAGTCGTTGCGATAGCTTGGGTCCGGAACGAGAGTTTTCAGCTCTTCGGCGCCGTAAAGATGGTCAAAGCCGTGCGATTGCAGGAACACGTCTTTCCCGGCGAAGCGCAGGTTAGCGCCCTGCATAAAGTAGTTTTTGTAGCCCGAGTTCTTCAGGATGTCGCCGAGGCAAATGTTCTGCGGGAAGAAGCTCGAGACCGAGGCCGAGGCGTTGCCTTCAAACGGCGCGAACAGCGGAATCCCACACTGGGAGGCAACCATGCCGGCGATGGTGTAATCGGTGCCCGGCAGCTGCATGGTGTGGCTGAAATCGATGCTTTCACCTTTGAGCTTACCGAGTTCCGGCGTCAGATTCGGGAACGCTTTATTATCGAAATAGGTGCGCTCGAGGCTTTCACCGTAGATATACACCAGGTTCAGCTTCGGATTTGGAATAGATTTCGACGGCTCTTTATACCAGGCGGCAAAGTCCGGATCGCCATCGCGGGACTGGGATTTTACCAGTTCGGTTATCTGGCGAAACGCCGGACTGGCATCCACTGACGCGAGCGCCAGCCCCAGCGCCAGGACGCTGTAGCCAAGATGATGTGGATGATGGCGACGACGGCGTAACACCCAGCCGAGTCCACCAAAGACCAGAACCAGCGCCAGGACCAGACCAATGCCGGGCAGAATGTATTTGCTGATACCCGCGCCGGTCAGGCTGTTGGTCAGGGTATAGAGCACGGCATCGTTAATGCCGTCGCCGGTGAAATAGTCACTGGCGTAAAGGGTCAGGTTCAGGACCACAAAAAGTCCAAGCACCATCAGGATGGACGCAAACCACCAGGTATTACGTCCCGCTTTCCATGAATAAATCACGACGGAAGCGAGAAACAGAGCAATAGAAACAAGCTCGGACACAGCAAATCCTCAGTCACACAGGCCATCCGCTGACCCGACACTATTTTTTTGACCCTACACTGTAATTGCAGTGCCATATTGCTGCAATTATAGCGTCATTAAAATGTGCGCTGATTCAGATTTGGATTAGAAGTGGGGGATTTTTAACCCGCTCACATCCGGTGTGGGCGGGTGTTTAGCGGGGATCAGGAAAGGAAATTAGCGCCTTGTTTGAGCACCAGATCGCAAGCCTTGGTTTTTACTTGTTTTCCGAGGGCGGAATCACCCAGTGAACTTAGATTCAACTGCTGGCCGTTTTGGGCATTCAGCAGACCCTGAATACCGTCCATATAGTTGGTATCGGCTTTCTGCTCTGGCGCGGTATCCAGGCCCAGTTTATCCAGCACCTGGTTCTTCACGTTTTCGGTGTCGGTCACGGAAGTCAGTTTCTGTTGGGCACAGTAGCTGAGGATCCCCGCCGCGTTGTTCATGTTGTCGGCGCTCAGCGCTTTGCCGCTGCCGTTAAGCAGGCTGGTCAGCGAGGAAAGCGAGTTGGTGCCTGTTGATGAGGTGCTTGAGCCGCTCAGTTCGCTTGCCGCGCTGGAAAGCGTGTCGCTCAGGGAAATCGCAAAGGTGCTGGTAGAGAGCAGGGCGCTGGTCAGCGCGGCGGTGCAAAGAAGACGTTTAGCAGTATTCATAGATTTTTCTCAGTTGACTGAACCCCGGCCAGTATAGCGCTGCCGGGGTTCGGAAAAATCTCAATACTCTTTACCTGTCACGCGGCTGCGGTAGCTTTCCCAGTTGAAAATCACCCACAGGCTGTTGCCCAGACGCATACGGTCCATGACGCGTTCACCCAGCAGCTTATTCATCTCGTCCATGTTGCTGTTGGTCAGCATACCGGTCGGACGTTTTGATGAGGAACGGCGATCGACGATCTGATTGATGATCACTTTCTCGTAGCGCGATTCCGTCTGAACGCCGATCTCATCGATCACCAGCAGATCAACATTACTCAGATCGTTCAGCAGCTTCTCTTCGGTGGTTTCGCGGTTAGAAAAGGTGTCTTTCATGGCGGACATGATATCGGCGACAGTGATGATCAACACCGATTTCCCGCGCAGCAGCAGCTCATTGCAGATGGCTGCCGCCAGATGGTTTTTGCCGGTTCCCGGTTTACCGGAAAAGATGAAGCTGGCGATGTTGCCGTCGAACTCTTCGACGTACTGGCGGGCTTTGGATAACGCGTTCATCTGCCCGTCGCTTTCCACGCGGTAGTTATCAAAAGAACAGTTCTGGTGCAGCGGACGAATGCCGGAACGGTTGAACGTTCGTTGCATTTTCATCGCCCGGTTTTCGCGTTCCAGCGCGGCAGAGCGCAGCTGGCCCTGTTCTTTTTGCCAGGCCAGCAGTTCTTCACCCGTTTTGAATGCCGGTTCAATATGTTTCGGCATCATTTTCTGCAGGCGCAGCATCAGATCACCAACATTTTTCATTATTAACCTCGGAAACCTGGGGGAATTTGATTATCGGGCTCGGAGAGCGTGTTGAGGTCGCGTCTCGGTTGCCCGCTGCTGGCTCGCCCGATTTGCAGACTGCGCGCCAGTTTCTGCTGCCACTGAACGTGATGGAACACTTTGCCTTCGGCCTGCCAGTAGGCAGTAAAAGAGGCCAGCTCTTCCGGCGTGGCGGGCTGCGTCAGCGAGATGCCCCACAACGCGGCCATCCGCTGAAAATCAGCATCCGGCTGCCAGTCGGCATACATGGCAAATTTGCCCATCGGTACGGCAACCGGCGCGGCCGTCGGCTCATCAAAGAATTGGCCATCCAGTACCACGTCGCTGCCTGGTCGGGAAAGTTTAGCCTCCAGCTCAAGCAGTTGCGCCAGGCGTTCGGGCGCGATGGCATAAAACGCCGGTGCGTTATTGGCAAACACCGCGATAGCACCGTTTTCGGCATTGTTTAACACGCCGTCAGGATCGCGCAGAAACGCATCAATCCCAATGACGCTGGACGTTAAAATTCTGGAGGACATGGCAATTACTCAAACAAAACGACGACAGGTATAACATGGGCTGATAGTAGCACAGACCAGCGCGCGGGAGGAGATTCCCCAGGCCACGCGCGGGTAGGTTGATCAGACGCGCGGGCGTTTTCGGTACAGCCACAGACCGGGGATCGATAATCCAATCGACAGCGCACCAACGATCGACGTGGCTTTGAGGAAGTTTTCCAGCAGCAGCATCATCAGGTCGTTGCTGTAGCCGACGTGGCTGATTTTCACCGCCGAGATCATCGCGGTATAGGCCGAAATACCGGGAAACATCGGAATGACCGCGGCGACGGTGAAAATTTTAGGATGCGCCAGATACCAGCGCGACCATTGGATCCCAATGCTGCCCACCAGCATTGAGGCGATAAACGTCGCCCATTCGATGTTCATCCCTGCCAGCATGGTCACCATCCGCGAACTGTGGCCAATGGCACCCAGCAGCGCGCACCAAGCCAGCGCGCGGTGCGGCACGTTAAACACCATCGCAAAACCCACGGCGGGAATGGCAGACAGCAGCATGTCCTGCAACAGCGTCTGCAAAAAATCGATCATACCCATCCGCGCAGCCCCCATAGCGTCATCGCCATTACGACGCCGATACAGGTGGCGAGCGTCAGCAGGCTGGCAATAGCCCAACGCGCCAGCCCGGTATTGATGTGCCCTTTGAACATATCGGCGACGGCGTTGATCAGAGGAAAGCCCGGGACTAAAAGCAGCACGCTGGCGGCCATCGCAACCGTAGAGGTTTGCTGAAACGCGGGTAGGCGCAGCATCAACCCGGAAACGCTGGTGGCCACAAAGGCAGTGATGCAAAAGTTTATCTGCGGGTGCATTGAGCGATGGGTCAGCACCTGGCGGATGTACATGGCCAGCGTGCTGGCGCAGAGAGTGACAAAGGCCCCGTCCCAACCGCCGTTATTGAGCTTACAGAAACAGGCGCAGGAGAGGCCAACCATTGTGACAACCAACCAGCGTGGGTAGCGCAGCGGTTTTATCTGTGAAAAACGCTTATCGACATCTTTGGCATCCAGCAGCCTGTGCTCTGCCATGATCACGATGTGCTGGACCTCGGTCACCACGTGCATGTTGATGCCGCGATCGCTGTTTTTGCGGGTCGTGGTCAGGCATTTCCCTTCCAGAATCGTGGTCAACACAATGGCATTCGAGGAGATGGCGCTTTCCACGCCGTTCATGCCCAGCGCGACCCCGAGCCGAGTTGATAGCTCATCGACCAGCGCGCTTTCTGCCCCGTGTTGCAGCAACAGCAGGGCGCACTGAATACATAACTGGGTGACTTTTCGTTGTTCTGCGCTATCTGCTTCCATTACGACCGTTCTTGGTTAGCTATTGTCAGGTTCTAATATCGGGTTTTACCTGAATGCCGCGTGAAGCAAGGCCCGGCGAGATCAAACAATCTGAACATGACTTCTGCTTAGCGTCTGTTTTTTGAACTGCTCCACAGTTTCACAAGATCGTTGAAAAGTGCACGTTTTGCCTGATTTAAGCCCTTCTTTTTCCGCTCCAGCTTATCAAAAATGCAATAAGACACTTTATAGATACAAAAAATATACAAATAATTAACTATGCTGGAGCGGAACTCATGAAGACGCAGGTCGCGATTATTGGAGCGGGCCCATCGGGGCTGTTGCTCGGACAGCTGTTACACAATGCCGGGATTGCCACGGTTATCCTCGAACGCCAGACGCCGGAGTACGTGCTGGGCCGCATTCGGGCCGGAATTCTGGAAAGCGGAACCGTGGATTTGCTGCGGCAGGCAGGCGTTTCGCAGCGAATGGATGCGGAAGGTCTGGTGCATCATGGCGTGGAGTTTCTGTTTGACGGTGTGCGGATCCCAGTGCCATTGAGTGAGCTCACGGAGGGCAAAAGTGTAATGGTGTACGGCCAGACCGAAGTGACGCGTGACTTAATGGAAGCCCGCGCCAGCAGCGGAGCACCTATTGTGTACGGCGCCAGCAATGTTGAGCTGCACGATATGAAGACGGACAAGCCTTTTGTCACGTTTGAGAAACAAGGTGAAGCCTGCCGAATTGACTGCGATTTTATTGCGGGATGCGACGGCTTTCACGGCGTGTCGCGACAAAGCATCCCGAAATCGGTGCTGCGGGAATATGAAAGCGAGTGGCCGTTTGGTTGGCTGGGGTTGTTATCAGATACGCCACCGGTAAATTCGGAGCTGATCTACGCCCATCATGAACGTGGGTTTGTATTGTGTAGTCAGCGCTCACTAACAAGAAGCCGTTACTACTTGCAGGTGCCGCTCAGCGAGAGCGTGGACGCCTGGAGCGATGAACGCTTCTGGCAGGAGCTGAAATGCCGCTTGCCGTCCGAACTGGCCAATAAGTTAGTGACTGGTCACTCACTTGAGAAAAGCATTGCGCCGCTGCGCAGCTATGTTGTCGAGCCGATGCAGTTTGGCCGACTATTTTTGGTGGGCGATGCGGCGCATATCGTGCCGCCTACTGGCGCAAAAGGGCTGAATCTTGCGGCCTCCGACGTGAACTATTTATGGCGGATTCTCTGCCAGTTTTACCATCACGGGCGCGAAGATTTGCTCGCCAGCTACTCCTCGTTTGCCCTTAACCGGGTATGGAAAGGTGAGCGTTTCAGCTGGTTTATGACTCATTTACTGCATGATTTTCAAGACAAAAGTCCGTTCGACCGAAAAATGCAGGAAGCCGATCGCCGCTATTATTTAGGGTCTCGGGCCGGACTGACGACGATAGCGGAAAACTACGTGGGCCTGCCTTACGAAACGGTCCGTTAATTTTCCCTGCTGCAGGAGTGTGTATGACGCAACAGAGCACGATCCCCGTCTTTAAGCTGTATGGCGAACAGCTCGGTTGGCCGACGCCGGAACTTCTGCATTGCGAATCCATCCATCAGCGTAGCAGCCTTTATGAGTGGCACATCCGCGTGCATCAGCATGCGGAGATGGTGCAGCTGCTGTATCTACATAAAGGGCAGGCCGAAATTGAAATCGAAGGGCAAAGGAAAATCGTCAAAGAAGCCAGCATTCAGGTGGTGCCTTCGCTGTGCGTGCACGGTTTTCGTTTTTCCCCCGGGACGCAAGGCTACGTTTTGTCTTTAGCCTTACCGCTGCTCAGCCAATTCGAAGCGCAGTTTGGTCGCCAGCTTGGGGTCCTGAATCAGCCACATTGCGTCAGCGTAACGCAGTCCCGGTCGCACATACGCACTCTGTTTTCGACGTTGCTGGAGGAATATCAGCAGGACAATGATGCCCGTGAGTTAATGCTGCATGCGATGCTCAGTGCGCTGCTGGTGTGGCTCAATCGCCAGTGTCAGGGGGTGATGCCGACGGAAGACCGTGCTGAACGCCGACGCACGGTGATGCAACAGTTTGCCCGTCATATTGAAAGCCATTATCGGGAACACCTTCCGATGTCTGAATACGCACTGGCAGTGGGGTTATCCGTCACCCATTTAAATTATTTGTGCCATGAATTCCATAACTGCAGTGCGCTGAATGTGTTACACCAACGGCTGATGCTTGAAGCGAAGCGAAGTTTGCAATACACCAGCATGTCGATAGTACAACTCTCTGATTATTTGGGCTTTAGTGACGCGGCCTATTTCTCGAGATTTTTTCGGCGTTATGCGGGGATGCCCCCTAAAGTATTCAGGAAGAATATGAAATAAGCTGAATACATATAATTATTTATTTGATGAGTATTTTTTGACGATTTCACACTGAATGTTAGCCGATGGAGTATTTATTTTTAATATGCTAATGTTGAAAGGTTATTTTGTCCAAAATTGGATTTGTTTAACGTCGTAATTAATTTAATTACAGTCAGGGTTAATGGAAGCGTCCTTAGAATAATTTCAATCATGAATGATTTGGTGGTTTTAATCAATCATGTGAATAATTCTGGAACATAAAAGGGAGGTGTTATGCTCAAGGTATTTAATCGATGTGGCGTGGTAATCAGCAATGTCCCCATCATTCAAGCAGGTCTTTCGTCCATCATGAAAGACAACTTTCCAGAATATGAGGTCAGTTGCCATCATTGCATCGATGAACTCACCCTGATGCAGCTCCAACGAGCGAATTTGATTGTATGCGGTCTGTCTGGCGATCGTTTTCAGGTCAAATCGCTCTGCGAGAAATATTATTCATTGATGACGCAGCATAAAGAATGTCGTTGGATTTTCATGCTGAATCAAACCCATTATTCGCTTGCGGTAGAATATCTATTGCGCCCGGAAAGTATCCTACTTTCTGACGCTGAACCCATTCCTGAACTTATGGCGGCTATTCGCAACCAGGGCTCTCAGGTGCATCGCATCAGTACGTCTCTGTTGGCATTTGAAACTACGCCGATACTCTCTTCTCAGGGATTAAAAACTTCATTGTCCCTCGCAGAGCGTCAGGCCTTGCGATTGCTTGCTAAGGGCTGGGGCGTGAATCAGATAGCCATGCTGCTCAGAAAAAGCAACAGGACCATTAGCGCGCAGAAAAATAGCGCCATGCGTCGCTTGTCGTTGCGCGGTAATGCAGAGTTATATGCCTGGCTCAATAGCGAACAAGGTCTGAAGGAGTTGAATCTCCTTCCCGTATGGGGAGAGCCAATACCATGGAAAAGCGAACCGCAAATAAATACGTCGCTGTCGTTGAAAACTGTGTAATGACGAAAGCAGGGCTGCACGGGCTCTTTTCTTGTTGCGCGGGTTCGTTTTATGAATTACAGGTCTATAAAGACAGCCAGGAATGGTTTGCTCAGACAGATCATCGCTTTTATGACATGGTGATTTACTCTGTCGCAGGCGCACGCGGTTCACGCCAGCAAAGTATTCGTTTTTTTTCCGAGCTTGCTGGTATGCAGCCTGACGCCCTTCGAGTTCTTCTCGCGGAAGATGAAGGACAGGCTAAATTAATTCATCATTTATTACCTGTTCCCTTACATGCGGTATGGTGCAAAACCTCTTCCGTCGAAAAGCTTTTGATTCAAATTAAAAGCTTAATTAGCCAGAAAGAATCGCTGCATTCAACCTGTAAGACGCTTAACGCTATTTCAGATTCAGTCGGATTAAGCCCGACTGAACGCGCCATTCTTTATTATATAGGAAAGGGCTTTTCCATTCCGGAGATTGCCGTTCAAATGGCGCGGAATCCAAAGACTATTCGCACGCATAAATTTAATGCGATGAATAAACTCGGGGTCAAGAACGACACGGGATTGCTCTGTGCGGCAGATATCTTACGTTATCTGCCGTTACAGGCGCTGAATGTGACCTGATGAGACGTATTGTGGGTGAGTTTACAGACAAACGTCGATCCAGGTGGCCTCAGTAAGTTCTGCCAGACGTTCCGGAGAGATGCGTACCGCGCTGTGCGTTGCACCGGCGGCGGGTAACACTTCTTCAAACGCTTTCAGGGAAACGTCGCAGTAGACGGTCAGCGGATTTTCCAGTCCAAAAGGGCAGACGCCGCCGACGGGGTGTCCGGTCCAGGTGACGACTTCATCACAGCTGAGCATCCGGGCTTTGGCACCAAATGCCGATTTCAGCTTTTTGTTGTCCAGGCGTGCATCGCCTTTCGCTACCACCAAAATGACTTCGTCTTTAACTTTCAATGACAGCGTCTTTGCAATCTGACCTGGCGCCACATTGTGGGCCGCTGCGGCCAGTGCCACGGTCGCAGTACTCTGATTCAGTTCTATAATTTCGATATCGGGGGCGCGGTCAGCGAAAAATTGCCGCACGGTTTGCAAACTCATAGTTCTCTCCTGATATAAACGAAATCAATCTGTCACAAGCCACAGAGGCTGTAAATAAGAGGATGAGTATTCCCATCATTTCATGGATTTCTCGATCCCCTTCACATTCACTGCAACCGGTTACAGTAACCGGTTGCAGAAGTGTGTCATGCCGATTAATACTGAATGCGTAACTTCCTCTGTATCGCTAAAAAAATAAGAGCCGTGTATGAAATGTATCTTTATCTGCTGTAGATCGGGCCAACCCCCCGGCATGGTAGTGAACTCACAGTTCGAGATTGCACATCGCGGCACACTAACCGTCGCTGTGCTTACGTCTATCGTTCGTCAGGAGAGCTGCTATGTCTGCTAACCATGCTGCGTTTAATTTGATTTTCCGATTTGTAGAAAACTATATCAGTCCTGTCGCCGGGCGTATCTCGTCCCAGCGCCATGTGATGGCAATCCGTGATGGCTTCATCTCGGCGATGCCATTCATGATTGTCGGCTCGTTCCTGCTGGTGTTTGCTTATCCTCCATTCTCGCCGGACACCACCTGGGGCTTTGCCCGCGCGTGGCTGGACATGGCGAAGCAGTTTGAAGGCCGCATTCTGACCCCGTTCGATATGACCATGGGCGTCATGTCCATTTATATCTGTGCGGCGATTGCCTATAACCTGGGCAGACATTACGAAAAGAGTTTCCAGCTTGATCCCTTCATGGCTTCGATGCTGTCGATCATGGCGTTCCTGCTGGTTGCTGCGCCAAAGACTGATGGTACGCTGCCGGTTCACAGCCTGGGAGGGACGGGGATTTTCACCGCGATCCTTGTTGCGGTGTACTGCGTAGAACTGATGCGCTTCCTGAAGGCTCACAACATCGGTATTCGCCTGCCAGACCAGGTGCCGCCGATGATCAAAAACTCGTTTGACCTCCTAATTCCGGTGCTGGTCGTCGTGTTGACGCTGTATCCGCTGAGCCTGTTCATCCAGAGCCAGTTCGATATGCTGATCCCACAAGCGATCATGTCTATCTTTAAGCCGCTGGTATCGGCTGCGGATTCCCTGCCGGCCATTCTGCTGGCGGTCCTGATTGGTCACCTGCTGTGGTTTGCAGGTATTCACGGGGCAGCAATCGTGTCAGGTATGCTGCAAATGTTCTGGCTGACTAACCTCGGTATGAACCAGACGGCGCTGGCACAAAGTGCTCCACTGCCGCACATCTTTATGGAAGCCTTCTGGACCTTCTTTATCGTTATCGGCGGTTCCGGGGCGACGATGGGCTTGGTGTTCTGTTACCTGCGCAGTAAGTCCGCGCACCTGCGTTCGATTGGGCGTCTGGGCGTCGTTCCGAGCATCTTTAACATCAACGAACCGGTTATCTTCGGTACGCCAATCGTGATGAACCCCGTGTTCTTCATTCCATTCCTGCTGGCACCGATGGTCAACGCCACGCTGGCCTGGGCCGCAATGAAGCTGGATCTGATTGGTCGTGTGATCTCCGTTGTTCCATGGACAGCGCCAGCCCCGATCGGTGCAGCCTGGGCGTTAGGCTGGGATTTCCGTGCCGTTATCCTGGTGGTACTGCTGGCCTGCGTGTCTGCCATCATCTACTTCCCGTTCTTCAAAGTGTACGAGAAGCAGTTGCTGGAGCAGGAAGCCGAAGAAGCACAGCGTTCAGCGGGAGAAACTGAACAAGCCGCGTAAGGTTTAGTTAAGGCAAAACAAAAGACCCGGTCGCGTTACGTTACCGGGTCTTTTTGTATTCAAAGAAGTGATTATTTCAGCATGCAATCGCCACACTGTTGAACGTCCGGCAGACGGTAGCGCTGACAGCAGGTGCGACGCACCAGCAGGCCATCACGCATCACAACGGTGCGCCACAGCGGATTATCCCGCCCATCGGAGAACTGTTTTTCAAAGAACAGATGCTGACGCAAACTGTTGAACTGTTCATCCCCGAGCAGCGTTTTCATTTCGCCCAGACACCAGTTAATGAGATAGCCGGTATTACTCCAGATGAGTTTCCCGTTGATCTCCCCGGTCGCTTCCAGAGCCTCGATAACCGGCACCAGCGTCTGCGTCACCAGGTTTTCCATGCGAATCAGCGAAGACTGCTGAGTCAGATAAGGGTCCTCTTGCACATCGACCCAAAATTTGGCGGCACGGCCCGTTTCGTGAAATTCAACGTGAAAATGTTGCGGAGAAAGACTCAGTGCCCGTTTTTCAGTCAACAGCGCCAGCATCAGCGGCGGCACCTGTAGCCCGATGTACCACTGCGCCCAAAGGGATAACAACGGTTTGTTTTCCCGCGCCTGTGTTGGATTATTGCGATAGATATGATCGGTATACTGCGCGCATAACGTGGTCAGTTCGCTATGGCGGCTCCACTGTGCCAACGTCATTGCCTGATGTGGATGAGGTTCGTCAAGGCTAATGAAATCAAGCAGGTGAGGGCGGTGCTCAGCAAATTTATCCTGCAACGAAGCCGCAAGCCCTTGTTCACGCTCAAAGAGCGGGGCGCGCCAGATAATATCGTCAGTGATCGGTGCAGAGCGGTAGGCCATGAGCGTAGCTTGGATACAAATCTAAATGATAATGATTGCCAATCCTAGCCATAGCCAAAAACAATCGCAACTCTTTTTATGCATCTACCGCACTTCATGCACCCTGTAGCGCTTCGCTGGTCAGAATATTATTGCGTCCCAGATGTTTGGCCTCGTACAGCGCTTTGTCGGCCAGCGCCAGCGCGCCGTCGATATCTTCCCCGTGTAGCGGCGCAAGCCCAATACTGACCGTCACATTGGTCGCGACGTTCAGGTTAAACATGTGCGTGATTTTCAGGTCGTACACACGCTGGCGAATGCGTTCTGCCGTTTCTAAGGCCGCATCCGAAGTCGTTGACGTCAATAAAACCATAAATTCTTCGCCGCCGTAGCGGGTCACAATGTCTCGAGAGCGCACGGCATTGCGTATCGCGGCCGACACCTGGATCAGCGCCTGGTCGCCCATCATGTGCCCGTAGTGATCGTTGTAAGCTTTGAAATAGTCGATATCCAGCAGCAGGACGTAATGCCCGCTGGCATCCAGCGACATCAGCGTTTCAAGGCGGTTTTGTAGGCCACGACGATTATAAAGCCCGGTCAACGGGTCGAGCATGCTCAGGTCGTTCAGGGTCTGACGCTCTTCCAGCAGCTTGTACATGAGCCCCTGGGCAAAGTTATCGTTGCGTCGTTGAATCACACTCTGAATGGAAATGCCGATAACCGGCAGGGCGAAGCAGTACACCATGCGCAGCCACTGGTCGTCATCGCCGAGGGCGAGACAGGTAATCAGCACCGGCAAAGAATGCAAGGTAAAGGCGATGATATTATTAGAAAAAGCAATCGCACCGACAAATAGCACGCTTAATAATGCGATCACCAGATAGTTAAAATTAGCGTTATCCAGTAAGGGCAATTTAATCGCGATATGCCAGGCCCACAGGCAGCCAAAGAAAATGGAGATGGCAGGAATATTGATTTTTTTCTCGGTCCAGGTCCAATGCCCCAGCAGCAATCCGGAGCTGATAACGGTGATCGACACCAGCGGAAGCGTGATCGCCGAAATGGAATACACCGGGCTCAGCATAGAAAAAAGTGATGAAGCTAAATTCAGAAATAAAAAAAGTCGTAATGAAAATTGATATTTTTTAATGCGCAGCGAACGCCAGGATTGTGATGTCATATCAGGAAATCGTTTTTATTGTGTGATTGCAGAAACACTAAGCATCTGGAACGACAAATTTCACACGGGAACGTTTCGCGCGAAAATATCAGTAACACTAATCAATTCGAATAATCCGCACAATTTATCACCTTAAAGCAGCACTGTCACCCGCGTGAAAGTAAAGAGCGCGACGGTTTTCAGCGCGATCTTGCAAATGATAAAAATTATCATATGATATTGGTTATCATTATTGTTTCGAGAGTCAAAACCATGTTGCAGCGGGCGTTAGGCAGTGTGTGGGGAGTGTTGATTCCTGGCGTGCTTTTAGGTGGGCTGGGCTTTGCCGGTCTGTCAGTCGATACCTGGCGAAGTCTGATCGCGCTGGGTTTACTGCTTTCTTGTGTGATGATCTGGCATCGTCAGCTGCGGCATTTTGTGTTGTTGCCATCGGCATTTGCATTGATAAGCGGGATGATGCTGGTGATGATGAATTTGAAACTGATGGGATAATGAGAAAAGCAGGGAGAGAGTAAAGAGAGATAAGAAGCTGGTGCGAGGGGGGGGACTTGAACCCCCACGTCCTTACGAACACTAACACCTGAAGCTAGCGCGTCTACCAATTCCGCCACCTTCGCACAGTCGTCTTATCTTGATATTGTCTCGTTGGTGCGAGGGGGGGGACTTGAACCCCCACGTCCTTACGAACACTAACACCTGAAGCTAGCGCGTCTACCAATTCCGCCACCTTCGCCCAGTGCGAGCAATATCTTACGTGGTATATGGTGCGAGGGGGGGGACTTGAACCCCCACGTCCGTTAGGACACTAACACCTGAAGCTAGCGCGTCTACCAATTCCGCCACCGTCGCATACCATCGACTCTTAAAAAGAATCTTTACCACGGAGGCGCATTCTAGTGGTTTTCGGATTTTCGTCAACAGTTAATTGCAGCAGAATTTTCCGATCGCTGTAAAAATGGGCGCTTTTCGACAGAAAGGGGAGTGCGATGAGAGCGCCCGCAAGTCAGAGCCTGCGGGCGGGGGTAAGCAATTACTTCTTCGCCTGGCGAGTCAACACCGTGCGATAGACCTTAAAGCGGCCTGTCTGGGCAATCACTTCGTGGAAGCCGAAGGTTTCGTCCAGAATTTTTGGATAGGCCAGGAAGGCGTTGGCCACAATGCGCAGTTCGCCCCCGCTATTCAGGTGGCGTACCGCCCCGCGGATCAGCTGCTGAGCGGCTTCAAGGCTGGTCTGCAGCCCGTCATGGAACGGCGGGTTGGAGATAATCATATCGAAGCGGCCGGTCACGTCTGAGAAGACGTTACTTGCCAGCACTTCACCTTCGAGGCCGTTCGCGGCAAGCGTGGCACGGCTGGCTTCGACCGCCGCCGCGCTGACGTCGCACAGGGTCAGGCGCACTTTCGGCGAATGGCTTGCCAGCACAGTGGTCAACACGCCCGCGCCGCAGCCTACATCCAGCACTTTGCCTTTGGTGTGTGGCGTAAAGGTGGAAAGCAGCAGTTTGCTGCCGCTATCCAGGCCATCGCGGCTGAAAACGCCTGGCAGAGTTTTGATGGTCAGACCGTCAAGCTGGTACTCAGCCCAATTGTCTTCGGCGTTGAACGACGGCTGTTTTTCCAGACGACCGTGATACAGACCGCAGCGACGCGCGCTGTCGATTTTATTCAGCGGGGCGAATTCGGCGAGCATCTGCTCAGCGCTGCGCACGCCGCTGCGGTTCTCACCGACCACAAAAATATCGGTGCCAATCGGCATCATCGATAAAATGTTGGTCAGCTGATACAGCGCTTCTGGCTTATTTTTAGGCCAGTAGTAAATCAGCGTATCGCAGTCGGCGACGTCCGCCGCTTCTGCCGTCAGGCTGAAGCGCACGTTCTCACCCATCTCGCGACTCAGGTTCTGCCAGTGGTGATACTGTTGCGTATGGGCGCGGCTAAACGCGGTATCCAGACGAGCGGGCAGGTCATCCTGCAGATCACCGGCAAACATAATGCGGCTTTGTTCGAAATCATCACTGTGGCGCAGCAAGACTTCACTTGCCGGGGTCAATGCAGACATAACGCGTAATCCTCTATAAACGACGGCGGCGATTATACACACTATCTGCCTTCTCTGCGCGTGAGCCTCCTTGCTTTATTGGCGCAAGTTCGACGAATTTGCTATATTTCCGCGCCTGACAGACAGGAGAAACCCGCGATGACATCCCGACGAGACTGGCAACTACAGCAACTGGGCATTACCCAGTGGTCTTTGCGTCGTCCTGCGGTTTTACAGGGCGAAATCGCTATCTCTCTGCCTGACCATATTCGTCTGGTGATGGTGGCGCAAACGCTGCCACCGCTGACCGAACCGCTGGTGAACGATATCCTCCGTGCGCTGGCCGTCACGCCGGATCAGGTATTACAGCTGACGCCAGAGCGCGTCGCCATGCTGCCTGAGGGCGGTCGTTGTAACAGTTGGCGTCTTGGTGAAAGTGAACCGGTCGCGCTGGAAGGCGCGCAGGTCATCAGCCCGACATTCGAACAATTGCAGTCCAGCGCGACGGCCCGCGCCGAACTCTGGCAACAAATTTGCGCCCATGAACACGATTTCTTCCCTAAGCCAGACTGATTTATCCCGTGCCCTGCTGATTGAGCAGCGCGCTCACGCTTTCCCGTGGAGCGAGCAAACCCTCGCCAGCAATCAGGGCGAGCGTTATCTCAACCTGCAGCTGACGGTAGACGGCGAAATGGCGGCCTTCGCCATCACACAAATCGTGCTCGACGAAGCCACGCTGTTCAACATCGCCGTTGATCCGGCGTATCAGCGCCGAGGGCTAGGCCGGGAATTGCTCGAACAGGTTATCGACGAAGTAGAAAAACGCGGCGTGGTCACGCTGTGGCTGGAAGTTCGCGCCTCGAACGTCGCCGCCATCGCACTGTATGAAAGCCTCGGCTTCAACGAGGCGACGATTCGACGCAACTACTATCCGACCGCGGAAGGGCGTGAAGACGCACTCATAATGGCACTGCCAATCAGTATGTAAGACAAGGGTTTACGATGAAGATGTGGGACTGGATTTTCTTTGATGCTGACGAAACACTGTTTACTTTCGATTCGTTCAGCGGCTTACAGCGGATGTTTCTTGATTATAGCGTGACCTTCACCGCAGAAGATTTCCAGGACTATCAGGCCGTGAACAAGCCGCTGTGGGTCGATTATCAGAACGGGGCTATCTCCTCGTTACAGCTTCAGCATCAGCGTTTTGAAAGCTGGGCTTCACGCCTGAACGTCAACGCGGGTGACTTGAACGACGCCTTTATGAATGCGATGGCTGAGATCTGCGCCCCGCTGCCGGGTGCCATTTCACTGCTGAATTCCCTGCAGGGGAAAGTGAAAATGGGCATCATCACTAACGGCTTTACCGCGTTGCAGCAAATCCGCTTAGAGCGTACCGGTCTTCGCGATCATTTTGATTTACTGATTATTTCTGAAGAAGTGGGCGTGGCAAAACCTGACGCGCGCATTTTTGACCATGCGCTTGAACGCGCGGGCAACCCGGATCGTTCACGGGTGCTGATGGTAGGCGATACCGCAGCATCGGACATTCTGGGTGGCATGAACGCCGGTCTATCTACCTGCTGGTTGAATGCACATCGGCAGGAATTGCCGTCGCACATCAAACCGACCTGGACAGTGACATCACTTGCTGAGCTGGAGCAACTCCTGTGTAAACATTGATTGTCAGCCCCCGGCTAACGGGTAAAATAGCCGCAATTTCGTATTTAACATGCGCGGTTTGCTGCCGCGTTTAAAGAAGAAGAACTGACTATGACGTTGTCTCCTTATTTGCAAGAGGTGGCGAAGCGCCGCACTTTTGCCATCATCTCCCACCCGGATGCCGGTAAAACGACCATCACCGAAAAGGTGCTGCTGTTCGGACAGGCCATTCAGACCGCCGGTACGGTAAAAGGCCGTGGTTCCAGCCAGCATGCGAAATCTGACTGGATGGAGATGGAAAAACAGCGTGGTATCTCCATTACCACCTCTGTGATGCAGTTCCCGTATCATGACTGCCTGATTAACCTGCTGGACACCCCGGGGCACGAAGACTTCTCCGAAGATACGTATCGTACCCTGACCGCGGTGGACTGCTGTTTGATGGTTATCGATGCCGCGAAAGGCGTCGAAGATCGTACCCGTAAGCTGATGGAAGTCACCCGTCTGCGCGATACGCCGATCCTGACCTTCATGAACAAACTCGACCGCGATATTCGTGACCCGATGGAAGTGCTGGATGAAGTGGAAAGCGAGCTGAAAATTGCCTGCGCACCCATCACCTGGCCTATTGGCTGCGGCAAGCTGTTCAAAGGCGTTTACCATCTCTATAAAGATGAAACCTATCTGTACCAGACCGGTAAAGGCCACACGATTCAGGACGTGCGTATCGTTAAAGGGCTGAACAACCCGGAACTCGATACTGCTGTCGGTGAAGATTTGGCCGCACAGCTGCGTGACGAACTCGAGCTGGTGCAGGGCGCATCGAATGAATTTGACCAGGAGCTGTTCCTGGCCGGTGAAATCACCCCGGTATTCTTCGGGACCGCACTCGGCAACTTCGGCGTAGACCACATGCTCGACGGTCTGGTGGAATGGGCGCCCGCGCCGATGCCGCGTAAATCCGACACCCGTGAAGTGGAAGCGAAAGAAGAGAAGTTCTCCGGCTTCGTCTTTAAAATTCAGGCCAACATGGACCCGAAACACCGTGACCGCGTGGCGTTCATGCGAGTGGTTTCCGGGCGCTATGAGAAAGGCATGAAGCTGCGCCAGGTGCGCACCGGTAAAGACGTGGTGATTTCCGACGCGCTGACCTTCATGGCGGGCGACCGTTCGCACGTGGAAGAAGCGTTCCCGGGCGATATCATCGGTCTGCACAACCACGGCACTATTCAGATTGGCGACACCTTCACCCAGGGTGAAATGATGAAGTTCACCGGCATCCCGAACTTCGCCCCTGAGTTGTTCCGTCGTATTCGCCTCAAAGATCCACTGAAGCAGAAACAGCTGCTCAAAGGTCTGGTACAGCTTTCCGAAGAAGGCGCGGTTCAGGTCTTCCGTCCGATTGCCAACAACGATCTGATCGTCGGCGCGGTCGGTGTGCTGCAGTTCGACGTGGTGGTTGCGCGTCTGAAGAGCGAGTACAACGTCGAAGCGATTTACGAATCGGTGAACGTGGCCACGGCCCGTTGGGTTGAAAGCACGGATGTGAAGAAGTTCGAGGAGTTCAAGCGTAAGAACGAAATCCAGCTGGCACTCGATGGCGGTGACAACCTCACCTACATCGCCCCAACCATGGTTAACCTCAATCTGACCCAGGAACGTTACCCAGAGGTTCTGTTCCGCAAAACCCGCGAGCACTAATCCCCTCCAGAGCACGGCCCACGCCGTGCTCTGTCACTTTCCCTCCTTATTGATTCCCTTGCAGAAAGTTCTTAAATGAGCCCGATCACGCCCTAAAACGCCACTTTTTGGCCGTTTGCTCGGGCGAGTTAGAAATTGTTGGCTATATTTAACAAAGTGATGACAAGGTTGCTGGCTTAATCCGCTAATCAACACGTGTTAAATAGCGTATTAGCCCGGTAAACTTGAGACTCGCAATATTAAGAACTGTGAGATTGTGGTGATGTTCACCCCTACAGCAATGCGATCATGAAGATCGCCTGAGCTCAAATTCTGAGCAAACTACAGGAATCGAGATGATGACAAGCCAAAAGATGTCCAAAACGCTGCTGGCGATTATGCTGGGTACTGCGATGATGAGCGGTTCTGCACTGGCAGAAACAACGATGGATAAAACGCAATCCGCGGCAGACAGCGCCGGGCAAAAAGTCGACAGCTCCATGAACAAAGTCGGCAACTTTATGGACGACAGCAGCATCACGGCTAAAGTGAAAGCGGCGCTGGTCGATCATGATTCGATTAAAAGCACCGACATCTCGGTGAAAACCGACGACAAAGTGGTCACGCTGAGCGGCTTCGTTGAAAGCCAAGCTCAGGCGGAGCAAGCGGTTAGCGTCGCGAAAGGCGTAGAGGGTGTTTCCTCCGTCAGCGACAAACTACACGTGCGTGACAGCGCAAAAGAAGGTATGCAGGGTTATGCGGGTGATACCGCAACAACCAGTGAAATCAAAGCCAAACTTCTGGCTGACGACATCGTTCCGTCCCGTAAAGTGAAAGTAGAAACCACCGACGGTGTGGTGCAGCTTTCCGGTACGGTCGACTCCCAGGCGCAAAGTGAACGTGCCGAGAGCATCACCAAAGCGGTTGATGGCGTTAAAAGTGTGAAGAACGACCTTAAAGTTAAATAAATCTGTTTAAGACATTCTTCCCCGGCAAATAGTCGGGGAAACGAGTCTGTCGTTTTGAGTGCCTGAGCGTTCATCAAAGCGGTCGACATTCACTATGGTAAAGGAGAATCGTATGTTTCGTTGGGGCATTATATTTCTGGTTATCGCGTTAATCGCCGCCGCTCTGGGTTTTGGTGGTTTAGCCGGTACGGCAGCGGGCGCAGCAAAAATTGTCTTTATCGTCGGTATCATTCTGTTCCTGGTCAGTCTGTTCATGGGACGCCGACGTCCATAGCGACGTTGACTGAAGACGTTAAGTTTTCGTAACAAAAGCCAGTCTTCGGACTGGCTTTATCAGTTTAAGAGAATCCTTATCTGCGTTATGGTGATGTGACAAAACAATCAAAAACGGGAAAGCAGTGTGGGACAGCGAATTCCGGTAACGCTAGGCAATATTGCGCCACTTTCGGTCAAACCCTTTCGTCCAGGACAGCTCGCGCTGGTTTGTGAGGGCGGCGGGCAGCGTGGCATTTTTACCGCCGGGGTGCTGGACGAGTTCATGCGCGCGCGATTCAACCCGTTTGATCTGTTCTTAGGCACCTCCGCTGGCGCGCAAAATCTTTCCGCTTATGTGTGTAACCAGCCGGGTTACGCCCGCAAAGTGATCACCCGTTACACCACTTCCCGCGAATTTTTCGATCCGATGCGCTTCGTGCGCGGCGGTAATCTTATCGATCTTGACTGGCTGGTCGATGCGACGGCGAGCAAAATGCCGCTGGCGATGGACGTCGCTGCGCGTCAGTTCGATAGCGGAAAATCGTTCCTGATGTGCGCCTCCCGAGCCGATGACTACTCGCCTGGCTACTTTTCACCGACGCGTGAAACGTGGATGGATCAGATCCGTGCCTCCAGTGCCATTCCGGGTTTTTATCGTCCAGGCGTGACGCTTGACGGCATCAATTGGCTGGACGGCGGCGTGAGTGATGCCATTCCGGTGCAGGAAGCGGTGAAGCGTGGCGGAAAAACCATTGTGGTTATCCGCACCGTCCCATCGCAGATGTATTACACCCCGCAGTGGTTCAAACGAATGGAGCGCTGGTTGGGCGAAAGTAGCCTGCAGCCGTTTGTGAATCTGGTCCAGCATCATGAGCAGACCTATCACGCCATTCAGCAGTACATTGAAACGCCGCCGGGAAAAGTACGGATCCTCGAGATTTTCCCGCCTAAGCCACTGAAAAGCATGGCGCTCGGCAGCCGACTGCCTGCGCTGATGGAAGACTATAACGTCGGCCGCCAGTGTGGACGCTATTTCCTGGCGACGATGGGCAAAATGCTGGCCGAACAGCCGCCGATATCCCGTTTCCGTCCACGCATAGCCACGCCTGCGCCGCTGGTAGTTCCGCCCGCGGCAGCCGCCAACGACCTTCACAGCGCGACGCTGGTCGATGCGCCGCAGGCCAACGATGCCAATTTTGATAACGAGGGGCTGGCGTGAGTTTCCGCTTTATCGATACCCACTGTCATTTCGATTTCCCGCCGTTCGTGGACGACATCGAGCACAGCCTGATGCTCGCAGCCCAGGCGGGCGTGACCAACATTGTTATCCCGGCGACGGAAGCCTCGCGCTTTGAGCGGGTGTTGTCATTGGCGACGGAGCACACGCCGCTGTATGCCGCGTTGGGCCTGCATCCGATAGTGATTGAAAAGCATAATGACGAGAGCCTGATGCAGCTTGAGACGCTGCTCGCCCAAAAGCCGCCAAAACTGGTGGCGGTGGGGGAGATTGGGCTCGATTTGTATCGCGACGATCCGCAGTTCGACAAACAGCAGGCGCTGCTTGATGAGCAGTTGAAACTCGCCAAACGCTACGATCTGCCGGTGATCCTCCACTCACGCCGTACCCATGACAAACTGGCGATGCACCTCAAGCGGCACAATTTACCCTGTACCGGCGTGGTGCACGGTTTTGCCGGAAGCCTGCAACAGGCGCAGCGATTTATTCAGCTTGGCTATAAGATTGGCGTCGGTGGCACCATCACTTATCCGCGTGCGAACAAAACCCGCGAAGCGATCGCGCAACTTCCTCTTTCTGCTTTGGTTCTGGAAACCGATGCACCCGATATGCCGCTGAACGGCTTTCAGGGGCAGGCCAATCGCCCTGAGCGGGCCGCGCGTGTGTTCGAATCGCTGTGCGAACTGCGTTCCGAATCCCCCGTTGAAATTGCCCATTCCTTGGCTGATAACACAGAAAAATTATTCCCCGCCTTATTATTTACGTCGCGTTGAGTGACGTAGATCTCATTATTTGGTTTTGCATTCACATTATTGCCAGAAATGTGTGACGCGGACTCACAGAATAGTTCCGGATCGTTATAATCGGCGCGATTGCTGAGTTTTTTCTCATTTTTAAACCTTTCACTTTCAATACACAGGGACTCTGTATGCAAATCCTCATGGGATTGATTGGCATGGTGGTGCTGCTCGCCATCGCCGTACTGCTCTCCAGTAACCGTCGTGCTATTAACCTGCGTACCGTGCTCGGCGCGTGGATGATTCAGATAGCCATAGGGGCGTTGATCCTTTATGTCCCTGCCGGTCGTAAAGTATTGCTGGCGATGTCCGAAGGCGTGGCCAATGTTATCGCCTACGGCAACGAGGGTATTGGCTTCCTGTTCGGTGGCCTGGTATCCGATAAAATGTTCGAAGTCTTCGGTGGGGGCGGCTTTGTTTTCGCCCTGCGCGTGCTGCCGGTTATCGTCTTCTTCTCGTCGCTGATCGCCGTGCTTTATTACCTCGGCATCATGCAGTTCGTGATCCGTATTCTGGGCGGTGGTCTGCGCGCACTGCTGAAAACCTCCCGTACCGAATCGCTGTCAGCCACCGCGAACATTTTCGTTGGGCAAACCGAAGCGCCGCTGGTAGTGCGTCCGTATATTGCGACCATGACCCGCTCTGAGCTGTTCGCGGTAATGTGTGGCGGTCTGGCCTCGGTGGCCGGTTCTGTTCTCGCGGGCTACGCGCAGATGGGTGTGCCGCTGGAATACCTGATTGCCGCGTCGTTCATGGCAGCACCGGGCGGTCTGCTGTTCGCCAAAATCATGTTGCCAGAAACCGAAACGCCGAACGATTCGCCGGATCTTGAAGCGCAAATGCCGGACATCGACAGACCGTCTAACGTGCTTGACGCCGCCGCATCAGGTGCCGCGTCCGGTATGCAGCTGGCGTTAAACGTCGGCGCAATGTTGTTGGCTTTCGTGGCGCTGATTGCGCTGCTGAATGGCATTCTCTCCGGGATTGGTGGCTGGTTTGACTATCCGCAGCTGTCGATGCAGCTGATCCTCGGTTGGATATTCTCCCCGCTGGCATGGGTGATTGGCGTGCCATGGAGCGAGGCGAACGTGGCCGGATCGTTCATTGGGCAGAAGCTCATCATTAACGAATTCGTGGCTTACATGAACTTCGGCGAATATCTGAAGGATGACGCGGTCGTTGCCGCGGCGGGCCTGCAGGTGATTTCCGACCACACCAAAGCCATCATCTCCTTCGCGCTGTGCGGCTTTGCCAACCTGTCGTCGATTGCGATCCTGATTGGCGGTCTCGGCAGCATGGCGCCAAGCCGTCGCCATGATATCGCCCAGCTTGGTCTGAAAGCCGTCGTGGCGGGTACGCTCTCGAACCTGATGAGTGCCACCATCGCCGGGGTGTTCCTTTCGCTCTAGCTTATAAGTAAAGCGCCGGGAGAATAATGTGCTGTATTCCCCGGTCCTGCAGCGCCTGCGCCAGTGGCTCAATGTCCCCGGCGCGGGCGCTACGCCAGGTTTTCGCCTCGCCGTACACCCCGTGCGCATGAAAGGCATTCAGCCGCACCGGCACCTCTCCCAACGAACGAATAAATTCACTCAATGGCTCAATACACGGCAGATAATCCGTTCTGTCCGGAATGACCAGCAGACGCAATTCCGCCAGTAAATGCTGTTCCGCCAGCCAGCTAATGCTCGCTTTAATACGCGTGTTGCTGCGTTCGGTCAGCGCCTGATGGGTGTTTTCATCCCACGCTTTTAAATCCACCATCACACCGTCACAAACGGGACGTAACTTTTCCCACCCGCTTATTCCCAGTTCGCCATTGCTGTCGAGCAGGCAGGTAAGGTGTTTCAGCGCGGGGGAATTTTTGAGCTGCGTAAACAGCTCAATGATAAACGGCAGTTGGGTGGTTGCTTCGCCGCCGCTGACGGTGATCCCTTCGATAAACGGCGCCGCGCGCGAGATGTGTTTGAGCATGTCGTCTACCGACAGCGTTTGTGCCATCGGCGTGGCCTGCTGTGGGCAACTTTTCAGGCAGGTATCGCACTGCTGGCAGTTTGCTTCCTGCCAGACAACGCGCCCGTCCTGAATCGACAGCGCCTGATGCGGGCAGGGTGCCACGCACTCTCCGCAGTCGTTGCAGCGCCCGATAGTCCACGGGTTGTGGCAGCTTTTACAGTGCAAATTACAGCCCTGTAAAAACAGCGTCAGACGGCTGCCGGGGCCGTCGACACAGGAGAAAGGAATGATGTTACTGACTAAAGCGCATCTGCTGCTCATGGCTGATGACTCTCGGCTGTCGTTCCAGAATGCGGGTGTTGCGGGCGGCTTCTTCACCGAGCCATGTGGTGTTGGTGCGTGAACCTTCCTTGCGGAATTTCTCCAGGTCGGAGAGACGCACCATATACCCGGTGACGCGCACCAGGTCATTGCCGCTCACGTTGGCGGAAAACTCACGCATCCCGGCGTTAAAGGCCCCGAGACACAGTTGCATCACCGCCTGAGGGTTACGTTTGATGGTTTCATCGAGGGTCAAAATGTCGCTGATCCCGGCGTGATAAAACGCATGATGCGGGGCCACGGTTAGCAGATGGCTTACCGGGTCTGGTTCGCTACCGTAAGGAATACGCGCGCCCGGCGTGGTGCCGCTGTCGGAACTGATTCCCGACTGCGCATGGAGCAACGCGCGCTGCTGCCAGCCGTATTTCACCGGCGACGTTTCGACAAATTCTGCCAATTGCGCGCTGATGCGCCAGGCCAGCTGATTAGCCGCATCATCCTGGCCGTAGCGCGCCGGGCTGCCTGCTTTTTCACACAGCACGTTCACGGCTTCGGCGAGGGCATAAATACCGAACATCGGCGTAAAGCGCTGTGGGTCAATCAACCCTTCTGCGACCAGGAAGCTATTCTCAAAGAAGCGCGATTGTTGGTAGAGGAACGCGCAGCGGGCATCAATGATGTCGATTTGCTGTTGGCAGTAGTAGGGCAAAACGCGGCTGAGGAAGTCGGTTTCTGACTCACTTCGCAGCGCAATTTCTTTTAGGTTGAGACGCACCAGCGTGCTGCCTCCGCCAGCCAGCGGCAGCGAGTTGTAACAACTGACCACGCCGTAACGGCCTTTTGTGAAAATTTTATCATTCACTGGGCCGTTAGAAATATGCGGTTTACTGCACTCGCAAATGTTTTTGCTCACTTCCAGCAGTAAATCATCCGGGGTGATTTCGGGATCGTAGATAAACGTCAGATTCGGCGCGACCTGCTTCAATTCAGCATCGGCGCGTAAAATGGCACGCGTGACGGGGGTATCTTCCGGGCCGATATTCACATGGGTAAACGCATCCGGCAGGGTTCTGTCGAGATAACGCCAGAAACGTTTTATTCGAATATCGATTTCGTCTTGTGTTAGAATTTTAACATAAGGTGAAAGGATCGTATCCAGATGCCCCAGGTAAACCGGCATCGACGTTACCGAAGGCACGTGGTGATAGAGAATCGTGAGCAGCGACAGTGCGTCGTCCAAATCCTTCGCGCCTTCAAGCTCCAGCCACTCTGAACCGTTGGCGAGGAAGCGGGCGTAGTCAGGCAGAACGTAACGTGGTTTGTACGGAGCGTGGCCCTCAAACATGTCGCAGATTACGCCGTCATCCAGCGCCGTCCGGGCTTCAGTTGATAGCTCTGGGTAAGGTAAAGCGTTTTCTGCTTCGAGTGCCAGGAAGTGACGTTTTTGCTCGGGGCTCAACGTATTGCTGGTCACAATGTTCTGGCAGCGTTGCTCAAAAGAGTCAGACATAGAAGTTCCTCAGACGCGATGGCGATGAGGGCATTGTAGAGAAAAGCGTCGGCGGGGCTTTTGATCCATATCCCTCGCTGTCGCTTAAAAGAGTGATAAATATCTCATTACAGTAATGCAAATTTGTATCTGTGTTTCATTAACTGTGATGGGGATCGAAGTGAAACGCTGGGTCGGTGTTAAAATAGTCACAGACCCGCAAGGTAAAATTACACACCGGAGAGAATATGACCGATTTAACTGCAAGCAGCCTGCGCGCGTTAAAACTGATGGACCTGACCACCCTGAACGATGATGATACCGACGCGAAAGTTATCGCCCTGTGCCATCAGGCGAAAACCCCGGTGGGCAATACCGCGGCCATCTGCATTTACCCGCGCTTTATCCCTATTGCGCGTAAAACCCTGAACGCGCAGGGCACGCCTGACGTGCGTATCGCGACTGTCACCAACTTCCCACACGGTAACGACGACATCGACATCGCGCTGGCAGAAACCCGCGCAGCCATCGCTTACGGCGCGGACGAAGTTGACGTGGTGTTCCCGTACCGTGCGCTGATCGCCGGTAACGAGCAGGTGGGCTTTGACCTGGTGAAAGCCTGTAAAGATGCCTGTGCGGCAGCGAACATTCTGCTGAAAGTGATCATCGAAACCGGTGAGCTGAAAGAAGAAGCACTGATCCGTAAAGCGTCTGAAATCGCCATCAAAGCCGGTGCCGATTTCATCAAAACCTCTACCGGTAAAGTGCCGGTCAACGCGACCCCAGAAAGCGCGCGCATCATGATGGAAGTGATTCGTGATATGGGCGTGGAAAAAACCGTTGGCTTCAAACCTGCGGGCGGCGTACGTACTGCAGAAGACGCGCAGACCTTCCTGGCGATCGCTGATGACCTGTTCGGTGCCGACTGGGCCGATGCGCGTCATTACCGCTTTGGTGCATCCAGCCTGCTCGCGAGCCTGCTGAAAGCACTGGGTCATGGCGACGGTAAGAGCGCCAGCGCTTATTAAGTCAAACATTGCCGGATGACGCTTTGTTTATCCGGCCTACTGGATCGTAGGGCGGGTAAGCCTCGCGCCACCCGCCACCATTCACCCAATTCCTCATGGGGGTTACCGTGTTTCTCGCACAAGAAATTATTCGTAAAAAACGCGATGGTCACACGCTGAGTGACGAAGAGATCCGTTTCTTCATCAATGGCATCCGTGATAACACCGTGTCGGAAGGGCAGATTGCCGCCCTGGCGATGACCATTTTCTTCCACGACATGTCCATGCCGGAGCGCGTCTCGCTGACCATGGCGATGCGGGATTCCGGAACCGTACTTGACTGGAAAAGCCTGAATTTAAACGGGCCGATTGTGGATAAGCATTCCACCGGCGGCGTGGGCGATGTGACGTCATTGATGCTTGGCCCGATGGTAGCGGCCTGTGGCGGCTACGTGCCGATGATTTCCGGGCGCGGCCTGGGGCATACCGGCGGCACACTCGACAAACTGGAAGCGATCCCGGGGTTTGATATCTTCCCGGACGACAACCGTTTCCGCGAGATTATTAAAGACGTTGGCGTGGCGATCATCGGGCAGACCAGCTCTCTCGCGCCAGCGGATAAACGTTTTTATGCGACCCGCGACATCACCGCGACAGTAGATTCCATTCCGCTTATCACCGCGTCCATTCTGGCAAAAAAACTGGCCGAAGGGCTGGATGCGCTGGTGATGGATGTCAAAGTCGGTAGCGGCGCATTTATGCCAACGTACGAACTTTCTGAGTCGCTGGCTGAAGCCATCGTTGGCGTGTCCAACGGGGCTGGCGTGCGCACCACCGCACTGCTGACCGACATGAACCAGGTGCTAGCCTCCAGCGCAGGCAATGCGGTTGAAGTGCGTGAAGCCGTGCAGTTCCTCACCGGCGAATACCGCAATCCGCGTCTGTTCGAGGTGACCATGGCGCTGTGCGTGGAAATGCTGATTTCTGGTCGTCTGGCGAAAGACGAAGCCGAAGCCCGCGCTAAACTGCAGGCGGTACTGGATAACGGTAAAGCGGCGGAAATCTTTGGTCGCATGGTGGCCGCGCAGAAAGGCCCAACCGATTTCGTCGAAAACTACGCGAAATACCTGCCGACGGCGATGCTCAGCCAGGCGGTTTACGCTGACACCGAAGGTTTCGTGTCCGCGATGGACACCCGCGCGCTGGGAATGGCGGTCGTTTCAATGGGCGGCGGTCGTCGTCAGGCCTCTGACGCACTCGATTACAGCGTCGGTTTTACCGACATGACGCGCCTGGGCGACAGCATTGACGGTCAGCGTCCGCTGGCGGTTATCCACGCTAAAGATGAAGCAAGCTGGCAGGAAGCGGCAAAAGCCGTGAAAGCGGCAATTAAACTGGACGATAGCGCGCCGAAAGAAACCCCAACGGTCTATCGTCGAATCACACAATAGCGGTATACTGATCTGATCGCTTTTTTGCAGCGCAAAACGTACGGAGAAGATATGAAACGTGCATTTATTATGGTGCTGGACTCCTTTGGTATCGGCGCCACTGAAGACGCAGAGCGTTTCGGCGATGTCGGGGCCGACACAATGGGCCATATCGCAGAGGCCTGTGCAAACGGTGAAGCAGACAAAGGCCGTAAAGGCCCGCTGACTCTGCCAAACCTGACCCGTCTGGGTCTGGTGAAAGCTCACGAAGGCTCGACGGGCAAGGTTGCCGCGGGCATGGACGGCAACGCTGAAGTCACTGGCGCATACGGCTGGGCTCACGAACTTTCTTCCGGGAAAGACACGCCGTCAGGTCACTGGGAAATTGCCGGTGTGCCTGTGCTGTTTGACTGGGGCTATTTCCCGGAACACAACAACAGCTTCCCGCAGGAGCTGCTCGACAAACTGGTGAAACGCGCGAATCTGCCGGGTTACCTCGGTAACTGCCACTCTTCCGGGACCGTGATTCTGGACGAGCTGGGCGAAGAGCATATGAAAACCGGCAAACCGATTTTCTATACCTCCGCTGACTCTGTGTTCCAGATTGCCTGCCACGAAGAAACCTACGGTCTCGATAAGTTGTATGAGCTGTGTGAAATCGCACGCGAAGAACTGACCGAAGGCGGCTACAACATTGGCCGCGTGATTGCGCGTCCGTTCGTTGGTGATAAAGCAGGTCACTTCGAGCGTACCGGTAACCGTCACGATCTCGCCGTTGAACCGCCAGCGCCTACCGTGCTGCAAAAACTGGTCGATGAGAAAGACGGCCATGTGGTTTCCGTCGGTAAAATCGCGGATATCTACGCCAACTGCGGCATCACCAAAAAAGTGAAAGCCACCGGTCTGGACGCGCTGTTTGATGCCACCATCAAAGAGATGAAAGTCGCAGGCGACAACACGATTGTCTTCACTAACTTCGTCGATTTCGACTCCTCATGGGGTCACCGTCGCGATGTGGCGGGTTATGCTGCGGGTCTGGAACTGTTCGACCGCCGTCTGCCTGAGCTACTGGAGTTGCTGGGTGAAGATGACATCATCATTCTCACCGCTGACCACGGCTGCGACCCGACCTGGACCGGTACGGACCACACCCGTGAACACATTCCGGTGCTGGTGTATGGCCCGAAAGTGAAAGCAGGTTCTCTGGGCCATCGCGAAACCTTCGCGGATATCGGCCAGACACTGGCGACGTACTTCGGTACTTCGGCAATGGACTACGGCAAAAATATGCTGTGATGGGATTGCCCGGCGGCGCGAGGCTTGCCGGGCCTACGGTTAGGTTAACCGGGTGCGCAACCCGGTGAATTAAACATAAAAAGGAAATAATGATGGCCACTCCACACATTAACGCAGAAATGGGTGATTTCGCAGACGTCGTACTGATGCCTGGCGATCCGCTGCGTGCGAAGCACATTGCTGAAACCTTCCTTGAAGATGTCCGCGAAGTGAACAACGTACGCGGCATGTTGGGTTTCACCGGGACCTATAAAGGCCGTAAAATTTCCGTCATGGGTCACGGCATGGGTATCCCGTCCTGCTCCATCTACACCAAAGAGCTGATCACCGATTTCGGCGTGAAGAAAATCATCCGCGTGGGTTCCTGTGGCGCTGTGCGCATGGACGTTAAACTGCGTGACGTGGTTATCGGCATGGGTGCCTGCACCGATTCCAAAGTAAACCGCATGCGTTTCAAAGATCACGATTTCGCGGCGATTGCTGACTTCGGCATGGTGCGTAACGCCGTTGATGCAGCGAAAGCGCTGGGCGTTGATGCGCGCGTCGGTAACATCTTCTCAGCTGACCTGTTCTATTCCCCGGACGGCGGCGAAATGTTCGACGTAATGGAAAAATACGGCATCCTGGGCGTGGAAATGGAAGCGGCCGGTATCTACGGCGTTGCGGCTGAGTTTGGTGCGAAAGCGCTGACTATCTGCACCGTGTCTGACCATATCCGTACTCACGAGCAGACCACCGCCGCTGAGCGTCAGACCACGTTTAACGACATGATCAAAATCGCGCTGGAATCCGTACTGCTGGGCGATAAAGAGTAAACCTCGTTGTGCCGGGTGGCGGCGACGCCTGACCCGGCCTACGCGTTTGTCGGTCCGCTAAGCGTAGCGCCAGCGGACATTTTCATTATCTCACCGCTTTCGCTATCCACTCCGACAATTCCCGCAGCTCTTTTTCCTGTTCGGGGAAATCCACTAACAGCGCGTCACATTCCTGTTGCAGATTCTCTGCCCGATACAGGCTGCCTTGTAAGCGTGCCGCAAGGGCTTCGAGTGGGGCAGGGTTCAGGCTGTCGGTAAAGACCTGCGTGCGGGTGATATGGCCTTTCTCTACGTCAAAATGCAGCTCGACGCCGCCCCAGGTAAAGCGCTCATCCAGCAGATGCGAGAACGACGGTGCCTGGCCGAAATTCCATTCCCAACTGCTTTGACGGGCAAAGGTTTCCGCGAAGTTAGGCAAATCCGGCGTTTTATCCGGGGAAATCACCTCGGCTTCAACCTGCTCGCCGTAGTGATTGAAGAATGCCTCGGTTACCGCAGCGCAAATTTGCTGATGCGTAATACCAGGCAGCAATTCAGTCAGGTTTGCCACCCGGCCGCGTACGGAAGTGATGCCTTTCGCCTGCAGCTTTTTCTTATCCGGATTCAGGTAATTTGCCAGACGGCTAAGGTCGGCATTCAGCAGCAACGTGCCGTGATGAAAACCGCGATCCATCGTTTCGCGATAGGCAGAGCCTGAGACTTTGCGATCGCCGTCCTGAGTTTTGACGACTAAATCGTTACGTCCGGAGGCTTCAGCTTCCACGCCCAATGAATTCAGGGCATCCAGGACGATATGGGTCGAGATGGTTTTATCGTATTCCGGCTTGCCTGCCATAAAGGTAAAGCAGGTATTACCGAGGTCGTGAAACACCGCGCCGCCGCCGCTACTGCGACGCGCAAGGCGCACGTTGTCCTCTTCCATGCGCCGCGTATTGCACTCTTTCCACGGGTTTTGCGCCCGGCCAATGACCACGGTATCCGCGTTGCGCCACAGGAACAGTACGCGTTGGGTGGCGGGCATCTGGCGGAAAATACACTCTTCCACCGCCAGATTGAACCACGGATCGTATGAATCAGAGATGAGCAAACGCAGCGTAGACATGGCAGATTTCCTTTCTTTAATGATTCACATAATCTATCACTTATCATTCTTTTCGCCTTCATCCTCTTCCGGCACAGACTTGCTGGCCGTCAGCAGGAACGGGGATTGCTGCCAGCGGGTGCGTTTGCCTTGCAGCAGCGTACGGGTCAACACCACGCCGATCGCCAGCGATAGTAGCAGCATCAGGCGTAATATGTTGGTGGTGTTATCCACCTGCTTAGCTTCCGTCGCCAGCGTATGGGTGTCTAGCGTCAGCCGCAGGTAACCGAGCGGTTCATTCTTCCCTTGAATGGGTTCGACGAGTTGCTGGTTGAAATACCCCCCAGCTTTTTTACCGTCGAGCGCCAGTCTGTCTCGAACGTTCACGCTTTCTCCGGCGTGAGAGATCAAATCGCCTTGTTCGTCATAGACACTGGCATCCAGAAGACGACTGCTGGTGGTCAGCTGCGTCAGCAACTGATTGATTTTCTTCTCATCAGGCGTCTCTGAACGCATGAGTGGCGCCAGGTTCAGCGTGACCTGATGGGCGAGTGTGCGGGCCAGTTCTTCCATCTGAGGATTACGCTGCCGCTGGTGGCTTTGACTAAACCACGACGCCCCTTGCATCAGGGCAACCAGCAGAGCGAGACAGATAAGGACGATCACGGCGCGATGCAGCCGAAATTTCAGTTTTGCGCGAACCATATTCCACCTTTGAAAATTTGCAGCTTAATGTTGCCAGAAGCGCTGGATACAAGGTAGCCTCATGCGTTATTTTCCTGCTCAAATCTCGATTACTGGAGCTGTAATGCCGAACAGTCTGACCTGGTGCGACCTGCCTGACGATGTCTCCTTCTGGCCTGGGCTGCCGCTGTCTTTAAGCGGTGATGAAGTCATGCCGCTGGATTACCATGCCGGACGTAGCGGCTGGCTGCTGTATGGCCGTCGTCTCGATAAGCAGCGCCTGACCGATTATCAGCACAAGCTGGGTGCGGCGATGGTGATTGTTGCCGCATGGTGTGTTGAAGATTATCAGGTCATTCGCCTGGCGGGTTCATTGACGCCGCGGGCGACGCGCCTGGCGCATGACGACGGGCTGGACGTGGCGCCGCTGGGGAAAATCCCGCATCTGCGCACCCCGGGTCTGCTGGTGATGGACATGGATTCCACGGCAATCCAGATCGAATGCATTGATGAAATTGCCAAGCTGGCGGGCACCGGTGAGCTGGTCTCTGAAGTGACCGAGCGTGCCATGCGCGGTGAGCTGGATTTCACCGCCAGTCTTCGCCAGCGCGTCGCCACGCTGAAAGGCGCCGATGCGAACATTCTGCGCCAGGTTCGCGACACACTTCCGCTGATGCCGGGTCTGACCCAACTGGTGCTGAAGCTGGAAACGCTGGGCTGGAAAGTGGCGATTGCCTCCGGCGGTTTTACCTTCTTTGCTGATTATCTGAAGGACAAACTGCGTCTGACGGCGGCGGTGGCCAATGAGCTGGAAATTCGTGACGGTGTGCTGACCGGTAATGTTACCGGCGACATCGTGGATGCGAAGTATAAAGCCAACACTCTCAACAGTCTGGCCGAAACGTATGAAATCCCGACGGCGCAGACCGTGGCAATTGGCGACGGTGCCAACGACCTGCCGATGATCAAAGCGGCGGGGTTGGGCATCGCCTATCATGCCAAACCGAAAGTTAACGAGCAGACGGAAATCACTATCCGTCACGCTGACCTGATGGGCGTGTTCTGCATTCTCTCCGGCAGCATGAATCAAAAGTAAGAGGTTATTGTGGCGAAAGCACCTAAACGCGCGTTTGTCTGTAACGAGTGTGGCGCGGATTATCCGCGTTGGCAGGGACAGTGCAGCGCCTGTCATGCCTGGAACACCATTACCGAGATGCGCATTGCCGCTTCGCCCACCGTGGCACGCAATGAGCGTCTGAGTGGATACGCGGGGGCGTCCGGCGTATCGAAAGTGCAGAAGCTGTCCGAAATCAGCCTTGAAGAGCTGCCGCGTTTTTCCACCGGTTTTAAAGAGTTCGACCGCGTTCTCGGCGGCGGCGTGGTGCCCGGCAGTGCAATCCTGATAGGCGGTAACCCTGGCGCGGGTAAATCCACGCTGTTGCTGCAAACGCTGTGCCTGCTCAGTGAAAACATGAAAACCCTGTACGTGACCGGTGAAGAGTCCTTACAGCAGGTTGCCATGCGTGCGCACCGCCTCGGTTTACCAGCGTCGAACCTCAATATGCTGTCGGAAACCAGCATTGAGCAGATTTGCCAGATTGCTGAAGAAGAAAAGCCGAAGCTGATGGTTATCGACTCCATCCAGGTGATGCACATGGCGGACGTTCAGTCGTCGCCGGGCAGCGTGGCGCAGGTTCGTGAGAGTGCGGCCTATTTAACACGCTTTGCCAAAACCCGCGGCGTGGCGATCATCATGGTCGGCCATGTCACGAAAGATGGCTCGCTGGCCGGTCCAAAAGTGCTGGAGCACTGCATCGACTGTTCCGTACTGCTGGACGGCGATGCCGATTCCCGTTTCCGCACGCTGCGCAGCCATAAAAACCGCTTCGGCGCGGTGAACGAACTCGGCGTGTTCGCCATGACCGAGCAAGGGCTGCGCGAAGTCAGCAACCCGTCGGCCATTTTCTTGAGCCGTGGAGATGAAGTGACGTCCGGCAGCTCGGTGATGGTGGTCTGGGAAGGCACGCGCCCGCTGCTGGTAGAAATTCAGGCGCTGGTCGATCAGTCAATGATGGGCAACCCGCGCCGTGTCGCGGTCGGTCTGGAGCAGAACCGACTTTCGATTCTGCTGGCGGTGCTGCATCGCCACGGCGGCTTGCAGATGTTCGATCAGGACGTGTTCGTCAATGTGGTCGGGGGCGTTAAAGTCACCGAAACCAGTGCCGACCTGGCGCTGCTGATGGCGATGGTCTCCAGCCTGCGCGACAGACCGCTGCCGCAGGATTTGGTGGTATTTGGCGAAGTTGGGCTTTCGGGTGAGATTCGCCCGGTGCCGAGCGGCCAGGAGCGTATCTCCGAGGCAGCCAAACACGGCTTCCGTCGGGCGATTGTGCCCGCCGCCAACGTGCCGAAAAAAGTACCGGAAGGGATGAAGGTCTTTGGTGTGAAGAAGCTTTCCGATGCGCTAAACGTCTTTGACGACTTATAATAAAATCCCCGTCGTCTTTCCGGCGGCAGGTGTGTGGGCTACGTTTGCTTGCCGCCTTCCTGCCACCCGAAATCCAAAGGGGATTTTTACATGTGCCCGGCTAATCCGGGAGAGATCATCAGCAGGAGGCTCCTTTGTCATCATTCGATTACATTAAAACCGCGATTCGCCAGAAAGGCTGCACGCTGCAGCAGGTGGCGGACGCCAGCGGGATGACCAAGGGCTACCTTAGCCAGCTTCTGAACGCCAAAATCAAAAGTCCGAGCGCGCAGAAACTGGAAGCGCTGCACCGTTTTCTGGGGCTGGAGTTTCCACGTCAGCAGAAAAGTGTCGGCGTCGTGTTCGGCAAATTCTATCCGCTGCACACCGGTCATATCTACCTGCTTCAGCGCGCCGGAAGCCAGGTCGACGAGCTGCATGTGATCATGGGCTACGACGAAAAGCGCGATCGGGCGCTGTTTGAAGACAGCGCGATGTCGCAGCAGCCGACGGTGTCTGACCGTTTGCGCTGGTTGCTGCAAACCTTCAAGTATCAGAAAAACATCCGCATTCACGCCTTTAACGAAGAGGGCATGGAACCGTATCCGCACGGCTGGGACGTCTGGAGCAATGGTATCAAAGCGTTTATGGAAGAGAAGGGGATTGAGCCGAACTGGATTTACACCTCCGAAGAAGCCGATGCCCCTCAGTTCCGCGAGCACCTTGGGATCGAAACCGTGCTTATCGATCCGCAGCGCACGTTCATGAACATCAGCGGGGCGCAAATTCGTGAGAACCCATCGCGCTACTGGGAATACATTCCGACCGAAGTGAAGCCATTCTTCGTGCGCACGGTGGCTATTTTAGGCGGTGAATCCAGCGGTAAGTCGATGATGGTGAACAAACTCGCCAACATCTTCAACACCACCAGTGCCTGGGAATATGGCCGTGATTACGTCTTCTCCCATCTGGGCGGCGACGAGATGGCATTGCAGTATTCTGACTACGACAAAATCGCGCTGGGTCATGCGCAGTACATTGATTTTGCGGTGAAGTACGCCAATAAAGTGGCGTTTATTGATACCGACTTTGTGACCACCCAGGCTTTCTGCAAGAAATACGAAGGCCGCGAGCATCCGTTCGTGCAGGCGTTGATCGACGAATACCGTTTTGACCTGGTTATCGTGCTGGAAAATAATACCCCGTGGGTCGCCGATGGCCTGCGAAGCCTGGGCAGTTCGGTGGACAGAAAAGAGTTTCAGACCATGCTGGTCGATATGCTCAAAGAGAACAACATTGAGTACGTTCACGTTGAAGAGTCAGATTATGACGCCCGCTTCCTGCGGTGTGTTGAGCTGGTGAAGCAGATGATGGGCGAGCAGGGCTAAACAAAAAACCGGGCGCTGTGAAAGCTGCCCGGTTTTGTCATTTCACCCTTTCCAACGGGAAAGGGCATCACACCGCAAAATTACTTCGAAATACGCTTGTACTTGATACGCTTCGGCTCCAGCGCATCTGCGCCGAGGGTGCGTTTCTTGTACTCTTCGTACTCGGTAAAGTTACCTTCGAAGAATTCCACTTTACCTTCATCCTGGTAATCCAGAATGTGAGTAGCAATACGGTCAAGGAACCAACGGTCGTGGGAAATAACCATGGCGCAGCCCGGGAACTCCAGCAGGGCGTTTTCCAGCGCGCGCAGGGTTTCGATATCCAGGTCGTTGGTCGGTTCATCGAGCAGCAACACGTTCCCGCCGACCTGCAGCAGTTTCGCCAGATGCAGACGACCACGCTCACCACCGGACAGTTCGCCAACGCGTTTGCCCTGGTCGGTGCCCTTGAAGTTAAAGCGGCCAACGTAGGCGCGGCTAGGCATTTCGGTGTTGCCAACCTTCATGATATCCAGGCCGCCAGACACTTCTTCCCACACGGTTTTGCTGTTGTCCATGGCGTCGCGGAACTGGTCAACGGATGCCAGTTTCACCGTTTCACCCAAGGTGATGCTGCCGCTGTCCGGCTGTTCCTGGCCTGACATCATACGGAACAGGGTAGATTTACCCGCGCCGTTCGGGCCGATGATCCCGACAATCGCGCCTTTCGGCACGGAGAAGGTCAGGTCTTCAATCAGCAGACGCTCGCCGTAGGATTTACGCAGGTTGCTGACTTCAACCACTTTATCCCCCAGACGTGCTCCTGGTGGAATAAACAGTTCGTTGGTTTCGTTACGTTTCTGGTATTCGGTATTGTTGAGTTCTTCAAAGCGTGCCAGACGGGCTTTGCCCTTAGACTGACGGCCTTTCGCGCCCTGACGTACCCACTCCAGCTCTTTCTCGATAGATTTACGACGAGCGGCTTCTGAAGACGCTTCCTGCGCCAGACGCTGATCTTTCTGCTCAAGCCAGGAAGAGTAGTTGCCTTCCCATGGAATGCCTTCGCCGCGGTCCAGTTCGAGGATCCAGCCCGCCACGTTGTCGAGGAAGTAACGGTCGTGGGTGATGGCCACCACGGTGCCTTCGAAGTCGTGCAGGAAGCGTTCCAGCCAGGCCACGGACTCGGCGTCCAGGTGGTTGGTCGGTTCGTCGAGCAGCAGCATATCTGGTTTTTCGAGCAGCAGGCGGCACAGGGCCACACGGCGGCGCTCACCACCGGACAGGTTTTCGATTTTCGCATCCCAGTCTGGCAGACGCAGCGCATCTGCGGCGCGCTCAAGCTGCACGTTCAGGTTGTGACCGTCGTGCGCCTGAATGATTTCTTCGAACTTGCCTTGCTGAGCGGCCAGTTTGTCGAAATCGGCATCTGGTTCAGCATATTTCGCATAGACTTCGTCGAGACCTTTCAGGGCGTTAACCACTTCAGAAACGGCTTCTTCGACGGATTCGCGAACGGTTTGTTCCGGGTTGAGTTTCGGCTCCTGCGGCAGGTAACCAATTTTGGTACCAGGCTGCGGACGCGCTTCGCCTTCAATGTCGGTATCGATACCGGCCATGATGCGCAACAGGGTGGATTTACCGGCACCGTTCAGGCCCAGTACACCGATTTTTGCGCCAGGGAAGAAACTCAGAGAGATGTTTTTCAGAATATGACGCTTCGGCGGGACCACTTTACCGACGCGATGCATGGTATAAACGAATTGAGCCACGTTGGACTTCGCCTCTTTTATTTTGATGATAAGGAGTCAAAGGCGAAGTGTAGCCTTTTTCCAACGCTAATCCCAGCCAGGCGATCGTGATAACAGTAAAGGTAAAAAAGTGTTCATAACGTGGCGCAATCACCGTTGTCTGGTTAGCATAAAGAGAGGATCCGCTACGGAAAGATAATCACCGGACACGGCTTTTTTACGCGGCATGATGCTGCATTGACACAATTTTCTAAGGAGCGCATGTGGAAAAAGCTACACCCATGACGTGGCGTCTTCTGGCTGCTGGCGTCTGCCTGTTTACGGTCAGCAGTGCAGTTCACGCTGATTCACTGGATGAACAACGCAGTCGCTATTCCCAGATTAGACAGGCGTGGGATAACCATCAGATGGATGTCGTTGATCAACTGATGCCGACCCTGAAAGACTATCCGCTCTATCCCTATCTCGAATACCGTCAGCTGACTGACGATCTGATGAACGAACCGGCGGTCAGTGTGACCCAGTTCGTGCAGGCCAATCCGACCCTGCCGTCCGCGCGGACCCTGAAAAACCGCTTTGTGAATGAACTGGCGCGCCGTGAAGACTGGCGTGGCCTGCTGGCGTTCAGCCCTGATAAACCCGGCACCACCGAAGCGCAATGTAACTACTATTACGCAAAATATAACGTCGGCCAGACTCAGGATGCCTGGGATGGCGCAAAAACACTGTGGCTGACGGGTAAGAGCCAGCCTAACGCCTGCGATCCTTTATTCAGCGCCTGGCGTGCGTCCGGGACCCAGGATCCGCTGGCGTATCTGGAACGGATTCGCCTGGCGATGCAGGCCGGGAATACAAGCCTGGTTATCTCGCTTGCCAATCAAATGCCGACGGATTACCAGACCATTTCCGCGGCGGTGATAAGCCTAGCAAACAATCCGAACAGCGTGCTGAGCTTCGCGCAAAGCACCGGTGCGACTGATTTCACCCGCAAGATGGCGGCGGTGGCGTTTACCAGTGTCGCGCGTCAGGATGTAGAAAATGCGCGTTTGTTGATCCCGCAACTGGTTGAGGCGCAGAAACTCAATGAGAGTCAGACGCAGGATCTGCGCGATATCGTCGCCTGGCGTTTGATGGGCAACGACATCACGGCTGAGCAGGCGCAATGGCGTGATGACGCCATCATGCGTTCTGAATCGACCTCGCTGGTCGAGCGTCGCGTGCGGATGGCGATTGGCAATGGCGACCGTCGCGGGCTGAACACCTGGCTGGCGCGTCTGCCAATGGAAGCCAAAGATAAAGACGAATGGCGCTACTGGCAGGCTGATCTGTTGATGGATCGCGGTCGTGAGCAGGAAGCGAAAGATATTCTGCATTCCCTGATGCAGCAGCGCGGTTTCTATCCGATGGTGGCGGCGCAGCGTCTGGGTGAAGACTACTCGATTCGCGTCGAAAAACCGGAAGGCACAGTGGCTCCGCTGTTGGTCAATAGCCCAGAAATGGCCCGTGTGCGGGAGCTGATGTACTGGAATCTGGATAACACCGCGCGCAGCGAATGGGCGAATCTGGTGAGTAGCCGCACCCGTACCGAACAAGGGCAGCTGGCGAAATACGCTTTCGACCAGGACTGGTGGGATCTCAGCGTGCAGGCGACGATTTCCGGGAAGCTGTGGGATAACCTCAAAGAGCGTTTCCCGCTGGCGTACAAAGATTTGTTTGTGCGCTACACCGGCGATAAAGACATCTCCAAAAGCTATGCGATGGCGATTGCTCGTCAGGAAAGTGCCTGGAACCCGAAAGTCCGTTCACCGGTCGGCGCGACCGGGCTGATGCAAATCATGCCGGGTACCGCGACGCATACGGTGAAGATGTTTTCGATTCCGGGCTACAACAGCGCCAGTCAGCTGTTGGATCCGGAGACTAACATCAATATCGGCACCAGCTATCTGCAATACGTTTATCAGCAGTTTGGTAACAACCGCATCTATGCGTCAGCGGCGTATAACGCCGGTCCGGGCCGGGTCAGAACCTGGCAGGGCAACAGCGCAGGGCGCATCAACGCGACGGCGTTTGTCGAGAGCATTCCGTTCTCTGAAACACGCGGCTATGTGAAGAACGTGCTGGCGTACGACGCTTATTATCGCTATTTCATGGGCGATAAAACGCAAATCCTCACCGATGACGAATGGAAGCAGCGTTACTGATCCGCTGAGAGTATGTTATGCTTGTACTCGTTAAAGAGTACATTCGGCGGATGGCCTTGTGCCATCCGCCCCAACATGGTGGCGTAACATGACCCAACAATCCCCTTACTCAGCCGCAAATGCGGAACAGCGCCACCAGGAGTGGCTACGCTTTGTGGAACTGATGCGTCAGGCATTTGCCGCTGACCTGGATCTGCCGCTTTTAAATTTGATGATGACGCCGGACGAGCGCGAAGCGCTGGGTACGCGCGTGCGAATTATCGAAGAATTACTGCGCGGAGAGATGAGCCAGCGTGAGCTGAAAAGCGAACTGGGCGCGGGTATCGCAACCATCACCCGCGGCTCGAACAGCCTGAAGTCAGCGCCTGCTGAACTGCGTCAGTGGCTGGAACAGACGCTGCCGGAAACTCACCGATAAACGGCGTTGTGAAAAGGACTGAGTGCCAGAATCACCGCCTGATGATAGACACTGCTGCGGGTCAATTTGCCCGCAGTAAACACGCCAATCGCCCCCTCTTTACGGCCAATCTCATCGATACCGGTATAGTGTGACATCACCGGTCCGAGGGCATCGCCTGCGCCAACGCGCTCAAGGATAACCGCGGGCAGCGGCAGTGTGGCTGAACGGGCTTCGCCGCGCTGTTCACGCGTTTCAATCACCACCCAACTGAAGGTGCTGCCTTCGTCGATACCTGCTTCAATCGCCACCCAAAAGTCAGCGTCTGGTCGGACGAGTCGGGCATTTTGCACGCGATTTCGTGCGCCAGCGCGCGTTTCCTCATTTCCGAGGGGTTGTTCTGGCACACCGCTCTCGACGGAAACGGCGTCAATATGGCAGGAGCCTTCGCCGAAGATCTCGTTAAAAGCCTGCAGAATAGCCTTAATTTTGGCGGGATTGGTGGTAGCTGAGACAACCTTGTGCATAATCAGTACACTTACGAAAAAAATTATCATCGCAGTATAACGGAAAATTCGCATGTTACAGGTATACCTTGTTCGCCACGGTGAGACGCAGTGGAACGCCGAGCGACGTATTCAGGGCCAGTCCGACAGCCCGCTCACTGAAAAAGGTGAACAGCAGGCCCGGCAGGTAGGTGAGCGCGTCAAAACGCTCGGCATCACGCATATCATCTCCAGCGATCTGGGCCGCACGCGCCGTACCGCTGAGTTAATCGCGGAAGCCTGCGGTTGCAGCGTCACCTACGATCCGCGGTTACGTGAACTCGATATGGGCGTGCTCGAGCGCCGTCTGATCGACTCGCTGACTGAGGAAGAAGAAGGCTGGCGCCGGACGCTGGTAAACGGCACGGCTGATGGACGTATCCCGGAAGGGGAGTCAATGCAGGAGCTGGGTGACCGCATGAATGCGGCATTGCAGGATTGCCTTGAGCTGCCAAAAGGCAGTCGCCCGCTGTTGGTGAGTCACGGCATGGCGCTTGGGTGTCTGGTGAGTACGATTCTCGGCTTACCGGCCTACGCTGAGCGTCGTCTGCGTCTGCGGAACTGCTCAATCTCTCGCGTGGATTACCAGCAAAGCCCGTGGCTGGCACCCGGCTGGATTGTTGAAACCGCAGGCGACGTCACACATCTGGACGCCCCTGCGTTGGATGAACTGCAGCGCTAGCGGCGAATTGGAATCAGGTACTCGCAGCGCAGCTGGATAGGGAGTTCCTGATCCATCGCATCTTTCTGCGGGAAGAATCGTTCGATGTCCTGGCCCTTACGACGGGTCAGGCCGAGCATCGGCATGCAGGTACCATAAACGGTCAGCACAAATTCCTGCAATCCGTTTCCTAGCCCTTCATAAGTGAACATCACGTATTCACCGCCTTCCAGTTTCACCGGATGCGCATCCTGCAGATGGCCGTTAGCCATCTCAGGCGTCAGCGCCGTGGTGTACAGCACTTCCTGCTCATCGTCTCGTTCAAGACTTGGACGCGGTTCATGCAGGCCGTAAAGCATCGGCGGGATCGACGGCGAATTACCCAGGAAATCGCGCCAGAACTGGCCACGCATCTGCTGGCGGAATTCAGAGATCTCTTCTAGTTTACAGGTGTAGCTCTGGGTGATACCGACCAGCTGTGTGTCCGGCATGGCGATGAATTCGTACTTCGGCATTGTGAATTCACCCAGGCGCAGCGGCGGACGCATACCGAATGAACTCCAGTCCGGCGAACGGCGATACAGCGCTGGCGTCAGGCTAAACTGTTTCTTGAACGCGCGGGTAAAGGTCTGCTGAGAATCGAAACGGTACTGCAGGGCAATATCCAGAATCGGGCGCGCGGTCAGGCGCAGAGCCACAGCAGATTTTGACAGGCGACGAGCACGAATATAGGCGCCGATAGCATGACCGGTGACATCCTTGAACATCCTTTGTAGATGCCATTTGGAGTAACCCGCTTTGGCTGCAACGTTATCCAGTGACAAAGGTTGGTCGAGATGCCCTTCAAGCCAGCTAAGAAGATCGCGTATTATCCCAGCTTGATCCATATAATGTCCTCATCCTTTCGCAGGTGCCTGTAACTAGGGTAGCGGATAATAGCATTTTTTGATGTTTTAGCATTCAGTGTTTTTTTTGCTCTAAAGTGCGATAAAAGGTACTAAATAGGCATGATTTTTGTAAGGCTGTGATCTATAGATATTTTCTTCTGCGCAAGGGCATAATAACGAATGACTTTTACAGAAATGGTAACAATATGAAATACAAGCAGTTAATTACAGGCTGTCTGCTGGCATTGGCCTGCAGCGCAGCGCACGCAGAACAAGTGGGTTCTGTGGATACCGTCTTCAAGATGTTTGGCCCGGATCATAAGATTGTCGTTGAGGCCTTTGATGACCCGGATGTGAAGAACGTGACCTGCTATATCAGTCGCGCCAAAACCGGTGGCATCAAAGGCGGGCTGGGGCTTGCAGAAGATACCTCCGACGCGGCGATCTCCTGCCAGCAGGTTGGGCACATTGAGATAAGCGACAAGATTAAGAAGGGCAAAACGGAAGGGGAGGTCGTGTTCCAGAAACGGACTTCTCTGGTGTTCAAGAAACTGCAGGTCGTGCGTTTCTACGATGCCAAACGTAATGCGCTGGTCTATCTGACCTATTCCGACAAAGTGGTCGACGGTTCACCGAAAAATGCGATAAGCGCGGTACCGATCATGCCCTGGAAGGAATAACAGGCGAAAAAAAACGGCGCTAAGGCGCCGTTTTTTATGCACTGAGGAACTGATTATTCCTGCAGTTCGCCGCAGAAACGGTAACCTTCGCCATGGATAGTCGCGATGATTTCCGGAGTATCCGGCGTAGATTCAAAGTGTTTACGGATGCGACGGATTGTCACGTCAACCGTACGGTCGTGTGGCTTCAGCTCACGGCCGGTCATCTTCTTCAGCAGTTCTGCACGGGATTGGATCTTGCCCGGGTTTTCGCAGAAGTGCAGCATCGCGCGGAATTCACTGCGCGGCAGCTTATACTGTTCGCCGTTCGGGCTGACCAGTGAGCGGCTATTGATGTCCAGTTCCCAACCGTTAAACTTGTAGCTTTCCACGCTGCGGCGTTCTTCGCTCACGGTACCCAGATTCATGGTACGGGAGAGCAGGTTGCGCGCACGGATAGTCAGTTCACGAGGGTTGAACGGTTTAGTGATGTAATCGTCGGCGCCGATTTCCAGGCCGAGGATTTTATCCACTTCGTTGTCACGGCCGGTCAGGAACATCAGCGCGACGTTAGCTTGCTCACGCAGCTCACGCGCCAACAGCAGGCCATTTTTGCCCGGCAGGTTGATGTCCATGATGACCAGGTTGACATCATTTTCAGACAGGATCTGATGCATTTCCGCGCCATCGGTGGCTTCGAACACATCGTAACCTTCTGCTTCGAAAATACTTTTTAACGTGTTGCGTGTTACCAACTCGTCTTCAACGATAAGAATGTGCGGGGTCTGCATGTTTGCTACCTAAATTGCCAACTAAAATCGAAACAGGAAGTACAAAAGTCCCTGACCCGCCTGATGCATGTCGAAAATTAACATGACCGGCATAACATGACTAAAGTACGTAATTGCGTTCTTGATGCACTTTCCATCAACGTCAACAACATCATTAGCTTGGTCGTGGGTACTTTCCCTCTGGACCCGACAGTGTCAAAAACGGCTGTCATCCTAACCATTTTAACAGCAACATAACAGGCTCAGAGATGGCTGACACCCAATAAAACTACGCTTCGTTGACATATATCAAGTTCAATTGTAGCACGTTAACAGTCTTGTGAAATCCTTGCATCCAAATGCTAGCGTTTGTCACAATTTTTCAACAATTAATGTAATTGCAAGAATGAACTGATTAGCAAAATGAATCCAAAAGATGAGAGTTAATCCTATTTGAAATACCCTAGTAGAACATAAGGATATCGAGGTTCTGTTAACATATCTTATGGGATGATTCTTGGGTAATAGTTTAGCCTTATTGATGTGTTAAGAAACACCCTTTCAGCGTTTATTGTTGCAATTAAGTAAATTCGCGACGCGCAATATGATGATGTGCATCACATTGTGGTTGTGACAGAGCAAAAAAGAGAAGATTACATGCGCTTATCAATCGTGCTGGTTTCACCAGCAAGAGCCGAAAATATCGGCGCTGCAGCCCGGGCAATGAAGACCATGGGGTTCACAGAGATGCGAATTGTCGACAGTCAGGCGCACCTTGAGCCTGCGGCAAAGTGGGTCGCGCACGGGTCAGGTGAGATACTTGAAAATATCCAAACTTTTCCGACGCTTGCTGACGCATTGCACGATGTCGATTTCACCATTGCGACCACCGCGCGCAGTCGCGCTCGCTTCCACTATTACGCTACGCCCCAGGAACTGGTGCCTATCCTACAGGAAAAATCACAGTGGATGGGCCACGCGGCGCTGGTGTTTGGTCGCGAAGATTCCGGGCTGACCAACGATGAATTGGCGCTGGCTGATATTCTCACCGGCGTACCGATGGTGGCGGATTACCCGTCGTTGAATCTCGGCCAGGCGGTCATGGTATTTTGCTATCAGCTTTCGGCGTTAACCCAAATGCCGACGCCGCCTGTTGCTGAAGATAACGAAAATCAGCTTAAGGCGTTACGTGCGCGTGCCATGTCGTTACTGACCCAATTACAGGTCGCGGATGACGTCAAACTGGCCGACTGGCTTCAGCAGCGAATTGGCCTGCTCGGGCAGCGAGACACCGCAATGTTGCATCGATTACTGCATGATATCGAAAAAAATATTGCCGATTAAACTGCTGTTGTAAGTTTTTGTTATGGGTTAATGCTCTGCCATAGGCTTTTTCACCAGGCGATGCGTGGCGAAAAGCGACATCTTTCTGGCTCAGGCTAATGGTGTGACAAATGGGGGCGAATGTAAAAATTCGTTGACATAACAGGGCCAATACTTTAACCAATAGAGGTAGACGACAGACAATAACAATGACAGAGCACACAACATCCATGATTCGCATCAGCCGCATGACAACAATTATTACCACCACCATTACCACAGGTATCGGTGCGGGCTGACGCGTACAGGAAACACAGAAAAAAGCCCGCACCTGAACAGTGCGGGCTTTTTTTTCGACCAAAGATCAAGAGGTAAAAACCATGCGAGTCTTGAAGTTCGGCGGTACATCAGTGGCAAATGCAGAACGTTTCCTGCGTGTTGCCGATATTCTGGAAAGCAATGCCAGGCAGGGGCAGGTAGCAACCGTGCTCTCTGCCCCGGCCAAAATCACCAACCATCTGGTCGCGATGATTGAGAAAACCATCGGCGGTCAGGATGCTCTTCCAAATATTGCCGATGCCGAACGTATTTTTGCCGAACTGCTTCAGGGCCTTGCCGATCTCCAGCCTGGTTTTCCCCTCTCTCAGCTCAACGCGTTTGTTGAACAAGAATTCGCCCACATTAAACATGTCCTGCATGGCGTCAGCCTGCTGGGTCAGTGTCCGGACGGCGTCAATGCGTCCCTGATTTGCCGCGGCGAAAAGCTGTCGATTGCGATCATGGCGGGCCTGCTCGAAGCGCGTGGTCACAAGGTCAGCGTCATCGACCCGGTCGAAAAATTACTGGCCGTGGGCCACTATCTTGAATCCACCGTGGATATCGCTGAATCCACCCGCCGCATTGCCGCAAGCCAAATCCCGGCAGACCACATGGTGCTGATGGCCGGTTTTACTGCGGGCAATGACAAAGGCGAATTGGTGGTGCTGGGCCGTAACGGCTCCGACTACTCCGCTGCAGTACTGGCCGCATGCCTGCGCGCCGACTGCTGTGAAATCTGGACCGATGTCGACGGGGTATACACCTGCGATCCGCGTCAGGTGCCGGACGCTCGCCTGCTGAAATCGATGTCCTATCAGGAAGCGATGGAGCTTTCCTATTTCGGTGCCAAAGTTCTGCACCCGCGTACCATCGCGCCAATCGCACAGTTCCAGATTCCTTGCCTGATCAAAAACACCGGCAATCCGCAGGCGCCTGGCACGCTAATCGGGGCCAGCCATAACGAAGATGGCCTGGCGGTGAAGGGAATTTCCAACCTCAATAACATGGCGATGTTTAACGTCTCCGGGCCGGGCATGAAAGGCATGGTCGGCATGGCGGCGCGCGTCTTCGCTACCATGTCCCGCGCCGGTATTTCCGTGGTACTGATCACCCAGTCGTCCTCTGAATACAGCATCAGCTTCTGCGTACCGCAAATCGACTGCGCCCGCGCGAAGCGGGCGATGGAAGATGAGTTCTATCTGGAGCTGAAAGAGGGCCTACTGGAGCCGCTGTCGATCATGGAACGCCTGGCGATTATCTCCGTCGTCGGTGATGGGATGCGTACGCTACGCGGAATTTCTGCCAAATTCTTTGCGGCGCTGGCCCGCGCCAACATCAACATTGTGGCGATTGCCCAGGGCTCGTCCGAGCGTTCAATTTCCGTCGTGGTGAACAACGACGATGCCACCACCGGCGTACGCGTTACGCATCAGATGCTGTTCAATACCGACCAGGTGATCGAAGTGTTTGTGATTGGCGTGGGCGGCGTGGGCGGTGCACTGCTGGAGCAGCTCAAACGCCAGCAGACCTGGCTCAAGAACAAGCACATTGATCTGCGCGTGTGTGGCGTGGCGAACTCCCGCGCGCTGTTGACCAACGTGCATGGCCTGAATCTGGAAGACTGGAAAGGTGAGCTGGCCGAAGCCAAAGAGCCGTTCAACCTCGGTCGTCTGATCCGTCTGGCGAAAGAGTATCACCTGCTGAACCCGGTGATTGTGGACTGTACTTCCAACCAGGCGGTGGCAGATCAGTACGCCGACTTCCTGCGTGAAGGCTTCCACGTCGTGACACCAAATAAGAAAGCGAACACCTCGTCGATGAACTACTATCACGAGTTGCGCCAGGCGGCCGCGGGTTCACGTCGCAAATTCCTGTACGACACCAACGTTGGCGCGGGTTTGCCGGTTATCGAGAACCTGCAAAACTTGCTCAATGCGGGCGATGAGCTGCAAAAATTCTCCGGCATTCTGTCGGGTTCACTGTCGTTCATTTTCGGCAAGCTGGACGAAGGCATGAGTTTGTCGCAGGCGACCACCATCGCCCGCGAAATGGGCTACACCGAACCCGATCCGCGTGACGATCTTTCCGGAATGGATGTGGCGCGTAAGCTGCTGATCCTCGTCCGTGAAACCGGACGTCATCTGGAACTGAGTGATATCGTGGTCGAATCCGTACTGCCGGATCACTTCGATGACAGTGGCGATACCGAGAGCTTTATGGCGCGCCTGCCGCAGCTCGACGATGAGTTTGCGGCGCGCATCGCACGGGCCCGGGACGAAGGCAAAGTGCTGCGCTACGTCGGTAACATCGAAGACGATGGCGTGTGTCGTGTGAAAATTGCTGAAGTAGACGGCAACGATCCGTTGTACAAAGTGAAAAACGGCGAGAACGCGCTGGCTTTCTATAGCCACTATTATCAGCCGCTGCCGCTGGTTCTGCGCGGTTATGGCGCAGGCAACGACGTGACTGCGGCCGGGGTGTTTGCCGACTTGCTGCGCACCCTGTCCTGGAAGTTAGGAGTTTAAGATGGTTAAGGTCTATGCCCCGGCGTCCAGCGCCAATATGAGCGTTGGATTTGATGTGCTTGGCGCAGCGGTTGCGCCAGTTGACGGCACGCTGTTGGGCGATAATGTAGAAGTCGTCGCGGCTGAGACTTTCAGCCTGAAAAATGTTGGCCACTTCGCCAGCAAACTGCCGCCGGAACCGCGGGAAAATATCGTTTATCAGTGCTGGGAACGCTTCTGTCAGGAAATTGGCAAAACCGTCCCCGTCGCGATGACCCTTGAAAAGAACATGCCGATTGGCTCTGGTCTGGGCTCCAGCGCCTGCTCCGTGGTTGCCGCCCTGGTGGCAATGAACGAATTCTGCGGCAAGCCGCTCAACGACGGCAAAATGCTGGCGCTGATGGGCGAGCTGGAAGGGCGCATCTCTGGTAGCGTGCATTACGATAACGTGGCGCCGTGTTTCCTCGGCGGCATTCAATTGATGCTTGAAGAAAACGGCATCATCAGCCAGCAGATCCCGGCCTTCGATGAATGGCTGTGGGTGCTGGCGTATCCGGGCATTAAGGTGTCGACCGCCGAAGCGCGCGCGATTTTACCGGCGCAGTATCGCCGTCAGGATTGCATCGCGCATGGCCGTCATCTGGCGGGCTTCATTCACGCCTGTTACAGCCGTCAGCCCGAGCTTGCGGCGAAACTGATGAAAGACGTCATTGCAGAACCGTATCGCACCAAGCTGCTGCCAGGCTTTGGCGAAGCGCGTCAGGCGGTGGCGGAAATTGGTGCGTTGGCCAGCGGGATTTCAGGCTCCGGCCCGACGATGTTCGCCCTGTGCGATAACCCGGGAACCGCACAACGAGTCGCAGACTGGCTCAGTAAACACTATCTGCAAAATCAGGAAGGCTTCGTTCATATTTGCCGGCTGGACACGGCGGGCGCTCGCGTAGTGGGATAACCGATGAAACTGTATAACTTAAAAGATCATAATGAGCAGGTCAGCTTCGCGCAGGCCGTGACGCAAGGGTTGGGCAAAAATCAGGGGCTGTTCTTTCCGCATGATCTGCCGGAATTCAGCCTGACCGAAATCGACGAGATGCTGAAGCTGGATTTCGTCACCCGCAGCGCCAAAATTCTGTCGGCGTTTATCGGCGATGAAATTGCACCGCAGGAGCTGGAATCTCGCATTCGCGCGGCGTTTGCTTTCCCGGCCCCGGTGAAACCGGTGCAGGAAGACGTTGGCTGCCTGGAGCTGTTCCACGGGCCGACTCTGGCGTTTAAAGATTTTGGCGGCCGCTTTATGGCGCAAATGCTGACTCACATCAGCGGCGATAAGCCTGTAACCATTCTGACCGCCACTTCCGGTGATACCGGCGCGGCGGTTGCACATGCGTTTTACGGTCTGAAAAACGTGCGCGTGGTTATTCTTTACCCGAACGGCAAAATTAGTCCGCTGCAGGAAAAACTGTTCTGTACCCTCGGCGGTAACATTGAAACCGTGGCTATCGACGGTGATTTCGATGCCTGTCAGGCGCTGGTGAAACAGGCCTTCGATGACGAAGAGCTGAAAGTAGCGCTGGGTCTGAACTCGGCGAACTCGATTAACATCAGCCGTCTGCTGGCGCAGATTTGCTACTACTTCGAAGCGGTGGCGCAGTTGCCTCAGGAAGCCCGCAACCAGCTGGTGATTTCCGTTCCAAGCGGTAACTTTGGTGATTTGACCGCGGGCCTGCTGGCGAAATCGCTGGGCCTGCCGGTGAAACGTTTTATCGCCGCGACCAATGCCAACGACACTGTGCCGCGCTTCCTGCAGGACGGCAGCTGGACACCGAAGCCAACTCAGGCGACGCTCTCTAACGCGATGGACGTCAGCCAGCCGAACAACTGGCCGCGCGTGGAAGAGCTGTTCCGGCGCAAAGTGTGGCGTCTGAACGAACTGGGCTATGCAGCTATCGACGATGAGACCACCAAAGGGACCATGCGCGAGTTGCAGACTTTGGGTTACACCTCTGAACCGCATGCGGCGGTGGCCTACCGCGCGCTGCGCGATCGTCTCAATCCAGGGGAATATGGCCTGTTCCTCGGCACCGCGCACCCGGCGAAATTCAAGGAAAGCGTAGAATCGATCCTCGAAACCGAGCTGCCGTTGCCAAAAGAGCTGGCGGATCGCGCCGATCTGCCTCTGTTATCGCATTATCTGCCAGCTGACTTCGCAGAACTGCGTAAGTTGATGATGGCAAAGGCATAACGTCTGTCTGAACGGACATAAAGCCGGGTTGGCATTTTGCGACCCGGCTTTTTTATGGGCAAATGTGGAGAAAATAGGGAGGCAATAAGTAGGGATTAAGGACAAATTCCCAATAAATGCGGGCACTTAGATATTAGGATTGCGGAGAATAACAAGTCCGCTTCAGGACATGTAAGCTCATTTCATCGACCCTAAACGGGCAATGATGTGAATGGAGTAACCTATGACTACGTTAAAACCTGTAATTTTGGCACTTTCTATGATGCTGGTGGCTCCGGCGGTAGTACATGCTTCTGAAATCACTCTGGTCCCGGCGGTGAAACTGCAGATTGGCGATCAGGATAACCGTGGTAATTACTGGGATGGCGGCAACTGGCGCGACCATGACTGGTGGAATCATCACTACGAGCGTCACGATAATCATTGGCGTGCACGTGATGATCATCATGATCACCACGACGATCACCACGGTAAAGAGCATCACGATAACGGCAATCACTATGGTCAGTACAAACACCACTAAACATAACGCCAGCATTGCGCTGGCGTTTTGTTTTACTGCTCGTGCCGTTTAAACACCAGCTCGCCGTCAGTCGATGCGGCTTCATCAAAGAAATACCCTTCGCTATCAAACGCTTTCAGCTGTTCTGGCTTCGTCAGGCGGTTTTCAATGATGTAACGGCTCATCAGTCCACGCGCTTTTTTGGCGTAGAAACTGATGACTTTAAACTTGCCGTTTTTCTCATCCAGGAACACCGGCTTGATAATTTTGCCCTCTAACACCTTCGACTTCACTGCTCTGAAGTATTCGTCCGAGGCCAGATTGATAACGATATCGTCACCCTGAGCCTTCAGAACTTCGTTGAGTTTGTGGGTGATGACCTCACCCCAGAAATGGTAGAGGTCTTTGCCTTTGGCATTTTCGAGGCGAATGCCCATTTCCAGACGATACGGCTGCATCAAATCCAGCGGACGCAGCACGCCGTACAGACCGGAGAGCATACGTAGATGCTGTTGGGCGAAATCAAAATCGGCTTCGCTGAACTCTTCCGCCTGCAGTCCGGTGTAAACATCGCCTTTAAACGCGAGGATCGCCGGGCGCGCATTTTGCGGGGTGAAATCCGGGTGCCAGTCGTGAAAACGGGTGGCGTTGAGGTCGGCGAGCTTGTCGCTGATGCTCATCAGTTTGCCAATCTGCGGCGCAGACAGCTTGCGCGCCACGCTAATGAGCTGCTGGGAATAGTCCAGCAGTTCCGGATGGGTGTAGCGCGCCGTTGGCAGGTCGCTCTGGTAATCGAGCGTTTTAGCAGGTGAAATCAGAATCAGCATAATCAGTCCTTGCGGGCATTTTTCCGTGACTTTAGCAAAAAACGCCCGGGAAAGGATCGATAGCTGCTATTGGCGAGGCACATCATCCCAGCTTCCTGGCGCCAGCTGCTGTTCAATGTCCGGATAACGCGCCGGGTCGAACACCGGTTTCACGCCCATTTTGCGCTGTCGCAGATAATCGCTGGCAATAATCTTCACCACCGGGGAAAGCAGCATAATAGCGGTCAGGTTGGTGATGGCCATCAGCGCCATGATGATATCGGCGAGCTGCCAGACAACCGGCAGGCTCAGCATCGTGCCCAGCATCACCATCATCAGGGTCACCCCGCGCAGAAGCCAGACGTTAAGCGGGCTGTTCAGCTTCAGGTAAATCAGATTATTTTCAGCGTAGATATAGTTGGCCACGATCGAGCTGAAGGAGAACAGCAGCACGATCCCCGCCACAAACCCCGCGCCCCAGCTACCGGCTAAAGACGCCACCGCGTTTTGCACCAGCTGGATGCCGTCGAGTGAGCCTTGAGGGGACGTCTTCCCGGCGAGCAGCACAACCATTGCCGTGGCGGTACAAATCACCAGCGTATCAACCAGCACGCCGATCATCTGCACGATACCCTGCGCAGCAGGATGCGGAGGCCATGAAGCCGCAGCAGCAGCGGCATTAGGCGTCGAGCCCATGCCGGCTTCGTTGGAAAACATGCCGCGCTGGAAGCCGCTGGTTATCGCCTGGCTGATGGTATAACCCACCGCACCGGCGGCAGCTTCCTGCCAGCCAAACGCGCTGCGGATGATAGTTTCAAACACTTTTGGAATTTCAGTGAAGTGCCAAAGGCTAATGAACACACTGGCGGCGACCCACAGCAGCGCCATTACCGGCACCAGCCACTGCATCAATTTCGCGACGCCGCGCAGGCCGCGCATCACCGTCACCAGGATGCAAGCGACCAACACCAGACCGGTCATAAGTTCAGGCAAATGAAACGCATAATGCATGGCATTAGCGACGGAGTTCGCCTGGACGGTGTTGAAAATCAGGCCGTACGCCAGCAGCAGAAACACGGAGAACATGACGCCCATCCAGCGCATGCCCAGCCCGCGGGACATATACCACGCCGGTCCGCCGCGAAATTGCCCTTCGGCATCGCGCTCTTTGTAGAGCTGCGCCAGAGAGCATTCGGCGAAACTGCTCGCCATGCCGATGATGGCGGAAACCCACATCCAGAAGACAGCGCCGGGGCCGCCTGCGGTCAGTGCAATGGCGACGCCGGCAAGGTTGCCGCTGCCGACGCGAGCCGCAAGGCTGGTGCACAGTGCCTGGAACGAGGTCAGGCCGCCTGACTGAGGCGTAAGGCTGCTTTTAAGACTTTTGCCAAACTGGCGAAGATAGCGAAACTGGATATAACCCGTTCGCCATGTGAACCACACTCCGGCGCCGAGCAGCAGGTAAATCATTACCGAGCCCCAGAGTATTTCGTTGATAAATGATAGGAATTCAGGCATTTAACGTCCCTTAGTCGATGCCGGAGACAACTGTAAGCGCTACCATTAAGAGATAATCCATTATCGGATAGGCCATGAATATATTGAGTTTATCATACTCTGCGCTCATGGACCGTCTGCGGTTGCGCTGAAAACGGGGCGTGATATTATCGAGTCAGAACGGTTTACATCCCCCTAACAGCTGTTTAAAGAGAAACACTATCATGACGGATAAATTGACCTCCCTGCGTCAGTACACAACCGTAGTGGCTGACACCGGAGACATCGCGGCAATGAAGCTGTATCAGCCTCAGGATGCGACAACCAACCCTTCTCTGATCCTCGGCGCTGCCCAAATCCCTGAATACCGCAAGCTGATTGACGAAGCGATTGCCTGGGCGAAAAGCCAGAGCAGCAACCGTGAGCAGCAGGTTGTCGATGCGACCGATAAACTGGCGGTAAACATCGGTCTGGAGATCCTGAAACTGATCCCTGGCCGTATCTCTACCGAAGTGGATGCGCGCCTGTCTTACGACACCGAAGGCTCCATCGCCAAAGCGAAACACCTGATCAAGCTGTACAACGATGCTGGCATCAGCAACGACCGTATCCTTATCAAACTCGCGTCCACCTGGCAGGGCATCCGTGCCGCTGAGCAGCTGGAAAAAGAAGGCATCAACTGTAACCTGACCCTGCTGTTCTCCTTTGCTCAGGCGCGTGCGTGTGCAGAAGCGGGCGTGTTCCTGATTTCTCCGTTTGTTGGCCGTATCCTCGACTGGTACAAATCCAACACCGACAAGAAAGAGTACGCACCGGCTGAAGATCCAGGCGTGGTTTCTGTGTCTGAAATCTACAGCTACTACAAACAGCACGGCTACGAAACTGTCGTGATGGGTGCAAGCTTCCGTAACGTGGGCGAAATCCTGGAACTGGCTGGCTGTGACCGTCTGACCATCGCTCCACCACTGCTGAAAGAGCTGGCTGAAGCGGAAGGCGCAATCGAACGTAAACTGGTTTACACCGGTGAAGTGAAAGCGCGTCCAGAACGTATCACTGAATCCCAGTTCCTGTGGCAGCACAACCAGGATCCGATGGCAGTAGACAAACTGGCGGACGGTATCCGTAAGTTTGCTATCGACCAGGAAAAACTGGAAAAAATGATCGGCGACCTGCTGTAATCATTTCAGATGTGACCGGGCTTCCGGTCACATCTTCCTCGCGTTATTTGTCTCAGTTTCCCTTCCGCGTGTATCATTCCGCTTAACCGCATTTTTTAACGGAATTGATATGAACACTCTTCGCATTGGCCTTGTCTCCATCTCCGATCGCGCTTCAAGCGGCGTTTACCAGGATAAAGGCATTCCGGCACTGGAAGCCTGGCTGGCCCGCGCACTGACGACCCCTTTCGAACTGCAAACCCGTCTGATCCCAGACGAACAGATCATCATCGAGCAGACGCTGTGCGAGCTGGTGGATGAAATGAGCTGCCATTTGGTGTTGACCACGGGGGGAACTGGCCCTGCGCGCCGCGACGTCACGCCGGACGCGACACTGGCGATTGCCGACCGTGAAATGCCAGGCTTTGGCGAACAGATGCGCCAGATAAGCCTGCACTTTGTGCCGACGGCTATCCTTTCGCGCCAGGTCGGCGTGATCCGCAAACAGGCGTTAATCCTGAATCTGCCAGGCCAGCCGAAATCCATCCAGGAAACGCTGGAAGGCGTGAAAGACGACGCAGGGAAGGTGCTGGTGCACGGTATTTTCGCCAGTGTACCGTATTGTGTACAGTTGCTTGAGGGGCCGTATGTGGAAACTGACCCGCAGGTCGTCGACGCATTTCGTCCTAAAAGTGCGCGCCGCGACACAATCTCCTAAAGATAACTCTTTTCCAGTATAACTTTCGCGGGCCATCGATTGACCGCAGATTTACGGTATAGTAATTTTTTCTTTACGATAGCTGTAAATCAATTACAACAAATGGCCCGCTATGTCACATCACGCAAGACCTCTGAACCGACAGGATTATAAAACGCTGACGCTGGCTGCCCTCGGTGGCGCGCTGGAGTTTTACGATTTCATCATTTTCGTCTTCTTTGCCGCCGTGGTCGGCGAGCTCTTCTTCCCTGCAGATATTCCTGAATGGCTGCGCCAGGTGCAGACCTTCGGCATATTTGCCGCAGGCTATCTGGCGCGTCCGCTGGGTGGCATCGTCATGGCGCACTTTGGCGATCTGGTTGGGCGTAAGAAAATGTTCACCCTCAGTATTCTTCTTATGGCGGTGCCGACGCTGCTTATCGGCCTGCTGCCGACTTACGCCTCGGTAGGCATTGCCGCGCCGTTGTTGCTGTTGCTGATGCGCGTGCTTCAGGGCGCTGCCATTGGCGGAGAGGTACCGGGAGCCTGGGTTTTCGTTGCCGAACACGTGCCTGCGCAGCGCATCGGCATTGCCTGCGGCACGCTGACCGCCGGGCTGACGGTGGGCATTCTGCTGGGTTCGGTGGTGGCGACGTTGATCAACACCAGCATGACGGCGCAGGTGATTCACGACGGCGGCTGGCGTATTCCGTTCCTGCTCGGCGGGGCGTTTGGCCTGGTGGCGATGTATTTGCGCCGCTGGTTACAGGAGACGCCGATTTTCCTCGAAATGCAGCAGCGTAAGCAGCTGGCACAAGAGCTGCCGGTGAAATCGGTGGTGATGAAACATCAGAAATCGGTCGTCATTTCGATGCTGCTGACCTGGCTGTTGTCGGCGGGAATTGTCGTGGTGATTCTGATGTCACCGGTGTGGCTGCAAAAGCATTACGGTTTCGCGCCTGCGCTGACGTTGCAGGCCAACAGTATCGCTACCATTATGCTGTGCGTGGGCTGCCTGTTGGCGGGGTTATCCGCTGATAAGTTTGGTGCCAGCCGGACGTTTATCGTCGGCAGCCTGCTGCTGGCGGCGTCGAGCTGGGCGTTCTATCACCTGGCGGGCACTTCGGCGGAGCATCTTTTTGCGCTCTACGGGTTGGTGGGATTGTGCGTGGGTGTAGTGGGTGCGGTGCCGTACGTGATGGTCCGGGCGTTTCCGCCGGAAGTGCGTTTCACCGGGATTTCTTTCTCGTACAACGTCTCTTACGCGATCTTTGGTGGGCTGACGCCTATTGCGGTTACGCTGCTGATGAGCGTCTCGCCGATGGCTCCGGCCTGGTATGTGCTGGCGCTTTCGCTGGTTGGCTTAGGATTGGGGCTCTGGCTACGGCAGACCTACAGCGCGCCAGAAAAAGCGTCGTTGATGACGCGCTAAAAAATAAAGCCGGGCATTGCCTAATGCTTGTCAGTTAAGCTTTTGAAGGAGGCCGCAACGGATAACGTTGCGGCCTCTTTTTTACAGCTCTCGGGTAATGCCGTGCTCTTCGCCCTGGTAGCACGAAGCTTGAGGCCATACTCAGTATTTCGGCCATGACCTTGGGGAGTTTCCCCGGCGCCACTCCCGGCAGTAAACGCAGGTGGCTGCACAGATATAACGCTGACTGTTTAAAGCCCATCTGATATGGCTCCACGCCTTTCAGACTGTACGCCATCTGCCCCATCATGAAGCGCAACAGATTATACGCCAGCACCACGCCCCACAGCTCCTGACGCACCAGCGCAGGCTTTTTACTCCGCAGCGTCAGTTCATTATTCAGCAGATGCTGCTTCATCTCCCTGAACCCGTGCTCTATCTCCCACCGCTGGCTGTAAAGGTCCACGATATCGGCTTTCGGGTATCTGAGCGGGTCGCACATCGACGTCAGTATCTGCACCGTCTTGCCGTTCACTTCCTTGCTGACCAGTCTTGCTGTCAGGGTTTCCGGTGCATCCTGCCATTTCTTTTTCGCCTGCGGCGACAGCGTTATTCTCACCAGTTTCTGCCCTGCGCCCAGGTTTCTCACCTCCTCATACTGCGCGCCTTTGCGTAAGGGCAGCATCCAGTGCCTTTCCGTGCCTGATGACTGCCAGCGATGCAGCAGGCCCAGGGCATAGAAGCCCTTATCCATGATGGTCAGTGAGTGGTCCGGCGTCCGGTCAATAAGCTGTGCCGCAAGGTCAGTTTCACCGGTTTCAGAGACGCTGTCGAAGGCCACCGCAGACAGCAGATGGCTGGTGACTTCCATCTGGCAGACCATGCGCAGTTGTGGCCATTCGGACTGCTTGTTCACATTGGCAGTACGGCCGAAGGCTGCGTCATTTTCTGGGGTATCAGGTGCACGCCACAACGTACCGTCCACGGCCATTAGCGTCAGGCCGTTCCAGTGAGACAGGGGTGTTTTTTCAAACCAGAGCTGACGTGTTTTTTCGAACATCAGACGGATGACATCCTCGCCGAGCCGCTGGCGGGCCTGAACAACGGCACTGGGTGCAACGAAGGGCCGGTTACCCGGCAGAAGAATGTCCATATGTGAGACCAGCTGGGTCATGGAGTGGGAGCGGAACAGGGCCATGCCGGTAACCGCCCAGACCATCATCTCCATGGAGAGGCGACGCTTACGCAGAGTGACGACGCCGGTGTCAGCCAGGCATTCATCAATCAGTTCAGGAGAAAGCAGGTCTGCAAGGGCAGCAAACTCCTGCGGAGAAAATTTATGGACGGTATCTAAGGCCTGGCTGAGTAACATAAAAAAATCCGTAATCCCTGGAGAGATTACGGATTCTTGCACAACCACCGGATCGGTCAACCGATCCTTAACTGATCGGCATTAGGGCATTGCCCGGCTTTATGACGATACCGTGTTGAACTTAGTGTTTTTCACCGATTGGCAGCACGGTGCGACCGAATTTTTCATTCAGTACTTCACCCATTGCCAGCCAGATAGCGCTCGCGCCACATACCAGGCCGACGTAACCCGCGATTTTCACGATGCCTTCGTTGTCCGCCAGATGGCCGATAGCCAGCAGAGCAAACAGCACGGTCAGGCTCAGGAACACGAACTGCTGCATGCGTGGACCGTTGAGGGTGCCGAAGAACATGAACAGCGTGAACACGCCCCACAGGCCCAGGTACATACCCAGGAAGTGCGCATTAGCCGGTTCAGCCAGACCCATTTTCGGCATGATCAGAATGGCGACCAGGGTCAGCCAGAAAGAACCGTAAGAGGTGAATGCAGTCAGACCGAAGGTATTGCCTTTCTTAAACTCCAGCAGGCCTGCAAAAATCTGTGCCAGTCCGCCGTAAAAAATGCCCATCGCCAAAATGGCAGTATCAAACTGGAAAAGACCGCTGTTTGCCAGGTTCAGCAGAATGGTGGTCATGCCGAAGCCCATCAGGCCCAGCGGTGCTGGGTTAGCCAACTTAGTGTTAACCATATTTCCTCAAAAACTCATCAATAAAGGGGGAATCGTCGTAATCCCACGCCGATCCTCTGGCTGCGGGGCGCGGCATAATAATCAGAGGCGTGTCCTGCGTCTATGATCTGAGCAGGGTGAATTTAAAATTTTTTTTGCATCTGCCCCTTGATGCCCGATGTTACGACCCCATCTTGTAAGCAACCGCAGTGGTGAGCCTGGAAAAAAAAGCATGAAGGCGCTTGAAACGACACGTTTCGCCCTTATTACAGGTTCATAATCACATGTTGATCGAATTTTTAGTGGAGACGTTTAGATGGGTAAAATTATTGGTATCGACCTGGGTACTACCAACTCTTGTGTAGCAATTATGGATGGCAACACCCCGCGTGTGCTGGAAAACGCTGAAGGCGATCGCACCACGCCTTCGATCATTGCTTATACCCAGGATGGTGAAACTCTGGTTGGACAGCCGGCTAAACGTCAGGCAGTGACTAACCCGCAGAACACTCTGTTCGCGATCAAACGCCTGATTGGCCGTCGTTTCCAGGACGAAGAAGTGCAGCGTGATGAAGCCATCATGCCGTACAAAATCGTTGCTGCTGATAATGGCGATGCGTGGCTGGACGTGAAAGGTACCAAAACTGCACCACCGCAGATTTCTGCTGAAGTGCTGAAAAAAATGAAGAAAACCGCTGAAGATTACCTGGGTGAGCCGGTAACTGAAGCTGTTATCACCGTACCTGCATACTTCAACGATGCTCAGCGTCAGGCAACCAAAGACGCCGGCCGTATCGCGGGTCTGGAAGTAAAACGTATCATCAACGAACCAACCGCTGCTGCACTGGCTTACGGTCTGGATAAAGAAGTCGGTAACCGCACCATCGCTGTATATGACCTGGGCGGCGGTACTTTCGATATCTCTATCATCGAAATCGACGAAGTTGATGGCGAAAAAACCTTCGAAGTACTGGCAACCAACGGTGATACTCACCTCGGTGGTGAAGACTTCGACAGCCGTCTGATCAACTACCTCGTTGAAGAGTTCAAGAAAGATCAGGGCATTGACCTGCGTAACGACCCGCTGGCAATGCAGCGTCTGAAAGAAGCAGCAGAAAAAGCGAAAATCGAGCTGTCTTCTGCACAGCAGACCGACGTTAACCTGCCGTACATCACTGCAGATGCGACCGGTCCGAAACACATGAACATCAAAGTGACTCGCGCGAAACTGGAAAGCCTAGTTGAAGACCTGGTTAACCGTTCAATCGAGCCGCTGAAAGTTGCACTGCAGGACGCTGGCCTGTCCGTATCCGACATCCAGGACGTTCTCCTGGTCGGCGGTCAGACCCGTATGCCAATGGTGCAGAAAAAAGTTGCTGAGTTCTTCGGTAAAGAACCGCGTAAAGACGTTAACCCGGACGAAGCCGTTGCCGTTGGTGCTGCAGTTCAGGGCGGCGTGCTGACCGGTGAAGTGAAAGACGTTCTGCTGCTGGACGTTACCCCGCTGTCGCTGGGTATCGAAACCATGGGCGGTGTGATGACTGCGCTCATCAACAAAAACACCACTATCCCAACCAAGCACAGCCAGGTGTTCTCTACCGCTGAAGACAACCAGTCTGCGGTAACCATCCATGTGCTGCAGGGTGAACGTAAACGTGCAGGCGATAACAAATCTCTGGGTCAGTTCAACCTGGATGGTATCAGCCCGGCACAGCGCGGTATGCCGCAGATCGAAGTGACCTTCGATATCGATGCCGATGGTATTCTGCACGTTTCCGCGAAAGACAAAAACAGCGGTAAAGAGCAGAAGATCACTATCAAGGCGTCTTCCGGTCTGAACGAAGAAGAAATCCAGAAAATGGTGCGTGAAGCAGAAGCTAACGCCGAGTCTGACCGTAAGTTCGAAGAACTGGTTCAGACCCGTAACCAGGGTGACCATCTGCTGCACAGCACCCGTAAGCAGGTTGAAGAAGCCGGCGAACAGCTGCCAGCTGACGACAAAACCGCTATCGAGACTGCACTGACTGCGCTGGAAGGCTCTCTGAAAGGCGAAGACAAAGCGGATATCGAAGCGAAAATGCAGGCAGTTGCCGAAGCTTCTCAGAAGCTGATGGAAATCGCGCAGCAGCAGCACGCACAGCAGCAGGCTGGCGGCGCTGACGCTTCCGCGAACAACGCGAAAGATGACGATGTTGTCGACGCTGAGTTCGAAGAAGTTAAAGATAAAAAATAATCGCCCTGATGCAGGGTAATTAACTGGCACGGGCGTCGGAGTTTACTCCACGCCCGTGCTCGCATGTTAAGGGCAGAAAAACAGAAATGGCGAAGAGAGACTATTACGAGGTTTTAGGCGTTTCCAAAACAGCGGAAGAGCGTGAAATCAAAAAGGCTTACAAACGCCTGGCGATGAAGTTTCACCCGGACCGTAATCAGGGTGACAAAGAAGCCGAAGCCAAATTCAAAGAAATTAAAGAAGCGTATGAGATCCTGACCGACGCGCAGAAGCGCTCGGCGTACGATCAGTACGGTCATGCAGCCTTTGAACAGGGCGGCATGGGCGGCGGTGGATTCGGTGGCGGCGGCTTTGGCGGCGGCGGGGCAGACTTCGGCGACATCTTCGGCGATGTGTTTGGTGATATCTTCGGCGGAAGCCGTGGTCGTCAACGTGCATCCCGTGGCTCAGACCTGCGCTACAACATGGATCTGACGCTGGAAGAAGCCGTGCGCGGTGTAACCAAAGAGATCCGCATTCCGACGCTGGAAGAGTGTGAAGTTTGCCACGGCAGCGGCGCGAAATCCGGTTCCAAACCGACGACCTGTCCGACCTGTCATGGTCAGGGCCAGGTGCAAATGCGTCAGGGCTTCTTTGCCGTGCAGCAGACCTGTCCGCACTGTCAGGGCCGCGGCACGCTGATTAAAGATCCGTGCAACAGCTGTCACGGTCACGGTCGCGTTGAGAAGACCAAAACCCTGTCGGTTAAAATCCCGGCGGGCGTTGATACCGGAGACCGTATTCGTCTGACAGGCGAAGGCGAAGCGGGTGAACACGGCGCACCAGCCGGCGATCTGTACGTTCAGGTTCAGGTGAAACAGCACCCAATCTTCGAGCGCGAAGGTAATAACCTGTACTGCGAAGTGCCGATCAACTTTGCGATGGCGGCGCTCGGCGGCGAAATCGAAGTTCCGACACTCGACGGTCGTGTGAACCTGAAAGTGCCTGGTGAAACCCAGACCGGCAAGCTGTTCCGCATGCGCGGTAAAGGCGTCAAATCCGTTCGCGGTGGCGCTCAGGGCGACCTGCTGTGCCGCGTAGTGGTAGAAACACCGGTTAGCCTGAACGAAAAACAGAAGCAGCTGCTGAAAGATCTGCAGGATAGTTTTGGTGGCCCAACGGGTGAACAAAACAGCCCGCGCTCCAAAAGCTTCTTCGACGGTGTGAAAAAATTCTTTGATGATTTGACCCGATAATTCTTCTGGCATCATCATTGAACCTAAAGCCCGGGTCTCAACAACCCGGGCTTTTTTTAATCTTGATATTATACTTCGGTAAAACCGATCTAAATTGCAGTGATAATCTGTTTTTAACGAATCGTCCTAGTGGTTATTATGGTTTTATCGATGTATTAACGGAAAAGAGAGAATAAAAGTGAAACATCTTCAGCGTTTTTTTAGCAATGAGGCTTCAGGGGGCATCATCTTGATCATCGCCGCCGCGCTGGCGATGCTGTTGGCGAACATGGGTTCGACCAGCGGTCTGTATCATTCTTTTCTGGAAACACCGGTGCAGCTCAAAGTGGGCGCGCTGGAAATCAACAAGAACATGCTGCTGTGGATTAACGACGCGCTGATGGCGGTGTTCTTCCTGCTCATCGGACTTGAGGTCAAACGTGAGCTGATTGTTGGCTCGCTGGCCAGCCGTCGACAGGCGATTTTCCCAGTGATTGCGGCCCTGGGCGGTATGGTGGTCCCGGCGTTGGTGTACCTGGCCTTTAACTTCCAGGACCCGATTACGCGCGAAGGCTGGGCGATTCCGGCGGCGACTGATATCGCCTTTGCGCTCGGCGTGCTGGCGCTGCTCGGTAGCCGTGTTCCGGCGTCGTTGAAAATTTTCCTGATGGCGCTGGCGATCATTGATGACCTGGGCGCTATCGTCATCATCGCGCTGTTTTATACCAGCGACCTGTCGCTCCTGTCACTGGGCGTCGCTGCGGCGGCCATTGCGGCGCTGGCTATTCTCAATCTGACGGGCGTACGCCGTACCGGGATTTATATCCTGGTCGGGGTCATCCTGTGGACGGCGGTGCTGAAATCAGGCGTGCATGCCACTCTGGCGGGCGTGATTGTTGGTTTCTTCATTCCGCTGAAAGAGCAGAATGGCAAATCTCCGGCGGTGCAGCTTGAGCACGTGCTGCATCCGTGGGTCGCGTACCTGATCCTGCCATTGTTTGCGTTTGCCAACGCCGGTGTTTCGCTGCAGGGCGTGACGATCGAAGGTCTGACGTCACTGCTGCCGCTGGGTATCATTGCCGGTCTGTTTATTGGTAAGCCGCTGGGTATTAGCTTGTTCTGTTGGCTGGCGCTGAAAATGAAATGGGCGACGCTGCCTGCGGACACCACCTTCAAGCAGATTATGGCGGTCGGGGTGCTGTGTGGTATCGGTTTTACCATGTCGATATTCATTGCCTCGCTGGCCTTCGGGAACGTTGACCCGGCACTGATTAACTGGGCGAAGCTCGGCATTCTGATTGGTTCGGTGCTGTCGGCGGTGGTCGGCTATGGCTTACTCAGAATGCGCACATCCTCGGAGCAGGCTCAGGCCTGACATCACATCACAAGAGAGTCCTGAGTGGCTCTCTTTTTGACATCCATCAGGGAGCGAAAACATGTCGCACATTAACTACAACCACCTGTACTACTTCTGGCACGTCTACAAAGAGGGCTCGGTCGTGGGCGCCGCAGAAGCGCTGTACCTGACGCCGCAGACCATTACCGGGCAGATTAAAGCACTGGAAGAGCGTTTGCAGGGCAAACTCTTTAAACGTAAGGGCAGGGGGCTTGAGCCGAGCGAACTGGGCGAGCTTGTTTTTCGCTACGCGGATAAAATGTTTACCCTGAGCCAGGAGATGCTCGACATCATCAACTATCGCAAAGAGTCGAACCTGTTGTTCGATGTCGGCGTGGCGGATGCGCTGTCGAAACGGCTGGTCAGCGGCGTGCTGGATGCAGCGGTGGTAGAGGATGAGCAAATTCACTTGCGCTGCTATGAATCGACGCATGAGATGCTGCTGGAGCAGCTCAGTCAGCACAAGCTGGACATGATTATTTCCGATTGCCCGATTGATTCGACGCAGCAGGAAGGGCTGTTCTCGGTGAAAATCGGCGAATGCAGCGTTAGCTTCTGGTGTATGAATCCGCTGCCGGAAAAACCGTTCCCGGCCTGTCTGGAGGAGCGTCGGTTGTTGATCCCAGGGCGTCGTTCGATGCTCGGACGCAAGCTGTTGAACTGGATTAACACCCAGGGGCTGAAAGTGGAAGTGCTGGGTGAGTTTGACGACGCGGCGCTGATGAAAGCCTTTGGTGCGGCACATAACGCGATTTTCGTCGCCCCGACGCTCTACGCGCACGATCTTTATGCGGACGACAACATCGTTGAAATCGGACGAGTGGAAAACGTCATGGAGGAGTATCACGCGATCTTTGCCGAACGCATGATCCAACACCCGGCGGTGCAGCGAATCTGCAATCGTGACTACTCTGCGCTGTTTGAACTGCCGCGTTAGGCAAAACGCAGATATAAAAAAACCCGCCGAGGCGGGTTTTTCTTCAACAAAGACTCAGCGAGTTGGCAATTAAGCCAGTTTGCTGATCTGCGCAGCCAGGTTGGCTTTATGACGCGCAGCTTTGTTTTTGTGGATCAGACCTTTAGCAGCCTGACGGTCCACGATTGGTTGCATTTCGTTAAATGCTTTCTGTGCAGCAGCTTTATCGCCTGCTTCTACAGCTGCGTATACTTTCTTGATGAAAGTACGCATCATAGAACGACGGCTAGCGTTGTGCTTGCGGGCCTTTTCAGACTGAACGGCGCGCTTCTTAGCTGATTTGATATTAGCCAAGGTCCAACTCCCAAATATGATCTATATAGACAATTCAAAGGCCGAGGAATATGCCCTCTTAGCCTTCTTTTGTCAATGGATTTGTGCAAATAAGCGCCGTTAGTAATACAACGCTTGGTTACGTAGTGATGGCGCAGGATTCTACCAGCTTGCGCCCACCGAATACAGCCTTTCTGCGATAAAAATCGCCAGTGACGCCACATTTGATTGGTGTTTACATCAAGGTGGATGAAATCGTTGCATCTTTCGTAAACGAGGTGCAATCGCCGGTTAACGTCGCCTGCTCTACAAGGTATACTTTCACGATTTTCACTGTATTGAGCCAGACATGAAGCTGATACGCGGCATACATAATCAAGGTCAGGCACCGCATGGGTGCGTGTTAACCATTGGCAATTTCGACGGCGTGCACCGTGGGCATCAGGCGCTATTAGAGCGTTTGCGTGCAGAAGGACGCGAGCGCGGCCTGCCAGTTGTGGTGGTGATTTTTGAGCCGCAGCCGCTGGAGCTTTTCGCGACGGACAAAGCCCCGGCGCGTCTGACGCGTTTGCGCGATAAGGTCCGTTATCTGGCCGAAAGCGGTGTGGACTACGTTCTTTGCGTCCGCTTTGACCGCCGTTTCGCGGCCCTGACGGCGCAAGAGTTTATCAGCGAGTTGCTGGTAAAACGCCTGGGCGTACGGTATCTGGCGGTCGGTGATGATTTCCGCTTCGGCGCTGGTCGCGAAGGGGATTTCTTGTTATTACAGAAGGCTGGCGCGGAATTCGGTTTCGACGTCACCAGCACCCAAACATTTTGTGAAGGCGGCCTGCGCATCAGCAGCACCGCGGTGCGTCAGGCACTGGCTGAGGATGACCTCGAGCTGGCACAAACGCTGCTGGGCCATCCTTTCAGCATTTCTGGGCGCGTGGTTCACGGTGATGAACTCGGGCGCACCATTGGTTTCCCGACGGCGAATATACCGCTGCGTCGTCAGGTTTCCCCGGTTAAAGGGGTGTATGCGGTGGAAGTTGCGGGGCTTGGCGACACATTGCTGCCAGGCGTGGCCAATATCGGCACCCGTCCAACGGTCGCTGGCGTGCGCCAGCAGCTGGAAGTGCATCTGTTAGACGTTGTAATGGACCTGTATGGTCGCCATATAGACGTCATACTGCGTAAAAAAATACGCAACGAGCAGCGATTTTCATCGCTGGACGAATTAAAAGCGCAAATCGCGCGTGATGAATTAACGGCTCGCGAGTTGTTCGGGCTTTCAAACCCGGCGTAATGCCAACGTAAATATACGGAAACGAGAATCTGATGAGTGACTATAAATCAACCCTGAATTTGCCGGAAACAGGGTTCCCGATGCGTGGCGACCTCGCCAAACGCGAACCGGGAATGCTGGCCCGTTGGACCGATGATGACCTTTACGGCGTCATCCGTGCAGCGAAAAAAGGCAAAAAGACGTTCATTCTGCATGATGGCCCTCCTTATGCGAATGGCAGCATTCATATTGGTCACTCCGTTAACAAGATTCTGAAAGACATTATCGTTAAGTCCAAAGGCCTGACGGGCTTTGACTCGCCGTATGTGCCGGGTTGGGACTGCCACGGTCTGCCAATCGAACTGAAAGTTGAGCAGGAATTTGGTAAGCCAGGTGAGAAATTCACCGCGGCGGAATTCCGCGCGAAGTGCCGTGAATACGCGGCCACCCAGGTTAACGGGCAGCGCGAAGACTTCATCCGTCTGGGCGTGCTGGGCGACTGGTCTCGTCCGTACCTGACCATGGACTTCAACACTGAAGCCAACATCATCCGTGCGCTGGGTAAAATCATCGGCAACGGCCACCTGCATAAAGGCGCGAAGCCTGTGCACTGGTGCGTAGACTGCCGTTCTGCGCTGGCTGAAGCGGAAGTGGAATACTACGACAAAACCTCTCCATCCATCGACGTGGCGTTCAACGCTGTCGATCAGGATGCGGTGAAGGCGAAATTTGGCGTGGCTTCCGTTAATGGCCCAGTTTCTTTGGTTATCTGGACCACCACGCCGTGGACCCTGCCCGCTAACCGCGCAATCTCTCTGTCAGCAGAGTTTGAATATGCGCTGGTACAGGTAGAAGGTCAGGCAATTATCCTGGCGAAAGACCTGGTTGAAAGCGTGCTGAAACGCGCGAACATCACCGACTTCACCGTGCTCGGCACCGTGAAGGGTGATGAGCTGGAACTGATGCGTTTCAAGCATCCATTCCTCGATTTCGACGTGCCGGCAATCCTTGGCGATCACGTTACTCTGGATGCGGGTACCGGTGCGGTACACACCGCCGGTGGCCACGGTCCAGACGACTACACTATCAGCCAGAAATACGGTCTGGAAATCGCGAACCCGGTTGGACCGGATGGCGCGTATGTGCCGGGTACTTACCCGACCCTGGACGGTGTGAACGTTTTCAAAGCTAACGACGTTATCGTTAACATGCTGCGTGAAAGCGGTGCGCTGTTGCACGTTGAGAAACTGGTTCACAGCTATCCGTGCTGCTGGCGTCACAAAACGCCGATCATCTTCCGTGCGACCCCACAGTGGTTCATCAGCATGGATCAGAAAGGCCTGCGTGAGCAGTCGCTGAAAGAGATCAAAGACGTGCAGTGGATCCCGGACTGGGGCCAGGCGCGTATCGAATCAATGGTCGCGAACCGTCCTGACTGGTGTATCTCCCGTCAGCGTACGTGGGGCGTGCCAATGTCCCTGTTCGTGCATAAAGAGACGCAGGAACTGCACCCGCGCACGCTTGAGTTGATGGAAGACGTGGCGAAACGCGTTGAGCAGGACGGCATTCAGGCGTGGTGGGATCTCGACCCGCGCGACATCATGGGCGACGACGCCGACACCTACGAGAAAGTGCCAGACACGCTCGACGTATGGTTCGACTCCGGTTCTACCCACTCGTCTGTGGTTGACGTGCGTCCTGAGTTCTCCGGTCACGCGGCGGATATGTATCTGGAAGGTTCTGACCAGCATCGCGGCTGGTTCATGTCTTCCCTGATGATTTCCACTGCGATGAAAGGCAAAGCGCCTTACCGTCAGGTACTGACCCACGGTTTCACCGTTGACGGTCAGGGCCGCAAAATGTCCAAGTCGATCGGTAACACCGTATCGCCGCAGGACGTGATGAACAAACTGGGCGCAGATATCCTGCGTCTGTGGGTGGCTTCCACCGACTATACCGGCGAAATGGCGGTCTCCGATGAGATCCTCAAACGTGCTGCCGACAGCTATCGTCGTATCCGTAACACCGCGCGCTTCCTGCTGGCGAACCTCAACGGTTTCGACCCGGTAAAAGACATGGTGAAACCGGAAGAGATGGTCGTTCTGGATCGCTGGGCGGTGGGCTGTGCGCAGGCTGCACAGGAAGACATCCTGAAAGCGTATGAGTCTTACGATTTCCACGAAGTGGTGCAGCGCCTGATGCGCTTCTGCTCCATCGAAATGGGCTCGTTCTATCTCGACATCATCAAAGACCGTCAGTACACCGCGAAACCAGACAGCGTCGCACGTCGCAGCTGTCAGACCGCGCTGTATCACATCGCGGAAGCCCTGGTTCGCTGGATGGCGCCAATCATGTCCTTCACCGCGGATGAAATCTGGGGCTACCTGCCAGGCTCCCGCGAGAAGTACGTCTTCACCGGCGAGTGGTACACCGGCCTGTTTGGTCTGGCGGAAACCGAAGCGATGAACGATGGTTTCTGGGACGAACTGCTGAAAGTGCGCAGCGAAGTGAACAAAGTCATTGAGCAGGCGCGTGCCGATAAGAAAGTGGGCGGTTCTCTGGAAGCAGCGGTTACGCTGTATGCCGAGCCAGAACTGGCGGCGAAACTGACCGCACTGGGCGATGAATTGCGATTTGTCCTGTTGACCTCCGGGGCTTCAGTTGCGGATTATGCTGCGGCAACCGCCGAAGCACAGCAGAGCGAATTGCTGAAAGGCCTGAAAGTGGCGTTGCAGAAAGCCGAAGGTGATAAGTGCCCGCGCTGCTGGCATTACACCACCGACGTCGGTCAAGTGGCGGAACACGCAGAAATCTGCGGCCGCTGTGTCAGCAACATTGCCGGTGACGGCGAAAAGCGTAAGTTTGCCTGATGAGTCAATCAATCTGTAAAAGCGGCCTGCGCTGGCTGTGGCTGATAGTCGTGGTGCTGATTATCGATCTCGGCAGCAAGTTCCTGATCCTTCAGCATTTTATGCTGGGGGAAACAGTCTCGCTGTTCCCGTCGCTGAACCTGCACTACGCGCGCAATTATGGCGCGGCGTTTAGCTTCCTCGCCGACAGCGGCGGTTGGCAGCGTTGGTTCTTTGCTGGCATCGCCATGGGTATCTGTGTGATTTTGGCGGTACTGATGTACCGCTCGAAAGCCACTCAGAAGCTGAACAACATCGCCTATGCGCTGATCATTGGTGGCGCACTGGGTAACCTGTTTGACCGGTTGTGGCACGGTTTCGTGGTCGACATGATCGACTTCTACGTCGGCAACTGGCACTTCGCGACCTTCAACCTCGCCGATTCCGCAATCTGTATCGGTGCGGCCCTGGTGGTGCTGGAAGGCTTCTTGCCGAACGCGGCCGCGAAGAAACAGGCGTAAAAAATCGCCGGGCGGCGCTACGCGTGCAACGGTCTACGGATTTCGTAGGCCTGGTCAGCGCAGCGCCACCGGGCAACATTAGCGAGCAAATCTGCATGTCTAAATCTGTACAGAGCAATAGCGCGGTGCTGGTGCACTTCACCCTGAAACTCGAAGATGGCTCCACGGCTGAATCCACCCGTAACAACGGCAAACCCGCGCTGTTTCGTTTGGGTGATGCTTCGCTGTCAGAAGGGCTGGAGCAACATCTGCTAGGCTTGAAAGAAGGGGATAAAACCACCTTTTCCCTCGAGCCAGACGCGGCCTTTGGCGTGCCGAGCCCGGACCTGGTTCAGTACTTCTCACGTCGTGAGTTTTTAGATGCTGGCGAGCCGGACATTGGCGCGATCATGCTCTTTACCGCAATGGATGGCAGCGAAATGCCTGGGGTTATTCGTGAAGTTAACGGCGACTCGATCACCGTCGATTTCAACCACCCGCTGGCGGGGCGTACCGTTCATTTTGATATTGAAGTGCTGGAGATAGACCCGGCACTGGAGGCATAAGATGCAGATCCTGTTGGCCAACCCGCGCGGTTTCTGCGCCGGTGTAGACCGCGCTATCAGCATTGTTGAAAACGCGCTGGAGATCTTCGGCGCGCCGATTTACGTTCGTCACGAAGTGGTACACAACCGCTACGTGGTCGACAGCCTGCGTCAGCGCGGCGCCATCTTTATCGAGCAAATCAGCGAAGTGCCGGACGGCACGATCCTGATTTTCTCTGCGCACGGCGTTTCTCAGGCGGTACGTAACGAAGCTAAAAGCCGTGATTTGACCGTTTTCGACGCGACCTGTCCTTTGGTGACCAAAGTGCACATGGAAGTCGCCCGCGCCAGCCGTCGTGGCGAAGAGTCGATTCTGATTGGCCACGCCGGTCACCCGGAAGTTGAAGGCACCATGGGTCAGTACAGCAACCCAGCCGGGGGCATGTATCTGGTTGAATCGCCGGAAGACGTCTGGACGCTGAACGTTAAAAACGAAGCTCGTCTGTCATTCATGACCCAGACCACGCTCTCCGTCGACGATACCTCTGACGTGATTGATGCCCTGCGTCAGCGCTTCCCGAAAATCGTCGGGCCGCGTAAAGACGACATCTGCTACGCGACGACTAACCGTCAGGAAGCGGTGCGCGACCTCGCACAGCGCGCGGACGTGGTGCTGGTGGTGGGGTCGAAAAACTCCTCCAACTCCAACCGTCTGGCCGAGCTGGCTCAGCGTATGGGCAAAGCGGCATTCCTGATTGATGATTCCACCGATATCCAGGAAGAGTGGGTGAAAACGGCGGGCTGCGTCGGCGTCACTGCCGGAGCCTCTGCGCCGGATATTCTGGTGCAGAACGTGATTTCACGCCTGCAGGAACTCGGCGGCGGCGATGCCATCCCGCTTGAAGGTCGCGAAGAAAACATCGTCTTCGAAGTGCCGAAAGAGCTGCGACTCGATATCCGCGAAGTAGAATAAGTTTTTTTCGACGTCGATATACTCTACATAATTTGAGTTGCAGCCAACGCACGTGCAACTTGAAGTATGACGAGTATAAAAATGCCAGGTTAACACCTGGCTTTTTTATGGAGGAATCATGCCCTTACCTTTTATTCTCGACACCGACCCAGGCATCGACGATGCCGCGGCCATTGCGGCGGCACTGTTTGCCCCTGAACTCAAACTCCAGCTGATAACCACCGTTGCCGGGAATGTCTCCGTTGAGAAAACAACGCGTAACGCCCTGCAATTGCTGCATTTCTGGCAGGCCGACGTACCGGTCGCTCAGGGCGCAGCCACGCCATTGTTGCGCCCGCTCCGCGATGCCGCCTATGTGCATGGTGAATCCGGAATGGAAGGCTACGACTTTGTCGATCACCAGCGTCAGCCGCTGGCGAAACCCGCTTTCATTGCAATCCGTGATGCGCTGATGAGCGCCCCGGAGCCGTTGACGCTGGTGGCGATTGGTCCACTGACCAATATTGCTCTGCTGCTGACGCAGTATCCGGAGTGTAAGTTCAATATCCGTCGGTTGGTGATTATGGGCGGTTCGGCCGGACGCGGTAACTTCACGCCGAACGCGGAATTTAATATTGCTATTGACCCGGAAGCCGCAGAGCGCGTGTTCCAGAGCGGGATTGAGATTGTGATGTGTGGGCTCGATGTCACCAATCAGGCGCTGTTAACCCCGGAATATCTGGCGACCCTGCCTGAGGTGAACCAGACCGGGAAAATGCTGCATTCGCTGTTTAGCCACTATCGCAGCGGCAGCATGGGCAGCGGCCTGCGTATGCATGATCTCTGCGCCATCGCCTGGCTGGTGCGCCCGGAGTTGTTCACCCTTAAACCGTGTTTTGTGGCGGTCGAAACTCAGGGGGCCTGGACGTCGGGCACCACGGTAGTCGATATCGAAAACCGCTTCGAACGCCCGGCAAACGCGCAGGTGGCGCTGGATCTGGACGTCGACGGTTTCCGTCAGTGGGTGGCAGAAGTGATCGCGCTGGCACCGTAAGCGCGCTAAATTTTCTCGCTGAGATAATCAATCATTGCCCGCATTCTGGCGGGCAGATGCCTATTGCCCGACCACAGCAGCCAAAGCTGGCCGGAATAGCGGCTGATAAATTCCCATTCCGGCAGCACCTGCACAATGTCGCCGTTCTCCAGCGCTTCTCGGGCGGTAAACAGCGGCAGGCTGCCAATTCCCAGATGCTGTTTTACGGCGTCCAGACGCACCGCGGTATGGTTGGCGGCATAGCGCCCCTGAGTCTGAATGGTCTCCGTTTTTCCCTCGCGTCGAAATTTCCAGCGTGCGTCCGCAGGCATTTCACCAAGGCTAATACAGCTGTGCGCCGCCAGTTCCTGTGGGCTTTTTGGCGTACCGTGCAGCTGTAAATACGCAGGCGTTGCGCAGATGATATGCGTGACCGGCATGAGTGGTTTGCCGTGCAACCCGGGAGACGGAGAATGGGTAATACGCAGCGCCAGATCGATTCCGTCATCGATGAAATCCAGCACTCTGTCCTCCAGTCGCAGACAAACGTCCACCTGCGGATAACGCGTCAGAAACTCCGTCATCAGAGGATGTATCACAAAACGCCCAACGGCTTTCGGCACGCTGAGCGTCAGTTTTCCCTGCGCGATGGCCTGCTCGCGATTGGCGCCGTCCATCGCCTGACGCGCGGCCTCCAGCATCTGCTGCGCATGTTGATAAACCGTTTTCCCGCTGTCGCTCAGACGCAGCTTTCGCGTCGTTCGGTGCAGCAATTTGCTGCCAATTTCTTGTTCCAGTCGGGAAACGCTGCGACTGATCGCGGAAGGTGTCGCCCCGGATTTACGGGCTACGGCAGAGAAACTGCCCTGGTCAACAACCTGGACGAACAGCGCGAGATCGGGAAGTAAGCTCAGATTCATTTGTGCCTGCCGCGCAAAGGTGCATTGAGAGTGGATGGGATTATCGCCACGGATGATATCAATATACTGTCCAGAACCAGAGGAGAAAAACCATGACAGAACGCCTTTATTACACCACCGACGCCACTGAAGGACGGGCACAAATCCTGCGTTGCGAGCCTGATGCAGAAGGGCGCTACGCCGTGGAACTGGACCGGACGTTGTTTCATCCGCAGGGTGGCGGCCAGCCCGCAGACTGCGGCTGGATTGCGGGCGTGGCGGTCGAAAGCGTAGTGACCCGCGATGACCACGTGGTGCATATACTGTCGCAGCCGCTGTTGCCTGGTGAGGTATCGATTGAGGTAGATGCGACGGCGCGGTCGCTGCATTCCCGGCTGCATTCTGCCGGACATATGATTGGTCAGGCGGGCGAGCAGCTCGGCTGGCAGCCCGTCAAAGCGCATCACTGGCCGGGAGAAGGGCGGATTACCTTTGTGGCCAAAGAGAATGCCGCGTTGCCAGAAGCCAGCGCGCTACAGGCAAAAATTGACGGCTGGATTTCAGAGGACCTACCGCGCCGCCTGTCTATGGAAGAGGGCTTGCGCAAGGTCGGATTCGGCGAACAGCCTGCTTATCCGTGCGGCGGTACCCACGTTGCCAGTTTGTCCGCACTGGGTGAGGTGGTGATAACTCAACTTAAGCTCAAAAAAGGCCAGATGGTGGTCAGCTATACCCTGAGGTGATTCTGCGGCAAAGTGAGCTTTCTCACCGTCGATGACTCGATTAATCTATGGGAAAGATTCCTGTGGTTTTCGCTGATCATGCCTTTTACTGATATTTACTGCAGTTTCACGTTAAATTCTAATTATCGCCGTTTTTAGTGGCAGGGCGCTCAGGCGCTGGTTAATCTGAAAACGATTTACACTGTATTAACGAAGAGAATAGATATGCAAGATGGACACATCCGCGTCGCTATTGCAGGCGCGGGCGGCCGTATGGGACGGCAACTGATTCAGGCAGCGACACAGCTGGCAGGTATTAAGCTGGGTGCGGCGCTGGAGCGTGAGGGTTCTTCTCTGCTGGGTGCAGACGCCGGTGAACTCGCAGGTGTTGGTATCACTGGCGTGAAGGTGCAAAGCAGCCTTGATGCAGTAAAGGATGATTTCGATGTCTTCATCGATTTCACTCGCCCGGAAGGCACACTGCACCATCTGGCTTTTTGCCGCCAACACGGTAAAGGCATGGTCATCGGCACCACCGGTTTTGACGACGCGGGTAAACAGGCGATCCGTGATGCGGCAGAGAGCATCGCGATTGTCTTCGCTGCGAACTTCAGTGTCGGCGTGAACGTGATGCTGAAACTGCTGGAAAAGGCCGCGAAGGTGATGGGAGATTATACCGACATCGAAATCATCGAAGCGCATCATCGTCACAAAGTGGATGCGCCATCAGGCACGGCACTGGCGATGGGCGAAGCGATTGCCCATGCTATGGATAAAGATTTGAAAGAGTGCGCCGTGTACAGCCGTGAAGGCTATACCGGTGAACGTGTCCCAGGCACTATCGGTTTTGCGACTGTGCGTGCGGGGGACATCGTCGGGGAACACACGGCGATGTTCGCCGATATCGGGGAACGCGTTGAAATTACGCATAAAGCCTCAAGCCGCATGACCTTTGCCAATGGCGCAGTACGATCTGCTCTTTGGCTTAAAGAGAAGCGTAACGGTCTTTTTGATATGCGTGATGTGCTTAATCTCAACAATTTATAATGAGTTTACCCCATCGTGATGTGGTTGTGGCAATCACAATGAGTTGATTGCAAAGGGCAATATTTTATTGCCCTTTAATTTTACGTGTCTCACTTTAATTTTAGTGAATAGCCCCCGAAACAATACGTTTTCATGGCGTTTTTCGTTATGTAAATGTAAATTTTGACCATCTGGTCCACTTTTTTACTTCCACTGGGCGGGTTTAACAATTATCCTGGTGCGCAAGCGTGTACGGAAAGGCTATTAGCTGATCTTTTTGCCTGCTTTACAGCGTCATATCCCCCAGTGGCGCAAAATGACATAAAAAAAGCCCTCGATTACGTTGACTTTCTCCCCGTAAATATCCAGAATGCCGCCGTTTGCACGAATTTCGCGGGCAGCAGATTTGCATTGATTCGTCATTGTGAGTGAATTAATATGCAGATAAACTGAGTGAATATTCTCTGGAGGATGTTTTGATTAAGTCAGCGCTTTTGGTTCTGGAAGACGGAACCCAGTTTCACGGTCGGGCCATAGGGGCAACGGGCACGGCGGTTGGGGAAGTCGTTTTCAATACTTCAATGACCGGTTATCAAGAAATCCTCACTGATCCTTCCTATTCACGCCAAATCGTCACTCTCACTTATCCCCATATCGGTAATGTCGGCACCAATGCTGCTGACGAAGAATCTTCCCAGGTACACGCTCAAGGCCTCATCATTCGCGACCTGCCACTGATTGCCAGCAACTACCGCAACACCGAAGACCTCTCTTCTTACCTGAAACGTCACAACATCGTGGCGATTGCCGATATTGATACCCGCAAGCTGACCCGCCTGCTGCGCGAGAAAGGCGCACAGAACGGCTGCATCATTGCCGGTGACAACCTGGACGCCACCCTGGCGCTGGAAAAAGCGCAGGCCTTCCCGGGTCTGAACGGTATGGATTTGGCGAAAGAAGTGACTACTGCTGAGCGCTACAGCTGGACTCAGGGGAGCTGGACGCTGGCAGGCGAGCTGCCAGAAGCGAAGAAAGAAGAAGAGCTGCCGTTCCACGTGGTGGCCTACGACTACGGCGCGAAGCGCAACATCCTGCGCATGCTGGTTGACCGCGGCTGCCGCCTGACGGTGGTTCCGGCGCAAACCTCTGCCGAAGACGTGCTGAAAATGAATCCGGACGGGATTTTCCTCTCCAACGGTCCAGGCGACCCGGCGCCGTGCGATTACGCGATTACCGCGATTGAGAAATTCCTCGAAACCGATATTCCGGTATTTGGCATCTGCCTCGGCCATCAGCTTCTGGCGCTGGCGAGCGGTGCGAAAACCATCAAGATGAAGTTCGGCCACCACGGCGGCAACCATCCGGTGAAAGACATCGACAACGACACGGTCATGATCACCGCGCAGAACCACGGTTTTGCGGTGGACGAAGCGTCGATGCCTGCCAACCTGCGTGTCACGCACAAGTCACTGTTCGACGGTACCTTGCAGGGTATTCATCGTACCGACAAGCCAGCGTTCAGTTTCCAGGGTCACCCGGAAGCGAGCCCAGGCCCGCACGATGCCGCGCCGCTGTTCGATCACTTCATCGAACTTATCGAGCAATACCGTAAGACCGCTAAATAATCAGGAGCTGAGAAAACCATGCCAAAACGTACAGACATAAAAAGCATCCTGATCCTTGGCGCGGGCCCGATCGTTATCGGTCAGGCCTGTGAGTTCGACTACTCCGGTGCTCAGGCGTGTAAAGCGCTGCGTGAAGAGGGCTACCGTGTCATCCTGGTGAACTCCAACCCGGCAACGATTATGACCGACCCGGAAATGGCCGATGCGACCTACATCGAGCCGATTCACTGGGAAGTGGTTCGCAAAATTATTGAAAAAGAGCGTCCGGATGCGGTGCTGCCAACCATGGGCGGCCAGACGGCACTGAACTGCGCGCTGGAACTGGAACGTCAGGGCGTGCTGGAAGAGTTCGGCGTGACCATGATTGGCGCCACGGCTGACGCGATTGATAAAGCAGAAGACCGCCGTCGTTTCGACGTAGCGATGAAGAAAATCGGCCTCGACACCGCGCGCTCCGGCATTGCACACACGATGGAAGAAGCGCTGGCGGTTGCCGCTGACGTCGGTTATCCGTGCATCATCCGTCCGTCCTTCACCATGGGTGGCACCGGCGGCGGTATTGCCTACAACCGTGAAGAGTTCGAAGAGATTTGCGAACGCGGTCTGGATCTTTCCCCAACCAAAGAGCTGCTGATTGATGAGTCGCTGATTGGCTGGAAAGAGTACGAGATGGAAGTGGTGCGTGATAAAAACGACAACTGCATCATCGTCTGCTCTATCGAAAACTTCGATGCGATGGGGATCCACACCGGTGACTCCATCACTGTGGCCCCGGCGCAGACCCTGACCGACAAAGAATACCAAATCATGCGTAACGCCTCGATGGCGGTACTGCGTGAAATCGGCGTGGAAACCGGCGGTTCTAACGTTCAGTTCTCCGTGAACCCGAAAAACGGTCGTCTGATTGTTATCGAAATGAACCCGCGCGTGTCACGTTCTTCCGCGCTGGCGTCTAAAGCGACCGGTTTCCCGATTGCCAAAGTGGCAGCGAAACTGGCCGTGGGTTACACCCTCGACGAGCTGATGAACGACATCACCGGCGGCAAAACGCCAGCCTCGTTCGAACCGTCCATCGACTACGTTGTGACCAAAATTCCTCGCTTTAACTTCGAGAAATTTGTCGGCGCAAACGACCGCCTGACCACGCAGATGAAATCCGTCGGCGAAGTGATGGCGATTGGCCGCACTCAGCAGGAATCCTTGCAGAAAGCGCTGCGTGGCCTGGAAGTGGGCGCCACCGGTTTCGACCCGAAAGTCAGCCTGGATGACCCGGAAGCGCTGACCAAGATTCGCCGCGAGCTGAAAGACGCGGGCGCCGAGCGTATCTGGTACATCGCGGATGCCTTCCGTGCGGGCCTGTCCGTAGATGGCGTCTTCAACCTGACCAACATCGATCGCTGGTTCCTGGTGCAGATTGAAGAGCTGGTACGCCTTGAAGAGAACGTGGCAGAAGTCGGTATTACCGGCCTGAACGCAGACTTCCTGCGCGCGCTGAAGCGCAAAGGCTTCGCCGATGCACGTCTGGCGAAACTGGCGGGCGTTCGCGAGTCGGAAATCCGCAAGCTGCGTGAGCAATATAACCTGCACCCGGTTTACAAGCGCGTGGACACCTGTGCGGCAGAATTCTCCACCGACACCGCGTACATGTACTCCACGTACGAAGACGAGTGTGAAGCGAACCCGTCCGTTGACCGCGACAAAATCATGGTCCTCGGCGGCGGCCCGAACCGTATCGGTCAGGGTATCGAATTCGATTACTGCTGCGTACACGCCTCGCTGGCGCTGCGTGAAGACGGTTACGAGACCATCATGGTCAACTGTAACCCGGAAACGGTTTCTACCGATTACGACACCTCAGACCGCCTGTACTTCGAGCCGGTGACCTTCGAAGATGTGCTCGAAATCGTGCGCATCGAGAAGCCTAAGGGCGTTATCGTGCAGTATGGTGGCCAGACTCCGCTGAAACTGGCGCGTGCACTGGAAGCTGCTGGCGTGCCGATTATCGGTACCAGCCCGGATGCTATCGACCGTGCAGAAGACCGTGAACGTTTCCAGCAGGCGGTTGACCGCCTGAAGCTGAAACAGCCTGCGAACGCCACCGTGACCGCGATTGAAATGGCGGTAGAGAAAGCGAAAGAGATTGGCTATCCGCTGGTGGTGCGCCCGTCCTACGTGCTCGGCGGTCGTGCGATGGAAATCGTGTATGACGAAGCTGACCTGCGTCGCTACTTCCAGACCGCGGTCAGCGTCTCTAACGATGCGCCAGTGCTGCTGGACCGTTTCCTCGACGATGCGGTTGAAGTGGACGTGGATGCTATCTGCGACGGCGAAAACGTGCTGATTGGCGGCATCATGGAACACATCGAACAGGCTGGCGTTCACTCCGGTGACTCCGCATGTTCGCTGCCAGCGTATACCCTGAGCAAAGAAATTCAGGATGTGATGCGTCAGCAGGTGCAGAAACTGGCCTTCGAGCTGCAGGTTCGTGGCCTGATGAACGTCCAGTTCGCCGTAAAAGACAACGAAGTGTATCTGATTGAAGTCAACCCGCGTGCGGCACGTACCGTACCGTTCGTCTCCAAAGCCACCGGCCTGCCGCTGGCGAAAGTGGCGGCGCGCGTGATGGTCGGTCAGACGCTGGCGCAGCAGGGCCACCTGGAAGAGATCATCCCGCCGTACTATTCGGTGAAAGAAGTGGTGCTGCCGTTCAACAAATTCCCGGGCGTTGACCCGCTGTTAGGGCCAGAAATGCGCTCTACCGGGGAAGTGATGGGCGTGGGCCGTACCTTCGCTGAAGCGTTCGCAAAAGCGCAGCTCGGCAGCAACTCCACCATGAAGAAGCAGGGCCGTGCGCTGCTCTCCGTGCGTGAAGGCGACAAAGAGCGTGTGGTAGATCTGGCGGCAAAACTGCTGAAACAGGGCTTCGAACTGGATGCGACCCACGGGACTGCCGTTGTGCTGGGCGAAGCGGGTATTAACCCACGCCTGGTGAATAAGGTGCATGAAGGTCGGCCGCACATTCAGGACCGTATCAAGAATGGCGAATACACCTACATCATCAACACCACCGAAGGGCGTCAGGCGATTGAAGACTCCAAGCTGATTCGCCGCAGCGCGCTGCAATACAAAGTGCATTACGACACCACCCTGAACGGCGGTTTCGCGACAGCCATGGCGCTGAACGCGGATGCGACCGAGAAGGTGATTTCGGTGCAGGAAATGCACGCGCAGATTAATAAGTAATATTGACTCTGCATGCCCGGCGGCGCTCGCGCTTGCCGGGCATGCACCTCTCACCGAGTCGGCCAGGCAAGCAGAGCGTCGCCGGGCGTAAGCGAATCCCCCTCATTTCTCCCTCTCAGAGTGTTCTGGTTTTCCATCTGCGTTCAGTCAGTTAGCCTAAAGTGGTTAAACAGATAACCATTCATAACGTAAGAGCAAGGGAGAACACCATGCGTAACAATCTTCTCATCACGTCTATTTTTGCCGCCGCAGCACTGTTTACCGTCGCGGGTTGTTCCTCAAATCAGGCGCTGAAAACCACCGATGGTAAAACTATCGTCACCGACGGTAAGCCAGAGGTTGATAGCGACACCGGCCTGGTTTCCTACAAAAATGCCGAAACCGGTAAGACCGAGCAGATCAACCGCGATCAGGTTCAATCCATGGGCGAACTGGATAACTAATCTTCGCTGTTAGCCTGGCAGTTAACTGACTACACTTTGCTGATAAAACAATGAAGTGCAAAACAGGCTAACAGATGATTTTGATTATTTATGCGCATCCTTATCCGCAGCATTCGCATGCGAATAAACGGATGCTTGAGCAGGCAAGGGAAATCGACGGCGTAGAAATTCGCTCTCTGTATCACCTCTATCCCGATTTCAATATCGACATTGCCGCTGAGCAGGAGGCGCTTTCCCGCGCCGACCTGGTCATCTGGCAGCATCCGATGCAGTGGTACAGCGTGCCGCCGCTCCTCAAACTCTGGATTGATAAAGTCCTGTCTCACGGCTGGGCCTACGGGCACGGCGGAAAAGCGCTGCACGGTAAAAGCCTGATGTGGGCGGTCACTACCGGCGGCGGAGACGATCATTTCTCGATTGGCAGTTTCCCCGGTTTTGACGTGCTGGCGCAGCCATTGCAGGCGACGGCGCTGTACTGCGGCCTGAACTGGCTGCAACCTTTCGCCATGCATTGCACCTTTATCTGTGACGATGAAACGCTTGTTGCCCAGGCCCGGCATTACAAACAGCGTTTGCTCGAGTGGCAGGAGGTGCATCATGGATAGCCATACGCTGATTCAGGCACTCATTTACCTCGGCTCGGCGGCGCTGATTGTGCCGATCGCGGTGCGCCTGGGATTGGGTTCCGTGCTCGGCTACCTGATCGCGGGCTGTATTATCGGGCCGTGGGGTTTGCGCCTGGTCACGGATGCCGAGGCCATTTTACACTTCGCTGAAATCGGCGTAGTACTGATGCTCTTTGTCATTGGCCTTGAGCTCGACCCGCAGCGTTTATGGAAACTACGCGCCTCAGTGTTTGGCGGGGGCGCATTGCAAATGGTGTCCTGCGGGGCGCTTATCGGCGGCTTTTGTATGCTTTTGGGTTTGCAATGGCAAGTCGCCGTACTGATTGGCTTGACCCTGGCGCTTTCCTCCACCGCCATCGCCATGCAGGCGATGAATGAACGCAACCTGACGGTCTCGCAGCTCGGACGCAGCGCCTTTGCGGTGCTGCTGTTTCAGGATATCGCGGCCATTCCGCTGGTGGCGATGATCCCGTTGCTGGCAGCAAGCGGGGCTTCAACCACCCTGGCGGCGTTCGGCCTTTCCGCACTGAAAGTGGCGGGCGCGCTGGTGCTGGTTATTCTGCTTGGGCGATACGTGACGCGTCCGGTGCTGCGTTTTGTGGCGCGCTCTGGCCTGCGTGAAGTGTTCAGCGCCGTGGCCCTGTTTTTGGTCTTCGGCTTCGGCCTGTTGCTGGAAGAGGTTGGCCTGTCGATGGCGATGGGTGCGTTTTTGGCGGGGGTCCTGCTGGCGAGCTCTGAGTATCGCCACGCGCTGGAAAGCGATATTGAACCGTTCAAGGGCTTGCTGTTGGGGCTGTTCTTTATCGGCGTCGGTATGTCTATCGACTTCGGCACGTTGGTTACCCATCCGTTACGAATTCTTATCCTGCTGGCGGGTTTCCTTATCATCAAAGCCGCGACGCTGTGGCTAATTGCTCGCCCGCTTGGTGTGCCGAAGGCGCAGCGCTGGTGGTTTGCCGCGCTGTTAGGGCAGGGCAGTGAGTTTGCGTTTGTGGTGTTTGGCACCGCGCGGATGGCCGACGTGCTTGACCCGGAATGGGCGAAAGCATTGACCCTGGCAGTGGCGCTGTCGATGGCGGCCACGCCGATTCTGTTGGTGCTGCTGTCGCGCATGGAGAAAGCCAAAGGTGGTGATGATCGTGAGGCGGATGAAATTGATGAAGAGCAGCCGCGGGTGATTATCGCCGGCTTTGGCCGCTTTGGTCAGATAACCGGGCGACTGCTGCTGTCGAGCGGCGTGAAGATGGTCATTCTCGATCACGATCCGGATCACGTCGATACGCTGCGTAAATTCGATATGAAGGTGTTTTATGGCGATGCAACGCGGGTCGATATGCTTGAGTCAGCCGGTGCCGCCCGGGCGGAAGTGCTGATCAACGCCATTGATGACCCGAAAGCCAACCTCGAGTTGACGGCGCTGGCGAAAGAGCATTTCCCACATCTGCGAATCATCGCCCGCGCCCGCGATATCGATCACTACATTCAACTGCGCCAGGCGGGGATCGATGCGCCGGAGCGTGAAACCTTCGAAGGGGCGCTAAAGTCCGGTCGCATGGCACTTGAAGCGTTAGGGCTTGGGGCGTATGAGGCCCGCGAGCGCGCGGATGTGTTCCGTCGTTTCAACGTTCGGATGGTTGAAGAGATGGTGGATATGGCCGATGAGGACGATGCGTCCTTCGCCGCGGTGTTCAAACGCACCAGCGCGATGCTGACAGATATCATCAATGAAGACCGCAGCAATATGTCGATTATTCAGCGGCACGGTTGGCAGGGAACCGAAGAGGGTAAGCACACCGGAAACCCGGCTGACGAGCCCGAAACGAAACCGTCGGCATAACGGGCACTTAGTGAGAAGGCGAAAATATTTCGTCTTCTTTACTCTCCCTATTGTCGACGAAAGATTAAGCTTTCCGTATAGTGGCGGCAATTTTTACATCCGGGATATTTCAATGATCAGTCTGATTGCGGCGTTAGCGGTGGATCGCGTTATCGGCATGGAAAACGCCATGCCCTGGAACCTGCCTGCCGATCTCGCCTGGTTTAAACGTACTACGCTCAACAAACCTGTGGTGATGGGTCGTCTGACCTGGGAATCCATCGGTCGTCCGTTGCCGGGCCGTAAAAATATCGTCATTAGCAGCCAGCCGGGCACTGACGAACGTGTTGAGTGGGTAAAATCGGTCGATGACGCGATTGCTGCCTGCGGCGATGCGGAAGAGATTATGGTGATCGGTGGGGGACGCGTTTACGAGCAGTTCCTGCCGAAAGCGCAGCGTCTGTATCTGACGCACATTGATGCGGAAGTGGAAGGTGATACCCATTTCCCTGACTACGATCCGGATCACTGGGAATCTACTTTCAGTGAGTTTCATGATGCCGACGAGCAGAACTCGCACAGCTATTGCTTCGAGATTTTAGAGCGTCGTTAATAAGTAGGGTCCATCAGATGAACCGTATGGAGATTTCCATGCGGTTTTTTTTTGATAAATTTTGCAGCCAGGGCAGCGTTGTTGTTATCGATGAAAACGTCTGACAGGTTTGAGAAACAGCCCGTCAGACGTTCAGTCTTACTGGTAGGTTACCGTGAAATTGGCGACTGCATTCACTAAGCCCGTTTTGATCGTATCAGCTGTTTGAATATAGGCCGCCGTCAGAGGGATGACGAATGCCCCTTGTTGGGTCGCTTCCGCCACAAATAAGGTCTTGTTAAATTCAACCGGGATACTGTTAAGTTTCAGCTGAATACCTACACCTTCTGCCCCGCCGGCAGTCAGATCAATGATACCGTTACCTAATGACGACAATGCGTCGAAATTGATATTGACATGGGTACCTGCGCTGCATTGCAGTGGGATATTAATATCTCGGGACGACAACGTTGAGTTTTTGCCCTGAAAATCTTCTTTCATGACTTTGCCCATCGGGACGGGGATCGCGCTGGAGCCGGTTATCTCACACGATGCCTGCTTAACATTGACTGACCCTATATTAATAGTCAGTGCATCTTTTGTTCCTGCATCGTCTTGTATCTCAACGGTGCCTATTTTCCCCGATGTCATCGTGCCAGGAGTAATATCGCCTGTTTTGACGAACTCAACTTTAATATCCTGAATATAAATCGGGCTGGTACCGTCACCGTAAGTACCGTACATCAAACTAGAGGGCGACAGTTTGTATGGGCCAATGGTGACCCTAATTCCAACCCCTTCTACTCCGCTTTTAAACGTGTTGTTGTTACCTATTGTCGGATACGTGCCGGTATTCTCTTTTCCAAAAAGAGTATACGAGCCAATACAATTCTCAGCGACCTTATACTGCTGATTAAACGTCGTCGTCGATAGCGTCATGCCGACTGGTGAGTCTTGCTGCGTGGTAAAGCTCTGATTAACCGTAATCTGTGGTTGTGTGCTGGGGTAAGTACAGACCGCCATGGCGTTATGCACGCCACAGGATAATAACAGCACTGCCAGCAGCAACCGCAGACACGTATTTGTGGAGCCAATTTTTTTTAACTTTCCGATGAAATTGTTCATGTTACTTCCTCATGCCTTACTGGCATTGCGCCGTAATTTGTTTGATCAGCGCAGACGGGTCACTGGCATTGCTGCTGGCCAGCGAGTAAGTGCCTTTGCACTGTTCGTTGCTGCTGTTGCCCCATTTCGCCCGGATAGTGCCGCTTTCCGGCAGGCCGGTTAAGTACACTTCACCGTTTTCGCTGACAATGCCGGTGACGGTACTTTCTTTATCTAACAGGCTAACCGTGGCACCAAACGGCACCGGTTTGCCCATAAATAACAGCTGTACCAATGCACGCTGGCCAACGCGAGTTTTGAAATCGGCCACTACAACGGCGCCACGGGTTGGAATGACAGTCTGGCTGCTCATATCCATATCCACATCATCACCAAAACTTTCGGTTTCCAGGGCTACGCTGTTTTTGCGGTAAGGCTGGGCGTAAGGCACAACGGCATAGCCGCGACCGTCGGTATGAACGCCACTGTTGTTTTCTACTCTAACGTCATCAGCGCCCGGTGCTTTCACCAGCGCGACGGTATCGCCCATCGGTTGTGACAGCGTGATGCCGTTTTGGTGGATCAGCACACCGCCCTGAAGGCCGTAGTTCCACTGACGGGTATCCTGGTCGTAGCTGTAGCCAAGGTTTGCTTCGCCAGAACCGCCTTTATAATCCAGGCTGGCGTTGCCGGAGGCTCCATTACCTTGGTTTTCATACCCTTGCTGGACGGCATAACTCAGATTCCGGTCTTCCAGCAATGTACCGCTGACGCCAGCCTGCTGAACGGTCGAACCGTGGCGCTTGGTGTTCATGCTGTAGGTCGCCCATGAACCGGATGGCCCCATAAATTTGTCGAGTGGGACTGATAAATTGAAAGCAAACACCTGATCCGCTTCGGTCATACCTGGGTTTTTGGAATAGTTGTAGTTAAAGCCGTAAGAGATGCCATAGAGGCTGGTGTTGTATCCCAGCTGCAACAGTTTCTCTTTACCGTCTCCACCCCAGTAATCCTGCTGGCTTCCGCTGATATAAATCGAACCATAGTCGCCAATGTTCTGGTTGACGGACAGCTGCATTTTGCTGCGTTGGTTGTGAGTGCGGTTGTAATTGTCGAAATCGCTGTCGGTATCTTTTTGGTAGTCCTGTACGTCACTGAAGGCGTAAAAGCCTTTTGTGGAGTAGCGATAGCCCGCGATCTGCAAGTTGGTGTCAGTCGCCTCGAAGTTCTTGGCATACATCGCCCGGTAGGACTGACCTTTTTGAGTGCCCAGCGTATCGTTGTCGAACTCACTGGTTGCTTGTGTTGCGTCAAATGAAACGGCGCCCACGGCTCCTAAGTCAAAACCGACACCCACGTTAGCGGAACGGTAATTTTCAGCATACTGAACACCGCCATAAACGGTGGTTCGTGAAGTCAAACCGTAAATATTGGATAACTGGACGAACTTAGGTGTTTCAGTGTCATCGTTACCGGTACGGTATTGACCCAATGCCAGGTTATATTTGAAACGACCCTCTCGTTGCAAAATCGGCACGGAGCTGGTGGCAACCGTGAATTTGGTGGTCGAACCATCAGACTCTGTCACCGTTACTTCCATATCACCGCCGTTACCAGACGGATACAAATCCGTAATAGCAAATGGCCCAGGTGAGACGTTGGTTTGGTAGATAACGTAGCCGTTCTGTTTAATGCTTACCTGCGCATTCGATTTGGCAATGCCTCGTACCGTCGGCGCAAACTGGTTCATCGAGTCTGGCAACATCTGGTCATCAGAGGCCAGCTGAATACCGGTGAACTGGAAGCTGTCAAAGACATCTGAGGGAGTGGAATACTCACCGAGCGTCAGCTGACCGCCCTGCAAGAAATGCACGTCGCGTTGCAAATAGGTATTAATAGACTCGAACTTGCTGGTATTCGTGTCACTTCCACCATGCGAACCATCAGTGTGTTGTTCGCTATAGGTTGAGTAATTACGTAAACGCCATGCAGCAAGGTTCACCCCAGCCCGTAGGTTGATGAAGTTGCTTTGGGACTGACCGCTATTATCATGCTCAGTGGTCGAGCCAGAATAGCTATAGTTGAGCATAAAAGCCGCGATGCCGTTATCCCAGCGTTTTTGGTCAACCGAATTGCGTGGGCGCATATTTACACCGATTTGAGGTACGGTGATGTCATAGCGCTTGCGGCTTAAATCAAGGTTTTCAGTCGCCTGTGGAACATACGCACTCAGCGGTTTAGTCAGCTTAGCGTCTGGCGGAACGGCTTTCAGATCCGGGAAGGTGTCCAGCTTAACCCCATAATCTGCCATTTCTGCCGGCGTAATACTGCCGTAGAGCTTACCCGGAGCATCCGGAAGGCTGACAAACTCTATGCTCCGAGAATCCACCTGCTGGTTATTGAGATAAATATCGACCTGATACGTACCGGGCATCTGCCCGCCCTTTTCGGCGAAATAGTCAAGATTAACGTCTTGCAGATCACCGCCATCACCGATAGCTTTGAGCATTTCAGGGTTAAAAGTTTCAGCAGAAGAAGCAAACCCGGGTAAGGATAACAATATGAAAAATGATAAGGGTTTTAATAAAAAAGAGCAGGCAGTACGGTTCCCCTTCACTGCACCACTCCCTTTTTTATTACATTTTCCTCTGACGCTGTCTTTTTCCTGAATATTTTTAATATTGTTACTTTCCATAATTAATAGACATTCTCGATTTTAATTTTTTCGACTGGGTTACATCGATGCGTTGGCTTTTTCTGTCAATCCGCCGAAATCATTAATAGCCTGCCAGCTGATGCTGTTGCCTGCTGGGGCGTCCTCAATTTTTAATGAGGATTTTGGTGGAACCATATAACCTTCTTTCATTTCTTTGCCGCCGACATTAACCTTTGTCATGTTCACATAATAAGGTGTTGGATTGTTAGCGGTGATGGTATTACCTGAATGGGTAAAAGTGAGTTGCTGATAAGCTTTGCCAATGGCATCTTTGTTATTCAATGCGGTTGGGCGATAGATCAACTTAATACGGGTGTTAATGGAAAATTGCAGAGAGTTTTTTTCTTTGGAAGCGGGCGGAATTGCCAGGGTATTGATCCAGTAAACAGACTCTTTATCCTGTGGCAAGGCCGATGACGTCTGCGTAATACGGACAGCATTATCCTGGCCCGGCTCTATGCGGAACAGTGGTGGCGTGATAATAAAAGGGACTTTCTCTCCCGCTTTATCCGAGCTAACCCAAGAGCGAATCAGATAGATGTTTGAGTCTTCGGTGTTTTTAACGGAGAGGGACGCTTCTTTCTGGTTTCCGTTATAAATAACACGGGTGGCACCCACAGAAAAACCTGCAAATGAAGGCGCGGAAACAGCGATCAATGCTAACGGTAGGATGGCTTTTTTTAAATAATGCATAATTAACCTTGGAAGTTAAAGGTAATAATCTCACTGTAATATTGAGGTGATTAGATGAAATGGCTGAGCATTAGCTCAGCCATCTTATTTAAAATACACACGTATTACAGAAGTAATTACTCGTAAGACATGGTGAAGGTTACTGGTACGTCAATGGTACCGGCACCAGCAGCGCTTTCAGAGGTTTTGGTTAAACCAACGAGGTAGTTCAGGACATTGTCTGAACCAGCATGAATGGCTTTATCGCTACCAAAAGCTTTTGGTGTAATAACTGCACCGGTTTCAGCATCAGAAATAACGATACCAACATAACTTGCGGTTGAATTACCTACGAATGCGTTCGGGATAATGCCAGAAGTTTTACCATCAAGCTTAATTTTGGCAACCGTTACACCTTCTGGGCAGCCAGCCAGCGTAATGCTGAAAGGTTTCTGTAAGCCTCCAGAAGTCATGCCTGGAGCCATGCCGTCTAATGATGTTGCAGCGTAACCATCAAAGTTAACAGTCAGAGCTGTGCTGCTTGCAGCAACAGAACAAGAACTTGAACTCACATCACCGGTGAAGTTCAGGGACCCATCTTCTGCTTGAGCTGCAGAAACACCCAGACCCAACATAACAACTACAGCAGCACTTAATTTTTTCATATTCATGAGCGGTTTAATCCTTTTTACCAAATATTATTAACGTGTTGCTTTGAGCAGCAGGTCAATAATTCGGAAATATTAGTTATAAGACAGAACAAAAGTCGTTGTTGCGTTGAATGCACCACCGGTAACTGATTGAGCGGTAGACATTGCAGCCGCTTCCAGATTAATGGTTGCAACACCTGTTTCAGCATTGATTGGAGCCGCTGCAGAAGCTGCATGCATTGGGATCAATGCGCCGCCTTTGTTATAAATCGCAATACCCAGGCCAGAGGCTTCTGAATCAGCAGACAGTGCCAGCAGTTGGTTGTTAACGGCATCAGATGCACCGTTAGCGGTGAACATTACGCCGGTCTGAGAAACTGGGCAGCTAGTCAGATTAAGAGTGATGTCTTTCTTCTCAGAAACGGCACCCACATCAGCGAAATCGGTTGCAGAAAGGCTACCCATTGGCACTTCAGCGGTGCTGCTTGCATCAACAACACAAGAAGTTGCAATAATGCTACCTGTTACATTCAGAGTACCGGTATCACCAGCATTTGCGCCCATTGCTGCAACCATGCCGGCTGCCAGCACGCTCATTTTGAAAAATGAATCCATTTTCATCAGTATTCCTTTATTGAAAAATTTTAGCAAAACACTCTTTTAACAGTAACAAGAGCTAGTGAGGGATGATAAAGAGAGCATATAAGCCGGCACCCCTTATCGTTGGAGCGCATTATTCATAGTTGAGTTATAAATCACCACACCATTACCTTAATATACTATTCAGTTATGTTAATGGTGGGCCTATCTCAATGAATAGTGATGAGTTTGTATGTTTTTTTATTTTGGAGGATGATTGGTGGATTTAATTTTCAATGACTTAAGATATAATATTACGGCTAGTCAGTTTGTTTGATGAGTTAATTTCATTGTATATTCATGATTATTATTGACTGTTATTCCCATCCTTTTTTATTTGTTTCTCAATGAAATGTATAAATAATACTACCTTAAGGAGTCCAAAATTGAGTATCTCGACTATGATTGATATAGAGAATAGCAATCTTAGTGTTTCGACCGAGGTCAGAGGGCTGGAAAGCATGAAAGAAAACAAACTCACCGACCGTTTTAAACTGGTGAAGAACTTTGATCTCAATCTTTTAACCACGTTTGAGGCTGTTTTCATTCATCGTAGCGGGACCAAAGCCGCTGATGCTCTCGGCATTACACCCTCTGCTGTTAGCCAGGCTCTGGGGCGTTTGCGTCTTCATTTTAATGATGCGTTATTTATCAGGGAAGGTAAGGCGCTGGCTCCAACTACAGTAGCGATAGGCATCCACGAGGGTCTCGAAGATTCATATGACAACTTAATCGCAAAGCTACAGAATATTTCATTTGATTCTTTGCCAACTCGCCTTGTGGTGCATTGCGCGGCGTATATCTCTATGTTTACGCTGAACGTGATGCGTCAGGTTTTAGACGAAATATCACCAGAATGCGAAATCGTTCACACTATAAGTCACAACTCGATTACTGAAATCGAAGAATCTCTTATTTTCCGTAAAGCAGATATCATTTTTGATACACATGCTCATGTTAGTCATTCTCGTATAAGCCAACAAATTTCCAGTGAAGCTCCGGTGATTATTTGTCGTCAGCCGCATCCGCGCCTCAATGGGAGTTTAACAATAGAACAACTACATGATGAAACTTATATATATCTTGATTCGGAAAGTGCGAGTCTGTTGTCTAACCGGCTTAAAGTGAATTCGATGATGAGGGAGGACAGAATATGTCGATTTATTAGCCCTTCATTACTGACAAATATATCAATGGTCGAATCATCTGATATGCTTGCTTTCGTGCCTGAACGCTTTTATGAAAAAATGAAAAACTCATTTAATATTCAAAAGTTGGACATTGATTTCACTTTGCCCTCCCAACCGGTCTATATGGTTTACAATAAATCAGCATTGAATAATCAATTTTTTTCCACGCTGGTGAAGCAAATGCATGAAATATTCATGCGAGCGAATTCGAACGAGTCTGTGCCGTAAGGTTGCTTGAATGCTAAACATAGACGTCTGTTGTATTTGCTGATGGTTATAGCGGAAATGATAGGATTGAAGAGTAACAGAGAGAGGAAAGAGGGGAGTGATGTTAACCGGGAAAGAAAGACACGTTCCCTCATGTAATTAAAGGGAGCCATGAGGGAGGTGTGAATTATTTATTAAGGCACTGACTAAGAGGCGATAGCTGCATCACCTTCATCTAAATGGGGTTTACGATTAGACGGCTGCACAAAGACCTGCTTATCTTCCCAGCGCAGACACGTTAAATCCCCACCCCAGCAGCATCCGGTGTCTAGCCCGTAAATACCTTCTGGCGTACCTTTGCCTTCCAGCGAAGCCCAGTGACCGAAAATGACGCTGTACTCTTCAGTAACGGGGCCAGGAATAGCAAACCACGGCTTCAGCGGTGCTGGCGCGTTTTCCGGCGACTCTTTGGTGTACATATCGAGCTGTCCGTTCGGGAAGCAGTAACGCATGCGGGTAAAGGCATTGGTGATGAAACGCAGACGCGCCAGGCCTGACAATTCCGGCGACCAATGATTCGGCAAATCGCCATACATGGCATCCAGGAAGAATGGATAGGAATCGCTGCACAGGACTGCCTCGACGTCGTGGGCGCAGAGTTCTGCCGTCTCCAGATCCCATTGTGGCGTGATACCGGCGTGGGCCATCACCAGCTTCTTCTCTTTATCCACCTGCAACAGTGGCTGACGACGCAGCCAGTTCAGCAGCTCGTCAGCATCCGGCGCTTCCAGCAGCGGCGTAAGTCGGTCCTTCGGCTTATTACGGCTGATCCCGGCGAAAACCGCCAGCAGATGCAAGTCGTGATTGCCAAGCACCATCCGCAAGCTATCGCCGAGAGACTTTACGTAGCGCAGGACCTCGAGCGATGCGGGGCCACGGGCCACCAGATCGCCGGTCAGCCACAGAGTGTCTTGTCCGGGAGTAAATTCCACCTGCTTTAATAACGCGATCAGTTCATCGTAGCAGCCGTGAACGTCGCCAATAAGGTATGTGCTCATTTTATCAATGGATGAGAGCTGGCACGGCCAGACGGAAAACGGGAATATCAATGCTGAACGGGTTACCGTCAGCGTCGATCATGTCATAGTGACCCTGCATGGTGCCGAGTGGCGTTTCCAGCACGGCACCGCTGGTGTACTGATATTCGTTGCCCGGGGCAATGTGCGGCTGAACGCCGATCACACCTTCGCCCTGAACCTCGGTTTCACGACCGTGGCCGTTAGTAATCAACCAGTATCGCCCAAGCAGCTGCACCGATCCTCGCCCCAGATTACGAATCGTGACCGTATAAGCAAAAACATAGCGTTCATCGTCCGGTGAGGACTGGGACTCAATGTAGACGCTTTGAACCTGGACACAGACGCGGGGCGAATTGATCATGGTTTAGCTCTCCTTCTGGGGCGCATTTTCTGACAGCCAGTTTGCCAGGCGGCAGTACTGGGCCACAGAGATATTTTCTGCACGCATCGTCGGGTCAACGCCAAGTTCAATCAACCGTTCGACAGAGAAGATATTGCCGAGGCTGTTGCGGATCGTCTTACGGCGCTGGTTGAACGCTTCGGTGGTGATTCGGCTTAACACACGAACCTCTTTAACCGGATGCGGCAGCGTGGTGTAAGGCACCAGGCGAACGACGGCAGAATCCACTTTTGGCGGTGGCGTAAAGGCGGTTGGCGGCACTTCCAGCACAGGGATAATCTGGCAGTAGTACTGCGCCATGACGCTTAAACGACCATACGCCTTACTGTTTGGCCCTGCAACCAGACGGTTGACCACTTCTTTTTGCAACATGAAGTGCATGTCAGCAATGGCATCAGTATAGCTAAACAGGTGGAACATCAGCGGGGTAGAGATGTTGTACGGCAGGTTACCGAACACGCGCAACGGTTGGCCCATTTCTTTCGACAGTTCGCCGAAGTTCATGGTCATCGCATCTTGCTGAAAAATGGTCAGCTTTGGTCCAAGGAACGGGTGCGTTTGCAGGCGTGCAGCCAGGTCACGGTCCAGTTCGATGACGGTCAGTTTATCCAGACGTTCGCCAACCGGCTCGGTCAATGCGGCAAGACCGGGGCCGATTTCAACAATGGCCTGACCTTTCTGCGGGTTGATGGCCGATACGATGCTGTCGATGACAAACTGATCGTTGAGGAAGTTTTGCCCGAAGCGTTTTCGGGCTAAGTGGCCCTGATGGACTCGATTATTCATTGAGAGTTACTGATCATTTTGATGGCGAGATTAAGCGCCGTAATAAAACTGCCGACGTTTGCTTTCCCCTGACCCGCCAGTTCTAGCGCGGTGCCGTGGTCAACGGACGTACGGATAAAAGGTAAACCGAGCGTGATATTCACAGCACGGCCGAAACCCTGGTATTTTAGCACGGGCAGGCCCTGATCGTGGTACATCGCGAGAACTGCGTCGGCATTGTCGAGATATTTCGGCTGAAACAGGGTATCTGCGGGCAGCGGCCCACTCAGATTCATGCCCTTAGCGCGCATTTCGTCGAGCACCGGAATGATGGTGTCTATCTCTTCCATCCCAATATGCCCGCCTTCACCGGCGTGCGGATTGAGCCCACACACCAGGATATGCGGCCTGGCAATACCAAATTTCGTGCGCAGGTCGGTATCCAGAATGGTAATCACGTCGCGCAGGACATCAGTCGTTATCGCATCGCTGATATCTTTCAGCGGCAGATGCGTGGTTGCGAGTGCGACGCGCAGCTCCTCTGTCGCCAGCATCATCACCACTTTATCGGTGTGAGAACGCTCTTCGAAGAATTCAGTGTGTCCGGTAAACGCAATCCCCGCATCGTTGATGATGCTCTTCTGCACCGGCCCGGTAATCAGGGCGGCAAATTCCCCCTCGGTACTGCCATCGCAGGCGCGTGCCAGGGTTTCCACCACGTAAGGACCGTTCAGCACGTTTAACGTGCCTGGGATAACGGGAGCCTGAAGGGGAACGGGAAGGAGAGTCAGCGTACCGGCTTTTTGCGGAACAGGTGCCAGAGCGGCATCGTAGGGCAGGAGCGTTAACGGCAAACCGAGCATTGCTGCCCGGTCTGTCAGAAGCGTTTCATCGGCGCAAACCACCAGTTCAACAGGCCAGTCACGCTGAGCCAGTTGAACCACGAGGTCTGGGCCAATCCCGGCGGGTTCGCCGGGAGTGATAACCACACGTTGGGGCTGCGTCATTAGTTGCTCAGAATTTTGACGTACGCGCTGGCACGTTGTTCCTGCATCCAGGTTGCAGCTTCTTCAGCAAACTTACGGTTCATCAGCATGCGGTAAGCTTTGTCTTTCTGCGCTGCATCGGTACGGTCCACGTTACGGGTATCCAGCAGCTGAATCAGGTGCCAACCGAACGAGGAGTGAACCGGGGCGCTGATTTCACCTTTGCTCAGCTTCATCAGAGCATCACGGAATGCCGGATCGTACATGTCTGGAGTGCCCCAGCCTAAATCACCGCCCTGGTTTGCAGAGCCTGGATCCTGAGACAGCTCTTTCGCTGCTTTATCAAAGGTGGTTTTACCACTCTTGATGTCCGCAGCCACGGCTTCCAGTTTCGCACGCGCCTGGTCATCAGTCATGATTGGCGATGGCTTCAGCAGAATGTGACGGGAATGGACTTCAGTCACAGAAATGCTTTGGCTCTGGCCGCGTAGATCGTTAACTTTGATGACATGGAAGCCCACACCGGAACGGATAGGACCAATCACATCGCCTTTTTTCGCGGTGCTCAGGGCCTGCGCGAAGATAGATGGCAGTTCCTGAATACGTCCCCATCCCATCTGGCCGCCTTTCAGCGCCTGTTGGTCAGCAGAGTAAGTGATGGCGAGTTTACCGAAGTCAGCGCCTTTGTTTGCCTGGTCGACAACAGAGCGCGCCTGCGCTTCCGCTTCGTTAACCTGGTCAGAGCTCGGGTTTTCCGGCAGCGGGATCAGGATGTGGCTCAGGTTCAGCTCAGTACTGGCATCGTTCTGATTACCAATCTGTGAAGCCAACGCGTCGACTTCCTGCGGCAGAACGGTAATACGGCGACGAACTTCGTTATTACGCACTTCAGAGATAGTCATCTCTTTGCGGATCTGTGCGCGATAGGTGCTGTAGTTCATGCCATCGTAGGCCAGACGGCTACGCATCTGATCCATCGACATATTGTTCTGCTTGGCGATGTTGGCGATGGCCTGATCGAGCTGCTCGTCAGTCACTTTTACGCCCATTTTCTGACCCATCTGCAGGACAATTTGGTCCATGATCAGACGTTCCAGAATCTGGTGGCGCAGTGTGGCGTCATCCGGTAATTGTTGCCCGGCCTGGCCTGCGTTTCCTTTTACGGACTGCATCAAATTATCGACGTCGCTTTCAAGTACAACGCCGTTATTTACGACAGCTGCTACCTTATCGACAACCTGTGGGGCGGCGAAACTGGTATTCGCAACCATGGCGATACCGAGAAGCAGCGTTTTCCAGTTCTTCATACTCTTTCCATTTCAATTAACCGCAAAGGCGGATTACGTTTCTAAACCGTGGCGTTACAAAGAGCTTTGGTACGGCATAATTGTCGAGCGCAACATCTGTTGAGTGCCGAGGCCATAATTAGAACTCAGGCCACGCAGTTCGATATTGAAACCGACGACGTTATCGTATTTACCCTGGGCATTGCTGCTATCCCAGCCGTTGAGCTTACGCTCGTAACCGAGACGGAGCGCGTAGCAGCAAGAGTTATACTGCACAGCTAACATCTGATCCGCCGGTTTATGGGCATTGGTATCGTAGTAATACGCACCTACAACAGACCAGCGGTCAACGACCGGCCAGCTTGCCGTCATACCCACCTGGGAAATCCCGTCTTTATACTGCTGCGCCGTGGAGTAAGAAGGCAGTGTCGCCTGAATATACTCCGGGCTGGCGTAACGGTAATTCATCTGAACTAAGCGGTTTTCATCGCGACGATACTCGACGGTCCCGTTGCCGGTGGCCACGTTATCCAGACGGGTATCATACTGAATGCCGCCACGCAGACCCCATTGGTCAGTCATGCGCCAGTAAGTATCTCCGGCCCAGACCAGCGAGCCTTTCTGATCGGTCTCCGACCAATCTTGCGTTTCATCACCCGTACGAGACGGCGTGAAGTAGTAGATTTGACCCACAGAAACGTTAAAACGTTCAACGGCGTTTTGATCATAAACGCGGGAAGTGATACCGGTCGTCACCTGGTTAGCTGACGCAATACGGTCCAGGCCGCTGTAGGTACGGTCGCGGAACAGGCCGCTGTAGTCCGATTGCAGCAACGTGGAGTCGTAGGACATGATGTCGCTTTGGTCCTTATACGGTACGTATAAGTACTGAACGCGCGGTTCCAGGGTCTGGGTATAGCCCTGTGACCAGTCCATATCGCGCTCGAAGACCATTTTGCCGTCAATTTTAAACTGCGGCAGGACGCGGTTAACGTTCTCTTTCAGATGGGTACCGTAACGGGTGTTGTACCAGTCGACATCGTCCTGCTGATAGTGGGTTGCCATCAGCTTGGCTTGGGTGTCGATGCTTCCCCAACCGTTCGACAGTGGCAAATCGATCGTCGGTTCCAGGTGTACACGCGTCGCTTCTGGCATGTTGTCATTGGTGTTTTTGAAATGCACCACCTGACCATAGACATGCGTATCAAACGGCCCAACGTCATTCTGGTAGTAGTTAACGTCAAGCTGTGGCTGAGCCGAGTAGGAGCTTGCGCTCTGAGTATCAAAGACCTGGAACTGCTTGCTGGATACGGTGGCGTTAAAGTTCTCAATGGCATAGCCGACGCTAAATTTCTGCGTAGCGTAACCGTCGGTACTGGAGCCGTAATTGGAGTCAAAGTCGTTGAAGTAGTTCGGATCGCTGACTTTAGTGTAGTCGACGTTGAAGCGCCACACCTGATCCATCACCCCAGCATGTCGCCAGTAGAAGAGCCAACGGCGGCTGTCGTCTTCGTTGGGATGTTCGTCTTCGAAGACTTTATCTTTGTTCAAATAGTCGAATTCAAACAGCCCTGAGCCCGCTTTGGTCAGATAGCGGAATTCGTTCTCCCACATCACGCCGCCACGCTTTTCCATATAGTGCGGTGTAATGGTGGCATCGAAGTTCGGAGCGATGTTCCAGTAGTACGGCAGGTAGATTTCCGTACCGTTGTTACTGCTGTATTTGGCATTCGGGATCAGGAAGCCTGAACGGCGCTTATCACCAATCGGCAGCTGCAGATAGGGACTGTAAAATATTGGCACCGGACCGACTTTAAAGCGGGCATTCCAGATTTCGGCAACCTGCTCCTCGCGGTCCTGAATCACTTCACTCCCGACCACGCTCCAGGTGTTCGTACCTGGCAGACAGGACGTAAAGGTCCCGTTATCGAGAATGGTATAGCGGTTTTCGCCACGCTGTTTCATGACGTCAGCAGTACCACGGCCCTGGCGGTCGACCATCTGATAGTCGCCTTTCCAGACGTTGGTATCTTTGGTATTCAGATTGGACCAGGCTTTAGGACCTTTCAGGATCACCTGATTATCGTCGTAGTGTACATTGCCCAGAGCATCCACGGTGCGAACCGGATCCGCCTGTCCAGGCGCCTGCTTCTGGTGCAACTGCACTTCGTCCGCCTGTAATCGACTGTTCGCCTGATTGATATCGACATTGCCGGTAAATACGGCATCATCAGGGTAATTACCCTTGGCGTGATCGGCGTTGATGGTGACAGGCAGGTTATTAGTATCCCCCTGAACCAGCGGACGGTTATAGCTTGGTACCCCCAGCATACACTGTGATGCGAGGTCGGCCGCCGCACCCTGTTGACTGTACAGGGCGCTGGCGATCAGGGTTGCCAGAAGGGTGGGAATACGTTTTTTCATACGTTTTATTTGTTGTTCCGTCATCTGTGGCTTCGCGGCTTGCAAACGGTCAGAGACTAACGTACTCATCGGTCACGCGCCAGTGTTAATCCTGCCGCTTCGAGCCAGTGGCGTTAGGCACTGTGTAGAATGGCGAGTATGATAAAGCAAATTATAGGTTATGTCCTGCACTGACCATCAGGTCATCGCTGCGAAAATCGCCTTTTATCAAGGTGGAAGCCATTACCTGCGACATGATGATTATGACTATCCGGGGAGTCTATGCAGTATTGGGGTAAAGTGATTGGTGTGGCCGTTGCACTTATGATGGGTGGCGGATTCTGGGGAGCGGTACTTGGACTGCTGATTGGCCACATGTTTGATAAGGCGCGTAGCCGCAGGCTCAACTTTTTTGCCAACCAGCAAGAGCGTCAGTCGTTGTTCTTTGCCACCACTTTCGAGGTGATGGGGCATCTGACAAAGTCGAAAGGTCGCGTGACCGAAGCGGATATCCACGTTGCCAGCATTCTGATGGACCGCATGAATCTTCACGGCGAGTCCCGCACCGCGGCGCAGCAGGCTTTCCGCGTAGGTAAAGCGGATAATTACCCGCTGCGCGAGAAGATGCGTGCGTTCCGCGGCGTTTGTTTCGGTCGCTTCGATTTGATTAGGATGTTTCTGGAAATTCAGATTCAGGCCGCGTTTGCCGACGGCTCATTGCACCCTAACGAACGTGAAGTGCTGTTTGTCATTGCCGACGAGCTCGGTATCTCCCGCGCTCAGTTTGAACAGTTCCTGCGCATGATGCAGGGCGGCGCACAGTTTGGTGGCGGCTATCAGCAGCAATCGCACTCAGGCGGCGGCTGGCAGCAGGCGCAGCGTGGCCCGACACTGGAAGATGCGTGTAACGTGCTCGGTGTGAAGTCGACGGATGACGCCACGACCATCAAGCGCGCCTATCGCAAGCTGATGAGCGAACATCACCCGGATAAGCTGGTTGCGAAAGGTTTACCGCCGGAAATGATGGAAATGGCGAAGCAAAAAGCGCAAGAAATTCAGCGTGCTTATGAATTGGTAAAAGAACAGAAAGGTTTCAAATAACCTGTTCTGAATGCCCTCTCCAGCCGGAGAGGGACATCTCAAAAATCAACCGGTGCCTTAAACGTCATACTATTGCCAAACTGCGGGTGGGTAATGGTCAGCATTTCTGCGTGTAGCAGAAGGCGAGGGGCCATGGCCAGTGCTTCTGGCGTGGCGTAAAAACGGTCGCCCAGAATCGGATGCCCCAGCGCCTGCATATGCACGCGCAGCTGATGCGAGCGTCCGGTAATCGGTTTAAGCAGCACTCGCGCGGTGTTATCGTCAGCGTACTCCAGCACTTCAAATTCGGTTTGCGCCGACTTGCCTGTCTCGAAACAGACTTTTTGCATTGGACGGTTCGGCCAGTCGCAGATTAGCGGTAAATCCACCACACCTTCGGCTTTTTCCGGATGTCCCCACACGCGGGCCAGATACTGCTTTTTCGGTTCACGCTCGCGGAACTGGCGTTTCAGCTCCCGTTCCGCCGCCTTGGTCAGAGCCACAACAATCACGCCGCTGGTCGCCATATCGAGTCGATGTACCGACTCAGCCTGCGGAAAATCACGCTGGACGCGCGTCATCACGCTGTCTTTATGACTGTCCAGGCGGCCAGGGACGGACAACAAGCCGCTGGGCTTATTGACCACCATGATGTGCTCATCCTGATAGAGCACCACCAGCCAGGGATCCTGTGGCGGATTGTAGGACTCCAGTACCATACTTTTTTCCTTACTGATGCGTGACGACGATCAGTCGCAGCGCATCGAGACGCCAGCCAGCCTGGGCCAGGGCTTCCATCACCTGCTGACGATTGCTTTCAATCGCTTCCAGCTCGTCATCACGGATGTTCGGATTGACCGCTTTCAGTGATTCCAGACGCGACAACTCTGCGCTCAGCTTGTCGTCAGCTTCCTGACGAGCCGCTTCAATCAGCGCCTTCGCCACTTTTTCTACCTGCGCTTCACCCTGTTGCAGAATGGCATGCACGTCCTGCTGCACGGCGTTAACCAGCTTGCTGCCAGTGTGACGGTTAACGGCACTCAGCTGACGGTTAAAGGTTTCAAACTCGACCTGCGCCGCAAGGTTGTTACCGTTTTTATCGACCAGCATACGGACCGGCGTTGCAGGCAGGAAACGGTGCAGCTGAAGCTGCTTCGGTGCCTGTGCTTCCACCACATAAATCAGTTCAAGCAGCAGGGTGCCTACCGGTAATGCTTTGTTTTTCAACAGTGAAATCGTGCTGCTGCCGGTATCGCCGGACAGGATCAGATCCAGACCGTTACGGATCAGCGGATGTTCCCAGGTCAGGAACTGTGCATCTTCGCGGGACAGCGCCACGTCACGTTCAAAGGTCACGGTGCAACCATCTTCTGGCAGACCCGGGAAGTCCGGAACCAGCATATGATCAGAAGGCGTCAGGACGATCAGGTTTTCACCGCGGTCGTCCTGGTTAATGCCGATGATGTCGAACAGGTTCATGGTGAAGCTGATAAGTCCGGTGTCGTCATCCTGCTCTTCAATGCTTTCAGCCAACGCCTGCGCTTTTTCACCGCCGTTGGAGTTGATTTCCAGCAGACGGTCACGCCCCTGCTCAAGCTGTGCTTTCAGCGCATCGTGCTGTTCGCGACAGGTTTTGATCAGCGCATCGAACCCGTCGGTATTTTCCGGTGCCGCAAGATATTCAATCAGCTGCGGGTGCACGCTATCGTAAATGGTGCGGCCGGTCGGGCAGGTATGCTCGAACGCGTCCAGACCTTCATGGAACCAGCGCACCAGTACTGACTGCGCAGTTTTTTCCAGGTACGGGACGTGGATTTGAATATCGTGTGCCTGGCCGATACGGTCCAGACGACCAATACGCTGCTCAAGCAGATCCGGGTTAAACGGCAGATCGAACATCACCAGATGGCTGGCAAACTGGAAGTTACGGCCTTCGGAGCCGATTTCAGAACACAGCAGCACCTGCGCGCCGGTATCTTCTTCGCCAAACCAGGCGGCGGCACGGTCACGTTCAACAATCGACATGCCTTCATGGAACACGGCGGCACGGATGCCTTCACGCTCGCGAAGCACCTGCTCCAGCTGAAGCGCGGTGGCGGCTTTGGCGCAGATCACCAGCACTTTCTGTGAGCGGTGGCTGGTCAGATAGCCCATCAGCCATTCAACGCGCGGATCGAAGTTCCACCAGGTGCCGGTATCGCCTTCAAATTCCTGATAAATCTGTTCCGGGTAGAGCATGTCGCGGGCGCGTTCTTCTGACGATTTACGCGCACCCATGATGCCGGACACTTTAATCGCCGTCTGATACTGCGTTGGCAGCGGCAGCTTGATGGTGTGCAGCTCGCGTTTCGGGAAACCTTTAACGCCGTGACGGGTATTACGGAACAGCACGCGGCTGGTGCCGTGGCGGTCCATCAGCATCGAGATCAGTTCCTGACGGGCGCTTTCGCTGTCATCGCTGGAGCTGTTCGCCGCCGCAAGCAGTGGCTCAATATCCTGCTCGCCCATTAACTCGCTCAGGGCGTTCATCTGTTCGTTGTTCAGTTTCTCGCCGCTCAGCAGCAGAGAAACGGCGTCGGCTACCGGACGGAAATTCTGCTGTTCTTCAACGAACTGTTCGAAATCGTGGAAGCGGTTCGGGTCCAGCAGGCGCAGACGTGCAAAGTGGCTTTCGAGGCCCAGCTGTTCCGGCGTCGCGGTTAAAAGCAGAACACCCGGCACGCGTTCGGCCAGCTGTTCGATGGCCTGGTATTCACGGCTCGGCGCGTCTTCGCTCCAGACCAGGTGATGGGCTTCATCCACCACCATGATGTCCCACTCGGCGTCGCACAGGTGTTCCAGGCGCTGCTTGCTGCGGCGCACGAAATCCAGCGAGCAGATCACCAGCTGTTCAGTTTCAAACGGGTTCTCGGCATCGTGCTGCGCTTCGGCATAACGCTCATCATCGAACAGCGCAAAGCGCAGGTTGAAGCGGCGCAGCATCTCGACCAGCCACTGGTGTTGCAGGGTTTCCGGCACGACAACCAGAACGCGTTCGGCGGCACCGGACAGCAGCTGTTGATGCAGGATCATCCCGGCTTCAATGGTTTTCCCGAGACCCACTTCATCGGCCAACAGGACGCGTGGCGCATGGCGACGGCCCACATCGTGAGCGATGTGCAACTGATGCGGGATCAGGCTGGTACGCTGACCGCGCAGGCCGCTCCACGGCATACGGTACTCTTCGCTTTGGTACTTACGCGCCCGGTAGCGCAGGGCGAAACGGTCCATACGGTCAATTTGCCCGGCAAACAGACGGTCCTGTGGCTTGCTGAAAATGAGTTTGCTGTCGAGCAGCACTTCACGCAACTCAACGCCTTCTTCTTCGGTATCCAGACGCGTACCGGTGTACGCCAGCAGGCCATTTTCTTCTTTTACTTCGTCAACGCGCAGCTGCCAGCCGTCGTGGCTGGTAATGGTATCGCCTGGATTGAACATCACGCGGGTGATGGGGGAGTCGTTGCGGGCGTACAGTCGGTTTTCACCCGTTGCCGGATAAAGGAGAGTGACCATGCGCGCATCCAGCGCTACGACTGTCCCTAATCCTAACTCGCTTTCTGTATCGCTGATCCAGCGTTGACCAAGTGTAAAAGGCATATAATTTGGGCTCTATATCTTCAATTGCAGGCAATAATTGTCCTCCGCAGAAATAACCACGGAGAGTCAAAATTGGGGTCCAGGAATGGAAAGGGCGCTATGGTACTGGAAGCCAGGGTGTTAGTCACCTGTCAAAATAGCCCCAGTTGACCTGTCAGTAGTGTAGCAAAATCGTCATGGACAAAGGGCAAAATTCCATCGGCGATCGGTTCTAATTGTTTTGTCAGATAGTGTTCGTAATCCAGCGGCGACTGCTGATACGCCAGGGGTTCCGGGCCGCTGGTGGTCCAGACATATTTAATGCTGCCGCGTGATTGGTATTGTAAAGGGCGGCCAAGCCGGGCGTTATGTTCATCGGCAAGCCGCGCGGCGCGGACATGCGGTGGAATGTTGCGTTGATATTCCGCCAGCGGACGCCTGAGTTGTTTGCGATAGACCAGCCTGTCATCGAACTCTCCGGCCATCAGTTTATCAATCGTTTCGCGAATAAAATCCTGATACGGTTCGTTGCGGAAAATGCGCAGATACAGCGTCTGCTGGAACTGTTGCGCCAGCGGCGTCCAGTCGGTTCGCACCGTTTCCAGCCCCTTAAACACCATCTTCTGCTCATCGCCAGTCTGGATCATACCGGCATAACGCTTTTTACTGCCTGTCTCGGTGCCGCGAATGGTGGGCATCAGGAAGCGGCAAAAATGGGTTTCGAACTCCAGCTCCATCGCGCTGGTCAGCCCCTGTTTCTGCAGCTCTGCGGACCACCATTCGTTGACGAATTTCACCAGCTTACGACCAATTTGTGCCGCATCTTCCTCGCTGTGCGCGCGTTTCAGCCACACAAAGGTGGAATCCGTATCGCCGTAAATCACATCGTAACCCTGCGATTCAACCAACTCTTTGGTCTTACGCATGATCGCATGGCCACGCATGGTGATCGACGAAGCGAGGCGCGGATCGAAAAAGCGACAGGCGCTGGTGCCGAGCACGCCATAAAAGGCGTTCATGATGATTTTTAGCGCCTGGGAGAGCGGTTTATTACCCTGCAATTTGGCCTCGTCGCGCCCGTGCCAGATTTGCCCGACGATGTCCGGCAGGCAGTTCTGTGTGCGGGAAAACCACGCGCCAAGAAAACCCTCGGTGCTGTGTTCAGCATCTGGCTGCGCCATGCCTTCCACCAGGCCGACAGGGTCAATCAGGAAGGTGCGGATAATCGACGGGTAAAGGCTTTTGTAATCGAGCACCAGCACCGAATCGTACAGCCCGGGGCGGGAATCCATCACGTATCCGCCGGGGCTGGCCTGCGGTGGCACTTCGCCAAGATTAGGTGCCACGTAGCCCAGCCGATGCATGCGCGGGAAATAGAGATGCCCAAACGCCGCCACCGAGCCACCATGACGATCGGCGGGCAGGCCGTTGACCGTCGCGCGTTCCAGTAAAAACGGCATAATCTCCGTTTTGTGGAAAATGCGCGTCACCAGCTCGCAGTCTTTAAGGTTATATTTCGCCAGGGCGGGTTTATCTTCGGCAAAACGTCGGTTAATTTCGTCCATCCTGTCCCACGGATTATCGATGGACTTGCCTTCCCCGAGCAGCTCTCGCGATACGGACTCCAGCGAAAACGACGGGAAATTCCAGAAGGCAGATTTCAGCGCTTCGATACCGTCGATAATCAACCGGCCGTTGGCCTGGGCGAAGAACACGCCGTTCTTAAAGCCATGTTCGCGCCAGTCAATCTCAACGTTTCCGCGCCCGAGCGTCAGCGGGATTCGGTAACGTTCGGCATGTTTTTGCAGAACTTTGAGGTCAAACTGCACCAGGTTCCAGCCGATGATCACATCCGGATCGTGTTCGGCAAACCAGGCGTTCAGCTTCTCGAGCAGTTGCGGGCGACTGGCGACATATTCCAGCCGAAAATCGAGTTGCGACGGATCGCCATTTTCCGGCCCCAGCATGTACACCACGCGCTGACCGCAGCCTTCAAGGCCAATGCAGTACAGCTCGCCGTGACGCGTGGTTTCGATATCCAGCGATACCCATTTCAGGGGCGGTCGATAAGCCGGGTTGGGCTTCAGACGCGCGTTAACAAGCGCCTTGCCCTGGATTTCACCTTCGACCCAGACGGGCGCAGTAATAAAGCGCTCCATCAGATAGCGCTCCGGCGGGCGGATATCGGCTTCATAGACGGTAATGCCGTCGGCACGGAGCAGCTTTTCCAGCCGCATTAACTGCCGATGAGATCGACAGTAAAGGCCGAATACTGGCTGATGGTGGAAGTCTTTCAGTGCGAGAGGTGCCAGGCGGGCATCGCGCTCGCTGCGAAGTAAACGCTCGGTCTGAGCGCGGTGTGATTCAGGGATAAACGCCACCGAATCCTGTGGCGCAAGCGTCACCTGTAGCGGACCGTCGTCAGTTGCCAGCCAGAACGACACTTCCGTTCCCTGCGGGGTATCCCGCCAGTGACGGGTTAATAAAAAACCTTCTCGCGCCTGCGTCACACGCTCTACTCAAATAGAAAACCAGGCCTGAGTATAGCCTGGTTTGTCTTGAGTTGCTGTGGTTTTATACAGGTGTTACTGCCCGTAATACGCCTTCGCACCGTGCTTGCGCAGGTAGTGTTTATCCAGCAACGTTTGCTGCATATCCGGAAGCTGTGGCGCTAGTTGGCGACAGAAAATCCCCATATAAGCGACTTCTTCGAGCACGATGGCGTTGTGTACGGCATCTTCCGCCGTTTTTCCCCAGGCAAACGGCCCGTGGGAATGCACCAGCACGCCGGGCATTTGTGCGGCATCGATCCCCTGTTTTTCAAAGGTCTCGACGATAACGTTGCCTGTTTCCCATTCGTACTGGCCGTTAATTTCATCGTCGGTCATTTTACGGGTGCACGGAATAGCCCCGTAGAAATAATCCGCGTGGGTGGTGCCCGTCGCCGGGATCGACTGACCCGCCTGCGCCCAGATAGTGGCGTGACGTGAATGGGTGTGAACAATGCCGCCGATGGTCGGAAACGCCTGGTACAACAGGCGGTGCGTCGGCGTATCGGATGACGGCTTTTTATGGCCTTCAACCACTTCGCCCGTCGCGAGGCTCACCACCACCATATCGTCTGCGGTCATCAGGCTGTAATCGACGCCCGAAGGTTTGATGACGAAAACGCCTTTTTCGCGATCCACCGCGCTGACGTTGCCCCAGGTCAGGGTAACCAGATTGTGTTGCGGCAGCTGGAGATTGGCGTCCAGCACCTGCTGTTTTAACTGCTCTAACATAGTGAACTCCTTGCCCGATGGCGCGTTGCTTATCGGGCCTACACGCGCGTAGGCCCGGTAAACGAAGTGCCACCGGGCATCGTCTTAGCGTTTTGAACCGTAATAGACTTCGTTCCAGCGCAGTGCATCTTTGAAGGCCGGCAGGCGCGTGTCGTTGTCGATGACGGTCAGCTCGATGTTATGCAGCTCGGCAAACTGGCGCATGTCGTCCAGGGTCAGCGCATGGCTGAACACGGTGTGGTGCGCGCCGCCTGCGACGATCCACGCTTCGGATGCGGTTTGCAGATCCGGATGGGCTTTCCAAAGCGCATTCGCCACCGGCAATTTCGGCAGGTTGTGCGGGGTCTTGACCGTTTCAATGGTGTTCACCAGCAGGCGGAAGCGATCGCCCAGATCGATCAGGCTTGCGACCAGCGCCGGGCCGGTTTTGGTATCGAAGATCAGACGCGCCGGATCGGCTTTGCCGCCGATACCCAGATGCTGCACGTCGAGGATCGGCTTCTCGGCAGTGGCGATCGTCGGGCACACTTCCAGCATGTGTGAGCCCAGCACCAGATCGTTGCCGTTATCGAAGTGGTAGGTGTAATCCTCCATAAAGGAGGTGCCGCCATTCAGGCCGGTCGACATCACTTTCATGATGCGAAGCAGCGCCGCGGTTTTCCAGTCACCTTCGCCCGCAAAGCCATAACCCTGCTGCATCAGACGCTGTACCGCCAGGCCCGGCAGCTGTTTCAGGCCGTGCAAATCTTCAAAAGTAGTGGTGAATGCGTGGAAGCCGCCCTGTTCCAGGAAGCGCTTCATACCGAGTTCAATTCGCGCGGCGTCCAGCACGTTCTGGCGTTTATCACCGTGCACCTGCGCCGCGGCCGTCAGGCGATAGCTGCTTTCGTATTCATCGACCAGCGCGCTGATATCACCGTCGCTGATTTCATTGACGACCTGCACTAAATCGCCCACCGCCCAGGTATTGACCGAGAAGCCGAATTTAATCTGCGCCGCCACTTTATCGCCGTCAGTCACCGCAACTTCGCGCATGTTGTCGCCGAAACGCACCACTTTCAGCTGGCGGGTATCCTGTTTTGATACCGCCTGACGCATCCACGACCCGATGCGCTCATGTGCCTGTTTGTCCTGCCAGTGACCGGTAACGACGCCATGCTGCTGACGCATACGCGCGCCGATAAAACCGAACTCGCGGCCGCCGTGGGCGGTCTGGTTCAGGTTCATAAAGTCCATGTCGATGCTGTCCCACGGCAGGGCCGCGTTGAACTGGGTATGGAATTGCAGCAGTGGTTTGTTGAGGATAGTCAGGCCGTTGATCCACATTTTGGCCGGGGAGAAGGTGTGCAGCCACACCATCAGGCCGGCGCATTTATCGTCGTAGTTGGCATCCCGACAGATAGCGGAAATTTCGTCCGGCGTGGTGCCAAGCGGTTTCAGCACCAGCTTACACGGCAGTTTGGCTTCGGCATTCAGGGCATTAACGACGTGTTCCGCATGCTGCGTCACCTGACGCAGAGTTTCCGGGCCATACAGATGCTGGCTACCAATCACAAACCACACTTCATAGTTATTAAAAATCGTCATCTTCATTTCCTTAATGAGTCATTGCTGCCTGAACCACCGGCTTGCTTTCCGTCGGGGCCGCAGAAGGGAGATAGTGTTGTTCGGCGCTTTTCGCCCATTGCTGGTAGCGCTGATAAAGTTGTTCAAAGCGCTGGGCCTGAGCAGGGCGAGGCTCGAGCGTGTGCTCGACGCGGCTGGCCATTTGCTGCTGGGCTTGTGGAATATCGGCGTGAACACCGGCGGCCACGGCGGCAAAAATGGCGGCTCCCAGCGCACAGCACTGGTCAGAGGCGACGATTTGCAGTGGGCGATTGAGCACGTCGCAGCAGGCCTGCATGATCTCAACGTTTTTACGGGCGATACCGCCCAGCGCCATCACGTTGTTCACCGGAATGCCCTGCGAGGTGAAGCACTCCATAATCGCGCGGGCGCCAAAGGCGGTGGCGGCGACCAGTCCACCGAACAGCGCCGGGGCGTCCGTCGCCAGGTTCAGGTCGGTAATCACGCCTTTCAGACGCTGGTTCGCATTCGGCGTGCGTCGGCCGTTAAACCAGTCGAGGACCACCGGCAGATGTTCAAGAGACGGTTTCTGCGCCCAGGCGGCAGTCAGCGCAGGCAGCAGCTGTTTCTGGCTGGCTTTGATGTGTTCTTTCAGTTCAGGATGCTGGGCGGCGAGCTGTTCCAGCGGCCAGCCAAGAATGCGGCCAAACCAGGCGTAGATATCGCCGAAGGCAGACTGCCCGGCTTCCATCCCGATGAAGTCTGGCGTCACGCTGCCGTCCACCTGACCGCAGATACCCTGTACGGTGCGGTCGCCGACGCTGGATTTGTCAGCGATCAGAATGTCGCAGGTTGATGTGCCAATCACTTTGACCAGCGTATTCGGCTGCGCACCGGCGCCGACGGCACCCATGTGGCAGTCAAACGCGCCGCCGGAAATGACCACGCTTTCCGCTAAGCCCAGGCGCTGCGCCCAGTCGGCGCTGAGCGTGCCCACCGGAACATCGGCAGTCCAGGTGTCGGTAAACATCGGGTAATCGAGATGCTGATTGAGCAGCGGATCGAGTGCATCAAAGAAGCTGGCTGGCGGCAGGCCGTTCCAGCTTTCATGCCACAGGGATTTATGCCCGGCGCTACAACGCCCGCGACGGATATCCTGCGGACGGGTGGTGCCGGAAAGCAGGGCAGGCACCCAGTCGCACAGTTCAATCCAGGAGGTGGCGGCCTGTGCCACGCTGTTGTCGGCGCGGGTTACATGCAGGATTTTGGCCCAGAACCACTCGCTGGAGTAAATCCCGCCGATATAGCGCGAGTAATCGACGTTGCCCGGCTGGTGGCACAGGCGGGTGATGGCTTCGGCTTCTTCGACGGCGGTGTGATCTTTCCACAGCACAAACATGGCGTTTGGGTTATCGGAAAACTCAGGGCGTAACGCCAGCACGTTGCCGTCAGCGTCAATTGGGGCCGGGGTTGAGCCGGTGCTGTCGACGCCGATCCCAACGACTTCAGCCCGGCGCGCGCCGAGTTCGTCCAGCACGCTTTTCAGCGCGGTTTCCATCGATTCGATGTAGTCGAGAGGATGATGGCGGAACTGATTATTGGGGGCGTCGCAGTAGCGACCTTCCTGCCAGCGCGGATACCATTCCACGCTAGTGGCGATTTCTTTCCCGGTGGCACATTCCACCGCCAGCGCTCGCACTGAATCACTACCAAAGTCGAGGCCAATTGCTATTGCCATCGTGTTGCTCCATGAAGAATGTCAGACATGGTGAAACAGTAGATATCGGGGAAAAAAACCGTCAGGCGGGAACCGCTAATCTTATGGACAATAATGCTGTGCCATCGCAAAGTGTGACGGCGTGCAAATATTCTCGCAGGCCATTTCGCCCTTTTTCGCTTCGCTGGCAATATGGACAATTGATTTCCTGATGAGCCTGCTGAGCGAGTGTTTTTATGCCTGAACTCCAGAATGACCCGCTGTTACCCGGCTACTCTTTTAATGCCCATTTGGTGGCGGGGCTAACGCCCATTGAGGCTGAAGGCTATCTCGATTTTTTCGTGGACAGGCCGCTCGGCATGAAGGGATATATCCTCAACCTGACGGTACGAGGAGAAGGGGTTATCGACAATCATGGACATCAGTTTGTGTGCCGTCCGGGGGATATCGTGCTGTTTCCGCCGGGCGAAATTCATCACTATGGCCGTCATCCCGATGCCAGCGAGTGGTATCACCAGTGGGTGTACTTCCGGCCGCGCGCTTACTGGCACGAATGGCTGGCGTGGCCCGCGCTGTTTGCACAGACCGGGTTTTATCGTCCAGACGACGCGCACCAGGCGCAGTTTGCCGAACTGTTTGGGCAGATAATCGATGCCGGGCAGGGCGTCGGGCGGTATTCCGAATTGCTGGCGATTAATCTGCTGGAACAGCTCTTGCTGCGGCGCATGGAGGCGATCAACGAATCGCTGCACCCGCCGATGGACCACCGGGTGCGCGACGCCTGCCAGTACATCAGCGATCATCTGGCGGACAGCCACTTTGATATTGCCAGCGTCGCGCAGCATGTGTGTTTGTCGCCGTCGCGCCTGTCGCACCTGTTCCGCCAGCAACTCGGCGTCAGCGTGCTGAGCTGGCGTGAAGACCAGCGCATCAGCCAGGCGAAGCTGCTGCTGAGCACTACGCGCATGCCGATTGCCAGCGTAGGGCGCAACGTGGGCTTCGAAGATCAGCTCTATTTTTCCCGCGTTTTCAAGAAGTGTACCGGTGCCAGCCCCAGCGAGTTCCGTGCTGGTGTAAACAATGTGTGAAAAAAGTGAACCCCTTTGCACGAATACGGGTCATAACCTGTAAACTATTCAGACAATTGACGGCTTGACGAAGTGGGTGCCCCTCGGGAGAATCCCTGCTTCGTTTTCCTACCGGGTACTCTATGCAAGCATTGCTGGAACATTTCATTACGCAGTCGGTGATGTATTCATTGATTGCGGTCGCGATGGTCGCATTTCTCGAGTCGCTGGCGCTGGTTGGGCTGATCCTGCCTGGCACCATTATGATGTCGGCGCTGGGAGCACTGATCGGCAGCGGAGAAGTGAATTTCTGGCAGGCGTGGCTGGCGGGCATCATCGGCTGCCTGCTCGGGGACTGGATCTCTTTCTGGCTCGGCTGGCGTTTTAAAAAGCCGCTGCACCGCTGGTCGTTCATGAAAAAGAACAAAGCGCTGTTGGATAAAACCGAGCACGCGCTGCATCAGCACAGCATGATGACCATTCTGATTGGTCGCTTTATCGGCCCGACGCGCCCGCTGGTACCGATGGTCGCTGGGATGCTCGACCTGCCGGTATCCAAATTTATCATTCCTAATATCATCGGCTGCCTGTTCTGGCCGCCGGTCTATTTCCTGCCGGGCATTCTTGCTGGGGCGGCAATCGACATTCCTGCCGATGCGCAGAGCGGGAGCTTCAAGTGGTTGTTGTTACTGGCAGCCGGTTTACTATGGTTGACGGCGTGGCTGGGCTGGCGTCTGTGGCGCGCGGGTCGATCAGGTAGCGATCGCCTGACGCGCTTTTTGCCGCGCGGCAGGCTGTTATGGCTGACGCCGGTGATGTCGGTTCTGACCCTGGTATCGCTGTACGTTCTGTGTAAACACCCGCTGATGCCGGTGTATATCGATATTCTCAGGAAGGTTGTGAGCCGCTGATCCCCAACAGATGCGATGCGCTGGCGTTGCCGCTGAGCAACGCCTCGGTGGCACCGTCCCAGGCAATACGTCCGTCGGCAATCACCAGTGAACGCGAGGCGATACGCGCCGCATCCTCCACGCTGTGAGACACCATCAACAACGTCAACTGCTGGCGGCGGCAAACGTCGCTGACTAACTGCAGCATCTCCTGACGTAGTGCCGGATCGAGCGCTGAAAACGGTTCATCCAGCAACAACACCGGCTGCTCGCGTACCAGACAACGGGCCAGCGCCGCACGCTGGCGTTGACCGCCCGACAGCTCGCCCGGCAGCCTTTCTAGCAGCGATTCAATCCCCATCTGACTGGCGATTGCGTCCAGCTTATGCTGCTGCGCGGCGTTCAGGTTCAGCCCCGGATGCATGCCAAGGCCGATGTTCTGCCGCACCGTCAGGTGGCTGAAAAGATTATTCTCCTGAAACAGCATCGACACCGGACGTTTTGCGGGCGGCGTATGGGTATGCGGCTGATTTTCGATAAAAATCGTCCCGCTGGCGGGAGTGATAAAACCGGCAATCAGGTTCAGCAGCGTGCTTTTTCCCGCGCCACTCGGGCCGAGCACCGCGATGTGCTCCCCCTGTTTAACTGTGAGGGAAAAACGCATCGGCAGATGCTCGTAAAGCCAGGTGACATCATTCAGTTTTAGCATCACGACCCGGAAGTTTTTCAATAATGGTGAAGAGCAGGAAGCACAGCAGCAGCAGGATAAAGGCGGTTACGGCGCCGTCCTGGCTGCGATAGGCGCCAATCTGCTGATAAAGATAGAACGGCAAGGTGCGGAAATCCTCGTTGCCAAACAGCGCTACTACGCCAAAATCGCCAATCGACAGCACGCAGGCAAACGCCAGCGCTTGTGCGATGGGGCGCTTCAGCGCCCGCAACTCCACCACCCGAAAGCGGGTAAAGCCCTGCATCCCGAGCGACTGACAAAGCAGGCTGTAGCGGGCGGTTGCATCGCGCATCGGGCTTTCCAGCACTTTCATGGCGTAGGGAATGGCCATCAGCGCGTTGGTGAAAATCACAATCCCGTCGGCGGTACTCGGCAAGCCCACGCTGTTGTTGAGCAGTAAAAAGAAGCCCGTCGCCAGCACGATGCCCGGCATGGCGAGGATCAGCATCCCACTCAGCTCCAGCGCTTGCCCGGCCAAATTGCGCTTTCTGGCGTGCAATTCGCGACTGCTCCAAAGCAGCATCAGGGTCAGCGTTATGCACAGTAAACCTGCGGCTACCGCGATGCGCAGCGAGGTCCACACCGCCTGCCAGAGTACCGGCTGCGCCAGCACCTGCGGCAGGCTGCGGTTCAGGCCATCGGCAACGACCGCCATCAGCGGCGGCAGCAGCAGCAGTAGAGCGAGGGCGATCAGCATGAAATCACTCACGCGGCTGTGCAATCTGTCATCCGGATCGCGCCAGCCGACGTGCTGAGTGTTCCCCGGTACCAGCGATTTGCTCAGACGTTGGCTGATCAGCATCAACCCCAGACAGCACAGCATCTGGACGATCGCCAGCATCGCCGCGCGGCCCGGATCGTAATCAAAATTGAGCGCCTGATAGATGGCAAGCTCAATGGTGGTGGCCTGCGGACCGCCGCCAAGTGACAGCACGGTGGCAAAACTCGCGAAGCACAGCATGAAGATCAGTGCGGCAATCGCCGGAATTTGTCGCCGCATCCACGGCCATTCGACGAAACGGAAAAAGGTGAAGCCGCGCATTCCCAACTGCGCCGCCAGCTGGCGCTGCTCGCCGGGAATTTGCTCCAGCGCTTGCAGCAGCAAACGCGTCGCCATCGGCATATTAAAGAACACGTGCGCCAGCAGAATGCCCTGCAAGCCGTACGGCGAGAACGACCATTCCCAGCCGAAGGCGTGCCACAGCTGAGCCAGCCAGCCCTGTCGGCCATAAACACTGAGGATGCCAAACACCGCCACTAATACCGGCAGGATTAAGGTCATGGCGCACAGGCGAAGCAGGATTTGTCGGCCCGGGAAGCGGCGTCGATACAACGCGCGGGCGAGGAAAATGGCCGGAATGACCGACAGCGTCGCGGAGAGAAACGCCTGCCAGAAGGAGAATCTGACCACGTGCCACAGATAGCTGTCGTGCAGGAAACTACTCCAGCTTGCCGCCGGCGCGTTAAACCATAAGGCCAGAAACGCGGCCAGCGCGACGGCAACCATTAAGGTCGCTACCGTCGCGCCGGGCACCAGCCAGCCGGCGATTACTGGCTGACGGCGCGTTGCCATGCGGCAATCCAGTTCTGACGTTCGGAGGCGACCTGCTGCGGGGTGTATTCCAGCGTGGTTTTCGGTTTCACCAGCCCGTTAAAGGCATCAGGCAGCGTGAGCTGAGTGACCGGATACATCCAGTTGCCGGTCGGGATCGCTTTCTGGAACGCCGGACTGACCATGAATTTCAGGAATTTTTCAGCCAGCTCTGGCTGTTTGCTCGACGCGGTACGCGCGGCAACTTCCACTTGCAAGTAATGGCCTTCGGCAAAATCAGCGGCAGCGTAGTGATCTTTTTTCTCTTCGATGATGTGATACGCCGGAGAGGTGGTGTAGCTCAGCACCAGATCGCTTTCGCCTTTCAGGAACAGGCCGTAAGCCTCGCTCCAGCCTTTGGTGACGGTGACGGTTTTGGCGGCCAGTTTCTGCCACGCTTCAGGAGCTTTGTCGCCGTACACTTTTTGCATCCACAGCAGCAAACCCAGACCCGGAGTACTGGTGCGAGGATCTTCATAGATAACGCGCCATTTCTGCGGGCTTTCGACCAGGTCTTTCAGGCTTTTCGGCGGGTTCTTCAGCTTGTTCTTGTCGTAGACAAACGCAAAGTAGCCGTAGTCGAACGGGACAAAGGTGTCATTTTTCCAGCCGCCAGGTACGTTAACGCCGGTGGTCGGCACGCCGCTTTTGGCGAACAGCCCCGTTTGGGTGGCGGCGTCGAGCAGATTGTTGTCGAGCCCCAGCACTACGTCGGCTTTACTGTTTTTACCTTCCATCCGCAGACGGTTGAGCAGCGACACGCCATCTTCCAGCGCCACGTATTTCAGCTCGCAGTTGCAGTCGGCTTCAAAGGCTTTTTTCACCGCAGGCCCTGGACCCCAGTCGGCAGAGAAAGAATCGTAGGTATAAACGGTGAGAACAGGCTTCGCGAAAACGGGCACGCTCGCCAGAAACAGTAACGGCAGGAATTTTTTAAGCACTTTGCACCTCAAATTAAGGGGTGGCAAAGGATTTTGAGTGAGCCCCAAATCCCTTCGCCGGCGTTATCCGGATCAGGTTCGACGGGTATTATCTCAGCGCACACACTTTGCAGAATGCAGCACCCCGTTGAGAACGCCGCTATTGTAATGAGTTTGTGACTTTTCAGAAAGCCTTATGGATCCGGCGGGGCAAACCAGGCCGATTTAAAGTCAAACCAGCCCAGGGTGTTCATGCGCAGGCCGCGCATACTTCGCTGCCCTTGAATGCGCAGCCAGTGGTGAATGAGTGGTACCACTGAACGTTGGGCGATCAACTGCTGTGACCAGTTGGCCAGGTTTATCTCTCCGGCCTGCCAGTCGGCGGCGGCCTGCTGCCAGTCCAGTGGAATACAGTGCTGAATAAGCGGCACTTCAAACAGGTGGGCAAACAGCGAGAAATCCAGCGGCAGCGTGAAGTTGGCGCTGTTCAGCCACATGTCGCTGTGAATTTCGCCGAGATGCCACTCGTCGTAGTCGATCTCCCGGATCTCCAGCGTCACCTGATGTTCGGCGAGCAGGCGGCTCATGATCAGCGCAATGTTTTTGTGTTCCAGATGTTCCCGATAATAGGTCAGCGTCAGCGTTTCCAGCCCGGCAGGTTTGTCGCCTTTGCCCGGGCGCGCATGATGCCAGCGCGGCAACAGGCCGTAAGCCGGGAACCAGTCGCCCTGATACTGCTCATCGGCGTGATACAGCAGATTGGCCGGCGAGAGAATTTGGCTGACCCAGCGGCGAACGTCGTCGGATGCCCCTTTCTGGCTGCGGGCATCAAACAGCAGGTAATAGCAGCCTTCTTCCAGACGGCTTTCGACCGCTTTTTCGCCTTCGGTCGAGCCTTCCAGCGTTAGGCCGCAGGTCACTTCGTCCCCGATTTCCGGCAGTACCCATACATTCACTTCATCAATCAGCGCGCGATAGCCGAAGAAGTCGTCGAAGGCGTGAATTTTGAGTTGGTTCTGGTTATTGCGCGAAACAGCATAAGGCCCGGTGCCCACCGGCATGCTGGAAAAGTTGTTCATGGTTTCCCATTCGCGCGGCAGGATCATCGCCGGGATATGACCGAGCAACCACGGTAGCCAGTGATCGGGGCGAGAAAGGTGAATATCCAGCGTCCAGGTGGTGGGTGATTCGATGCGGGTAATGTGGGCGTATAGCGGCAGGGCGTTGATTCGCTGTAAGGAATGAACCACATCGTCCATTTCCAGCTCACGACCGTGATGAAAATGAATGCCTGGACGAAGATAAAAACGCCAATGCAAAGGGGAAATTTGCTGCCAGTGATGCGCAATATCCGCTTCCAGTTCCCCATTTTCCTCATTTATACGGGTCAACGCGCTGAAAATCTGCCGTGCGATGTGGGTTTCAGAGCGTCGTAACGGCGTGCCGGGCAGCAAATTACGCATCGGGCGGTAGTAAAGCACCCGCATGATGTGTCGCCCCTGGCGGAAACTGCGGCCCAGATGTGAGACCAGCATTTGGCGCACGGTGGCTTTATCGCCCACCAGTTGCACCAGCTGATCGATTCTGTCCTGCTCAAGCAGATCTTCCGCACGCTGCTGCTGGAGCGCCAGTCCGGTATAGAGAAACGTCAGGTGGGACCGCTTGCCACGCCCGGCTTCCGCTTGCCACGTCAGCCAACCGCGGTCCTCCATGGTGTTCAACAACGTTCGCATATGGCGACGTGAACAGCTGAGCAGTTCGGCCAGCTCGTTGAGCGTGGTGTCCTGGGATTTCCCGTCACAGCATTGCCATAAACGGATGAACTGTTGTTGCAGACGACCAGAGGACATAAAAGGGGAACTCCTGACGAAAACCCAGCAATTTATTTATCCTCATATTAAGCCAATAATCATTCTCGATGAAGTGAGGAGATGAATATGAAGAAGCTAACTGCTTGTGAGTTTTATCAACAGTACTTTTCGGCGACGCAGGGAGCGTCATGGCTGGCCCGCCTGGTTGCAGGAACGCGCCTGAAAATGCTGGAAGACTTGATGCAATGGGAAGTTACATGCCCGGCTTCGGATCCTCATTAACTTGACTTGATCATGTGTGACTGAGTATTGGTATCAGGCGATAGCCTTGAAAGACCCGCCAGCAGAATGCTTCTGCTGGCTTTTTTCGTTTCCCTTTTGCGATTAAGGATGAATCATGCTCTGGCTGATGACGATGGCACGACGACTGAACGGGGTGTACGCCGCGTTCATGCTGGTGGCATTTATGATGGGGATTGCGGGCGCATTACAGATGCCGACGTTGAGCCTATTTCTCAGCCGCGAAGTGGGCGCGCAGCCGTTCTGGATTGGCCTGTTTTATACCGCCAACGCCATCGTCGGGATTGCCGTGAGTCTGGGGCTGGCGAAGCGCTCGGACAACCAGGGCGACCGCCGCAAGCTGATACTGTTCTGCTGCCTGATGGCGGTTTGCAACGCGCTGCTGTTTGCCTTTAATCGTCATTATCTGACGCTGATCACCTGCGGCGTGCTGCTGGCGTCGCTGGCGAATACCGCCATGCCGCAGCTGTTTGCCCTTGCGCGTGAATACGCCGACAGCTCAGCGCGTGAAGTGGTGATGTTCAGTTCGGTGATGCGAGCGCAGCTTTCGCTGGCATGGGTAATCGGCCCGCCGCTGGCTTTTATGCTGGCGCTTAATTACGGCTTCACCGTGATGTTTTCTATTGCCGCCGGGATTTTTATCCTGAGTCTGGTCCTGATTGCCTTTGCGCTACCGTCGGTGGCGCGCGTTGAACAGCCCGCCACGGTGGCGTTGACGCAGGTCAGCGGCTGGGGCGATAAAAACGTGCGAATGCTGTTTGTGGCCTCCACGCTGATGTGGACCTGCAACACCATGTACATCATTGATATGCCGCTGTGGATCAGCAGCGATTTGGGTCTGCCGGATAAGCTCGCGGGCTTTTTGATGGGCACGGCGGCGGCTCTTGAGATCCCGGCGATGATCCTTGCGGGCTTTTACGTTAAACGCTTTGGTAAACGTCGGATGATGGTGACCGCGGTGGCAGCGGGTGTGCTGTTTTATTTCGGCCTGATTCTTTTCCACAGCCGCGAGGCGCTGTTGATATTACAGCTGTTTAACGCGGTGTTCATCGGGATCATCGCCGGGATCGGCATGCTGTGGTTCCAGGATTTGATGCCGGGCAGGGCGGGTTCTGCCACCACGCTTTTCACCAACAGTATTTCAACCGGGGTGATCCTCGCAGGTGTGATTCAGGGCGCGGTGTCGCAGAGTTGGGGGCATCAGTACGTGTATTGGGTGATTGCAGCGGTTTCAGTGGTGACGCTGGCGCTGACGTATCGGGTGAAGGATGTTTGAGTAGATAGTTGCCCAGCCGGGCCAACGATCTCATGCAGGCCCGGCAAGCATCGCGCCGCCGGGCACCACATCACGCCATAAATTCAGGCTGTTTGTTTTCGTACTCTGAAATTGACGCTTCATGCTGGAGCGTCAGCCCGATGCTGTCCAGACCGTTCAACATGCAGTGACGGCGGAACGCGTCGAGGGTAAAGCTATAGGTTTTGTCTCCCGCTTTCACCACCAGTGCTTCCAGATCCACTTCAAACTTCATGCCTGGATTGGCCTGAACTTGCTTAAACAAATCATCGACCTGCTCATCGCTCAGGGTCACTGGCAGCAACTGGTTGTTAAAGCTGTTGCCGTAGAAGATGTCGGCAAAGCTTGGGGCAATCACCACTTTAAAACCGTAGTCGGTCAACGCCCATGGGGCGTGTTCGCGCGATGAGCCGCAGCCGAAGTTTTCACGCGCCAGTAAAATAGAGGCACCTTTAAATTCCGGGAAATTCAGGACGAATTCCGGGTTAGGCTGCTCGCCTTTGTCATCAAGGAAACGCCAGTCGTTAAACAGGTGCGCGCCAAAACCGGTGCGGGTGACCTTCTGCAAAAACTGCTTCGGGATAATCGCGTCTGTATCCACGTTAGCCGCATCCAGAGGGACAACCAGGCCGGTGTGTTGGGTAAATTTCTCTGCCATGATGGTGTCCTTATTTCAAGCTACGAATGTCGGCAAAATGGCCGGTAACGGCAGCCGCTGCGGCCATCGCCGGGCTAACCAGATGCGTGCGTCCGCCGCGGCCCTGACGGCCTTCGAAGTTGCGGTTGCTGGTGGATGCGCAGCGCTCACCTGGCTCCAGACGGTCGTTGTTCATCGCCAGGCACATGGAGCAGCCCGGTAAGCGCCATTCAAAACCGGCTTCGATGAAAATCTTATCCAGACCTTCCGCTTCCGCCTGGGCTTTGACCGGGCCAGAGCCTGGTACAACTAACGCCTGAACGCCTGGTGCCACTTTACGGCCTTTGGCAATTTCTGCCGCCGCGCGCAAATCTTCAATACGGGAGTTGGTGCAAGAGCCGATAAACACTTTGTCGATAGCGACGTCGGTCAGCGGCACGCCCGCTTTCAGGCCCATATATGCCAGCGCCTTTTCAGCGCTTGCGCGTTCAACCGGATCGGCAAACGACGCCGGGTCGGGCACGTTGTCATTAACGGAAATCACCTGGCCCGGGTTGGTTCCCCAGGTTACCTGCGGCGCAATCTCTTCGGCTTGCAGGGTGACGACGGTGTCGAAGGTTGCGCCTTCGTCGGTGTTCAAGGTTTTCCAGTACGCGACAGCGTCTTCAAAATGCTGCTCTTTCGGCGCGTGCAGACGGCCCTTAACATAATTGAAGGTGGTGTCATCCGGGGCAACCAGGCCCGCTTTGGCACCCATTTCAATGGCCATGTTGCACAGGGTCATGCGGCCTTCCATGGTCAACGCCTGAATGGCGTCGCCGCAGAATTCCACCACGTGACCGGTACCGCCGGCGCTGCCGGTTTTACCGATAATCGCCAGCACGATGTCTTTGGCGGTGATGCCTGGTGCGGCTTTGCCTTTGACTTCGATTTTCATGGTTTTGGCGCGGCCCTGTTTCAGGGTTTGCGTCGCCAGCACGTGTTCAACTTCTGAGGTGCCGATCCCGAATGCCAGTGCGCCAAATGCGCCGTGGGTCGCGGTGTGGGAGTCGCCACACACGATGGTCATGCCCGGCAGGGTGATACCCTGTTCCGGCCCCATCACGTGAACGATGCCCTGATACGGGTGGTTCAGGTCGTACAGCTCAACGCCGAACTCATTACAGTTCTTGATCAGTTCCTGCATCTGGATGCGGGCCATTTCGCCGGACGCATTGATGTCTTTGGTCTGGGTCGAGACGTTGTGATCCATGGTCGCGAAGGTTTTACCCGGCTGACGCACGGGACGATGGTGCGCGCGAAGGCCATCAAACGCCTGCGGAGACGTCACTTCGTGGACCAGATGACGGTCGATATACAGGAGCGGGGTTTCGTTTGGCGCTTCGTGCACGATGTGCGCATCAAACAATTTTTCATATAACGTCTTCGCCATGATTACACCCCTTCAGCTACATAGCGGGCAATGATATCGCCCATTTCTTCGGTACTGACGGCCGCGTTGCCGCGCGCCAAATCGCCGGTACGCACGCCTTGCTCTAATGCGCGGTTGATAGCGCTTTCGATAGCGGAAGCCGCATCGTTTGCATCCAGGCTGTAGCGCAACAGCAGCGCCAGAGACAGGATTTGCGCAATCGGGTTAGCGATGTTTTTGCCCGCGATATCCGGCGCAGAGCCGCCCGCAGGTTCATAAAGACCAAAACCTTGTTCGTTGAGGCTGGCTGACGGCAACATGCCCATCGAACCGGTGATCATCGCGCATTCGTCAGACAGAATGTCGCCGAACAGGTTGGAGCACAGCAGGACGTCAAACTGCGACGGGTCCTTAATCAGCTGCATGGTGGCGTTGTCGATGTACATGTGCGCCAGCTCAACGTCCGGGTACTCTTTGGCGATTTCGTTAACGATTTCACGCCATAAAATAGAAGACTGCAACACGTTGGCTTTATCAATCGAGGTCACTTTGTGACGACGTTTGCGGGCGGATTCAAACGCGATGCGCGCGATACGCTCAATTTCAAAACGGTGATACACCTCGGTATCGAACGCTTTCTCATGCTGGCCGCTGCCTTCACGACCTTTCGGCTGACCGAAATAGATACCGCCGGTCAGTTCACGCACGCACAGAATGTCGAAGCCGTTAGCGGCGATGTCCGCGCGCAGCGGGCAAAATTCTTCCAGGCCCTGATACAGCTTGGCCGGACGCAGGTTGGAGAACAGCTTAAAGTGCTTACGCAGCGGCAGCAGCGCGCCGCGCTCTGGCTGCTCTGCCGGTGGCAGATGTTCCCATTTCGGGCCACCTACGGAACCAAACAGAATGGCATCAGCCTGCTCGCAGCCTTCAACGGTGGCCTGCGGCAGCGGTTTGCCGTGCTTGTCGATGGCGATACCGCCGACATCATAGTGGCTGGTGGTGATGCGCATTTCAAAACGCTGACGAACGGCTTCCAGTACTTTCAGGGCTTGCGCCATCACTTCCGGGCCAATACCGTCACCCGGCAAAACAGCAATATGGTAGTTCTTCGACATTACACGGTTTCCTTTTTGTTCTCGTTATTCTGCGCTTTGCGCTGCAACTCTTTTTCGACTTCATTAGCACGCCAGATGCTGTTCAGTACGTGAACCATGGCTTTGGCGGAAGACTCGACGATATCCGTTGCCAGGCCGACACCGTGGAAACGGCGTCCGTTATAGTTAGCAACGATATCCACCTGACCCAGCGCATCTTTACCGTGGCCTTTGGCGGTCAGACCGTATTTCACCAGCTCGATGTCAAACTGGGTGAGGCGGTTGATGGCCTGATAAACCGCATCGACCGGGCCGTTGCCATTGGCTGCTTCGGCTTTCACTTCCCCGCCGCAGGCCAGTTTGACCGAAGCGGTGGCGATGTCGTTGGAGCCAGACTGCACGCTGAAATAGTCCAGGCGGAAATGCTCAGGTTCTTCCTGCTGCTTATTAATGAACGCCAGGGCTTCCAGGTCGTAATCGAACACCTGACCTTTTTTGTCGGCCAGTTTCAGGAATGCGTCGTACAAATTGTCCAGGCTGTAATCGGACTCTTTGTAGCCCATTTCGTCCATGCGGTGTTTCACTGCCGCGCGGCCAGAGCGTGAGGTCAGGTTCAACTGCACCTGATTCAGGCCGATGGATTCTGGGGTCATGATTTCGTAGTTTTCTCGATTCTTCAGCACGCCGTCCTGGTGGATACCGGAGGAGTGGGCGAAGGCGCCGGTGCCGACAATCGCTTTGTTCGCCGGAATGGGCATGTTGCAAATCTGGCTGACGGTCTGACTGGTACGCCAGATTTCGTTGTGATTGATCCGGGTCTGCACGTTCATGATGTCTTTGCGGACCTTGATAGCCATGATGACTTCTTCCAGCGAACAGTTACCCGCACGCTCGCCGATGCCGTTCATTGCCCCTTCAACCTGACGCGCACCGGCGTGAACCGCGGCGATGGCGTTGCCGACTGCCAGACCTAAATCGTCATGGGTGTGGACGGAGATAATGGCTTTATCAATGTTCGGCACGCGTTCATACAGGCCGGTGATGATGTTGGCGAACTCGAACGGCATGGTGTAGCCAACGGTATCCGGGATGTTGATGGTGCGCGCCCCGGCGTTAATTGCGGCTTCTACTACGCGGGATAAATCTTCAATCGGTGTACGGCCTGCATCTTCACAAGAGAACTCAACGTCATCGGTGTAGTTACGCGCACGTTTAATCATGTAAATGGAGCGTTCGATGACTTCATCCAGCGTACTGCGCAGCTTGGTGGCGATGTGCATCGGTGAGGTAGCGATAAAAGTATGGATACGGAATGCTTCGGCCACTTTCAGGGACTCAGCCGCCACATCAATGTCTTTCTCAACGCAACGGGCTAAGCCACACACACGGCTGTTTTTGATGTTGCGCGCGATGGTCTGCACGGATTCGAAGTCGCCCGGGGAAGACACCGGGAAACCGACTTCCATTACGTCTACACCCATGCGCTCAAGGGCCAGAGCGATTTGCAGTTTCTCTTTTACGCTCAGGCTTGCCTGTAACGCCTGTTCACCGTCACGTAAGGTGGTATCGAAGATAACGACTTGTTGGCTCATGGTTTTAGGTCCTTGTCAGTCTTAGGTCGCCTTGCTACGAGCATAAAAAAACCCGCGCTAAGGCGCGGGTTTTTAGTCTTACTGGGAGATGACTTAACGCAAAACGTCGCCCACCAGTCTACCGCGCAGAGTGAATGCGTTTAGTAGTAGTAGACCGGTGAAACGAGAAGTGCGGATCATTGCGTCATGCTCCAGATGAATTCGATATGCCTTTAGTGGTACTGGATACGCAGATTGATGTCAACCTTTTCTGAGGCAGTAGGGGGAGTAAGTGACCGGGAAAAGAGAAATTTTATTAGCTAATTGTGCTAGTCCTCATCTTTTTTTTCGACGATTATCTTCATGTTGTTTCGTGAGATTAATAAAATGAATCATATCAAAATTTTTATTTTCATTTGGTAACGCATTTGGGTGCCGCAATCCCCCCTGTAACTTGATGATATCACGGGGGTTAGACGTTAATATTTTCTGAATTTAAGAATTTTCACAGTTTATTGATAAAGAATTGTTATGTGATCCAGATTGTGTTACATCACATATTTAAATTTGCTTAAGTAATCCTTTCTAAAAGCGATGTTGTCTATTCCCCCCATTTATGATTAAAATTTATCTACAAAGCGCCGGTTATTGTTTGATGGTTAATTGAACGTAGTTCTGTCTGGCTAATCTTTTTTGCTGGCGTGACTTTATAAATTCCTAAATTTGTCTGTATCTCTTTTTCTAAATGTATATGCGTGTTAAATCATATTTTCAGTATTTATTACTGCACCTAAGAAAAGGACATTAAGTGTGACAGTGGAGTCAAGTATGATCGTTGAAAAAGAAACATCGCCTACAGGTTCCGGTCAGGAGCATGTGCGCCCCCAGCTCCGCTCGGTCGATCTCAATTTATTGACCGTTTTTGATGCGGTCATGCAGGAACAAAATATTACCCGTGCAGCCCATCTGTTAGGCATGTCACAGCCCGCTGTCAGTAATGCGGTTTCGCGCCTGAAAGTCATGTTCAACGATGAACTGTTCGTGCGCTATGGCCGCGGCATCCAGCCTACCGCCAGAGCCTCTCAGCTGTTTGGTTCAGTTCGACAGGCGCTGCAGTTAGTGCAAAACGAGTTGCCGGGTTCAGGCTTCGAACCGATTAGCAGCGAGCGTGTGTTTAATCTCTGCGTGTGCAGTCCGCTGGATAATGTGTTGACCTCATTAATTCTTAATAATGTGAATAAGGTCGCACCCAATACCCATTTAGTATTTAAGTCCTGCTTAAATCAAAATACTGAACATCAGTTACGCTATCAGGAACTTGAGTTTGTTATTGGGTATGACGAATTCCGTCGTCCTGAATTTGCCTGTGTACCATTATTTCGTGATGAAATGGTGTTAGTGGCGAGTGTGAGTCATCCGCGTCTGCTGAGTCCGCTGAAAGAAAGTGATATATATCACGAAGAACATGCTGTCGTTTCCCTGGAACGCTTCGCATCATTCAGTCAGCCCTGGTACGATACGGTAGAAAAACAGGCCTGTATCGCTTATCAAGGGATGGCATTAACCAGCGCGCTTAATGTCGTCTCACAGACGGAGTTAGTGGCAATTGCACCGCGTTGGTTAGCGGAAGATTTTACCAAGAAATTGAATATTCAAATTCTGCCGCTGCCGATGAAATTAAACAGCCGTACCTGTTTCCTTTCCTGGCACGAAGCTGCGGGCCGCGATAAAGGCCATCAGTGGATGGAAGAGCTGCTGGTATCAGTTTGTCGACGTTAATCTCGACTCACTCATATCCCTTCTGATAAGCCAGATGTGAAAGCATCTGGTTTGTTCTGCAAATAACCTTATTGTTGGCATATTTCACTAATATCAATTCTTTTGATGACCTGCCGCCGCGTTAAAAATGCATGATTACCTGCAGTTGGCCCATTCCTTCGAGTTTTTTCCATCATCTTTCCTTATTCCTGAAGTATTCCACCGTTTAGTTTAAATCCAGCTTTCTTTTCTTCTGTATGGCCCCGTTATACGGGTCAGGCGACTGATTGCCTGCCTGATAGGTAGCGGTTATGTTAAGGAAATGCTGTCATTCTAAAATCAACGGGGGCGGTATAACCCTGTTGTATGACGATGCGGAAATGAGTTCCGCCGTCATTAACTAAGCCTGGAGGCAAACCATGGAGATGTTGTCTGGCGCCGAGATGGTCGTTCGATCGTTAATCGATCAGGGCGTAAAGCAGGTATTCGGCTACCCGGGAGGCGCGGTCCTCGATATTTATGATGCATTGCATACTGTGGGGGGAATCGATCACGTTCTGGTTCGCCACGAGCAGGCCGCAGTGCATATGGCTGATGGCCTGGCGCGCGCCACGGGTGAAGTGGGCGTGGTGCTGGTCACGTCTGGTCCTGGTGCGACCAATGCGATAACCGGGATTGCGACAGCCTATATGGACTCGATTCCTTTGGTTATCCTTTCAGGCCAGGTTGCGACCTCACTGATTGGCTATGATGCGTTCCAGGAATGCGACATGGTGGGCGTGTCTCGCCCGGTGGTAAAACACAGCTTCCTGGTGAAGCAAACCGAAGATATTCCCGGCGTGCTGAAGAAGGCATTCTGGCTGGCGGCCAGTGGACGTCCTGGCCCAGTGGTGGTTGATTTACCGAAAGATATCCTGAGCCCGGCCAATAAACTGCCGTACAGCTGGCCGGATGAAGTCAGCATGCGCTCATATAATCCCACCACGACTGGACACAAAGGCCAAATCAAGCGCGCGTTACAGACGCTCATTGCCGCCAAAAAACCGGTAGTGTATGTCGGCGGTGGGGCGATCACCTCGTCCAGCGAAGCCGTGCTGCGTATGCTGATTGAAAAACTGAATCTGCCTGTCGCGTCGTCGCTGATGGGATTAGGCGCGTTTCCAGCAACGCATCGCCAGGCGCTCGGCATGCTCGGTATGCATGGCACCTATGAAGCCAACATGACCATGCACAACTCCGACGTCATATTTGCCGTCGGAGTGCGCTTTGACGATCGCACCACCAACAATTTGGCGAAGTACTGCCCGAACGCCACGGTGTTGCATATCGATATCGACCCGACGTCGATTTCTAAAACCGTTTCCGCCGATGTGCCGATTGTGGGCGATGCGCGTCAGGTGCTGGAACAAATGCTGGAGCTGCTGGAGCAAGAGTCCACCACGCAGCCGTTGGATGATATCCGCGACTGGTGGCAGCAAATCGATCAGTGGCGCGCGCGTCAGTGCCTGAAGTACGACACCGAAAGCGAGCACATTAAGCCTCAGGCGGTGATTGAAACAATCTGGCGTCTGACGAAGGGCGAAGCCTATGTCACTTCTGACGTGGGTCAGCATCAGATGTTTGCGGCGCTTTATTACCCGTTCGATAAACCGCGTCACTGGATAAACTCCGGTGGCCTCGGCACGATGGGCTTCGGCCTGCCTGCGGCGTTAGGCGTCAAAATGGCGCTTCCGGCAGAAACGGTTATCTGCGTGACCGGCGATGGCAGTATCCAGATGAACATTCAGGAACTGTCTACTGCGCTGCAATACGAGCTGCCGGTGCTGGTGCTGAACCTCAACAATGGCTACCTCGGAATGGTGAAACAGTGGCAGGACATGATCTACTCCGGCCGCCATTCGCAATCCTATATGTCCTCGCTGCCGGACTTTGTTCGTCTGGCGGAGGCCTATGGTCACGTGGGGATTCGCGTCAGCGAACCGGCTGAACTGGAAGCCCGCCTGAGTGAAGCGCTGGAGCAGGTGCGTAACAACCGCCTGGTGTTTGTGGATGTCATCGTTGACGGCAGTGAGCATGTCTATCCAATGCACATCCGCGGCGGCGGTATGGATGAAATGTGGTTGAGCAAAACGGAGAGAACCTGATTATGCGCCGGATATTATCAGTCTTACTGGAGAATGAATCGGGTGCATTATCGCGCGTGATTGGGCTGTTCTCCCAGCGTGGCTACAACATTGAAAGCCTGACCGTGGCGCCGACCGACGATCCGACGCTGTCCCGCATGACTATCCAGACCGTCGGTGACGAAAAGGTTATCGAGCAGATTGAAAAGCAGCTGCACAAGCTGGTGGACGTTTTGCGCGTGAGTGAACTCGGGCAGGGCGCGCACGTCGAACGTGAAATCATGCTGGTGAAAGTGCAGGCCAGCGGTTACGGGCGCGAAGAAGTGAAGCGCAATACCGAGATCTTCCGCGGACAAATCATCGACGTCACACCGTCTATCTATACCGTCCAACTGGCGGGGACCAGCGATAAGCTCGACGCTTTCCTGGCCTCGCTGCGTGATGTGGCGCGCATTGTCGAAGTGGCCCGTTCGGGCGTTGTGGGCCTGTCGCGCGGCGACAAGATAATGCGATAACCCTGCGTTTCATCCGAAAACCATAGCCCGACCTTTGATGTCGGGCTTTTTTTTGCGAAATCAGCGGTAAGAGTCAATAAAAGCGGTTGCCGCTGTGCGCATTCTGCGCTTAGATGTTATGGAATTTATTCCATGATTTAACAATGGTTATGGATTGTACATTTTAAGCAAGGGGCAATTGTGAAACTGGATGAAATCGCCAGGCTTGCCGGCGTGTCACGCACCACGGCGAGCTATGTGATCAATGGAAAAGCGAAACAGTATCGCGTCAGCGATAAAACTGTCGAAAAGGTCATGGCCGTTGTGCGCGAGCATAACTATCATCCCAACGCCGTCGCCGCCGGTCTGCGCGCGGGCCGTACACGTTCCATTGGCCTGGTTATCCCTGATCTCGAAAACACCAGTTACACCCGCATTGCCAATTATCTTGAGCGCCAGGCCCGCCAGCGTGGCTATCAGCTGCTGATCGCCTGTTCTGAAGATCAGCCTGACAACGAAATGCGCTGTATTGAGCATCTGCTCCAGCGTCAGGTGGATGCGATCATCGTGTCGACTTCTTTGCCGCCCGAGCATCCGTTTTATCAGCGCTGGGCTAACGATCCCTTCCCGATTGTCGCCCTTGACCGCGCGCTCGATCGCGAGCATTTCACCAGCGTTGTGGGGGCCGATCAGGAAGACGCCGAAGCGCTGGGCGCTGAACTGCGTAAATTCCCGGCGGAAACAGTGCTGTATCTCGGCGCGCTACCGGAGCTTTCCGTCAGCTTCCTGCGTGAACAAGGGTTCCGTAGCGCATGGAAAGATGACCCGCGCGAAGTGAATTTCCTTTACGCAAATAGCTATGAGCGTGAAGCGGCTGCTCAGCTGTTCGAAAAATGGCTGGAAACCCATCCGATGCCACAAGCGCTGTTCACAACATCCTTTGCGCTGCTTCAGGGCGTGATGGACGTTACGCTGCGTCGTGAAGGAAAGCTGCCATCAGAATTGGCTATTGCCACCTTTGGCGATCATGAGCTTCTCGACTTCCTTCAGTGCCCTGTGTTGGCCGTGGCGCAGCGCCACCGTGATGTTGCCGAACGTGTGCTGGAAATTGTGCTGGCAAGCCTGGATGAGCCCCGTAAGCCAAAGCCAGGTCTTAGCCGTATCCGCCGTAATCTGTATCGTCGCGGAAGTCTGAGCCGCCGTTAAGCGATAATGGGAAAGGCAAGCGAATGGAATTGTCTTTCCTAATTTTCCTCCAGAAAAAGATGAAAATTCTTATTCAGACAATTCCTTAAGTTTCTTCCAATCACTATAAAACTTTCTTTTTAAACAAGCCCAGCGGTATTAATTTAGGTTAATGAAAAGTAAAGAACGGTTTCTTTTGTATTGTTTTGTTACATTCATGTCGCCTTTTGCAGAATTAACAGTCACTTCATTCACGCTCTCACATTTCCTCACGCTTTAAGGGCTCCGGGCTGGCATAAACAGTTCCAGCAAGGGCTATTAACGCGGAGGAGAATGTCCTAAAATGCCGCGCACGTCGCAAACTGACACTTTATATTTTCACCTTTGTGAAATTGAGTTGTTCTAAAACGTTACGAACCTGTTGGTTTTTTTCTCGCCACTATTCATGACGTTATTTTGCCTCGTTCGCTGGACAGAAATTAATCAAGGCGAATATTGGTGCTTATTATTGAGTTTTCTTACTCGTATGGCATCAGTGCTGGCTTGACAAGCTTTTCCTCCGCTCCGTAAACTCCTTTAGGTGGGGATTTGTGGGCGAAAGTGGAGAAAAGGGGTGAGGCTGGCATGTTCCGTGGAGCTACGTTAGTCAATCTCGACAGCAAGGGGCGTTTAGCCGTCCCAACCCGATACCGGGATTTGCTGCTTGAGAACGCTGCTGGTCAATTGGTGTGCACCATTGACATCCATCACCCATGCCTGCTGCTTTACCCGCTGCCCGAATGGGAAATCATCGAGCAAAAATTGTCGCGACTGTCGAGCATGAACCCCGCAGAACGCCGCGTACAGCGTCTGTTGCTGGGGCATGCCAGCGAATGTCAAATGGACAACGCCGGTCGTTTGCTGATTGCGCCGGTTTTACGGCAACACGCCGGACTGACCAAAGAAGTGATGCTGGTCGGACAGTTCAACAAGTTTGAACTGTGGGATGAAACGACCTGGTATCAACGAGTCAAGGAAGATATCGACGCTGAGCAGTCCGCCTCTGGAGAATTGTCGGAGCGGTTGCAGGACTTGTCCTTATAAAATGATGGAAAATTTTAAACATACAACGGTACTGCTGGACGAGGCTGTAAACGGTCTGAATATTCGTCCTGACGGTATCTATATTGACGGCACTTTTGGTCGTGGTGGTCACTCACGCCTGATCCTTTTGCAACTGGGAGCGGAAGGGCAGTTGTTGGCTATCGACAGGGATCCAGAAGCTATCGCTGTGGCGAATGCCATCGATGACTCCCGCTTTTCCATTGTGCATGGACCTTTTTCTGCGCTGGCTGATTACGTTAGCGAGCGCGGCCTTACAGGCAAGATCGACGGCATTCTGCTCGATCTTGGTGTCTCTTCACCCCAGCTTGACGATGCGGAACGCGGCTTCTCCTTCATGCGTGACGGACCGCTGGATATGCGTATGGACCCCTCACGTGGCCAGTCCGCAGCCGAGTGGCTGCTGAACGCAGAAGAAGCCGATATCGCCTGGGTTATCAAAACCTTTGGCGAAGAGCGTTTTGGCAAACGTATTGCCCGCGCCATCGTTGAGCGTAACCGCATTGAGCCAATGACCCGCACCAAAGAACTGGCGGAAGTCATTGCCGCGGCGATGCCGGTGAAAGACAAATTCAAACATCCTGCGACCCGTACTTTCCAGGCGGTGCGCATCTGGGTGAACAGTGAACTTGAGGAGATAGAGCAGGCGCTAAAAAGCTCGCTCAGCGTGCTGGCCCCGGGTGGGCGGCTCTCCATCATCAGTTTCCACTCGCTGGAAGACCGCATTGTGAAACGCTTTATGCGTGAGCAAAGCCGCGGTCCGCAGGTTCCGGCAGGGTTACCGATGACCGAAGAGCAACTCAGGAAACTGGGTGGCCGCTATCTGCGAGCACTAGGCAAGTTGATGCCGGGCGAACAAGAAGTGGCAGAGAATCCACGCGCTCGTAGTTCAGTACTGCGTATTGCAGAGAGGACGAACGCATGATCAGCAGAGTGTCAGAAGCCCTAAGCAAAGTGAAAGGGTCGTTAGGAAGCAACGAGCGCCATGCCTTGCCTGGCGTGATCGGCGACGACCTTTTGCGGTTTGGGAAGCTGCCACTCTGCCTGTTCATTTGCATTATTTTGTCGGCAATAACGGTGGTCACGACGGCGCACCATACCCGTTTGTTGACCGCACAACGTGAACAGCTGGTTCTGGAACGCGATGCTCTGGATATTGAGTGGCGTAACCTGATCCTTGAAGAGAATGCACTCGGCGACCATAGCCGGGTTGAGCGGATCGCCACGGAGAAGCTGCAAATGCAGCATGTCGATCCTTCCCAGGAAAACATCGTTGTACAAAAATAAGGATTATCACGACGCATGAAAGCAGCGGCAAAGACGCTTAAACCAAAACGTCAGGAAGCACAGGCCAACTTTATTAGTTGGCGTTTTGCGTTGCTTTGCGGCTGTATTTTGCTGGCGATGGCGTTCCTGCTGGGTCGTGTAGCATGGTTGCAGATAATCAACCCGGACATGCTGGTGCGTCAGGGTGACATGCGCTCCCTGCGCGTGCAGGAAGTCACCACGTCGCGCGGCATGATAACCGACCGCTCTGGCCGCCCATTGGCGGTGAGTGTGCCGGTGAAGGCTATCTGGGCCGATCCGAAAGAACTGCATGATGCAGGCGGCGTCAGCATCGATAACCGCTGGAAGGCGTTGGCCGATGCGCTGAACATGCCGCTCGATCAGCTGGCCGCGCGCATCAACACCAACCCGCGTATGCGCTTTATCTATCTTGCGCGTCAGGTCAATCCTGACATGGCCGACTACATCAAAAAACTGAAGCTGCCAGGCATTCATCTCCGTGAAGAATCTCGTCGTTACTATCCATCCGGAGAAGTAACCTCTCACCTTATCGGTTTCACTAACGTGGACAGCCAGGGTATCGAAGGCGTCGAAAAGAGCTTTGATAAATGGCTAACCGGGCAGTCGGGCGAGCGCATCGTGCGTAAAGACCGCTACGGTCGCGTGATTGAAGATATCTCCTCGACCGACAGCCAGGCCGCACATAACCTGGCGTTAAGCATTGATGAACGCCTGCAAGCCCTGGTTTATCGCGAATTAAATAACGCCGTGGCGTTTAACAAAGCGGAATCCGGCAGCGCGGTACTGGTGGATGTCAGCACGGGTGAAGTGCTGGCGATGGCCAATAGCCCCTCCTACAACCCGAATAATCTGACCGGTACGCAGAAAGACATTATGCGTAACCGCACCATTACTGACGTGTTCGAACCCGGTTCGACCGTTAAACCGATGGTGGTGATGACCGCGCTGCAACGCGGGATCGTCAATGAAAATACCGTTCTGAACACCATTCCATACCGAATTAACGGCCACGAAATCAAAGACGTGGCGCGCTACAGCGAATTAACCCTGACCGGGGTACTACAGAAGTCGAGTAACGTCGGTGTCTCCAAGCTGGCGTTAGCGATGCCGTCCTCAGCGTTAGTAGATACTTACGCACGCTTTGGACTGGGAAAAGCGACCAATTTGGGGTTGGTCGGAGAACGCAGTGGCTTATATCCTCAAAAACAACGGTGGTCTGACATAGAGAGGGCCACCTTCTCTTTCGGCTACGGGCTAATGGTAACGCCGTTACAGTTAGCGCGAGTCTACGCAACGATTGGCAGCTACGGGGTCTATCGCCCGCTGTCGATTACCAAAGTTGATCCCCCGGTTCCCGGTGAGCGTATCTTCCCGGAACCTATCGTACGTACCGTGGTTCACATGATGGAAAGTGTGGCGCTGCCCGGCGGCGGCGGCGTAAAAGCGGCCATCAAAGGTTATCGCATCGCGATTAAAACCGGTACGGCGAAGAAAGTAGGTCCAGACGGTAAGTACATCAACAAATACATTGCTTACACCGCGGGCGTTGCGCCAGCCAGCCAGCCGCGTTTCGCGCTGGTGGTGGTCATCAACGATCCGCAGGCAGGTAAATATTACGGCGGTGCCGTTTCCGCGCCGGTGTTCGGTGCCATCATGGGCGGCGTCCTGCGCACCATGAACATTGAACCCGATGCGCTGGCAACGGGCGATAAAAGTGAATTTGTGACGAATCAAGGCGAGGGAACAGGTGGCAGATCGTAATTTGCGCGACCTTCTTGCTCCGTGGGTGCCAAACGCACCGGAGCGGGTACTGCGAGAGATGACACTCGACAGCCGTGTGGCGGCGTCGGGCGACCTCTTTGTGGCTGTTTTAGGTCATCAGGCGGACGGGCGTCGATATATCCCGCAGGCGATAGCGCAAGGTGTAGCTGCCATTATTGCTGAAGCAAAAGATGAAGCAGCGGATGGCGAAATCCGCGAAATGCACGGCGTACCGGTCATCTATCTCAGCCAGCTTAACGAACGTTTGTCCGCCCTGGCGGGGCGTTTCTACAACCAGCCTTCAGAACAATTGCGCCTGGTCGGCGTGACCGGGACCAACGGCAAAACGACTATCACCCAGCTTCTGGCGCAATGGGCGCAGCTGCTCGGTGAAACCAGCGCCGTGATGGGCACCGTGGGCAATGGCCTGCTGGACAAAGTCATTCCAACCGAAAACACCACCGGTTCTGCGGTCGACGTACAGCATGTACTGTCTGGCCTGGCAGGGCAGGGTGCCTCTTTTGCGGCGATGGAAGTGTCCTCTCACGGTCTGGTTCAGCATCGCGTATCGGCGCTGAAATTTGTCGCCTCGGTGTTTACCAACCTCAGCCGCGATCATCTTGATTACCACGGCGACATGGAACAATACGAAGCGGCGAAGTGGATGCTGTATTCCACGCACCATTTTGGTCAGGCGATTATTAACGCCGATGACGAAGTGGGCCGTCGCTGGCTGGCAAAACTGCCGGACGCCGTCGCGGTGTCGATGGAAGACCATATTAATCCAAACTGTCATGGTCGCTGGCTGAAAGCCACTGCGGTGAATTACCACGACAGCGGAGCGACCATTCACTTCGACTCCAGCTGGGGCGAAGGCGAAATCGAAAGCCGCCTGATGGGCGCGTTTAACGTCAGCAACCTTCTTCTGGCATTGGCGACTCTGCTGGCGCTGGATTACCCACTGGCTGACCTGCTGAAATGTGCGGGGCGTTTGCAGCCGGTTTGCGGCCGTATGGAAGTGTTCAGCGCACCAGGAAAACCGACCGTGGTGGTGGATTATGCCCACACGCCGGACGCCCTGGAAAAAGCGCTCGAAGCCGCGCGACTGCACTGCACCGGAACGCTGTGGTGCGTGTTTGGCTGCGGCGGCGATCGCGACAAAGGCAAACGTCCACTGATGGGCGCTATTGCTGAACAGTTCGCGGACATCGCCGTAGTAACGGACGACAACCCGCGTACCGAAGAGCCGCGCGCCATCATCAACGATATTCTCGCCGGGATGCTCGACGCAGGCCGGGCGAAAGTGATGGAAGGCCGCGCTGAAGCCGTGACCGCCACCATCATGCAGGCCAAAGAGAACGATGTCGTGCTGCTGGCCGGTAAAGGTCACGAAGACTACCAAATCGTTGGCAATCGCCGTCTCGACTATTCCGACCGCGTTACAGCGGCACGTTTGCTGGGAGTCGTCGCATGATTAGCCTTCCACTGAGCCGCATTGCAGAGATCCTCAACGGTGAGCTGTTGGGCCAGGATGCCACGATTGATGATGTGACCACCGATACCCGCAAAATCACGGCGGGCTGTCTGTTTGTGGCCCTCAAAGGCGAGCGTTTCGATGCCCACGACTTTGCCGAGCAGGCCAAAGCCGCTGGCGCAGGCGCTCTGCTGGTCAGCCGCAAACTGGATTGTGATTTACCGCAGGTAGTGGTGGAAGACACCCGTCTGGCTTTTGGCGAGCTGGCAGCCTGGGTACGTCAGCAGGTGCCGACGCGCGTTGTCGCCTTAACCGGTTCTTCCGGTAAAACCTCGGTGAAAGAGATGGCGGCGTCCATTCTCAGCCAGTGTGGCAACACGCTGTACACCGCAGGCAATCTGAATAACGACATCGGCGTGCCAATGACGCTGCTGCGTCTCACGAAAGAACACGAATTTGCAGTGATTGAATTAGGCGCGAACCATCAGGGCGAAATTGCCTGGACCGTCGATCTGACGCGTCCTGAAGCCGCGCTGGTGAATAACCTGGCTGCCGCGCATCTGGAAGGCTTCGGCTCTCTGGGGGGCGTTGCTAAAGCGAAAGGCGAAATCTACAGCGGCCTGCCGCTGAACGGCATCGCGATTATGAACGCCGATAATAACGACTGGCTGAACTGGCAGAGCGTGATTGGCGATCGCAAGGTGTGGCGCTTCTCGCCGAATGCGGCGAACAGTGATTTCACTGCCAACAACATTCACGTCACCAGCCACGGGACCGAATTCACGTTGCAGACTCCGGTTGGCAACGTCGACGTTCTGCTGCCGCTGCCGGGCCGTCACAATATCGCCAATGCGCTGGCCGCAGCGGCGCTGACGATGGCAGTCGGTGCAGACTTAGCCGCGGTGAAAGCCGGTCTCGCCACGTTGAAAGCCGTGCCGGGCCGTCTGTTCCCGATTGAACTGGCCGAAAACCAGCTGCTGCTTGATGACTCCTACAATGCCAACGTCGGGTCAATGACTGCGGCGGCGCAGGTGCTGTCCGAAATGCCAGGCTTCCGCGTGATGGTCGTTGGTGACATGGCAGAGCTCGGCGACGAAAGCGAAGCCTGTCACCACCAGGTGGGTGAAGCGGCGAAAGCGGCGGGCATCGACTGCGTCATCAGCGTCGGCACCCTCAGTAAAACGATTAGCGATGCCAGCGGCGTCGGCGAGCATTTTGCCGACAAGCCTGCAGCGATTTCACGTCTGAAAACGCTTATCAAAGAGCATCAGATCATTACCATTTTAGTGAAAGGTTCACGTAGCGCTGCCATGGAAGAGGTGGTTCGCGCTCTACAGGAGAACGGAACATGTTAGTTTGGCTGGCCGAACATTTGGTCAAGTATTACTCAGGCTTTAACGTCTTTTCCTATCTGACGTTTCGCGCCATCGTCAGCCTGCTGACCGCGCTGTTCATCTCCCTGTGGATGGGCCCGCGTATGATCGCCCGTCTGCAAAAATTAGCGTTTGGCCAGGTCGTGCGTAACGACGGCCCAGAGTCGCATTTCAGTAAACGCGGTACGCCAACCATGGGCGGGATCATGATCCTGACCGCGATTGTGGTGTCTGTTCTGCTGTGGGCTTACCCGTCTAACCCGTACGTCTGGTGCGTGCTGGTGGTGCTGGTGGGTTACGGCATCATCGGCTTCGTCGATGACTACCGCAAAGTGGTGCGCAAAGACACCAAAGGCCTGATTGCCCGCTGGAAATACTTCTGGATGTCGGTGATTGCGCTGGGCGTGGCCTTCGCGCTGTACATGGTCGGAAAAGATACGCCAGCCACCGAGCTGGTTGTGCCGTTCTTTAAGGACGTCATGCCGCAGCTCGGCATCTTCTACATCGTGCTGGCCTACTTCGTCATTGTTGGTACCGGTAATGCGGTAAACCTGACGGACGGCCTCGACGGTCTGGCGATCATGCCGACGGTCTTCGTGGCGGCGGGCTTCGCGCTGGTGGCATGGGCGACCGGTAACATGAACTTTGCCAACTATCTGCACATTCCGTATTTGCGCCATGCCGGTGAGCTGGTGATTGTCTGTACGGCGATCGTCGGGGCCGGTTTAGGCTTCCTGTGGTTCAACACTTACCCGGCTCAGGTCTTCATGGGCGACGTGGGTTCTCTGGCATTGGGCGGCGCGCTCGGCATTATCGCCGTGCTGCTGCGTCAGGAATTCCTGTTGTTGATCATGGGCGGCGTGTTTGTGGTTGAAACCCTGTCGGTCATTTTGCAGGTCGGCTCCTTCAAGCTGCGCGGTCAGCGCATCTTCCGTATGGCGCCAATTCATCACCACTATGAGCTGAAAGGCTGGCCGGAACCGCGCGTGATCGTGCGCTTCTGGATTATCTCGCTGATGCTGGTCCTGATTGGCCTGGCCACGCTGAAGGTGCGTTAATGATGACTGATTACCAGGATAAAAACGTCGTCATCATTGGTCTGGGAATGACCGGGCTTTCCTGTGTCGATTTCTTCCTCGCGCAGGGTGTGACCCCGCGCGTGATGGATACGCGTGTATCGCCTCCTGGACTGGATAAGCTGCCAGAAGACGTTGAGTGTTTTGTCGGTGGCCTGAATGATGATTGGCTGCTGGCGGCGGACTTGATTGTCGCCAGTCCTGGTATGGCTCTGGCTCACCCTTCGCTGAGCGCCGCTGCGGATGCGGGCGTTGAAATCGTGGGTGACATTGAACTGTTCTGTCGTGAAGCGCAGGCGCCGATTATTGCCATTACCGGTTCGAACGGTAAAAGCACCGTCACCACGCTGGTGGGTGAAATGGCGAAAGCCGCGGGTGTGAACGTCGGCGTGGGCGGCAACATCGGCCTGCCTGCGTTAATGCTGCTGGACGTCTCGCGGGAACTGTACGTGCTTGAGCTTTCCAGCTTCCAACTGGAAACAACCTCCAGCCTGGAAGCGGTGGCCGCGACGATCCTCAACGTGACCGAAGATCATATGGATCGCTATCCGTTTGGCCTGCAGCAGTATCGTGCCGCCAAACTGCGGGTCTATGAAAATGCAAAAACCTGTGTGGTGAACGCTGATGATGCGCTGACCATGCCGGTTCGCGGTGCCGATGCGCGCTGCGTCAGTTTCGGCGTCAACATGGGTGACTATCACCTCAATCGTCAGCAAGGCGAAACCTGGCTGCGCGTGAAAGGCGAGAAAGTCCTGAACGTTCGTGAGATGAAACTGACAGGTCAGCACAACTACAGCAACGCGCTGGCGGCGCTGGCTCTGGCAGATGCCGCTGGCCTGCCGCGTGCCAGCAGTCTGAAAGCGCTGACCACGTTTACCGGTCTGGCGCACCGTTTCCAGGTCGCACTGGAGCATAACGGTGTGCGTTGGATTAACGATTCCAAAGCGACCAACGTCGGCAGTACCGAAGCCGCGCTGAACGGGCTACATGTTGACGGCACGCTGCATCTGCTGCTGGGCGGCGACGGTAAATCAGCTGATTTCTCTTCGCTGAAGACCTGGCTGAAAGGCGACAACGTGCGTCTGTGGTGCTTTGGTCGTGATGGTGATGCGCTGGCGCAACTGCGTCCTGACGTGGCCGTTCGTACTGAAACAATGGAAGAAGCAATACGTCTGATTGCTCCGCAACTGAAACACGGCGACATGGTTCTGCTCTCTCCGGCCTGTGCCAGCCTGGATCAGTTTAAAAATTTTGAACAGCGCGGGGATGTGTTTACCCGCCTGGCGAAGGAGCTTGGTTAATGCGTTTATCTTTCCCACGCCTGAGAATGCCCCATATGCCGGGATCCGGAATCCTGGTGTGGCTGTTTGCGGCATTAAAAGGTTGGGTGATGGGCTCCCGGCAGCAGGATACCGACAGCCTGGTCATGTACGATCGCATGCTGCTGTGGCTGACTCTGGGCCTGGCGGCGATCGGTTTTATTATGGTGACCTCGGCGTCAATGCCGGTGGGTCAGCGTCTGGCGAACGATCCGTTCCTGTTTGCTAAGCGTGATGGTTTGTACATCGTGCTGGCGTTCTGTTTAGGCCTGGTCACGCTGCGTTTGCCGATGGCATTCTGGCAGCGTCACAGCACCGCGATGCTGATTACGGCCATCGCGATGCTGTTGATTGTACTGGTCGTCGGTAGTTCGGTTAACGGTGCATCCCGCTGGATTGCCTTTGGCCCGCTGCGTATTCAGCCTGCGGAATTTACCAAGCTGTCGCTGTTCTGCTACATCGCGAACTACCTGGTGCGTAAAGGCGATGAGGTGCGTAACAACCTGCGCGGCTTCTTAAAACCGATGGGCGTGATATTCGTGCTGGCGATCTTACTGCTGGCGCAGCCGGACCTCGGTACCGTGGTCGTGCTGTTCGTGACCACGCTGGCGATGCTGTTCCTCGCCGGGGCTAAGCTCTGGCAGTTCATCGCGATTATCGGCATGGGGATGTCAGCGGTTGTCCTGCTGATCCTCGCCGAGCCATACCGTATTCGCCGTGTCACCTCCTTCTGGAACCCGTGGGAAGACCCGTTCGGCAGCGGTTACCAGCTGACGCAATCCCTGATGGCCTTCGGCCGCGGTGAGATGTGGGGGCAGGGCCTCGGCAACTCGGTACAGAAACTCGAGTATTTACCGGAAGCACATACCGACTTCATCTTCGCCATCATCGGCGAAGAACTGGGCTATATCGGTGTGGTCCTTGCGCTTTTAATGGTATTCTTCGTCGCTTTCCGCGCCATGTCCATTGGCCGCAAGGCGCTGGAGATGGACCAGCGTTTCTCAGGTTTCCTCGCATGTTCGATTGGTGTGTGGTTCAGCTTCCAGGCGTTAGTTAACGTCGGTGCGGCAGCGGGTATGCTGCCAACCAAAGGTCTGACGCTGCCACTCATCAGTTACGGTGGTTCCAGTCTGATCATTATGTCGACGGCCATCATGTTCTTGTTACGCATTGATTATGAAACGCGTCTGGAAAAAGCGCAGGCGTTTACACGGGGTGTTCGATGAGTGGTCAGGCTAAGCGGTTGATGGTGATGGCGGGTGGTACTGGCGGACACGTGTTCCCTGGGCTGGCCGTTGCGCACCATCTGATGGATCAGGGCTGGCAGATTCGCTGGCTCGGTACCGCTGATCGTATGGAAGCGGACTTAGTGCCGAAGCACGGGATCGAGATTGATTTCATTGAGATTTCCGGTTTGCGTGGAAAAGGTCTCAAGGCAATGCTTTTTGCGCCGATACGTATCTTCAACGCCTGGCGCCAGGCCCGAGCAATTATGCAGCGTTTTCAGCCAGATGTAGTGCTGGGAATGGGCGGATATGTCTCTGGTCCGGGTGGACTGGCGGCGTGGTCGCTGGGTATTCCGGTGGTACTGCATGAGCAAAACGGTATTGCCGGACTGACCAACAAAGGGTTGTCGAAAATTGCCAAAACCGTGATGCAGGCTTTTCCGGGTGCATTCCCGAATGCCGAAGTGGTGGGCAACCCGGTACGCACTGACGTGCTGGCGCTTCCGCTGCCTGAACAGCGTCTGACCGGGCGTGAAGGTGAGATTCGCGTACTGGTGGTCGGGGGCTCTCAGGGCGCCCGTGTATTGAACCTGACGATGCCGCAGGTCGCCGAAAAGCTGGGCGATAGCGTAACTATCTGGCATCAGAGTGGCAAAGGTGGGCAGCAGACTGTGGAGCAGGCGTATGCCGATGCCGGTCAGCCCCAGCACAAAGTCACCGAGTTTATTGACGATATGGCCGAAGCTTACGCCTGGGCCGATGTCGTGGTTTGCCGCTCCGGCGCATTGACGGTGAGCGAAATTGCCGCCGCCGGGCTGCCCGCGATTTTTGTGCCGTTCCAGCACAAAGACAGACAACAGTACTGGAATGCGCTGCCGCTGGAAAAAGCAGGCGCCGCGAAAATTTTTGAGCAGCCGCAGTTTACCGCGGATGCCGTGGCCAGCACCCTTGCGGGCTGGGACAGAAAGACATTGCTGGAGATGGCCGAGCGCGCACGTGCCGCCGCCATCCCGGATGCTACCGAGCGGGTAGCGCAAGCAGTAAGCCTGGCAGCTCAGGCTTAATCATCGCAGCGCCTTTTGCGCTGCACGAATTTTAAGTAGTCGATGGCGTTTAGAGAATGAATACACAACAACTGGCGAAACTGCGTTCCATTGTGCCCGAGATGCGTCGCGTCCGGCACATTCACTTTGTTGGCATCGGTGGTGCTGGCATGGGCGGTATTGCCGAAGTGTTGGCTAACGAAGGGTATCAGATCAGTGGTTCGGACCTCGCGCCGAACCCGGTGACTCAGCAGCTGACGGCGCTGGGTGCCACGATTTATTTTAATCACCGCCCTGAAAACGTGCGCGATGCGAGCGTGGTGGTGGTTTCTACGGCGATTTCTGCGGATAACCCGGAGATCGTTGCGGCGCATGAAGCGCGTATTCCCGTCATCCGCCGCGCAGAAATGCTGGCCGAGCTGATGCGTTTTCGCCACGGCATTGCCGTCGCCGGGACGCACGGTAAAACCACGACGACCGCGATGGTGTCGAGCATCTACGCCGAAGCCGGTCTGGATCCAACCTTCGTCAACGGCGGTCTGGTTAAAGCCGCGGGCGTGCATGCGCGCCTGGGTCATAGCCGTTACCTGATTGCAGAAGCGGATGAAAGCGATGCATCGTTCCTGCATTTGCAGCCAATGGTGTCGATTGTCACCAATATCGAAGCCGACCATATGGACACGTACCAGGGCGATTTCGAAAATTTAAAGCAGACGTTTATTAATTTTCTGCACAACCTGCCGTTTTATGGTCGTGCGGTGATGTGCGTTGATGACCCGGTTATCCGCGAGCTTCTGCCCCGCGTCGGTCGTCAGATTACAACGTATGGCTTTAGCGACGACGCCGACGTGCGCGTTGAAGATTACAAACAGATTGGCGCGCAGGGGCACTTTACGCTGATTCGTCATGATAACGCGCCACTGCGCGTGACGCTGAACGCACCGGGCCGTCACAACGCCCTGAACGCGGCGGCAGCGGTGGCGGTTGCCACAGAAGAAGGCATCGAAGACGACGCTATTCTGCGCGCACTGGAAAGCTTCCAGGGTACAGGCCGTCGTTTCGACTTCCTGGGTGAGTATCCGCTGGCAGGCGTTAACGGTAAAAGCGGTACCGCTATGCTGGTGGACGACTACGGTCACCACCCAACGGAAGTGGATGCGACCATTAAAGCGGCTCGCGCGGGCTGGCCGGACAAAAATCTGGTTATGGTGTTCCAGCCGCACCGCTACACGCGTACGCGTGACCTGTATGATGATTTTGCCAACGTGCTGACCGAAGTTGATGCGTTGCTGATGCTGGAAGTCTATGCCGCGGGTGAAGCGCCGATTCCGGGAGCGGACAGCCGTTCCCTGTGCCGTACCATTCGCAGTCGCGGTAAAGTCGACCCGATTCTGGTGTCGGACCCGGCGAAAGTCGCTGAAATTCTGGCGCCGGTCCTGACCGGTAACGATTTGATTTTGATTCAGGGCGCGGGAAATATCGGCAAAATTGCGCGTAACTTAGCTGAAATCAAACTCAAGCCGCAAACACAGGAGGAAGAGCGCCATGGCTGATAGAATCGCTGTCCTCCTCGGGGGGACCTCCGCGGAGCGGGAGGTTTCACTGAACTCCGGCGCGGCTGTGCTGGCAGGTTTGCGCGAGGCGGGTATTGACGCACATGCGGTCGATCCGCGTGACGCAGATATCACTCAGCTGAAAAACCTGGGTTTTAAGAAAGCGTTTATTGCACTTCACGGTCGCGGTGGGGAAGATGGCACGTTGCAGGGCTTACTGGAACTGACGGGCCTGCCTTACACCGGCAGTGGCGTGATGGCTTCTGCACTTTCGATGGACAAACTGCGCAGTAAATTGCTCTGGCAGGGCGCAGGACTTCCGGTTGCGCCATGGGTCGCGTTGACACGTACTCAGTTCGCGCAGGGCCTGTCTCAGGACGAAGAACAGCGTATTGCTGCACTCGGTTTACCGCTGATTGTGAAGCCAAGCCGGGAAGGTTCCAGCGTCGGAATGTCGAAAGTGGACGAAAGTGGTGCACTTCACGATGCCTTAACGTTGGCTTTTCAGCATGATGAAGAAGTTCTCATCGAAAAATGGTTAAGCGGGCCGGAATTTACCGTCGCGGTACTCGGCGAAGAAATTTTACCTTCGGTTCGCATCCAACCGGCCGGAGTCTTCTATGATTATGAGGCGAAGTATCTCTCTGACGAGACGCAGTATTTCTGCCCTGGTCGTGAAGATTCGGCGCGTGAGCAAGAAATGCAGGCCCTGGTACTCAAAGCCTGGAACATTCTCGGGTGTTCAGGTTGGGGACGCATTGATGTAATGCAGGACAGCGATGGTCAGCTTTATCTGTTGGAGGCTAACACCTCCCCAGGCATGACCAGCCACAGTCTGGTGCCGATGTCGGCACGTCAGGCCGGCATGAGCTTCTCGCAGTTGGTGGTACGTATTTTGGACCTGGCGGGTTGATATGTCGCAGGCAGCACTGAACACACGGAACCGTGAAGAAGAAGAGGACGATATCGCTTCTTCACGCAGAAATAATGGAACGCGTCTTGCAGGGATGATGTTCCTGCTCGCGGTATTATTCACCGTGTTGATGAGCGGCTGGATGGTACTGAACTGGATGGAAGATGCGCAGCGTCTGCCGTTATCCAAGCTGGTAGTGACCGGGGAACGTCACTACACGCGTAACGATGATATTCGCCAGGCAATTCTGGCGCTCGGCTCGCCGGGCACGTTTATGACTCAGGACGTGAATATCATTCAGAGTCAGATCGAACGCCTGCCCTGGATTAAGCAGGCAAGCGTTCGTAAGCAGTGGCCGGACGAATTGAAGATTCATCTGGTTGAATATGTGCCGATTGCGCGCTGGAATGATCAGCATATGGTGGACACCGACGGTAACGCATTTAGCGTGCCGGCCGAGCGCACCAGTAAGCAGAATCTGCCTATGTTGTATGGCCCGGAAGGTAGCGAGAACGAAGTGCTGCAAGGCTATCGCGATATGGGACAGATGCTGGCGAGAGATAAGTTTACGTTGAAAGTGGCGGCGATGACCGCACGCCGCTCCTGGCAGCTGACGTTGAATAACGACATCAAACTGGACCTGGGGCGCGGCGATACGATGAAACGGCTTGAGCGCTTTATAGAACTCTATCCTGTTCTTCAGCAGCAGGCGCAAACCGATGGCAAACGGATTAGCTACGTTGATTTGCGTTATGACTCAGGCGCGGCAGTAGGGTGGCAGCCCGCTCCCGTAGAGGATACACATCAACAACAAAATCAGGCACAGGCAGAGCAACAATGATCAAAGCGACGGACAGAAAACTGGTAGTAGGACTGGAAATTGGTACCGCGAAGGTAGCCGCTTTGGTAGGGGAAGTTCTGCCCGACGGAATGGTGAATATCATTGGTGTGGGCAGCTGCCCATCCCGTGGTATGGACAAAGGCGGTGTGAACGACCTGGAATCCGTGGTGAAATGCGTACAGCGCGCCATTGACCAGGCCGAATTGATGGCTGATTGCCAGATTTCTTCAGTGTATCTGGCGCTTTCAGGCAAACATATTAGCTGTCAAAATGAAATCGGGATGGTGCCGATTTCTGAAGAAGAAGTAACCCAAGAAGACGTTGAGAACGTGGTGCATACGGCGAAGTCTGTACGCGTACGCGATGAACACCGTGTTCTGCATGTGATTCCGCAAGAGTACGCCATCGACTACCAGGAAGGGATCAAAAACCCGGTAGGTTTGTCCGGCGTGCGTATGCAGGCAAAAGTGCACTTGATCACCTGTCACAACGATATGGCGAAGAACATTGTCAAAGCCGTGGAACGTTGTGGTCTGAAAGTGGATCAACTGATTTTCGCCGGGCTGGCATCAAGCTATTCCGTATTGACGGAAGATGAACGTGAGCTGGGTGTCTGCGTAGTAGACGTTGGCGGTGGTACAATGGATATCGCCGTGTATACCGGCGGTGCGCTGCGTCACACTAAAGTTATCCCGTATGCCGGGAATGTAGTGACCAGCGACATCGCTTACGCGTTCGGTACGCCACCAAGCGATGCCGAAGCGATTAAAGTTCGTCATGGCTGTGCGCTGGGTTCCATCGTTGGTAAAGATGAAAGCGTTGAAGTCCCAAGCGTCGGCGGTCGTCCACCGCGTAGCCTGCAGCGTCAGACGCTGGCAGAGGTTATTGAGCCTCGTTATACCGAGCTGCTCAACCTGGTGAACGAAGAGATTTTGCAATTGCAGGAACAGCTGCGCCAACAAGGTGTCAAACACCACTTGGCCGCAGGGATTGTTCTTACCGGTGGCGCGGCGCAAATTGAAGGCCTGGCGGCCTGCGCTCAGCGCGTGTTCCATACGCAGGTGCGCATTGGCGCGCCGCTGAACATCACCGGACTGACGGATTATGCTCAGGAGCCGTACTATTCAACGGCTGTGGGCCTGCTGCACTACGGAAAAGAGTCACATCTGAGTGGTGAAGCGGAAGTGGAAAAACGTGTCGCAGTGAGTTCGTGGATCAAACGAATCAATACCTGGCTGCGAAAAGAGTTTTAATTTTTTAAGAGAGCGTCGAAAATTAGCGCTCTCAGGCGACAGGCACAAAACGGAGAGAAACTATGTTTGAACCTATGGAACTGACCAACGACGCGGTGATTAAAGTCATCGGCGTCGGTGGTGGCGGTGGCAACGCCGTCGAACACATGGTGCGCGAGCGCATTGAGGGTGTTGAATTCTTCGCAGTGAACACTGACGCTCAGGCGTTACGTAAAACGGCTGTCGGCCAGACGATTCAGATTGGTAATGGGATTACCAAAGGTCTGGGTGCTGGCGCAAACCCGGAAGTCGGTCGCAATGCGGCAGACGAAGACCGTGAAGCACTGCGTGCAGCCCTTGATGGCGCTGACATGGTGTTTATCGCGGCTGGCATGGGCGGCGGTACCGGTACGGGTGCTGCACCTGTTGTTGCTGAAGTTGCCAAAGATTTAGGTATTCTGACCGTTGCTGTCGTGACTAAGCCATTCAATTTTGAAGGCAAAAAACGTATGGCGTTTGCGGAGCAGGGTATCGCCGAGTTGTCCAAGCATGTGGACTCTCTGATTACCATTCCTAACGACAAACTGCTGAAAGTGCTGGGTCGTGGCATTTCCCTGCTGGACGCATTTGGTGCAGCGAACGACGTGCTGAAAGGCGCTGTTCAGGGTATCGCCGAGCTGATTACCCGTCCGGGTCTGATGAACGTCGACTTTGCCGACGTGCGCACTGTCATGTCCGAAATGGGCTACGCAATGATGGGCTCTGGCCTGGCAAGCGGTGAAGACCGTGCGGAAGAAGCGGCTGAAATGGCTATCTCTTCTCCACTGCTGGAAGATATCGACCTGTCTGGTGCGCGTGGCGTGCTGGTTAACATCACCGCTGGCTTCGACCTGCGTCTGGATGAGTTCGAAACCGTGGGTAACACCATCCGTGCGTTTGCATCGGATAACGCGACCGTGGTTATCGGTACTTCTCTGGACCCGGATATGAACGACGAACTGCGTGTGACCGTAGTTGCTACCGGTATCGGTATGGACAAGCGTCCTGAAATTACCCTGGTAACCAACAAACAGCAGCAGCAACAGCCAGTAATGGATCGCTACCAGCAGCACGGCATGTCGCCGCTGACGCAGGAGCAGAAACCGGCAGCTAAAGTGGTTAACGACAATACGCCGCAGACCACCAAAGAACCGGATTATTTGGATATCCCAGCATTCCTGCGCAAGCAAGCTGATTAAGAATTAGCTGGAATTTGGGCATCTGCGCTCTTTGTGCTAAACTGGCCTGCCGAATGTATAGTACACTTCGGTTGGATAAGTAATTTGGCGAGATTATACGATGATCAAACAAAGGACTCTTAAACGTATCGTTCAGGCGACTGGTGTCGGTTTACATACTGGCAAGAAGGTCACACTGACGCTGCGCCCTGCGCCGGCAAATACCGGGGTCATCTATCGTCGCACCGACTTGAATCCACCGGTTGATTTTCCGGCAGATGCCAAATCTGTGCGTGATACCATGCTCTGTACTTGCCTTGTCAACGAGCATGACGTGCGGATTTCAACGGTTGAGCACTTAAATGCCGCCCTGGCGGGTCTGGGTATCGACAACATCATGATTGAAGTCGATGCGCCTGAAATCCCGATTATGGATGGCAGCGCTGCCCCGTTCGTTTATCTGCTGCTCGACGCAGGCATTGATGAACTGAACTGTGCGAAGAAATTTGTGCGCATTAAAGACACGGTTCGCGTAGAAGACGGCGACAAATGGGCTGAATTCAAACCGTTTAATGGTTTCTCGTTGGATTTCACCATCGACTTTAACCATCCGGCGATTGACGGCAGCAACCAGCGTTATGCTATGAACTTCTCTGCGGATGCGTTCATGCGTCAGATTAGCCGAGCACGTACTTTTGGTTTCATGCGTGATATCGAATATCTGCAGTCCCGTGGTTTGTGCCTGGGCGGCAGCTTCGATTGTGCCATCGTTGTTGACGATTATCGCGTACTGAACGAAGACGGTTTGCGCTTTGAAGATGAATTTGTACGCCACAAAATGCTGGATGCTATCGGTGACCTCTTTATGTGTGGTCACAATATCATCGGTGCATTCACCGCGTACAAATCAGGTCACGCACTGAATAATAAACTGCTGCAGGCAGTCCTGGCCAAACAGGAAGCCTGGGAGTTTGTGACCTTCGAAGACGACGCTGAACTGCCACTGGCATTCAAAGCACCGTCATTGGTTCTGGCGTAAGCCTGACACCAAACTGTAAATTCGACTGGTAACCTGGTACTCTCTCCGTCCAGGGAGCCAGTCGTTTTTTCTTTTTAGCCCCCTCCTAAAATCCTTCATTCTTCAATTCTTCCTGTTTCTCACTTGCCTGACGTGTGCGATCGCTGCTTTCCTGAGCACATTTTCGCGCGGATTGCCGTCATTCGTGCTGCTGGCGTGAGCCATTAATGGTACTATCTGAACGCTTAAAAATTTTGAAGGGTTGCCTGGCAATCAAGGTGAAAAGGTAAGTGAACGGAATACTGACGCGCTGGCGACAGTTTGGCAGACGATACTTCTGGCCGCATCTCCTGTTGGGGATGGTCGCGGCAGGTTTCGGCTTGCCTGCGATTGCCAACGCCGCAGAATCCACGCCACCGACCAAAACCGCCAGTAGCCACACGGCGACCACAAAAGTCAGTTTCACTCATCTGGCTTTACTGGAAGGCAACCGTCGACCAACGTTTACCGTCGATTACTGGCATCAGCACGCCATCCGCACGGTCATTCGTCATCTTTCCTTCGCGATGGCGCCACAGGCGCTGCCGGTCGCAGAAGCTTCTGCTCCCCTTGAAGTACATCACCTGGCCCTGCTGGATACGCTCAGCGCACTGCTGATGCGCGAAAGCCAGCAGCCGGTTATCGTACGTTCGGTGGCATACAGCCGTGACTCCATTTCACATCACGCCTTTTCTGTCAGCGCCTGGGTAAGCCAGGTACACGGCATCCGCGCCGGACCTCAACGCCTTAGCTGAAAAAAAATAAACTTCATCTAATGACTAAAACTCCGCATGGCGGGGCGATTGAGATTTTAATTATGCTTAATTTATTGACCAAAGTTTTCGGTAGCCGTAACGATCGTACACTGCGTCGTATGCGCAAAACTGTAGTACAAATCAATGCCATGGAACATGCGCTGGAAAAGCTCTCTGATGACGAGCTCAAAGCGAAAACCAACGAATTCCGTGAGCGCCTGGAAAAAGGCGCAACCGTAGAGAGCCTGATCCCGGAAGCTTTCGCGGTCGTCCGTGAAGCCAGTAAACGTGTCTTCGGCATGCGTCACTTCGACGTACAGCTGCTCGGCGGTATGGTTCTGAATGACCGCTGCATCGCGGAAATGCGTACCGGTGAAGGTAAAACCCTGACCGCAACGCTGCCAGCGTACGTCAACGCCCTGTCAGGTAAAGGCGTTCACGTGGTCACCGTCAACGACTATCTGGCACAGCGTGATGCCGAAAACAACCGTCCGCTGTTCGAGTTCCTGGGGATGAGCGTTGCGGTAAACATGTCCGGTATGCCAGCTCCGGCGAAGCGTGAAGCATACGCCGCCGACATCACCTACGGTACCAACAACGAATACGGATTCGACTACCTGCGCGATAACATGGCGTTCAGCCCTGAAGAACGCGTTCAGCGTAAACTGCACTACGCATTGGTCGATGAAGTGGATTCAATCCTCATCGATGAAGCGCGTACCCCGCTTATCATCTCCGGTCCGGCTGAAGACAGCTCCGAGATGTACAAGCAGGTAAACAAAATTATCCCGTATCTGATTCGTCAGGAAAAAGAAGACTCCGATACCTTCCAGGGTGAAGGCCACTTCTCTGTGGATGAGAAATCGCGTCAGGTAAACATCACCGAACGTGGTCTGGTGCTGGTCGAAGAGCTGCTGGTTCGCGAAGGCATCATGGAAGAAGGTGAGTCCCTGTACTCGCCGACCAACATCATGCTGATGCACCACGTGACCGCTGCGCTGCGTGCCCACGTGCTGTTCACCCGTGACGTTGACTACATCGTAAAAGATGGCGAAGTGATCATCGTCGATGAACACACCGGACGTACCATGCAGGGGCGTCGCTGGTCTGACGGTCTGCATCAGGCGGTTGAAGCCAAAGAAGGCGTGGACATTCAGAACGAAAACCAGACGCTGGCTTCCATCACTTTCCAGAACTACTTCCGTCTGTATGAAAAACTGGCGGGTATGACGGGTACTGCGGATACCGAAGCGTTCGAGTTCAGCTCCATCTATAAACTCGACACCATCGTGGTGCCAACCAACCGTCCAATGATCCGTAAAGATATGCCGGACCTGGTCTACATGACCGAGCTCGACAAAATCGGCGCGATTATCGAAGACATTAAAGAGCGTACCGCTAACGGCCAGCCGGTACTGGTGGGGACCATCTCCATCGAGAAATCCGAAGTGGTTTCAAACGAGCTGACCAAAGCGGGTATCAAGCACAACGTTCTGAACGCAAAATTCCACGCCAACGAAGCAGGTATTGTTGCTCAGGCGGGTTACCCGGCGTCGGTGACCATCGCCACCAACATGGCGGGCCGTGGTACGGATATCGTATTGGGTGGTAGCTGGCAGGAAGAAGTTGCCTCTCTTGAAGAGCCAACGCCTGAGACCATCGCCCAGATCAAAGCGGACTGGCAGGTGCGTCATGATGCCGTTCTGGCCTCCGGCGGTCTGCATATCATTGGTACTGAGCGTCACGAATCTCGCCGTATCGATAACCAGCTGCGTGGCCGTGCAGGTCGTCAGGGTGATGCCGGTTCTTCCCGCTTCTACCTGTCGATGGAAGATGCCCTGATGCGTATTTTCGCGTCCGATCGCGTTTCCGGCATGATGCGTAAACTGGGTATGAAGCCTGGCGAAGCGATTGAGCACCCGTGGGTGACCAAAGCGATTGCCAACGCACAGCGTAAGGTAGAAAGCCGTAACTTCGATATTCGTAAGCAGCTGCTGGAATATGATGATGTGGCAAACGATCAGCGTCGCGCGATCTACTCCCAGCGTAACGAACTGCTGGACGTGTCTGATGTGAGCGAAACCATCGCCAGCATCCGTGAAGACGTGTTCAAAACCACCATCGATGCGCACATTCCGCCACAGTCTCTGGAAGAAATGTGGGATGTCGAAGGCCTGCAGGAACGCCTGAAAAACGATTTCGACCTCGACATGCCAATCAAAGAGTGGCTGGATAAAGAGCCGGATCTGCACGAAGAAACACTGCGTGAGCGCATTCTGCAGAATGGCATCGAAGTCTATCAGCGCAAAGAAGAAGTGGTTGGCACCGAAATGATGCGCCACTTCGAAAAAGGCGTGATGCTGCAGACGCTCGACTCCCTGTGGAAAGAGCACCTGGCAGCGATGGATTACCTGCGTCAGGGCATCCATCTGCGCGGCTATGCGCAGAAAGATCCTAAGCAGGAGTACAAGCGTGAATCGTTCTCCATGTTCGCGGCCATGCTTGAATCACTGAAATACGAAGTGATCAGCACCCTGTGCAAAGTGCAGGTGCGTATGCCGGAAGAAGTTGAAGCGATGGAAGAACAGCGTCGTGAAGAAGCTGAGCGTCTGGCACAGATGCAGCAGCTTAGCCATGCGGATGACAACACCGCTGCTTCCGAAGAGCTGGCAGCCCAAACCGGCGAGCGCAAAGTCGGTCGCAACGATCCGTGTCCGTGTGGTTCAGGTAAAAAATATAAGCAGTGCCATGGTCGTATCAACTAAGCTCTGCTAAACACTCAGATCTGCGAAACGAAGGCGCTGGTGACAGCGCCTTTTTTATGGAATGAAGACAATGAAAAAACTGCAAATTTCAACCGGGATCCTGCGCAACGCCGCGGGCGAAATCTTTATCACCCAGCGTGCCCCCGATGCGCATATGGCGAACATGTGGGAGTTCCCGGGCGGAAAGATTGAAGAAGGTGAAAGCCCGGAGTTGGCGCTGGCGCGAGAGTTATTCGAAGAAGTGGGGATTTTGCCGGAATCTGCCATGCTGTTCGATAAGCTGGAGTTTGAATTTTCGGACCGACATATCACGCTGTGGTTTTGGCTGGTAGATAGCTGGCAGGGCGAGCCGTGGGGGAAAGAGGGTCAACCGGGACGCTGGGTCGCACAGAAGGATCTGTTGGCAGAAGAGTTTCCGCCTGCCAACGAACCGGTTATTGCCAAACTGGTCGCGCAGGCTTAAATCTGCTCTTCGCTCCAGTCATCGCTATCAGACAGATCGCCGCTGCTTGGGATCCGCTTCTCTTCGGCGGCCCACTCACCTAAATCAATCAGCTGGCAGCGTTTGCAGCAGAAGGGGCGGAACGGACTCTGTTCGCCCCAGATGATGCTCTTGCCACAGGTGGGGCAGTTTACGTTGATCACTTCACTCATGATGATTCCTTAACAACAAGCCAGTTCGAAATCCAGACGCTCTGGAACAGTGCCATTTTCGCTGTCCAGAGGCAGGAAGCGGATGGCAAAACGGCTCTTGTGGCCGGAGATTTGCGGGTACAGCTGATCGTCAAGCACCAGTTGAAGACGCAGAAGGTCAGCATCTTCGCCATTATCCTGGAAGAAACCATTCAAGCTGGTTTGCTTACGGAATGCCGCGGAATTACGGATCAGATCGACGATAAGCGTCAGGGCCTGATTCATTGGCTCGAGGCTTTCCAGCCAATGTGTTACTTGCGCGTCGCGCTTCGACTGTGGGGCATGCAGCCAGATGTGCAGCGTGGGTAAATCAAAACTACAGCAGCCACCTGGAATGCTCAGACGCTGGCGGACCAGAGCAATCAGTTTGTCTTCGCGCAACAGCTGACCTACGCGCGGTGCAGTCATAAGAATGCTGCTGCTGTTTTTCAGCTGTTGGCGCAGAGATTCAATACGGCTTTTGTCGACGCCCGGGACTTCATCCCACTGTTTCAGTTTACGCTGCTGGCGCTCCAGCTCTTTCAGTAAATCTGTACGAACTTCACCGCGTTCGAACACATCCAGTAAGTCCCCAATATTTCTAAAAAAATGCAATGCGCTGGCGTGATCGCGTACAGGCAGGTTGCAATTCAGTTGCTGAACCAGGAACTCAATGCGAAGCCAGGTGCGCATTTTCTCATTCAGGGGATGTTCAAAGAGGACGTGGGTGTGCATTACGATTTTTCCTGTGAATCGGCCTGACGTGCCAGCTTCAGATAGCTGTCGTGCAGGCGGGCTACATCCAATGCGATGGCATCTGGTGCGCCGTTGTTATCAATGACGTCGTCCGCCACGGCGAGGCGCTGTTCGCGCGTAACCTGGGCGGCTAAGATCTGTCTTGCATGTGCCTCTGACACATTATCGCGCTGCATCGTGCGCTGGAGCTGTGTTTCCTCAGAAACATCGACCACCAACACCCGGTCAGCTTTTTTCCAGAGCTGATTTTCCACCAACAGCGGAACCACCCACAGAACATAAGGCGATGTCGCCTGCTGCATCTGACGCTGTGTTTCCTGCTGGATCAGGGGGTGGAGAAGGGCATTAAGCCAGGATTTCTCAGCGGGATTAGCGAAAATTCGCTCCCGCAGCTGACGACGATTCAGGCTGCCATCGGGCAAGCGTAGCGCATCGCCAAAGTGGCTGACAATGGACTGTAACGCCGGCGTACCGGGTTCGACAACCTGACGAGCGATGATATCGGCATCAATAACGTTAATACCTAAGTCGGCAAAGGCATTCGCAACGGTGCTTTTTCCGCTCCCGATGCCACCTGTTAACGCGACTGTATAACCCATACCACCCTATCCTGTGAATAATTACCGCTACAAATCAACCGGTTAAATTTATGCTTTACGGTGACTATGACGACAAACGTTAAAATCGCTGTTCACCAGGTAAATTTGTACGATTGTAGCGTAAAAAAAGTGAAAATCGCAGTCTTGCGAAGGGATGATTACTGCGTATGATAACGTCACTGGAGTTGTGCTAAGTCCATTTTTGCCTCTAACCCCAGGAATCCGTACATGCGTATCGAAGAAGATCTGAAGTTAGGTTTTAAAGACGTTCTTATCCGCCCTAAACGCTCTACCCTCAAAAGCCGTTCCGAAGTTGAGCTGGAACGCGAATACACCTTTAAGCATTCTGGTCAGAAATGGTCTGGCGTTCCAATTATTGCTGCAAACATGGATACGGTTGGCACCTTCGCAATGGCAAAAGCCCTGGCGTCGTTCGGAATTCTGACCGCTGTGCACAAACACTATTCTGTTGAAGACTGGAAAGCCTTCGCGGGCAGCGTATCTGAAGATGTGCTGAAACACGTGATGGTTTCTACCGGTACATCCGACGCGGATTTCGAAAAAACCAAACAGATCCTCAACCTGCATTCTGCGTTGAACTTCGTCTGCATCGACGTGGCAAACGGCTATTCCGAGCACTTTGTTCAGTTCCTGATTAAAGCGCGTGAAGCCTGGCCGACCAAAACCATCTGTGCGGGCAACGTCGTGACCGGTGAAATGTGTGAAGAGCTGATCCTGGCTGGCGCAGACATCGTGAAAGTCGGTATCGGTCCAGGTTCCGTTTGCACCACCCGTGTAAAAACCGGTGTTGGCTATCCGCAGCTGTCTGCAGTTATCGAATGTGCCGATGCGGCACACGGTCTCGGCGGTCAGATAGTCAGTGATGGCGGCTGTACCACGCCGGGCGACGTAGCGAAAGCCTTCGGTGGCGGCGCTGATTTCGTGATGCTGGGCGGTATGCTGGCTGGTCACGAAGAAAGCGGCGGCACTGTTGTTGAAGAGAACGGCGAAAAATTCATGCTGTTCTACGGTATGAGCTCCGAGTCTGCGATGAACCGTCACGTCGGTGGTGTTGCGAAATACCGCGCGGCAGAAGGCAAAACCGTTAAACTGGCGCTGCGTGGTCCGGTAGAAAATACCGCCCGTGATGTCCTCGGTGGCCTGCGTTCTGCCTGTACCTATGTCGGTGCATCACGCCTGAAAGAGCTGACTAAACGTACGACCTTTATCCGCGTGCAGGAACAAGAGAACCGCGTGTTCAACAGCCTGTAATGCCGTGAATCGCTGGCGAGTCTTGCGCCAGCGATTACCCTCCACTGATAGCATCCCCCAGATGAAAAATCGGCAGATACATTGCCACCACCAGTGTTCCGATAATAATTCCCGTCACCAGTAACATCACCGGTTCGAGTAACGTTGCCAGATTCTCAGCCTGCTGTTGCGTTTGCTCACTGTGATAGTGCGAGAGATTCCCGAGCATTTTATCGAGAGAGCCCGACACCTCACCGGTTCTGACCAACTGCTTGCACAGCGGCGTAAAGATTTTTTGCTGCTCCATTGCCTGCCAGATGGCATTCCCTGTGGCGATTGATTCGCTCATATGACGGATAACGTCGCGCCACCACGGGCAGGTCAGGGTCTTTTCCACGCTTTCCAGCCCTTGCAGAAAAGGGATCCCGGCATTCTGCGTTAAGGCGAGTACGGTATAAATCTGGCTAAGCCTTTGTCCGCGAATCAGCCCGGATACCACCGGAAGTGCTAATAACAGCTGCGGTCGAAGCCGCTGCCAGCGAGGGCTACGGTGCAAAACAGGGCGCAGTAGAAAGGGCAACGTCGTCAGTAATCCAATCAGCGGTAGCCCCTTTTTCACTCCGTCTGACATCGCCATCACCATCTGCGTCAGCATCGGAAGCGGCGTATTAAAGGTGCGATAAATGGCGGCAAACTCCGGCAATACAAAGGCACTCATCCCAATCACCACCAATAATGCCAGCAGCAATATTATCAGTGGATAGCGAAGTGCCTTTTTCACCTTTTGGCTCAGCTTATGCTGTTCTTCCTGCTGACGGGCAAGGTGGGCGCAGCAATAATCGAGCTTACCGGTCATTTCACCGGCCTGGATCAGCGTGTGATACAGCGGTGGAAAGGCCTCTGGCCATTGCTGCATGGCGTCGGAAAGTGACTCACCGTGCGCCAGGCGTTGGGCCAGATCCTGCATCATTGCCTGCCACTGTGCGACAGGATGCTGTTCCGCCAACAGCATCAAACTCTCCGAAAGCGTCAGCCCCGCCTGCAGCAATGTGGCCAACTGCTGCATCAGTTCGCTACTGTATTGCGTCCGCCAGTGTGATTTTCGGGTCGTCCGGCGAGTGAGCGACAAAGGCTGAACGCCGTCGCGCCCGGCGCTCGCCATTGCGGCTATTTTATTTTCCGCCCAGACGCTTCCCTGGCGGATTTCGCCGAGCGCTGTTACGCCGCGCCACTGCCAGAGCTGTTTACTCGCCATCAGGGAAGCCGATCACCCGCAGCAGTTCTTCCACTGTGGTTTGCCCTTGTTCGACGGCTTCGCAGCCATGCTCAAACAGGGTCATCATGCCGGAATCACGCGCCAGACGCTGCACGTCTTCCGGGCTGGAACCGGTGACGATGGCCTGTTTCAGAGAGGGCGTAATGGTGAGTACTTCAAAAAGCGCAATACGCCCATGATATCCGTGATAGCAGCGCTCGCACCCGACGGCTCGCCAGCGTGGCAACGCTTTGGGCCACAGGGAGGCCGGAAGCGCGTCATAAAGTCCTTCTTGCTGGCAACAATGCGGGCATAAACGACGCACCAGCCGTTGGGCGATGACCAGCAACAGCGCCGAGGAGATCATCCAGCGGGCGACGCCCATTTGTTGCAGCCGGATCAGCGTTTCGGTGGTGGAATTAGTGTGTAGCGTAGACAACACCAGATGCCCGGTCTGTGCGGCGTTGATGGCGATCTCGGCGGTTTCAGTGTCACGTATCTCGCCCACCATCACGACGTCCGGATCCTGACGCAGCAGCGCGCGCAAAACGCTCTGAAAGGTCAGTCCAGCCCGGGTGTTGATCTGCGTCTGATTGATACCCTCGAGCGGGATTTCCACCGGATCCTCGACGCTACACAGATTTATCTCCGGGCGGTTGCGTGCCTGCAGCGCACTGTACAGTGTGACGGTTTTTCCGCTGCCAGTGGGGCCAGTAACCAGCATTAGCCCCTGCGGCTGATGCAGCGCCTGATGAAAGGCGTCAAGTTGGAAGTTGTTCATTCCCAGCGTGTTGATATCCAGCGCCAGCTTCACCTGATGTAGCAGGCGGAGAACCACCTTTTCGCCGCCACGACAGGGCAGGGTGGCGATGCGAAAGGAAACGCTGCGCCCGGAAATGTCGACGGTAAATTGTCCGTCCTGCGGTAATCGTCGCTCGGCGATATCCAGATTACCCAATACCTTGAGTCGGGCAATCAGCGGGGCGCTGAGCGTGGGAGAGAAATCAGGCAGGGAATGCAGCACGCCATCCACCCGCAGCCGAATGCGCAAGAGGTCTTCCCCTGGCTCGACGTGAATGTCGGATGCACGTTGCTGGAGTGCCTGCTGAAAGGTCTGGTTCAGTAATTCAACCACGTTGCCGTTGTCGTCCCTGGCGGCGGGTAAATGTGAATCCTGAGAGGTGTGTAGATGCTGGTCCATACGGGGCTGATCCCAGCATTCAATGTCGATGCGCTTTTGCGTGGAGAACCGCAGGGCAGCCATTAACTCGGTGGGCGGCGTGCCAACCACCGCAATATTCAGAACCTGTTCGCCATTACTGAGCAGTACCGCCTGGTACCGCTGACATAACGTGAGAAGTTGCTCGTTTTTCATTGTCGTGCCTCAGGGTGCCGTGAAGCGGAATACATCTTCACAGGCTTGTTTTAACCCGCTGTCGCTGGCAATGGCGCAGGTGCGTTGCCAGCCAGTGATCCCGTTTTCGGTATCCCACACGGGTTTCAACGTGACGCTCAGTCCATTGAGACTTTCCTGGCCCGTCAGCGTTACGGTGCCCTGCACGACCTCCATGCCGGAAACATAGCGGCTGGTGGCAGGCGAGGGAATACCGTTGCTGCCGCCATCGCACTCGGTTGTGCCGCCGTGGTCGAGAGCGCAAAGCTCAATGGCGGTGCGGTATGGCATAAACGTTTGTAACATGTCAGTGAGGGCGGCTTTTCGCAGGTAGTTTTGATAAGCCGGAATGCCGATGGCACTGAGGATGGCAATAATGCCGATAACTACCATCAGTTCGATCAGGGTGAATCCATGCTGCTTGTCCATGTTTTGCTCCTTGTTTAATGGGAGCACTTTGGCAGTGAAGAATGCAGATGGCGAAGGGAGAAAATGGAATCAGGAAGGATGCTTCAGAGGTTTATGGCAGCTTGCACGTGCGTTGCATTTGACTGCGAAGGGGTTCGCAAACCCCTCCGCAGAATACGTTATTTAAAACGCATCGACAGGTCGAGGGCCTGCACGTGTTTGGTGAGTGCGCCAACGGAGATGTAATCCACGCCGGTTTCAGCAAACTTACGGATGGTGTCGAAGGTCACGTTGCCGGAGACTTCAAGCTGAGCCTGGCCGTTGGTGATGTTCACCGCTTCGCGCATTTGCTCGATGTCAAAGTTATCCAGCATGATGATGTCGGCCCCGGCTTTTAGCGCGGCCTGTAATTCTTCAAGGCTTTCCACTTCAACTTCCACCGGGACATCCGGGTGCAGCCAGAAGGCTTTTTCCACCGCCTGACGTACGGAACCGGACGCAATAATGTGGTTTTCTTTGATCAAGAAGGCGTCCGACAGGCCGAGACGGTGATTGGCCCCGCCGCCGCACAGCACGGCATATTTCAGCGCGGTACGCAGTCCCGGCAGGGTTTTGCGGGTGTCGAGCAGCTGCGTTTTGGTACCTTCCAGTAGGTCAACATAGCGACGGACGTTGCTGGCGACGCCGGAAAGGGTCTGCACAAAATTCAGTGCCGTACGTTCGCCGGTCAGCAGTACGCGCGATGGGCCGTTCAGTTCAAAAAGCGGCTGATTTTCTTCCAGTAAGTCACCGTCCTCAACGTGCCAGGTGATGCTGACGTCGTCCCCGGCGAGTTGAATAAACACTTCTTCCACCCAGCGTTTACCGCAAAATACGCCCGTTTCACGGGTGATTACGATGGCGTGAGAGTGCATCTCTTCCGGCAATAACTGCGCGGTAATATCGTTCGCGGCGTTCACTTCGCCACCTAAATCTTCACGGAGTGCATGGGCTACGGCAGCAGGGATATCAAGGTTAATACGTTCCAGCAGCGCGTCACGACGATGCTCAGGATTGTAGCGGCGAGGCGGCATGATAAAACTCCAAATGGTAAGGAATCATAAGTTATAAACATGCTACTCTGAACCGGATTTCTGCACCATATATTAAGGAGAGCCCGCATGCAGTTACACGGTGGCTGGCTGGAGAACGCCCGTCGCGTTCCATCGCCGCATCATGATTGCCGCCCGGATGATGAAGCGCCTTCGCTGCTGGTGGTTCATAATATCAGTTTGCCGCCCGGCGAATTTGGTGGCCCGTGGATTGACGCATTATTCACCGGAACTATCGACCCTGAAGCGCATCCTTTTTTCGACGAAATTGCCCATTTGCGCGTTTCAGCCCATTGTCTGATTCGTCGTGACGGCGAAATCGTGCAGTATGTTCCCTTCGATAAACGCGCCTGGCATGCGGGTGTTTCATGCTACAACGGACGCGAAAAATGTAACGATTTTTCGATTGGTATTGAGCTGGAAGGCACGGATACGCTGGCGTATACCGACGAACAATATCAGCAACTTGCGGCCTTGACCCAGGTGTTGATGTCGGCTTACCCGGCGATTGCCCGCAATATGACGGGCCACTGTGATATCGCACCTGAACGCAAAACCGATCCTGGCCCGGCATTTGACTGGCCGCGGTTCCGTTCTCTGGTGAGCCACCCGTCAGATAAGGAGATGACATGACGCTGTTTACCACCTTACTGGTGCTGATCGCCGAACGTTTGTTCAAACTGGGCGAACACTGGCAACTCGACCACCGGCTGGAAGTGCTTTTCCGCCGCATCAAGAACTATTCCTTTATTGTCACCGTGCTGATGACCGTCATCGCGATGGCGATTGTGTATGTGTTGCAGTGTGCGCTGCTTGGCGTGCTGTTTAACGTTCCGCTGTTGGTGATGTGGATCCTGATTGGCCTGCTGTGTATTGGCGCGGGCAAGGTGCGTTTGCATTATCACGCTTATCTGAAAGCCGCTTCCCGCAATGATGCCCACGCGCGTGATGCGATGGCCAGCGAGTTGACGCTAATTCATGGCGTTCCGCCGGGCTGTGATGAGCGTGAATTTCTGTGTGAGCTGCAAAATGCGCTGCTGTGGATTAACTATCGTTACTACCTCGCGCCGCTGTTCTGGTTCGTGGTTGGTGGCCCGTTCGGGCCTGCAACGCTGATGGGCTATGCATTCCTGCGAGCGTGGCAAAGCTGGCTGGCACGTTATCAGACCCCGCGGGATCGCCAACAATCCGCTGTCGATGCCATTTTGCACGTACTGGACTGGGTGCCGGTGCGGCTGGTGGGCGTGGTGTATGCGCTGATTGGTCATGGTGAAAAAGCGCTGCCCGCGTGGTTCGCCTCGTTGGGCGATCGTCATACGTCGCAGTATCAGGTGTTGACCCGTCTGGCGCAGTTCTCGCTGGCACGAGAGACGCACGTCGATAAAGTGGAAACCCCAAAAGCGGCGGTGTCGATGGCGAAGAAAGCGTCTTATGCGGTCGTTGTCATTATGGCGTTATTAACGATTTACGGCGCCCTGGTCTGATCCAGGGCTCGTTGTTTTTACAGTGAATCCGCATGCGGGATGCCGAAATCAGGCATCCCGTTTTCTTTCTAATTCAATAAAAGTGTTAACGAGGATCATTAACGCTCGCCGTCAAAATCATATTTAGGAGGCATCGTAGACGTTACTCTATTTCCATCCGCATCACATATCGTTAACCTCTCAGGTGTCGCACCGCTCGGGAGTGCCCTAGCCTCATGGTCATAAAAACAAACATAAGCATTCGAGCGGTACAGTTCATGATGGTCGGAATCACCTTCGCCGTAGCAGTAACTTGCCGCAGGGGTCCCTGCGCCTGAGTCATCCTCACCAAGGCACGCCCAATTAGTTGTGCGACGTAACCCCGACAAGCGGGTATGAATCGCTTCAACATCCCGGATATCAAATTCTTCTGGCAGAAAAATTTGTGTGGGGATGGTAAAAACATAAGGCTTGCCTGAATGAATCGCTCCCCATGATAATGAAGGTGAATAGTATGGGTAAACGGGATTAAGAGCATCATCCTGGCGAAATAATGAGAAAACAGTATTCTTCGGATCGCTTACATCACGACTGTAGGTAAATGTAACAATCCGTCGATCCGTTTCATCATTCACTGCTTCAATCCCGCTTCTTAAAATCAGTGCTTCAACATGGATTAAGTCCAGATGACGATGAGGGAAGTAAATAATTCTCTCTTGTCTGTCACCATAGGCTGAATCAGCTGTCACATCAAACTTGCCCCTCTGGACAGACCTACCGATTGCAGGAAAGAGTATGGTATCAACGCGTAATCTGTTGCCATATTTTTGATAAAGTTGTTTATAGCGCGTGAAGTCAGCATCATTAGCCCAGTAGTCACAATCGGATACATAGTCATGTACAGTGACCGATTCGTGACAGGTAGTGATCGCTAAATTATTTTCCGCCTGTGTAGCGACGTGTCCATAAATATAAGGGTTTGTTTTGGCATCATTAAGTGACAACACCTGCGCGTCATTATTGTCTTCCCCTAGAGCATCCTCGGCGGGCTGTCGTGGCGTGTATCCCTTAAGGGCGTAATCACTTTCATAGTAATCTGCATAATCAGGGCCATCGTAACCCTCAGAAACGACATACATAACATTCACAGCGATATTGGCACCCTCTATATTTTCCCAGTCCCCATCTGCCTTACGGCCAAAAAAGTTTGAGATGGGCATCGCTAATGGAAGATCCATTGGGTTTAGATTATTGGCATCGCGACTCTTATTATCGAACTTAAAGGCTCCCCCTGTGGGGTTACTGGCATCGCTGATAACAGGAAATAAACTTATTACTAACAATATACATTTTAATGAATTTTTATTCATGATATCTCCATATCAATAAAATACGGCGTTATTTCCCAGCTGAATGATTAGACACCATGAATCTGGGGGCAGACGCAAACCTAAGCAATGATGGCTGAGCCCCCAATTTCGAAACCAGAAAATGGCGTTGATGTAATTAAACACATGTCCGCCAGTCAGGGCTCGTTTTAGATATTTATATCAATAATGAGTATTGTAAGTGGAGGCTAAAGTAGCCTAATCCGCTGCGAATGATAAAACAAGCGCCTTAGATAAAAGGTGATGTGAATATGTTAATTTGGGCGGGTCAATATGCTATGTGGCTCATTAGTTTTTGCTAAATTATTCATTAAGGAAAAATAAATTATCCTTCTATGTTATGTGAAGTGTGACCTTTATTTTAGTGCTGGCTATTACATGGATAAGTTAGGTGGGTAATTAGGGGGGTATAGATATTAGATATAATTCGTATTAATCACGGAGGTCGGAGAACACTAATTTACCTTTGCACTCAGGCTCCTCATTAGACTCAGCAATGATCATCAGTGGTAAACTGTAAAACAACATATTAATAGTGAGAGACATCTTTGTCTCTCACTGAAAGCCAGCCTGCGGCAGATCAATCTTCGCTTTTACAGTGAATCCGCATGCGGGATGCCGAAATCAGGCATCCCGTTTTCTTTCCAGCGGATAAGCTTAAGGCGGGTATGACGGTTCGGATCGTACAGCGGGTCACCTTCGATTTCGGTGTAGTTCCGGGCGTGATAAACCAGCACATCGTCGCCGTCTGGCGTTTGGGTAAAGCTGTTATGCCCCGGCCCATATTGTTTGTTTTCGTCGCTGGTGGTGAACACCGGCTGCGGTGATTTATGCCAGTTGCTGGGCTGCATCGGGTCGGCGTCGAGCGCAATCCACAGCAGCCCCATGCAGTAGTTTTCATCGGTGGCGCTGGCGGAGTAACTGACGAACAGTTTGTCATTGTGAACCAGCACAGCCGGGCCTTCGTTAACCAGAAAACCCCGACACTCCCAGTCAAATTCCGGCTTGCTGAGCATGACCGGGTTACCTTTAATCGTCCACGGATTTTCCAGTTCGGCCAGATACAGATTGGTGTTTCCGGCGATATCCGGCGCCTTTTGCGCCCACAGATACCAGTGTTTCCCCTGATGCTCAAACGTCGTAGCGTCGAGGGCAAAAGTATCGAACTGCGTTTTCACCTGGCCTTTTTCCCACCACATGCCCGTCAGCGGATCGGCGTCGTCACAGGTCAGGGCGAACATCCGGTGCTGGAACATTCCCAGCGCATCCAAATCATGAGTGTGCGTTGCGGCAAAATAGATAACCCAGGTGCCGTCGATGCGGTGCAGTTCCGGCGCCCAGATAAGCTGGCTCATCGGGCCGCTGTCAGGTTTACGCCATACCACCACTGGTTCGGCGGTGCGTAAACCGTCAATATCAGCGGCGCGGCGAATTTCCAGTCGGTCATATTCCGGCACCGAAGCAATGAAGTAATACAGGCCGTCGTGACGCAGAATAAACGGGTCCGCGCGTTGCTCAATAAAGGGGTTAGGCCAGTGGCTCATTGTGGTTTCCTTACGAGTTCAGCCTCGGTTTGATAATCATTCAGTTCACGATAGTTCTGGCGACGTTTTTCCAGGTCGGCCTGGATCCGCTTCATCATTTCACGGTCCACTTTCAGCAAGCGCACTACGCCCGCAGTGATCAGATAGCCCACGCCAGGGATGATGCTGAACAGCAGCACAATGCCGTTGAGTGCTGCCGGGCTTTGCGCTTTCGCACCCGCATCGTAACCGTACCAGGAAAGCAGGAAGCCAACCATCGCGCCCGCGACCGCCAGCCCGACTTTCAGGAAGAACAGGTTACCGGAGAAGCTAATACCGGTGATGCGTTTGCCAGTTTTCCATTCGCCGTAGTCATCGACGTCCGCCATCAGCGACCAGTGCAGCGGGGATGGGATCTGATGCAGAATATTGAGCAGGAAGTAGAGCACCATAATCATCATCGTGGCGTGCGGGTCGAAGAAGTAGAAGGCGCAGGAGAAAATCGCCAGCGCGATGTTGGTCCAGAAGAACACCTGCAGCTTGCACCAGCGGTCGGTCAGCACTTTCGCCAGCATACTGCCAATCATCATGCCCACGACGCCGAGACTGATAAAGAGCGTCGCGAAATGGGTACTTTGCTGCATTACCCAGGTGACGTAATACATGGTCGCCGCCATGCGGATAAAGCCCGGGCAGACGTTGCTCAGGGTCAGCAGCAGAATGCGTACCCACTGATCGTTTTTCCACACGTCCTTCAGGTCGCGCTTGATTTCATCGTTGGTTTGCACCGCCGGGCGCACGCGTTCACGTACGGTGGCAAAGGAGAACAGGAACATGCACATGCCGATAAATGCCAGCACGGTCATCGCCATCTGGTAGCCTTTGGCTTTGTTATCGCCGCCAAACCAGTCGGCCATCGGCAGCAGCGTAAGCGACAGCAGCAGCGTGGCGATGCCGACCATCACGAAGCGATAGGACTGGCATGCCACGCGCTCTTTCGGGTCATTGGTGATCACGCTGCCGAGCGAGCAATAGGGAATGTTGATGGCGGTGTAGGTTATCGACAGCAGGAAATAGGTGACGAAGGCATAGATAACTTTGCTGCTGTAGCTCCAGTCCGGGGTAGTGAACATCAGTACGCTGAACAGCGCGTAGGGGAAGGCAATCCACAGCAGCCACGGGCGGAAGCGGCCATATTTGCTGCGGGTTCGGTCCGCCAGCGCGCCCATAATCGGGTCTGTTACTGCGTCGATGACGCGAATTGACAGCAGCAAAACCCCGACCAGTGCAGGCGCGAGCCCGAAGATATCGGTATAAAAGTAGTTAACAAACAACATAATGGCGCCGAAGATGATGTTGCATCCCGCGTCGCCCATGCCATAGCCAATTTTTTCTTTGACCGATAATTTATTGTTGTCCATCGACATTTCCTCGCCATGAGATATGCATTCGATTATTCACGGGCGATGGAAATATTGCGTTGCAGGAATGCGGCGCTGATATGGATAAATGCGCTGTGCAGAAGAAAGTGTGAGGTAGGTAACATGCTGATGTAGCGGTTTTCAGTCGATATAGCATGTGGATAATTAGCGCAGCCAGGGGAGAAACGCTCTGTACCCGTAATGAGGTACAGAGCGTAAAGGGATTAAGCGCGGACGGCTTTGGCCCCTTTCTGTTTAACCATGTAGCCAATACCCAGAATCACAATCCACACCGGGATCAGATAGACAGAGATGGCCATGCCCGGCGTCATCAGCATGATGACGAGCACCGCGGCAACGGTAAACAGGCAAATCCAGTTCCCCAGCGGATAGAACAGGGCAGGGAAGCGCGTGGTGAGGCCCTGCTGTTTCTTCGCGCGACGGAATTTGATGTGCGCCAGGCTGATCATCGCCCAGTTAATGACCAGAGCAGAAACAACCAGCGCCATCAGCAGGCCAAATGCAGACTCCGGTGCCAGGTAGTTGATCAGCACGCACAGCGCGGTGAACAGCGCAGAGACCAGAATGGTGTTAACCGGCACGCCACGCTTGTCGACTTTAGACAGCGCTTTCGGGGCATTGCCCTGCTGCGCCAGGCCGAAGAGCATACGGCTATTACAGTATACGCAGCTGTTGTACACCGACAGCGCGGCGGTCAGTACCACCACGTTCAGGGCATTAGCCACGAAGGTGTCGCCGAGTTCGTGGAAGATAAGCACGAACGGGCTGGTGTCTGAGGTCACACGCGTCCACGGCAGCAGTGACAGCAGCACCGCCAGCGAGCCCACATAGAAAATCAGGATACGGTAGATAACCTGGTTGGTGGCTTTCGGGATGCTCTTCTGCGGGTCATCGGCTTCAGCGGCGGTGATACCCACCAGCTCGAGGCCACCGAAGGAGAACATGATGATCGCCATCATCATCACCAGCCCTTGTATGCCATGCGGCAGGAATCCACCCTGTTCCCACAGGTTACGCACGGTAGCCTGAGGGCCGCCGTTGCCGCTGAACAGCAGCCAGCCGCCGAACAGGATCATGGCTACGACTGCGACCACTTTGATAATCGCGAACCAGAACTCCATCTCACCGAACACTTTTACGTTGGTCAGGTTGATGAGGTTGATGGCCACGAAGAACACGGCGGCAGACGCCCAGGTTGGGATTTCAGGCCACCAGAACTGGATGTATTTCCCGACAGCTGTCAGCTCAGCCATCGCGACCAGGACGTAAAGCACCCAGTAGTTCCAGCCGGAAGCGAAACCGGCAAAGTTGCCCCAGTATTTGTAGGCAAAGTGGCTGAAGGAACCGGCTACCGGCTCTTCAACCACCATTTCACCTAACTGACGCATGATCAGAAAGGCCACGAACCCTGCTATCGCATAGCCGAGAATAATCCCCGGTCCTGCGGATTGAATAACGGAGGCGCTGCCCAGAAACAGGCCCGTTCCGATAGCTCCACCCAGCGCAATCAGCTGAATGTGGCGGTTTTTAAGGCCGCGCTTCAGCTGTTCGCCTTGCTGTTGACCTTCCATTATGAAACCTCGTGAGTGATTGTTTTTTTCTACGCTTTTATAAGAACCTCGATTCTCAGCGTGTGTCGTTATTAACTTTCCATATCATGTACATTATTTTTTACAGAGCGGAGATCTGAAAGTTGCGTGCTAGCCTTCCGCAGTTGGGAGAATAGTGGTAAGCGCGGCTGAATGCACCTGCTTTATGAAGGGGTGATGACGAGTTGCATAAAAAGAAAGCAAATGTAAATGCGGGAGGGGAGTAGATCGGCCATTCGGTATTCAGAAATTAACGGGAGAACATGAATTTTCATGCATTTTTCGGGATGTTGAATCGGTTCAGGGTGCACGTCTTTTCGTTTCCGCCAGGTTAAATCTACTTCTTTAGAGGTAAACGCGACATTTGTGCAAAGTTACATTTCTGAAACGTGTGTTCTGTAAGGTTGTTAAAATGTGCCGGGTTTACTGATTTCAATCAAAACCTGTATGGACAGAAGGTGAATACTTTGTTACTTTAGCGTCACGAACTATGAATTGGTAAGACCAATTGACTCCGGGTAAAATGGCTTGAGACAGGGAACCATGGCCTACAGCAAAATCCGCCAACCAAAATTATCCGATGTGATTGAGCAGCAGCTGGAGTTTTTGATCCTTGAGGGGACGCTGCGCCCCGGTGAAAAACTCCCGCCTGAACGCGAACTGGCAAAACAGTTCGACGTATCCCGTCCCTCTCTGCGTGAGGCGATTCAACGTCTCGAAGCGAAGGGCCTTCTGCTTCGTCGCCAGGGAGGCGGTACCTTTGTTCAAAGTAGCCTTTGGCAGAGCTTCAGCGATCCGCTGGTAGAATTGCTCTCCGACCACCCTGAATCCCAATTTGATCTGCTGGAAACCCGCCACGCACTGGAAGGTATTGCCGCGTACTATGCTGCGTTACGCAGTAACGAAGAAGATCGTACGCGCATCCGCGAGCTGCATCGCGCGATTGAAGTCGCTCAGCAGTCTGGCGATCTTGATGCCGAATCCAGCGCTGTCGTCCAGTATCAAATTGCCGTCACCGAAGCCGCCCATAATGTGGTCTTACTCCATCTGCTACGCTGCATGGAACCTATGCTCGCGCAGAACGTTCGACAGAACTTTGAATTGCTGTATGCCAGCCGGGAAATGCTTCCGCTGGTCAGCAGCCATCGTACTCGAGTTTTCGAGGCGATAATGGCCAGAGAGCCGGAGCAGGCACGAGAAGCGTCGCACCGTCATCTGGCCTTCATTGAGGAAATCTTGCTGGACCGCAGCCGTGAGCAAAGTCGTCGTGACCGCTCGCTTCGCCGCCTACAGCAACGGAAGGACTAGCATCACCTGATTTTTATGCGCCAGTTTTTAGAGCGCGGCAACTAAACGCAGAACCTGTCTTATTGCGCTTTTGCATAGCGAAAACGCAATGGGACAGGTTCCAGACTAATCAACGTTATTAGATAGATAAGGAATACCCCCATGTCAGACCGTTTACAAAATGACGTGGATCCGATCGAAACTCGCGACTGGCTACAGGCGATCGAATCGGTCATCCGTGAAGAAGGTGTTGAGCGCGCTCAGTATCTGATTGATCAGCTGCTTTCCGAAGCCCGCAAAGGCGGCGTGAGCGTTGCAGCTGGTGCCGGGGCAAACAATTATGTGAACACGATTGCCGTTGAAGATGAGCCGGAATACCCGGGTAATCTGGATCTGGAACGTCGCATCCGTTCAGCTATCCGCTGGAACGCGATCATGACCGTTCTGCGCGCGTCCAAGAAAGACCTGGAACTGGGTGGCCATATGTCCTCCTTCCAGTCTTCTGCGACCATTTATGAAGTGTGCTACAACCACTTCTTCCGTGCGCGCAACGAGCAAGACGGCGGCGACCTGGTGTACTTCCAGGGCCACATCTCTCCGGGCGTTTACGCACGTGCCTTCCTTGAAGGTCGTCTGACCGAAGAACAGATGAACAACTTCCGTCAGGAAGTTCACGGCAACGGTCTGTCTTCTTACCCGCACCCGAAACTGATGCCAGAATTCTGGCAGTTCCCGACCGTATCCATGGGTCTGGGCCCAATCGGTGCTATCTACCAGGCTAAATTCCTGAAATATCTGGAACACCGTGGCCTGAAAGACACCTCCAAACAAACCGTTTACGCCTTCCTGGGCGACGGCGAGATGGACGAACCAGAATCCAAGGGTGCTATCACCATCGCAACCCGCGACAAGCTGGACAACCTGTGCTTCATCATCAACTGTAACCTCCAGCGTCTGGATGGCCCGGTCACCGGTAACGGCAAAATCGTTAACGAACTGGAAGGCATCTTCAGCGGTGCTGGCTGGAACGTGGTGAAAGTCATGTGGGGCGGTCGTTGGGATGAGCTGCTGCGTAAAGACACCAGCGGTAAGCTGATTCAGCTGATGAACGAAACCGTTGATGGCGACTACCAGACCTTCAAATCCAAAAACGGCGCTTACGTGCGTGAGCACTTCTTCGGTAAATATCCGGAAACCGCTGCTCTGGTTGCCGACTGGTCTGACGATCAGATCTGGGCCCTGAACCGTGGTGGTCACGATCCGAAGAAAGTCTACGCTGCACTGAAAAATGCGCAGGACACCAAAGGTAAAGCGACTGTCATCCTTGCACATACCGTTAAAGGCTATGGCATGGGCGAAACTGCCGAAGGCAAAAACATCGCTCACCAGGTGAAGAAAATGAACATGGACGGCGTTCGCTACGTCCGCGATCGTTTCAACGTGCCGGTGACCGATGCTGACATCGAAAAACTGCCGTACGTCACCTTTGCTGAAGGTTCTGAAGAACACACCTACCTGCACGCACAGCGTCAGAAGCTGCATGGCTACCTGCCAAGCCGCCAGGTGAACTTCTCCGAGAAACTGGAAATGCCTGCGCTGGCAGACTTCTCTCAGCTGCTCGAAGAGCAGAACAAAGAGATCTCTACCACTATCGCTTTCGTTCGTGCCCTGAACGTGATGCTGAAGAACCCGTCTATCAAAGATCGTCTGGTTCCGATCCTCGCCGATGAAGCGCGTACTTTCGGTATGGAAGGTCTGTTCCGTCAGATTGGTATCTACAGCTCCAACGGCCAGCAGTACACCCCGCAGGACCGTGAGCAGGTAGCGTATTACAAAGAAGACGAGAAAGGTCAGATCCTGCAGGAAGGTATCAACGAACTGGGTGCAGGCGCATCCTGGCTGGCTGCTGCGACGTCTTACAGCACCAACAACCTGCCAATGATCCCGTTCTACATCTACTACTCCATGTTCGGTTTCCAGCGAATCGGCGACCTGTGCTGGCAGGCCGGCGATCAGCAGGCTCGTGGCTTCCTGGTCGGCGGGACTTCCGGTCGTACCACCCTGAACGGTGAAGGTCTGCAGCACGAAGATGGTCATAGCCACATTCAGTCTCTGACTATCCCGAACTGTATCTCTTATGACCCGTCTTACGCGTACGAAGTGGCTGTCATCATGCATGATGGTCTGGTTCGCATGTACGGTGAAGCGCAAGAGAACGTGTTCTACTACATCACCACCCTGAACGAAAACTACCACATGCCGGCTATGCCGGAAGGCGCCGAGGAAGGTATCCGTAAAGGTATCTACAAACTCGAAACCGTTGCGGGTAACAAAGGTAAAGTTCAGCTGCTGGGCTCCGGTTCTATCCTGCGTCACGTTCGTGAAGCAGCGCAGATCCTGGCGAACGACTATGGCGTGGGCTCTGACGTGTACTCCGTCACCTCCTTCACCGAACTGGCCCGTGACGGTCAGGACTGTGAGCGCTGGAACATGCTGCACCCGATGGAAACTCCGCGCGTTCCGTACATCGCTCAGGTGATGAACGACGCACCGGCAGTAGCATCGACTGACTATATGAAACTGTTTGCTGAACAGGTTCGTACTTATGTACCGGCTGATGATTACCGCGTACTGGGTACCGACGGCTTTGGTCGTTCCGACAGCCGTGAAAACCTGCGTCACCACTTCGAAGTTGATGCTTCTTATGTGGTTGTTGCAGCCCTGGGCGAACTGGCCAAACGTGGTGAAATCGACAAGAAAGTGGTAGCGGAAGCGATCACCAAGTTCAACATCGATGCAGATAAAGTTAACCCGCGTCTGGCGTAAGAGGTAAAAGAATAATGGCTATCGAAATCAATGTACCGGACATCGGGGCTGATGAAGTTGAAATCACCGAGATTCTGGTCAAAGTAGGCGACAAAGTTGAAGCTGAACAGTCGCTGATCACCGTAGAAGGCGACAAAGCCTCTATGGAAGTTCCGTCTCCACAGGCTGGCATCGTTAAAGAGATCAAAGTCTCTGTCGGTGACAAAACTGAGACCGGTAAACTGATCATGATTTTCGATTCCGCCGACGGTGCAGCAGCAGCTGCACCTGCCAAGGCAGAAGAGAAGAAAGAAGCGGCACCTGCTGCTGCCCCAGCTGCGGCTGCGGCAAAAGACGTTAACGTACCAGACATCGGCGGCGACGAAGTTGAAGTCACCGAAATCATGGTCAAAGTGGGCGACACCGTTGCCGCTGAACAGTCCCTGATCACCGTTGAAGGCGACAAAGCCTCAATGGAAGTTCCGGCACCGTTCGCAGGCGTCGTGAAAGAGATCAAAATCAACACCGGCGACAAAGTGTCTACCGGCTCCCTGATTATGGTCTTCGAGGTCGCGGGTGAAGCACCTGCTGCCGCTCCAGCACAGTCTGCAGCTCCGGCTGCGGCAGCAGCACCTGCTGCGACTGGCGCAAAAGACGTTAACGTACCGGACATCGGCGGTGACGAAGTTGAAGTGACCGAAGTGATGGTGAAAGTGGGCGATAAAGTTGCCGCTGAACAGTCACTGATCACCGTAGAAGGTGACAAGGCTTCAATGGAAGTTCCGGCGCCGTTCGCAGGTACCGTAAAAGAAATCAAAATCAGCACCGGCGACAAAGTGTCTACCGGCTCCCTGATCATGGTCTTCGAAGTGGAAGGCGCTGCACCTGCTGCGGCTCCAGCTTCAGCACCAGCGGCCGCCGCTCCGGCACCGGCTAAAGCAGCGTCAGCTGCGGCCCCGGCTGCGAAAGCAGAAGGCAAATCAGAGTTCGCTGAGAACGACGCTTACGTTCACGCGACTCCGCTTATCCGCCGTCTGGCACGCGAATTCGGCGTGAACCTGGCGAAAGTGAAAGGCTCCGGTCGTAAAGGCCGTATCCTGCGCGAAGACGTTCAGGCTTACGTGAAAGACGCGGTGCAACGCGCTGAATCTGCACCTGCTGCCGCGACCGGTGGTGGTCTGCCAGGCATGCTGCCATGGCCGAAAGTGGACTTCAGCAAGTTCGGCGAAATCGAAGAAGTGGAAATGGGCCGCATCCAGAAAATCTCTGGTGCTAACCTGAGCCGTAACTGGGTGATGATCCCGCACGTTACCCACTTCGACAAAACCGATATCACCGATCTGGAAGCGTTCCGTAAACAGCAGAACGAAGAAGCGGCTAAGCGCAAGCTGGACGTGAAGTTCACCCCTGTGGTGTTCATCATGAAAGCGGTTGCGACTGCCCTTGAGCAGATGCCACGCTTCAACAGCTCTCTGTCTGAAGACGGCCAGAAACTGACGCTGAAGAAATACATCAACGTCGGCGTCGCGGTTGATACCCCGAACGGTCTGGTGGTTCCTGTCTTTAAAGACGTGAACAAGAAGAGCATCACCGAACTGTCTCGCGAACTGATGGCTATCTCCAAGAAAGCCCGTGATGGCAAGCTGACCGCTGGTGAAATGCAGGGTGGTTGCTTCACCATCTCCAGCCTCGGCGGGATCGGGACGACTCACTTCGCGCCAATCGTGAATGCGCCAGAAGTAGCCATCCTCGGTGTGTCCAAGTCGGCGATGGAGCCGGTGTGGAACGGTAAAGAGTTCGTACCGCGTCTGATGATGCCGATGTCTCTTTCCTTCGACCACCGTGTGATCGACGGCGCTGATGGTGCTCGCTTCATTACCATCATCAACAACACCCTGGCTGACATCCGCCGCCTGGTGATGTAAGCGAAAAAGCCGGCCAATCGGCCGGCTTTTTTCTGGTAATCTCATTACGCACCATGAGGTTATCGTCGCAAAAAGAAAATTCGTTTGCCGTTTGTTGTTTCAAAATTGTTAACAATTTTGTAAAATACGGGCGGATAGAACATCCCGGTGGCAATGGGCGAAGTAAGACCAGGGATCGTCGGGAATCAATAACAGAGGTCATGATGAGTACTGAAATCAAAACTCAGGTCGTCGTACTTGGGGCAGGCCCGGCAGGTTATTCCGCTGCCTTCCGTTGCGCTGATTTAGGTCTGGAAACCGTCATCGTCGAGCGTTACAGCACCCTCGGTGGTGTTTGTCTGAACGTCGGCTGTATCCCTTCTAAAGCGCTGCTGCACGTCGCGAAAGTTATCGAAGAAGCGAAAGCGCTGGCTGAACACGGTATCGTCTTCGGTGAGCCGAAAACCGATATCGACAAAATTCGTACCTGGAAAGAAAAAGTTATCACCCAGCTGACCGGCGGCCTCGCTGGCATGGCCAAAGGCCGTAAAGTGAAAGTGGTAAACGGTCTGGGTAAATTCACCGGTGCGAACACGCTGGAAGTGGAAGGCGAAAACGGCAAAACCGTGATCAACTTCGACAACGCGATCATCGCGGCGGGTTCCCGTCCGATCGAACTGCCGTTCATTCCGCATGAAGATCCGCGCGTGTGGGATTCCACCGACGCCCTGGAACTGAAAACCGTACCGAAACGCCTGCTGGTTATGGGCGGCGGTATCATCGGTCTGGAAATGGGTACGGTGTATCACTCTCTGGGTTCAGAGATTGACGTGGTTGAAATGTTCGACCAGGTTATCCCGGCTGCCGATAAAGACGTCGTTAAAGTCTTCACCAAGCGCATCAGCAAGAAATTCAACCTGATGCTGGAAACCAAAGTGACTGCCGTTGAAGCGAAAGAAGACGGTATTTACGTTTCCATGGAAGGCAAAAAAGCGCCTGCTGAAGCACAGCGCTATGACGCCGTACTGGTTGCTATCGGCCGTGTGCCGAACGGTAAAAACCTCGACGCGGGCAAAGCTGGCGTGGAAGTGGACGACCGTGGTTTCATCCGTGTCGACAAGCAGCTGCGTACTAACGTTCCTCACATCTTTGCCATCGGCGATATCGTCGGTCAGCCAATGCTGGCGCACAAAGGTGTTCACGAAGGTCACGTTGCCGCTGAAGTTATCGCGGGCATGAAGCACTACTTCGACCCGAAAGTGATCCCATCGATCGCTTACACTGAGCCAGAAGTTGCCTGGGTTGGTCTGACCGAGAAAGAAGCGAAAGAGAAAGGCATCAGCTACGAAACCGCCACCTTCCCGTGGGCTGCTTCTGGCCGTGCTATCGCTTCCGATTGCGCAGACGGTATGACCAAACTGATTTTCGACAAAGAAACTCACCGTGTTATTGGTGGGGCGATTGTCGGCACCAACGGCGGCGAGCTGCTGGGTGAAATCGGTCTGGCTATCGAAATGGGTTGTGATGCAGAAGACATCGCGCTCACCATCCACGCTCACCCGACTCTGCACGAGTCCGTTGGCCTGGCTGCTGAAGTGTTCGAAGGTAGCATTACCGACCTGCCGAACCCGAAAGCGAAAAAGAAATAAGATTTCTGAATGTAAGAAGCGGCCTACGGGCCGCTTTTTTTATATCTGTAGAAAGTCTGTGGATGTTCATCGAAGCGCCATCCGACAAAAATAACGCCGTAGGTCGGGTTAGCGAAGCGCCACCCGACACCAATCCGGCTTACAACTTAACCTTATCCAACGCCGCCTGCGCACAGGCTTCATCCAGATTGCCACCCGGCGCACCGCCGATACCGATCGCGCCAATCACTTCATTCCCGTCTTTCACCGGTAATCCACCCGCCAGCAACAGCAGGCCTGGAATATCCTTTAAGTTCTGCGCGCCCGCATTGCTCTGCGCCGCTTCCATCACTTTGCCGCTGGCATTTTTCATGGTCAGGGCGGTGAAGGCTTTCATTTCACTGGCCTTCACGGTGTGCGGCCCGGCGTTGTCGGTGCGCTGCACGGCTTTCACCACGCCCGCTCTGTCGACCACGGTCACCGTCACCTGATAATTCTTCGCGCTACAGGCGCTGATGGCTTCCTGCGCCAGGCTGTTGGCCTGAGTCAGGGAAATGTTTTTCTGGCTCAGGGATTCGGCCTGAACCGCGGCAGATGCTAAACCGGCCATCAGGGCGGCGGAGATGATGAGTTTTTTCATAGCGGGCTTCCTCTTTGTCGTGTTCGGTCATGCTAACAAGGCAAAGCAGGAAGCGTAATTCGGGGGAATACGGAGCCATCCTGGTAATTATACGGAGTTAAGTTTGTCGTGTTCGCGAATGGCCTGCACCAGACTGCTGACGCCGAGCTTGCTGAAAATCGCCGCCCTGTGCGCTTCGACGGTGCGGGTCGAGAGCGCCAGGCGTACCGCGACCTCTTTGTTGCTGGCGCCGGTCATTAGCTCATGCAGTACGTCGGTTTCCCTGGCGGTGAGCTGGGCGAAAAGCGCTTTGGCACGAATGTGTTCCTGCCATCCGCGCTGACGTTTCTCGCTTTCGGCAAAGGCCAGATGAACCGTCTCGATAAGCTGATCGGCATCCAGCGGCTTGGTGAAAAACTCAAACACGCCGTGATGAAATGCCCGACGACAGGCGTCGATTGAACCGTGGCCCGTCATCATCACCACCGGTAGCAGCGGGTGCGACGCGCTGTGTTTTTCGAGCCACGCCAGCCCGCTTTGGCCCGGCATCCGCATATCCAGCAGCAGACAGCCGGTTAACATGTTTTCCGGCTGACAGGCCGCGCTAAAGGCGTCAATGGCGTCGAAGCATTGCGTCGGCCACTGCATGGTCGAGAACAGAAAAGAGAGCGATTCGCGAATCGACGCGTCGTCATCCACCACATAGATTATGTTTTCCATCGATAATTACGTCTCTCTGATAAACCACAAACTGATTTCGGCCCCGCCGTCCGGGGTATTTGCCAGCTGAATACTGCCATTCATCCGCGTCATCAGCGATTCCGTGAGCGTCAGGCCTAAACCCAGGCCGCCTTCGCGTTCGCTGAACAACGGCATCAACGCGAGCTTGAGCGCCTCCGGGCTAAAGCCTGGGCCGCCGTCGGCAATCGTCACCTTCACCCGATCGCCCACCGCCGCGCTGGCAATATGCACCCAGCCGCGCCCGCTTACCATCTGGGCCTGAATGGCGTTATTGAGCAAATTATGCAGCACCTGTTCCAGCCAAAGACGATCGGCCTGGATCATCCGTGCGCTGAAATCATGGGTGAGGCGAATGTGTTTTGAGCCCGGCTCGTGTTCCAGCAAATTACCTACTCGCTGCCAGCTATGCTCCAGATTGACCCGGGTCATCGTGACTGCTTCCTGAGTCAGGTGCGCGCGAAAGCGGGTGAGCAGCTCGCTTATCCGCTGGGTCTGGGTCAACGCCGAGCGCATGGCGTGCAGCGCTTCGGCAGTGTGGCCCTGATCCAGCTGGCGCATTCCGCCCTGGAGCCACATCTGGGTCGCCGTCAGCGGCTGGTTAATTTCATGCACCACGCCCGCGGCCATTTCGCCGAGCGTGTTCAGCCGCGCGTGTTGATAATAATCCGCCCGCTGGCGATCGGTACGTTGTTGTTCGCGGCCCCAAAGCAGCAGCATTATCACGCTGATAACCACGGCCCATCCGGCGGCAATCAGGAAATGCGGTAAACGCGCCACGCCGAGCCAGTCCGGGTTGGCGCTGGCCTGCAATATGAACGGCTGAAAGTGTTGCGGGAACTGCCGCGTCCAGTGCCAGCGATATTGTCCCTGGGCGGGCGGAGCGCGCAGGCTGAGCTGAATATCGGCAAAGCGTGAGTCGGTTTGCAGCAGCGGCGCGAGATTGATTTGCACCCGAATTTGGCGATAAGGGTTATACAGCCAGTAGCTCATCGCTGAGAGCGTTTCGACGCGCGGCGCATTCAGCGGGCGCTGAACGGTTTTCTCCAGCGCCTGAACCTGCGGGAATTTTTGCCGTAGCAGTGAAAGCGATTCATCACCGTTAAGAATGGGAATGACCGATTCATTTTGCGTAAGGGCGGTATCGATCGTACTGAACAATCCGTTGAAAGCGCGATCGCAGGCCCAATACTGACGGCGGATCTGCTCGGCGTACAGCAGGGCGCTGCTCAGCAGACAGGCGATAAGCCAGATAAGCACTCCTCGTTGGAGATACATGCGTTGAGTTGTCATTCTGCATCCGAAAAAATCCGCCACTGATGATGACTAGTATCACAGAGAGCGAGGCGGCTCGTCAGCAGGATATTGAAATGTGCGCGAGTTCACGCGATTGCGCTTACGGGCTAATTTTCTGCCACGGTTATTCTGGCGTGAAGATTTTGACAGCATTCCCTTTTTCCGCGACGGCTCGCCGCCTGGGCTATATCGGGATGCCATCCTCGGCAGTATTCATCATCGGAGCAGGTAACTGCCACTCTTCTCGTGCGGCGTTCAGACACGCGGTATCGCCCGTAATGTTTTCATGTTGTATATGCAATATGTATGTACTGAATGTCGTGTATAGATATTTCTAACTTAACCCTTAATATAATCTGAAAATAAATTCTGACGACCCGGTATTCACTTCGCATCTGGTAGGATGAGTCAGTGACTTCAACGGCATTCAACATTGGTAAGACAGACTTTGCCCGTAATTACCTTACAAGGAGGAGTATATGTTAAAGCTAATTTCGATATTTTGGCTGGTTCTGATGCAATTTTTTTTATCCGTTGCACACGCTGCACAAATCGATGAGGCCAGTGAAGCTAAACGGCATAAAATGCCGATGCAGAGGTTTATGGTTTATGTCGACAAACCCATTTATCACAATCTGAAAATCCTGGTAAAGAGGAAGTATCCTTATGTCGAAAATATGACTGATGAGTACTCTGGTTTACGTCGTAAAGAAAGGAATAAGATTCAAAAATTTATAAAAAAAATGTCAGGTGTGATTATTGTTTATGACTTTTCATCCAAGGAAAAAGTATTGGAGTACAAACTCCCTTTTACTGATGATAATCCAGATCGGTTTTGCTGCGGCCAATTTTATTCGGGCATCAACGGAGATGTATGGGATGGAATGACTTTAACTGGCGGGAATTTAAAAAGTATTGGGCGGCATATGATATATGCTGAGTTGTATGCTGAAAATGATGATTACGATGAGTATGTTTTAATGTTTAGCGCTGAACGAGGTTTTAAATGATAATTTTTTATAATCATTGCTGCGATATCTGGTGTAAACAGAGTTAGGGCATAAGCTTGGCAAGCTAAATAACGATGCGCAGGAAGCCCGAAAGCTATGCAAAAGTTTTTCACATTACATTTCCTGTATGTATGTGACGAGGGCCGTGTATAGATATTTCTAACTTAATCCTTAATATAATCTGAAAATAAATTCTGACGACCCGGTATTCACTTCGCATCTGGTAGGATGAGTCAGTGACTTCAACGGCATTCAACATTGGTAAGACAGACTTTACCCGTAATTACCTTACAAGGAGGAGTATATGTTAAAGATAATTTCGATATTTTTGTTGGTTCTGATGCAGTTTTCTTTATCCGTTGCACTCGCTGCACAAATTGATGAGGCCAGTGAAGCTAAACGGCATAAACTGCCGATGCAGAGGTTTATGGTTTATGTGGAAAAAGCAGGTGACTACAGTCTCGATATTTTGGTGAAGCGTAAATATCCCTATATCGAAAACATGAGTGAGGAGTATTCTAAATTATATCGTGAAGAAAAAAATAAAATTCAAAAACTTATTGAAAAAATGACGGGTATAATTATTGTTTATGACTTTTCCACCCGGGAGAAAGTATTAGAGTATAAACTCCCATTTTCGCCTGAAAATACCAAAGGTTTTTGCTGTGGCCAATTTTGTTGGGGGGTCGGCGGAGAATACTGGGACGGCTTGACTTTATCAGGCGGTAAAGTGAAAAGTGTTGGTAATTACATGATATATTCTGAACTTTATACTTCTGATAAGAGTTACGATGAGTATGTTTTAACATTCATTGCTGCACATGGCTTTAAATAATAATCTGGGGAGAGAGTGAAATGAAAAAAAACGATAACGATAAAAAATGATGCCAGCTTTGTAAATGGTGATGGGGTCGTTCATACTTGGTTAGTTTTAAATAACGGTGAAGGGAAGATTAAAAGTTTCGGATTTACGCCTAAAAAGGAAAGTGGATATTTTAACGTGGAAGGTGAGTTAGATAAAGAAAAATATCTTGAAACCAGAAACTATTCTCAAAGCCTGACCATTGAAATATCAGTCGATCAATATGATAAGATAATTAAATCTATTGATATATTCTCGAAAAATCTACCGATGTACGACCTGATTCCTGATGGTAATGGCGGTGACGACTTTAACTGCACAACTGCGGCAGATTACATCCTTAAGAGTGCTGGTATTCATATATTGGATGGTGTTCAGTCGCCCTTCGGCGTGGCGGGAAGAATTGATTCGATGGCTTTCTCGCATATTAGCACTTATGATGATTTACCTATCGTTGATATCACATCAGCTTTCAATACTTTTGAGTCAGCAATTAATACTTCTGTGGGGATTATTGATTTCGGACCAGTTGAAAGTATACTAGATGCAAAAGACGCCATCGATTACATTGCTGCCGAAGTATATAATTACAGTGAACAAGTCTTTTCAGCTATTGATGGAACGGTAAGTGAGGCTGCTCAGGCGTTTAAAGATAGTTTTCTTGAAGCTACTCAACTTTGGCTTGATGCTTCCGTGCTGAATATGAATACCGCTGTCGATGCCCTGGAACAATTTGGCGAATCAAGTAGTAGTTGGATCAGCGAGCTTTTAGGTTATTTCAGCGGCAGCATGGGCGCCTTCGCCAGCGGTATGGCAAACCTTGCCAATGGCGGAACGATTCCGTTGTCAGCGGCGGGAAGCTTACCTTTCCCTCCCGGGGCTATGTTTCCGGGCATGATGTTTCCCGGCTTCGCTCCCCCGGGGTTTGGACCGAGTATGGACGGCGCTCAAAGAGCCCCTGCAGACCCAATCATTATCGATCTTGACGGGGATGGTATCGAAACGCTGTCAATCAACAAAAATATTTTCTTCGATCATGATGGCAATAAGTTCGCCGAAAATACAGGTTGGGTTGGTGGGGATGATGGTCTGCTCGTTATGGATCTGGATGGCAATGGTCTGATTGATACGGGTAAAGAACTTTTCGGTGACAATACCGTATTACAAGATGGAAAAAAAGCCAGTAATGGTTTTGATGCCCTCAAAGATAAAGACAGTAACGGTGATGGCGTTATCAATAGCCAGGATATGGCGTGGGAAATATTACAAGTCTGGCAAGACAAAAATAGTAATGCACGGGTTGATGAAGGCGAGCTTCACTCGCTTGACTCGCTTGGGATTGCAGCCATAAATACCAAATACAAAAACTCCACTTTAATTGATGAACAAGGCAATGCCCATCGACAGACAGGCAGTGTCATTTTTAGGGATGGCAAAACCAGTACAATTTCAGATGTATGGTTTGATCATGACAATGGTTACTCTCATTACATTGGTGATGTCGATGTAAGTGATGCTATTAGGGAATTGCCATTTATTCGTGGCTTTGGAAATCTGGCTGATTTACATATTGCGATGAGTAAGGATAATTCACTTCAAATACTCATTGAACAATATAGTGCAAACCCCGAGTTAGCACGCGCTTCTGGACTGATTGATAACATCCTTTTTTGTTGGGCTGGGGTAACCGACCTGGATACCAGTAGCCGTGGCATAAATATTAATGCTCGAGTACTTGCCGTCCTTGAGGCTGCTACAGGCGATGGTTTTGTCAGTGTTCATGGTAAAGTCACAGACCCAAACCTCAATGCTGCTAAACTTATCGACGAAGAATATACAAAATTTTCCAGTTATATAGAGTCTCAGTTATTGGCCCAGACCCTTTATGCAGATGAGTTCGCGTATATTCGTTTTGGGCTCAATAGTGATATGTCCGGGTTTATTCTTGATTTTACGGACCTTAATGTACATTTAAATGAAATTAAGAATGATGATGCTATTAATTATTTAAGGTTAAGTGATACGATTTATAGTTGGCTAGAATATATGCCTTCCTATCGAAATGAATGTGAGATTTCGTTTAGCATGTCAGATACCCGTTTTATTGGTGGTAAGGGGAATGATAATTTAATAGGAACGAGTGCCGATGATTTTGTTTGGGGCAAGCGCGGAAACGATCATTTAGACGGAAGGGCAGGATCCGATACTTATTTATTTAGTCAAGGAGATGGTCAGGATCAGCTCTCTGATAGCGCAACATCTTCGGTGAATATCCTGGCCTTTGAAGGGGCTGATATCGCAAAAGCTGTTCTGGAGAAGTCAGGTAACGACCTGCTAATCCGCGCGTGGGGTGGCAGCGATACGCTTACGCTTTCAAACTATTTCATTTCAGAGTCATACCGACAGTTCGATATGGTCTTCGGCGACACCACACTGACGGTCAGCGACCTGGCGGCGATGGGATTCCCGGTTTACGGCAATGACAGCGTCAACAGCCTCAGCGGCTGGGATCATGATGACACGGTTTTGGGTTTTGGCGGGAATGACTCGCTGAATGGTGGTAAGGGTAACGACGTTCTGGACGGCGGTTCCGGCAATGACGCATTAAATGGAGGGTCGGGGAATGACACTTATATCTTCCGTGCCGGTGATGGTCAGGATCGGATCTCTGATAAAGCCACATCTTCGGTGAATACCCTGGTCTTTGAAGGGGCTGATATCGCAAAAGCCGTTCTGGAGAAGTCAGGTAACGACCTGCTTATCCGCGCGTGGGGTGGCAGCGATACGCTTACGCTTTCAAACTATTTCATTTCAGAGTCATACCGTCAGTTCGATATGGTCTTCGGCGACACCACGCTGACGGTCAGCGACCTGGCGGGGATGGGGTTCCCGGTTTACGGCAATGACAGCGTCAACACCCTCAGCGGCTGGGATAATGATGACACGGTTTTAGGCTATGGCGGGAATGACACGCTGAATGGCGGAAAAGGCAATGACAGCCTGGACGGCGGCACAGGTAATGACAGCCTGAGCGGCGGGGAAGGTAGCGACGCGTATATTTTTCGCGTCGGAGATGGTCAGGACCGGGTGAATGACACCTACAAGAACGGGGTAAATACCCTCGTATTCGAAGGGGCTGATATCGCAAAAGTCGTTCTGGAGAAGTCAGGTAACGACCTGCTAATCCGCGCGTGGGGTGGCAGCGACATGCTTACGCTTTCAAACTATTTCATTTCAGAGTCATACCGTCAGTTCGATATGGTCTTCGGCGACACCACGCTGACGGTCAGCGACCTGGCGGCGATGGGATTCCCGGTTTACGGCAATGACAGCGTCAACACCCTCAGCGGCTGGGATAATGATGACACGGTTTTAGGCTATGGCGGGAATGACACGCTGAATGGCGGAAAAGGCAATGACAGCCTGGACGGCGGCACGGGTGATGACACGCTGAATGGTGGGAGCGGGAATGATATTCTGGACGGCGGCACAGGTAATGACAGCCTGAGCGGCGGGGAAGGTAGCGACGCGTATATTTTTCGCATCGGAGATGGTCAGGACAGGGTGAATGACACCTACAAGAACGGGGTAAATACCCTGGTCTTTGAAGGGGCTGATATCGCAAAAGTCGTTCTGGAGAAGTCAGGTAACGACCTGCTTATCCGCGCGTGGGGTGGCAGCGATACGCTTACGCTTTCAAACTATTTCATTTCAGAATCATACCGTCAGTTCGATATGGCCTTCGGTGACACCACGCTGACGGTCAGCGACCTGGCGGGGATGGGGTTCCCGGTTTACGGCAATGACAGCGTCAACACCCTCAGCGGCTGGGATAATGATGACACGGTTTTAGGCTATGGCGGGAATGACACGCTGAATGGCGGAAAAGGCAATGACAGCCTGGACGGCGGCACAGGTAATGACAGCCTGAGCGGCGGGGAAGGTAGCGACGCGTATATTTTTCGCGTCGGAGATGGTCAGGACCGGGTGAATGACACCTACAAGAACGGGGTAAATACCCTCGTATTCGAAGGGGCTGATATCGCAAAAGTCGTTCTGGAGAAGTCAGGTAACGACCTGCTAATCCGCGCGTGGGGTGGCAGCGACATGCTTACGCTTTCAAACTATTTCATTTCAGAGTCATACCGTCAGTTCGATATGGTCTTCGGCGACACCACGCTGACGGTCAGCGACCTGGCGGGGATGGGGTTCCCGGTTTACGGCAATGACAGCGTCAACACCCTCAGCGGCTGGGATAATGATGACACGGTTTTAGGCTATGGCGGGAATGACACGCTGAATGGCGGAAAAGGCAATGACAGCCTGGACGGCGGCACAGGTAATGACAGCCTGAGCGGCGGGGCGGGCAGTGACACATATATTTTCCGCGCGGGAGATGGAAAAGATAATATTTATGAACATGGATCAGTGGTCGATTCTTCCGATACGATTTTATTCAATGAGGATATTCTGGCATCAGAAACACGTGTTTCGAGAAAATCGAATAATCTAGTATTATCTTTCGCCGAACGCGATGACAGTATCACAATTAGTAATTTCTTTGTTTCTTCAGACTATCAAGTGAAACATATTATGTTTGCCGATGGAACTGACTGGATACCGGAAGATATTTTGAATCATATTGAAGATAGCATCCCTCTACCATTGGCGGAAACGAGCGATAATCCTTTTTCACTCAGTTTTATGCAGCAGCAAGTTTGTCAGTTCACGTCCGATAGCGCTAATGATGAAGGTATGGACTCAGTAAGTTATTCATTGGCGTCAGCCAGAACCACCACCAGCGCGCTTTCACAGTGAAGATACAGGCCACCGAGAAGATTCGGTGGCCTAGAATGAACAAGGATGTAGAAATTGATTTCTTCAGATCAACACATATGGCGTTGCTTTTCGCTTATCGCCCGCCATTACGGAATGGCAGTAAATGTTCTGGCATTGCAGGAAAAATATGCGCCGGATAATCATCATAATATAAAGATTCAATTCGTTCGTGGCGTACGTGAAACGGGTTTAAAATGCCGTTGTGTAGAAAGTGTGAACATAACTGCCGTAAAAAAGATGCCACTTCCCGCCGTAATAGAGTTGCCGGAAATGGGTTATGTAATATTATTGGCGATAAAAGATGATGAGTGGTTAATCCAACCTGTAAATAATAATAAGCCAATAATATTTAATCCAGTCGAAGATGAGTGCTATCAATTATTCCTTTTTGCGCGCCGTTTTTCTTGGGGGGAGATCAAAAGCGAGTTCAATCTGAGCTGGTTCGCAAACGCATTTTGGCATTATAAAAAACTCATCGGTGAGGTTTTGCTGGCATCGTTCTTTATACAAGTCCTGGCTTTAATCTCTCCTCTATTCTTCCAGGTGGTGGTCGATAAGGTTCTTACTCATCAAAGTCTGACGACCTTAGACGTACTGGCGCTGGGTATGGTTGTAGTTTCACTGTTCGATGTTATTTTAAACGGGTTACGTAATTACCAGCTTGCTCATACATCCCAGCGCATCGACGTAACGCTAAGCTCATTGCTTTATAAGCATTTACTGGCATTACCATTGACGTGGTTCATGCAACGTCAAGCCGGAGTTATCGTTGCACGGGTCCATGAACTTAAAACGGTCAGAGAGTTTTTAACGGGCAGCGCAATGTCCTTATGTCTTGATTTATTTTTCACGTTAATATTTTTTATCGCGATGGTGTTTTACAGTATTCCCCTAACACTGATCGTTATTGTCTCTCTGATTCCCTATATATTACTGTCGATGTCAATTACTCCGATATTACGGGAGCGTCTGGACGAGCAGTTTAAACAGGGTGCGAGGAATCAGGCTTTTCTGGTAGAAAGCCTGACGGGTATCGAGTCGGTAAAAGCCATGTCGGTAGAAAATTTAATGAACCGCCGCTGGGATGAGCAAGTTGCGGCGTTCGTTACCAGTTGTTTTAAAACGCAAAATATTGGGAATATAGCCGGTCAGATATCTAAGTTCGTGAGTAAAATTACCAGTGTAGCGATTCTCTGGTATGGCGCACACCAGGTTATTGAAGCTCAACTGACTGTGGGCGCGTTAATTGCTTTTAATATGTTTGCAGGGCAGGTGACTGCACCAGTATTACGTCTGGTACAACTATGGCAAGATTTTCAACAAGTCTCTGTATCCGTCAGGAGACTTGGGGATATATTGAATATGCCCGTTGAACATCAGGAGTGTACGGCGACCCTGGCTGAAGTGAAGGGAGCTATAAAGTTTTCTAAGGTGTCTTTTTCTTGGCAAGTGGGTGGTTCACCCGTCCTGGACAATATTTCTTTAACAATACGTCCAAGAGAGATTATTGGTATTGCAGGGCGTTCAGGTTCAGGGAAAAGCACGCTGACGCGACTTATACAACGCTTATGTATTCCGACGAGCGGTCAAATATATATCGATGGGATAGATATTGCGCAAACTGACCCTCATTGGCTAAGAAAGCAGATAGGAGTCGTCCTTCAGGAAACACAACTATTTAATGGCACCATACGCGATAATATTGCGCTCGCCTTGCCAGAAGCCTCTCTTGAGCAGGTTGTTGAGGTGGCTAAACTCGCGGGGGCGCATGAATTTATTAGCGAGTTTCCGCAAGGTTATGATACGCCAGTGGGCGAACACGGCGGGCGCCTTTCTGGTGGCCAGAAACAGAGAGTCGGCATCGCAAGAGCGTTAATTACAAATCCGCGGATCATCATATTTGATGAGGCAACCAGCGCGTTGGATTATGAATCTGAATACATTATACAACGCAACATGGCTGAAATTTCTCGCGATCGTACCGTGTTTATTATCGCACATCGTTTATCAGCTTTACGCACCGCGGGCCGAATTTTGGTTATGGAAAAAGGGAAAATAGCCGAGCAAGGCAGCCATAAACAATTACTGGAACTCAAAGGTGTCTACTCCAGGCTGCACGACCTTCAGGAGTCCAGTGTATGAAAGAAAATCACTATCGGGCATTTTTACCTGCTGTCCTGGAAGTTCAGGAAACGCCGCCTTCTCCGGCAGGCAGAATGATTATCTGGAGCATTATCATCTTATTTGTTGTATCGATTGTGTGGGCCGCCTATGGACGTGTGGATATCGTTGCGGTAACGCGAGGGAAAATTGTTGTGAGCGATCTTTCGCGTCCGGTGAGCAGTTCAGTGGTGGCCCAGGTAATTGAAGTTGCGGTAAGCGAGGGGCAGCACGTCCAGAAAGGGGATGTGTTAATCCGCCTCAACAGTAAAGCCCTTGAGGCCCGGTATGAAGAAAATGTATTGCGGCAAAAAACAAATCGTTTTCATATCGCCCGACTTGAGTTATTGCGTAAGCATTATCAGGATATTAAAGCGCCATCAGAATTGCCTGCAGACTATTTCAGTGAAGACCCCTTATTCGGAAAGCAGGTGTCTCTCCAGTTGGCTGCCGAGATCAATAACGATCGACAGGAAAAGGCAGTACTTCGGGATAGCATGGTCGTTCTTAATGCACAGAAAACCGGCTATCGCTCTCAAAAAGAACAGTCGCTACGTTTACTTCCTATCTACGCTGAACAACATCGCGCCTTGTCTTCGCTTTATAAAAAGAATTTAACCAGCCGGGATAGTGTCCTTGAAATCCAGAAAAAACTTACCGAAGCGGAATATGCTTTACAAAGCGCTGAGGCAAAAGTGGTGGAGATAGGGGCCAGCTATCATCAGGCTGAATCGGAATACCAAGCCAGAATAACCGATAAATTAGAAAGCGTAGAACAACAGCTTGCGGAAAAAACGCTTGAAAACAGAGTGCTGGAAAAACAACTCAAAGAATTAACCGGGCAAATTGCACAATATACCTTAGTGGCTCCTGTTGAGGGGATCGTTGACGCACTGGTTTTTCGTGATGCGGGAGGTGCAGTGGATGCACCACAAGAACTTCTTAAAATTGTTCCTGATAATGAAATCCTTAGCGCTGAAGTCATGGTTAATAATCAGGATGTGGGATTTTTACGGCCCGAACAAAATGTCACTCTTAAAATCGACACCTTTGACTTCACGCGGTATGGGTGGGTTAACGGGACGTTGCGTAAAATTTCCGCCGATGCCACCGAAGATAAAAACCAGGGGCTCATCTATAAAGCCACCATTGAACTCTCGCAAAAGTATTTAATCATTGATGGCCGAGAAATGGCGCTGGAACCTGGAATGCAGGTAACCGCTGAAGTAAAAACGGGGCGGAGAACGATCTTAAGCTATCTGCTAAGCCCGGTTATGGAAGCGCTGGAAAGCGTAGGGAAACAGCGTTAAACAGTGAGTCGGATGATTAAGCGACCAGGCGTAAACCTCCTGGCCGCTAACCTATTTTATCGCACGGGCTGCCACGTTTTATCTGTCCTGTAGACTTCCAGAGCTTGCGCTTTTTGCTGCGATTCACTTCCAAGGTCGTTCTGATAAACCGTGTCTTTCTCATCGATCATAAAGCTCATGATCCCCGTTTCACCGTATTTCACCGGCCAGGCAATCAGCGCAAAGCCCTGTTTGTCGTTGTCGGGAATGATGCGGAAAAGATAGCCGTGATAGCCTTCGCCCGGTTCAGCTGGGCTGTAGGCCGGTCCTAACGGGCTTGGCACATCGCCAGGCTGAGTCGGCCAGTACAGACCGTCTTTCGAGCCTTCAGTGCTGAGCAGTTTTGTGGCATAGACCTGGAAGCGCTGGTAATAGTCGTTCTGCGCATCGACGTAGGCGTGCATCGCCTGAATGGCCGCCAGCTCGTTACGCCCGATTTCGCGGGTCTGGATTTCGTCAGCGGCCTGCGCCATATCGAAGTGCCAGCCTTCCGCCGTTTTTAGCATGGGGATGGGCAGTTGCCACTCTTCACGCCCCACGTTCAGGTACGCGGTATCGCCTTGCTCGACGATGTTATGACTGACTTTCCAGTCACGCACAAAACGGGCCACCGCTTCAGGATCGGCTCCTTCCGGGGGTAAATACTGCTGCCAGTTTTCACCGAGCAAATCGTCCAGCGCCGTTTCGTTCTGGTTTGAGACGGCATCCGCCAACGCGGTGGCGGCTTTGTCAGGCGTAGCAAAATGCTGCTGTGCAAAAGTGGGCAGGGCAAACAGCGCCAGTAAGCCAGAAATCATCAATTTTTTCATTACAACAGCTCCTTAGCGGTGACGCAGTTCGCGATGTTGAGACACATGTTGCTGGACCGCCGCACGCTGATTATTGTTCAGGTGCGCGGAACTGCGGCTCTGCATTCCCCGTTGGCGCTGGGCTTCCCAGGACGGCGAACGGCTGTCGTTCCCGCTGAACGCGTTTGAACGCAGGTTTTGTGCCTTCTGTTGGCGCTGCTGATGTTGCTCAGGGGTGATGTTGGCCCGATGCTGCTGCACCTGCGATTTCGCTGCTTCGCGATGCTGTTGCTGCTGCGTCGTCGGATGCTGGACCCGAGTCTTCACTTCCTGACGATGCTGTTGCTGTTGCGCCGTTGGATGCTGGACTTTCGATTTTACATCCTGGCGATGCTGCTGTTGCTGCGCCGTTGGGTGCTGCAACTTCTCTTTCGCTGCCGCCCGGTTCTGCGGTGTGTCATACCCACGGTAGTTGCTGCGCTGGGTGATTTTATTCAACTGCTGCGAGGCCGCCTCACGCTGTGAATTGCGATTGCCCGCGACGGCGGCGACACCGCCCGCAGTCAGCCCGGCTGCTGCCCCGTTATGGGTGCGCTGCTGGAACTGGTCCAGAGCCGCCTGACGCTGGTTGGTCAGGTTGCCTGGCGCGTGCTGCGTGGCGCTCAGACCGCCAGGGACGTTGGTCTGGTGGAAACGCTGCGCGATGTTGTTGTTCGGGTAGGGCACGTTATTACGGAACGTCGGATTGTGCTGCCAGTTCGTGTTCTTGCCATCCAGATGCTGGTTGGTGAAATGGTTGTAGTTGTTGACGTTGATATTGATGTCGTTGTTGCCGCCGCCGTGATAACCGCCGTGGTTCCAGTCGTCGTCATGATGATGGTGGTCGTCATCCCAGTCGATGCTGCTGAACAGCGCCCAGGTGGTGGCGACGCCGAGGCTATAACCGAGGCCATTCATATAACTGTTGCTGAACTGCTGGCCCGGAGTCGGGGGCAGATAAACTGGCGGATAAGAGGTGTTCGGCCAGGTGCCGTACACGGTGTTCGGGTTGTAGGTCGGGACGTACACCACGTTCGGGTCAGCGGACTCGATTTTGATAATTTGCGTGCTCGGCGCCGGTTCCACAACCGTGGTGGTGCTGCTTCGGGTCGTGGACGTCGTCGCGGTTGACGCTGCCGTCTCGGTCTGTGGCGGCGGGGCGATTTGGGTGGTGGTCACTTTCTGCTGCGGAGACGATTTCAGTGTCCCGGTCTGCTGGGCCACGGCACGCAGTTTCTGCACCGAATCCATCACATCCTGTGGCTGAGCCAGAAACGCATTCCCCAGATCCTGCACCCACTGCGGGTTTTCACCCATCAGCGACAGCAGCGCCGGGAAGGCAACCAGCGATTTCACGCTCGGGTCCCACGGCTGGTTAGCGACGGCCTGCACGGCGGCATCGCCCTGCATTGTTGGGTTATCCTGTGACCACTGAACGGCTTGCAGCACGTTGCTCGGGTAGGTTGAGGCCATCAGCACTTGAGACAGCAGGTTGTCCGGGTAGAGTGCGATAGGCGCGACCCACTGATCGATTTGCGCTGCCGTGAAGGTCGTGGCGACTGGCTGAGCGGCGGCTGGCGTCGGAGTGGCGACGGCGGCTGGAGCAGGTGCAGGCTGTGCGACAGGGGCTGGCGCTGGCGGTGCATCTGCCGCCCGGCTTTTAACGTACAGGGTTCCCGAGGCGGCTAAAAGCCCGGCGCAACAGAGGAGCGCAAGGATATGGGGCTTGAAAGGCAACGTCATTTTTATCTCCTGGCGCAAAATTTTGGCCTGTGTCAGAGAGTATTGCCGAAAATGGCAGCATTGACGGGAGTATAGGGAGACTAATTTTTTCTTTTTGACTTATGTGGTGATTTCACACATTGGTACGATTCCGTTGGAAAGATTACCCCGTCAAAAAGTCTTTCAGACTGCATTATGCTGGCCTTAACGATTCAGCAAATTTTTAATGTTGCTTTTTTGTAAACGGATTAACACCCCCCCTAAATCCTGCTATGCTGCCCGACGCGGTATCGGGCTAAAGTACCCTACTAACTGCTGTCTCACAGGAGCGTGAAGAGAACGCCGGCCGCATGTGAAATATAATGAGAGTGAGGAGATACCGTCGTGCTAGAAGACTACCGTAAGCACGTAGCTGAGCGTGCCGCCGAGGGGATTGTTGCAAAACCTTTAGATGCAACCCAAATGGCCGCACTCGTCGAGCTGCTGAAAGCACCGCCTGCGGGCGAAGAAGAATTCTTGTTAGATCTGCTGATTAACCGTGTACCACCAGGCGTCGATGAAGCTGCCTATGTGAAAGCCGGTTTTCTTGCTGCAGTCGCCAAAGGCGAAACCACCTCCCCGTTAGTGACCCCTGAAAAAGCGATCGAACTGCTGGGCACCATGCAGGGCGGCTACAATATTCACCCTCTGATTGACGCGCTGGACAGCGCCACGCTGGCACCGATTGCCGCGAAAGCCCTGTCTCAAACGCTGCTGATGTTCGATAACTTCTACGACGTCGAAGAAAAAGCGAAAGCGGGTAATTCCTACGCCAAACAGGTGATGAAGTCCTGGGCCGACGCTGAATGGTTCCTGAACCGTCCGCAGCTGGCTGAGAAACTGACCGTTACCGTATTCAAAGTGACAGGCGAAACCAACACTGATGACCTGTCTCCGGCACCGGATGCGTGGTCACGCCCGGATATTCCTCTGCACGCTTTGGCGATGCTGAAAAATGCCCGTGAAGGCATCGATCCGGATCAGCCTGGTGCCGTCGGCCCGATCAAACAGATCGAAGCCCTGCAGGCAAAAGGTTTCCCGCTGGCCTACGTCGGTGACGTGGTCGGGACCGGTTCTTCCCGTAAATCCGCCACCAACTCGGTGCTGTGGTTCATGGGCGACGACATTCCGAACGTGCCGAACAAGCGCGGCGGCGGTCTGGTTCTGGGCGGTAAAATCGCACCTATCTTCTTCAATACCATGGAAGATGCGGGCGCGCTGCCTGTAGAAGTGGACGTTAACAACCTGAACATGGGCGACGTGATTGACGTTTACCCGTTCAAAGGTGAAGTGCGTAACCACGAAACCAATGAACTGCTGGCGAACTTTGAGCTGAAAACCGATGTGCTGGTTGATGAAGTGCGTGCCGGTGGCCGTATCCCGCTGATCATCGGTCGTGGCCTGACCACCAAAGCGCGTGAAGCGCTGGGTCTGCCGCACAGTGAAGTATTCCGTCAGGCGAAGGACGTGGCTGAAAGCAGCCGCGGTTATTCGCTGGCGCAGAAAATGGTCGGTCGTGCCTGCGGCGTAGAGGGCGTGCGTCCTGGCGCTTACTGCGAACCGAAAATGACGTCTGTGGGTTCTCAGGACACCACCGGTCCAATGACCCGTGATGAACTGAAAGACCTGGCGTGTCTGGGCTTCTCTTCGGACCTGGTGATGCAGTCCTTCTGCCACACCGCGGCGTATCCGAAGCCTGTTGACGTGACCACGCACCACACACTGCCGGACTTCATCATGAACCGCGGTGGCGTGTCACTGCGTCCGGGCGACGGCGTTATCCACTCGTGGCTGAACCGTATGCTGCTGCCGGATACCGTGGGCACCGGCGGTGACTCCCATACCCGTTTCCCAATCGGCATCTCCTTCCCGGCCGGTTCTGGCCTGGTGGCGTTTGCTGCGGCGACCGGCGTTATGCCACTCGACATGCCTGAATCCGTACTGGTGCGCTTCAAAGGAAAAATGCAGCCGGGCATTACTCTGCGTGATCTGGTGCATGCTATCCCGCTGTACGCCATCAAGCAGGGCCTGCTGACCGTCGAGAAGAAAGGAAAGAAAAACATCTTCTCTGGCCGCATTCTGGAAATTGAAGGTCTGCCGGATCTGAAAGTCGAGCAGGCGTTCGAACTGACCGATGCCTCCGCTGAGCGTTCTGCTGCGGGCTGTACCATCAAACTGAACCAGGCGCCGATCGAAGAGTATCTGAGCTCTAACATCGTGCTGCTGAAGTGGATGATTGCAGAAGGCTACGGCGATCGTCGTACGCTGGAGCGTCGCGTTCAGGGCATGGAAAAATGGCTGGCGGATCCGCAGCTGATGGAAGCCGATGCTGACGCGGAATATGCGGCGGTGATCGACATTGATCTGGCGGATATCAAAGAGCCAATCCTGTGTGCGCCGAACGATCCGGATGACGCGCGTCTGCTGTCCGACGTACAGGGCGACAAGATTGACGAAGTGTTCATCGGTTCCTGCATGACCAACATTGGTCACTTCCGTGCGGCCGGTAAACTGCTGGATGCCCATAAAGGCCAGCTGCCAACCCGCCTGTGGGTGGCTCCGCCGACCCGTATGGATGCTGCGCAGCTGACGGAAGAAGGCTACTACAGCATCTTCGGTAAGAGCGGGGCGCGTATCGAGATCCCGGGCTGTTCCCTGTGCATGGGTAACCAGGCGCGTGTGGCAGACGGTTCAACGGTGGTTTCCACCTCGACCCGTAACTTCCCGAACCGTCTCGGTACTGGCGCGAACGTCTACCTGGCTTCTGCTGAACTGGCGGCCGTTGCGGCGCTGATCGGCAAACTGCCAACGCCGGAAGAGTACCAGACCTACGTGTCGCAAGTTGATAAGACCGCGGTGGATACTTACCGCTATCTGAACTTCGACAAGCTGACTCAGTACACCGAGAAAGCCGACGGCGTCATTTTCCAGACCGCCGTATAAGTGCCACCCTCTCCCCGTGGGAGAGGGGCTGGGGGTGAGGGCATCAGACCGCACACCCCTGACATTGCCCGATGGCGCTGCGCTTATCAGGCCTACAAAACCCTTTGCTACGGCTAAGGGTTTTTTATTTCCAATCCTTACACCCGCCACGCTTTTTTTCTCCTCCCTAACTGCGATAATTAGCACAGGTGCAATGCAGCTGTGACGCGTTGCCGTTTACGAGGAACACACTATGGAATACGAATTTCTGCGCGACATTACCGGAGGCGTAAAAGTGCGGATGTCGATGGGCCACGAAGTCGTCGGGCACTGGTTCAACGAAGAGGTGAAAGATAACCTCTCCCTGCTGGATGAAGTTGAGCAGGCGGCCGCGACGGTAAAAGGCACCGAGCGTTCCTGGCAGCGAACCGGCCATGAATACACGCTGTGGCTGGACGGCGAAGAGGTGATGGTCCGCGCGAATCTACTGGAGTTTTCCGGTGATGAGATGGAAGAAGGGATGAGCTACTACGACGAGGAAAGCCTGTCGATGTGTGGCGTGGAAGACTTTCTTCTGGTGATTGCAGCCTACCGCGAGTTCATGAATCAAAAATAAACGCGGTTGCCGGACGGAGCGTCCCTGCTCCGTGCTGGCTTACACGGTCGGAATATTGCGGCCGTAGTAGATTTCGCGCATCTCTTTCCACAGCAGGGCGGTAATGGCCTGCCGCTCTTCTTCGCTTAAGTCTTCCGGTTTGGTGTGGAACATGTAGTGCTTCAGGTCGAACTCTTTGAGTAACATCTTGGTATGGAAGATGTTTTCCTGGTACACGTTCACATCCATCATGTCATACAGCGCCTTCATGTTATCGGACATAAAGTTCTGAATGGAGTTAATTTCGTGATCGATAAAGTGCTTCATGCCGTTCACGTCGCGGGTAAAACCGCGTACGCGATAGTCGATGGTCACGATATCCGACTCCAGCTGATGAATCAGGTAATTCAGCGCATTCAGCGGTGAAATCACCCCGCAGGTCGATACTTCAATATCGGCACGGAACGTACACAGGCCGCCTTCCGGGTGGCTTTCCGGGTAGGTGTGCACGCAAATATGGCTTTTATCGAGATGGGCAACCACGGCTTCCGGCAGCGGGCCGGGATGTTCGGTGGTGTCGATAAGCGTCGGGTCGACCGGCTCTTCGCTCACCAGAATGGTGACGCTGGCGCCCTGCGGTTCGTAATCCTGGCGGGCGATGTTCAGAATGTTGGCACCGATGATCGCGCAGGTTTCAGACAGGATTTCGGTCAGACGGTTGGCGTTATAGAGTTCGTCGATATAGGCGATATAACCATCGCGCTCTTCTGCCGTTTTCACGTAGCAGATATCGTAAATACAAAAACTCAGGCTTTTGGTCAGGTTGTTAAAGCCATGCAGTTTAAGCTTTTTCAATTGGGTTCACCTCCTCGGTCGCAGACAGCGCGTTCTGCAGGTATTGCGGTAGGGCAAAGGCCGCGGTGTGAATCGCTGGATTGTAGTAGCGACAGGTCAGATTAGCCTGATGGAACCGGGCCTGGATAATCTCGGTAGAGAGGTGGCGCAGCGCTTCGTTATCCGTCGCCCAGGCGAAGGTCATGATGCCGCCGTAGTAGGTTGGGATGGCCGCCTGGTAGAAGCTGACGTCACCAAAGTAGCGGCTGAGTTTGCGATGGCTGTCGAGGGCTTCGTCCTGTTGCAGGAAGCACACGCCGTTCTGCGCCACGAAAATCCCACCCGGGTTCAGGCAGCGTTTGCAGCCTTCATAAAATGCCGAGGTAAACAGACTTTCGCCAGGACCGATGGGATCGGTACAGTCGGAAATGATCACGTCAAATGTTTGCGTGGTCTGGTTAACAAAATTGACGCCATCGTCAATAACCAAGCTGAAGCGCGGATCGTCATAGCTTCCGGCATTGTGGTTAGGCAGATACTGGCGGCAGAAAGACACCACGCCAGCATCAATCTCGACCATGGTAATGGATTCGATATTCTTGTGGCGGCTCACTTCGCGCAGCATGGCGCCGTCGCCACCGCCGATGATCAGCACGTGTTTCGCGTGACCGTGGGCCAGCAGGGGAACGTGAGTCATCATTTCATGGTAGATAAACTCGTCGCGCTCGGTGGTTTGCACCACGCCGTCCAGCGCCATCACGCGGCCAAAGGCGGCGTTCTCGAAGATAATCAGATCCTGATGATCTGTCTTCTCATGATAGAGCACGTTATCAACGGCAAAGTACTGACCAAACTGGTCGTGTAGCGTTTCATGCCACTGGGAATTGTCGGCCATTGGTGGATACCTCCTTCGTTAACACCCTTTCAAAATAGGCGCAACATCATAGCCAACAATGACCGGTGATGCACGGTCATTATTTCAGCAGAAGGGGTTACTTGACGTAGGCGAGCAGGCTCAGAGAATCGCGAGCCAGCGCTTTGCACTTTTTGGTGGTTGGGATGCGGATGCCGCTGAGATCGCGGTAGCTGTCTTCGCCGAGCGCCTTCATGTTAAAGGTGTCGTAGTTGCTCAGGTCCCATTGGTTTTGCTGGGCAAAAAAGACCAAAGCACGGCGAATTTGCTGGTTCGGCAGATTCTGGTAGCCACAGTCGTTTTTCAGGAACACAAATACCGCCGTGAGATCGGCCATATCTTCGGCCTCGGATTCGCTCAATGCATAGCTGTTAGCAGAGATAGCAAGCAGAGTTCCGAGTACCACAGTTCTAAAAAACGTCTTCATTTTAGTTACCAATGCATCCACGAAATTCAACGTTAGCACACTTCTAAAACCTGCGCAGGGCTTTATTAATGGGATAATGCTTGACCTTCCGCTAAGGGAAAGGTTTAAGCTCAATAAATCGCCTGCAGACTAAAAGGGAGTGAAGATGCAACGTCGTGAATTTATCAAATTAGCCACCGCAGTAGGGGTCGCCAGCGCATTACCGTTATGGAGTCGAAGCGTGCTGGCAGCCGATCGCCCCGCGTTACCGATCCCCAGTTTACTCACCACGGATTCCCGCAGCCGCATTTCGCTGACGGTGCAAAGTGGCAAGTCCCAGTTTGGCCCGCACAACGCGACCACCTGGGGTTATAACGGCAATCTGTTGGGCCCGGCGCTGCAATTGCAGCAGGGCAAACCGGTTACCGTGGATATCCATAATCAGCTGGCCGAAGAAACCACCGTGCACTGGCACGGGCTGGAAATTCCCGGTGACGTCGACGGCGGACCGCAGGGCGTTATCAAGCCAGGGGCCACGCGTACCGTCACCTTTACCCCGACGCAGCAGGCCGCGACCTGTTGGTTCCATCCGCATCAGCACGGCAAAACCGGGCATCAGGTGGCGATGGGGTTGGCGGGACTGGTGCTGATTGAAGACCCACTGATCCATTCGCTGCTGCTGCCTAAACAGTGGGGCATTGACGATGTGCCGGTGATTATTCAGGACAAGCGTTTTACCGCTGAGGGGCAGATTGATTACCAGTTGGATATCATGAGCGCCGCGGTGGGCTGGTTTGGCGATACGCTGCTGACCAATGGCGCGATTTACCCGCAGCATGCGCCGCCTAAAGGCTGGCTGCGTCTGCGCTTGTTGAACGGTTGTAACGCGCGCTCGCTGAACCTGGCGACCAGCGATAACCGTCCGCTGTACGTGATTGCCAGCGACGGCGGTCTGTTAGCCGAACCGGTAAAAGTGTCCGAATTGCCGATGCTGATGGGCGAGCGTTTCGAAGTGCTGGTGGACACCAGCGACGGCAAGCCGTTTGACCTGGTGATGTTACCGGTTAATCAAATGGGGATGGCGGTGGCGCCGTTTGATAAGGCTCACCCGGTGATGCGCATTCAGCCGCTGCCTATCCCGGCGTCGGCAACGCTACCGGACACGCTGGCGAAGCTGCCTGGGCTGCCGTCCCTCGATGGCCTGACGCAGCGTAAATTCCAGCTGTCGATGGACCCTATGCTCGACATGATGGGCATGCAGGCGCTGATGAAAAAGTACGGCAAGCAGGCAATGGGCGGCATGGATCACGGCCAAATGATGGGCCACGGTGATATGAAGATGGAAGGAATGGACCATGGCAATATGGGCCATATGAACCACGGCGCTCAGGGCTTTGATTTCCACAATGCCAACCGCATTAACGGCCAGGCCTTCGATATGAATAAGCCGATGTTTGCCGCCAGTCGCGGGCAGTTTGAGCGTTGGACGATTTCGGGCGAAGGCGACATGATGCTGCACCCGTTCCATATTCACGGCACCCAGTTCCGCATTGTGTCGGAAAACGGCAAGCCGCCAGCGGCCCATCGGTCAGGCTGGAAGGATACGGTTCGCGTGGAAGGTGGTGTCAGTGAGGTGTTGGTGAAGTTTGACCATCAAGCATCGAAAGATCATGCCTACATGGCGCATTGTCATTTGTTAGAGCATGAAGATACGGGAATGATGCTTGGGTTTACGGTGTAAAAAATGCCCGGCGGAGCAAGCTTGCCGGGCCTACATGTTTCGTAGGTCCGGTAAGCGCAGCGCCACCGGGCAGAGGGCGGTCAGAGTAGCCTGATGCCCTCACCCCAACCCTCTCCCACAGGGAGAGGGCGCAACCATAAAAAACGGCAACCGAGGTTGCCGTTTTGCTTTTATTTTGCGTCGTCCGGAAGAGCGTAGGCCACAATGTAGTCGCCCATCTTCGTCCCAAACGAACCGTGACCGCCCGCGGAGATGACAACGTACTGCTTGCCATTCGCTTCATAGGTCATCGGCGTGGCCTGTCCACCGGCTGGCAGACGGCCTTCCCACAGTTTGTCACCGTTGGTCATGTTGTACGCGCGCAGATAGTTATCCGCAGTTGCCGCAACAAACAGGACGTTACCGGCGGTGGAAATTGGGCCACCCAGCATTGGCATCCCCAAATTGAACGGCAGTTTAAACGGCATTGGGAAGCCCAGGCTGTCCTGCGGCGTACCGATACGTTTTTTCCATGCAATCTGGTTAGTTTTCAGATCCAGTGCGGAGATATAACCCCAACCCGGCTGTTTACACGGCAGGCCAAACGGCGACAGGAACGGGTTCAGCGTCACGCCATACGGCACGCCGTACTGTGGCTGAATACCGGTTTCAGTACCGGAACCTTTCGCATCTTTAGGTGGCTCGATCGGGTTACCCGGACCGCGCGGCATCAGACGAGAAACGAACGGCAGGGCGATTGGGTTAGCAATAGCCACCTGACGGTTTGGATCGACGGAAATACCGCCCCATTCGAACATCCCCAGGTTACCCGGGAACACCAGCGTGCCCTGCTCAGACGGTGGCGTGAAGATGCCCTCGTAGCGCAGTTGGTGGAACATCACGCGGCACACCAGCTGGTCGAACATGGTCGCACCCCACATATCCGCACCAGAAAGATTTTTCTTCGGACGGAAAGAGAGGTCAGAGAACGGCTGAGTTGGGCTCAGACGATCGCCTTTGGCCGGGCCTTGTGGAACCGGTTTTTCCGGCGCAGGGACAACCAGCTGTCCGTTACGACGGTCGAGCACAAAGATGTTACCGGTTTTCGCCGGAGCGTAGACCACCGGCACGGTTTTGCCGCCCACGGTGATGTCGGCCAGCGTAGGCTGCGACGGCTGGTCCATATCCCACAGATCGTGGTGAACGGTCTGGTAGCTCCAGGCGAGCTTACCGGTGGTCGCATTCAGCGCGACGATCGCGCTCGCATAACGTTCCTGCTCCGGTGTGCGGTTTCCGCCCCAGATATCCGGGGTGGTCACGCCCATCGGCAGATACACCAGATCCAGCTTCGCGTCATAGGCCGCTGGTGCCCATGAGTTCGGCGAGTTCAGGGTGAAGTGATGTTCGTCATTCGGAATCGCGTTTGGATCTTTCGCACCCGGATCGAAGGCCCACTGCAGTTTACCGGTGTTCACGTCGAAACCACGGATAACGCCTGATGCTTCACGGTTCGAGAAGTTATCCGTTACGGAACCGGCGATGACGATGGTGGTATCGGTCACAATCGGTGGCGACGTCGGTTCGTACATCCCCGGCGTGGTCACTGGCTGGTTAGTCTGCAGATTCAGCACGCCTTTGTTGCCGAAGGTTTCGCACAGCTTGCCGGTATCGGCATTCAGCGCGAACAGACGACCGTCGTTCACTGGCAGCAGAATACGACGCGGGCAGTCAGCCACCACGTCAGCCGGCGCGCTGTTGGCTTTGGCTTCGTGATACGACACGCCGCGGCAGGTTACGTGCTGGAAGAAGGTGTTGGTGTTGAGCTGCGGGTCGAAGTGCCATTTCTCTTTACCGGTCGTGGCATCCAGAGCGAATACACGCTGGTGCGCGGAGCAGAGATACAGCATGTCGCCGACTTTAATTGGCGTCACTTCGTTGGTGATTTCACCCGGATCGTTCGGCTGCTTCAGGTCGCCGGTCCGGAAGACCCACGCTTCTTTCAGCTGATGAACGTTGTCGGCGTTGATTTGCTTGAGTGGAGACCAGCGCTGGCCTTCCTGATTACGACCATACGAAGGCCAGTCCTGATCGGCCACCTGAGAAATCGGTGCCGCAGGCGTTACGTCGGTGCTCAGCGTCCCGTTGATTTCCTGCGGATCGTGGAAGCCCGCCCAGGTCAAAATACCGGCGGTAATCAGCAGCACCACCACCAGAGCGGCAACCGCTCCGCTGGATGGCACAATCAGGCGACGCCAGACAAATGGCAAAATCAGCCAGATGCCGAAGAACACCAGAATGTCGCTGCGCGGGGTCAGTGCCCAGAAGTCGAAACCGACTTCCCAGACGCCCCAGATCATGGTGACGAGCAGCACCAGCGCATACAGCCACAGGGCGGAACGTTTACCCCGCCACAGCATGGCGGTGACGGCGAGCATGACCAGCCCGACGATAGGGTAATACCAGGAGCCGCCCAATGAGACGAGCCAGACTCCGCCGATTAAGAGATACAGCCCGCAAAAGGCTGCAAACAGAGCCGTCAGCTTCACAAGAAGCCCGCTCTGTTGTGGTTTTGTTTCTGCCATAGAAAGCACACCTGTATGTTGTTAATTTTTTAGTAGCAATTAATTATAGGATTTAACAAGTGTGATCGGAATCACAAATTGAGCTTTCTTATCTCATACACCCCATAAATGGTTTTGCTGGTATACTGCATGGCTTGCCGATCAACGGCGCAGGCACTGGCCCGCGTGGTTGAGAGATTGACCCTGAAATCATATGGTTAGTGTTATGAAACATACTGTTGAAGTGATGATCCCGGAAGTGGAGATCAAAGCACGTATCGCCGAATTGGGCCGTCAAATTACCGAACATTATCAGGACAGCGGCAGCGAAATGGTGCTGGTTGGCCTGCTTCGCGGCTCATTTATGTTTATGGCGGACCTGTGCCGTGAAGTGCACGTTCCCCACGAAGTCGATTTTATGACGGCTTCCAGTTACGGCAGCGGTATGTCGACCACCCGTGATGTGAAAATCCTCAAAGACCTGGACGAAGATATCCGCGGCAAAGACGTGCTGATTGTCGAAGACATCATCGACTCCGGAAACACGCTGTCTAAAGTGCGTGAGATCCTGAGCCTGCGAGGTCCGAAATCCTTAGCGATTTGTACTCTGCTCGATAAACCAGAACGCCGCGAAGTTGAAGTCCCGGTGGAGTTTGTGGGCTTCTCCATTCCTGATGAGTTCGTGGTGGGCTATGGCATTGATTACGCACAGCGTTATCGCCATCTGTCGTACGTCGGGAAAGTGGTGCCACAGGGCGAGTAAATAAAAAGCCCGGTGGCGTAAACGCGGACCGGGCTTTAAGAATGCGCTGTCGTAGGCCGGGTCAGGCGAAGCCGCTACCCGGTTTTTTTACAGGCTTATTTGTGATTGATGTGGCGAGTGTGCAGGTTCGAGATCGCCATGCGATAACCCTGTTCCAGGCTTTCGCGGTTGGTCGCGGTGACGTCGAGGTCACGCAGCAGGCCATCATGGATACCGTAAGCCCAGCCGTGGATCGTCACTTTCTGCCCGCGTTTCCAGGCAGACTGCATGATCGTAGAGTGGCCGAGGTTATACACCTGCTCCATCACGTTCAGTTCGCACAGGGTGTCCATGCGGCGTTCCTGCGGCATTTCGCCCAGCAGTGAACTGTGCTTGAACCAGATATCGCGAATGTGCAGTAACCAGTTGTTGATCAGACCCAGTTCAGGGTTCTCAACCGCCGCCTGTACACCGCCGCAGCCGTAGTGACCGCAAATGATGATGTGTTCGACTTCCAGCACGTCTACCGCATACTGAACCACGGAAAGACAGTTTAAGTCGGTATGGACAACCAGGTTGGCCACGTTACGGTGAACAAACAGTTCACCCGGCTCCAGACCCGTCAGACGTTCCGCTGGAACGCGACTGTCAGAGCATCCAATCCATAGAAAGCGCGGTTTCTGCGCCTGTGCCAGTTTCTGGAAGAAACCAGGATCCTCTTCATTCAGCATTTTTGACCATAGTGCATTATTGCTGATGAGTGTATCTATGTCGTTCATGGAGGTTAATGACCTGTAACCAAGTAAGTGCGTTGCGCTAATATAGGTCAACTCGGCTTTATTTAAAACCATACATCGATTGCAAGATTTGAATAAGAGACACTGAATGACCATTGCACTTGAATTGAAACAGCTTAAAAAGACTTACCCAGGCGGCGTTCAGGCGCTGCGTGGCATTGACCTGACGGTCGAAGCCGGGGACTTTTATGCTCTGCTAGGCCCAAACGGTGCGGGGAAATCCACGACAATCGGGATTATCAGCTCGCTGGTGAACAAAACCTCCGGTCAGGTAAATGTATTTGGCTACGATCTGGCGAAAGACGTGGTCAACGCCAAACGCCAGCTCGGACTGGTTCCACAGGAGTTCAACTTCAACCCGTTCGAGACGGTACAACAGATTGTTGTTAACCAGGCGGGCTACTACGGTGTAGAGCGCAAAGACGCGATTGAACGTAGCGAAAAGTACCTGAAACAGCTCGATCTGTGGGAAAAACGCAACGAACGTGCGCGGATGTTATCCGGCGGCATGAAGCGCCGTCTGATGATTGCGCGTGCGCTGATGCACGAACCAAAACTGTTGATTCTGGATGAGCCTACCGCGGGCGTCGACATCGAACTGCGCCGTTCAATGTGGGGCTTCCTGAAAGATCTCAACGACAAAGGCACCACCATCATTCTGACCACCCACTATCTGGAAGAAGCCGAAATGCTGTGTCGCAATATCGGCATCATTCAGCACGGCCAGCTGGTGGAAAATACCTCGATGAAAAACCTGCTGTCGAAGCTGAAGTCTGAAACCTTCATTCTTGATCTCGCCGCGAAAAGCCCGCTGCCGCACCTCGAAGGCTATCAGTATCGTCTGGTCGATACCGCAACGCTTGAAGTGGAAGTGCTGCGTGAGCAAGGGATTAACAGCGTTTTTGCTCAGCTGAGCGAGCAGGGCGTGCAGGTATTGAGTATGCGTAACAAAGCCAACCGTCTGGAAGAGCTGTTCGTCACGCTGGTTCATAATAAGACAGGAGAACAGGCATGATGCAGCTCTATTGGGTGGCGCTGAAAAGTATCTGGGCCAAAGAAATCAACCGCTTCATGCGCATCTGGATCCAGACCCTGGTCCCGCCGGTCATCACCATGACCCTTTATTTCATCATCTTCGGCAACCTGATTGGTTCGCGCATTGGTGAGATGCATGGCTTCACTTACATGCAGTTCATCGTACCGGGCCTGATCATGATGGCGGTGATCACCAACGCCTACGCGAACGTGGCCTCGTCGTTCTTCAGCGCTAAGTTCCAGCGCAACATTGAAGAGCTGCTGGTGGCCCCGGTGCCAACGCACGTGGTTATCGCCGGATACGTCGGCGGTGGCGTGGCGCGCGGGTTGTGCGTCGGCGTGCTGGTGACGGCGATTTCGCTGTTCTTCGTGCCGTTCCAGGTGCATTCCTGGCTGTTCGTCGGTTTGACGCTGCTGCTGACGGCGATCCTGTTCTCGCTGGCGGGTCTGCTGAACGCCGTGTTCGCCAAAACGTTTGATGATATCAGCCTGATCCCGACCTTCGTGCTGACGCCGCTGACCTATCTTGGCGGGGTGTTCTATTCGCTGACGCTGCTGCCGCCGTTCTGGCAGGCGCTGTCGCACCTGAACCCGATTGTCTACATGATCAGCGGCTTCCGCTTCGGCTTCCTCGGCATTTCCGACGTCCCGCTGTTCACCACCGTTGGCGTGCTGGTGGTGTTTATCGCCGCGTTTTACGCCCTGTGCTGGTACCTGATCCAGCGTGGCCGCGGGCTGCGTAGCTAAGTCTGTCTTAAGCCGGGCGGCGTACCGCTGCCCGGCCTCAAACCTTGATCAATCGCACCCCTCCGGAACCTTCACTCCGCTAAACTGCTTGCCTGCTAAGGAGCTGGGCTATGTTGGGTTGGGTGATTACCTGTCATGACGATCGGGCGCAGGCGCTGCTGGATCGACTGGAAAACAAATTTGGATCACTGCCGCAGTGCCGGGCGGTGAGTTTCTGGCGTGGTCTCAGCACCAATATGCTCAGCCGTATGATGTGTGATGCGCTGCATGAAACGGATTCCGGTGAGGGCGTTATTTTTCTGACCGACAGCGCCGGGGACGCACCTTATCGCGTTGCCGCGTTAATGAGCCACAAACATTCCCACTGTGAAGTGATCTCCGGCATCAGCTATGCGCTGATCGAAAAAATGCTGCCGCTGCGCGAAACCCTCAGCAGTGAGGCATTTCGCGAAATGATTGTCGTCGAAGGTTTTCCCGAAGCCAGCAGCCTCTGGCACCAACAGCAAAAAAATCCCCCGTTTGTCCTGCTGCATGACCTGTATGCAAATTAACCATTGGTATTGATGGCACTTTTGTTAAACTAAAACCTTCCTATCGTCCCGGTTAGAGTGCATGTTGATTCGCGTTATTTTCTCTTTTTTAGTCCTTCTTTCTGGCTGTGCCTCTGCCAGTTTGTTGAGCCAACATGGGCAGCCTGCCCGCTACATGCAAACCACCGAAGACGCCATTATCTGGGCGCAGGTGGGCAATGACGTCGTTACCGTCGGAACCGTGGAAGAGGGACAAATTCTCGCGGTGGTCCCGACGGCGGCCGATTACTACGAATTCAGCTTTGGCTTTGGCACTGGGTTTATCGATAAAGGGCATCTCGAGCCGGTGCAAGGCAAGCAGAGGGTAGAAGACAGCCTCGGCGATTTGAACAAACCGCTCAGCAATCAGAATCTCATCACCTGGCGGGATACGAAGGTGTATAACGCGCCAAACCTGGGCAGTGCACCGTTCGGCGTGCTGGCAGACAATATTCGCTACCCCATTATCGCCAAACTGAAAGACCGTCTGAATCAGACCTGGTTTCAAATCCGCATCGGTAACCGGCTGGCGTGGGTCAGTAGCCTGGATGCGCAGCAGGATAACGGCATTCCGATCCTGACGTATCACCACATTTTACGCGACGAAGAAAACACCCGTTTTCGTCACACCTCTACGACGACCTCGGTGCGTGCATTCAGCAACCAAATGACCTGGCTGCGCGATCAGGGTTACACCACGCTGACGATGTACCAGCTCGAAGGTTATGTCAGAAATAAGATGAATTTACCGGCGCGTTCGGTAGTCATTACCTTCGACGATGGTTTGAAATCGGTCAATCGCTACGGCTATCCGGTGCTGAAAGAGTACGGCTTTAAGGCCACGGCGTTCATCATCTCGTCGCGTATCAAGCGTCATCCGCAGAAGTGGGATCCTAAATCGCTGCAGTTTATGAGCATTTCAGAGCTGAGGCAGATTCAGGACGTGTTTGACGTTCAGTCGCACACCCACTTTTTACATCGCGTGGACGGGTACCGTCGGCCCATTTTGCTGAGCCGCAGTTATCACAATATTTTGTTTGATTTCGAACGTTCACGCCGCGCGCTGAACCAGTTCAATCCGCACGTGCTGTATCTGTCATATCCGTTCGGCGGCTATAACACCACGGCGGTGCAGGCGGCAAATGACGCCGGTTTTCATATGGCGGTGACGACGGTGAAAGGGAAGGTGAAGCCGGGGGATAATCCGTTCTTACTGAAACGCCTGTACATCTTAAGAACGGATTCGTTAGAGACGATGTCGCGGCTGATAAGCAATCAGCCGCAAGGGTAGAACTTACGCGACCTGAACCGGAATGGCTTTCGCCGTGCGCTTCATTTCATTGTCGCCTTCAAAGTAGGCCACGTTTGGACGCCAGGTGCGTGCCTCGGCGTCAGACATGGTCACAAAGCTTGCGATAATCACGATGTCGCCCACCTCGGCATTGTGTGCCGCCGCACCGTTCACGGAAATGATCTTCGAGCCGCGCTCTGCCGCGATGGCATAGGTCGAGAAACGCTTGCCATTGTTCACATTCCAGATATCAATAGCTTCGTTTTCAAGGATCCCGGATGCGTCGAGGAAATCCTGGTCGATGGCGCAAGAGCCTTCATAATGCAGGTCCGCATGAGTGACTTTTACGCGGTGGAGCTTGCCCTGCAGCATAGTGCGAATCATAACTTTACCTTTGTTGCTGTTTTTCCCTCTCCTCTTTGGGGAGAGGGCCGGGGAGTGAGGATATATTGACCAAACTTATTGGCGCAGTATTGCCCGTTTTTTAACCCCTGTCCATGCCCGTCATCTTTCAAGCTGCAGATGCGTTGGCTGTCTTCGCAAACCCGAATCATTTACTTAAGTAAACTCATCGGATTTGCTCACTTGCCGCCTTTCTGCAACTTGAAATCTATTGGGCACTCTGGGTTAATTCCACCGTTTTGTTATCGATAAGACGCGCCTGGCCAAGCCATGCCGCCATCAGGATAACCGCCCGCTGGCTGGTTTCTGAGAGTTCTAAAAGCGTATCCGCATCGCGGATCTGAATGTCGTCGGCGCGGAAGCCTTTGTCGTTTAAATCTTGTTCTGCCAGCGTAATCATCTCTTCCAGAGCACGATCGCCTTCGCGCAGTTTTTCCGCCATGGCATTCATCACTTTGCTCAGGCCCGGCGCGATTTTACGCTGGTCGCTGGTGAGATAGCCGTTGCGGGAACTGAGGGCCAGACCGTCTTTCGCGCGTACCGTTGGCACGCCGATAATCTCGATGTCATAGCCCATATCGGCCACCATCTTGCGGATCAGCGCCAGCTGCTGGAAATCTTTCTCGCCAAAGCAGGCGACGTCCGGCTGAACCAGGTTAAACAGCTTGCTGACGATGGTGGAGACGCCACGGAAATGGCCCGGACGGCTTGCGCCTTCCAGCATGGTAGAAATGCCCGGCACGTCGACGAACGTTTGAGTCTCCGTACCCTGCGGATAAATATCCGCCGGGGCAGGGGAGAACACGAAATCAACTTTACGCTTGTTCAGCTTCTCGCTGTCTTCCTGCAAGGTACGCGGATAGCGAGCCAGGTCGTCGGCTCTGTCGAATTGCATCGGGTTCACAAAGATACTGACCACCACCACATCGGCAGCGGCTTTCGCTTCATCAACCAGCTTCATATGACCGTCGTGCAGGTTGCCCATGGTTGGCACCAGTGCGATGCGTTTGCCTTCCTGACGAAGGCGACGGATATGCTGGCGCAGCAGCGGCAGGGTTTCGATAATCAACACAACAAACTCCTTAATGGAAACTGTGTTCTTCGCCCGGATAGACTCCGGACTCGACCTCGGCAATATACTGCCGCACCGCGGCGCGCATGTCGCCTGCATCAGTCAGGAAATTTTTCGCAAATTTAGGGATGTGGCCGCCGGTAATGCCGAAGGCGTCATGCATCACCAGAATCTGCCCGTCAGTGACGTTCCCGGCCCCGATACCGATAACCGGAATGGTCAGCGCGTCGGTAATGCGTTTTGCCAGTGCGACCGGCACACATTCCAGCACTAACAGCTGAATGCCTGCGGCTTCCAGCGCCAGCGCATCGTCAAACAGGGTTTGTGCGGCATCGCCACGACCCTGAACTTTATAGCCGCCAAAGACGTTAACCGACTGTGGGGTCAGACCAAGATGGCCGCACACTGGCACGGCGCGTTCTGCCAGCATTTTCACGGTTGGCGCGAGCCAGGCCCCGCCTTCGAGTTTCACCATATTGGCACCGGCGCGCATCACCACGGCTGAATTATCAAAGGCCTGTTCCGGCGTGGCGTAAGCCATAAACGGCAGGTCAGCCAGCAGCAGGCAGTTCGGCGCCCCACGGCGCACAGCGCGGGTGTGGTAAGCGATATCGTCGACGGTGACAGGCAGCGTCGAATCGTGGCCCTGAACGGTCATACCCAATGAATCACCGACCAGCATGACGTCGATCCCGGCATCGGCGAACAGTTTCGCGAAGCTGAAATCATAGGCAGTGATCGTGGCGAAGCGTTTCTTTTCCTGTTTGCATTTCTGCAGCAGGGAGATGGTGGTGGGTTTCATAGCGTTTCCTGATAACGAAAGCCGAATCTAGCGGCATTGTATCAGTCAGATAGACCGGGGCAATGGTTTTACCGTTTACCAGTGAGCAGGTTTCGTACAGTTAAGGCGTTGCAGCAGTGTGGTCAGCGAGGCGCCGTTGGGGAAGGTGAGGTCTGGCGCGATTTCCGCCAGCGGCCACAGCATAAAGCCGCGGTTGTGCATGTCGTAATGCGGCACCGTCAGGCGTTCGGTGTTCAGCGTTAGCTCACCAAACAGCATGATGTCGAGGTCCAGGGTGCGCGGTCCCCAGCGTTCGGCTTTGCGGGTGCGGCCCTGTTCGAGTTCGATGCGTTGCGTGTTATCCAGCAATGCGTCGGGTTCGAGGTCGGTATCGAGTGCCACGGCGGCGTTGAGATAGTCAGGTTGATCCTGTGGACCCAGCGGCGGCGTGCGATAAAACGACGAAACCGCCACGACGGCGGTTTGCGGGATGTCACCGAGGGCAGCAATCGCCGCATTCACCTGATCGAGTGGTGAAGCCAGATTGCTGCCGATGGCGAGGTAAACGCGTGTCACGCGGTGCCGCCCTGACGAGGCGCACGCTTGCGTGGACGACGGTGGCGACGACGCGCAGCCGGTTCTTCATCCAGACCGTTGAGCATATCTTTCTGCGCCGGTGGTGCAGCCACCTGGAATTCACCCCACCACTGCGTCAGACGCTGCAGTTCGTGGTTGTTTTCCGCTTCGGCACGCAGCGCCAGCAGATCGTAGGCGGCGCGGAATTTAGGATGCTCCATCAGCTTCCATGCGCGTTTGCCCTGACGACGGGACATACGCAGCTGCAGCTGCCAGATATCACGCACCAGCGCGGTAATACGTTTCGGAATGGCCAGCGAACGACAGGCTTCGTCCAGCACGTCATTCATTGCCATGGCGAAGGCGTCGAAATAGGCCAGACCGCTTTCCTGGGTAATGCGCTGTGCGGTTTCCAGCAGCGGATACCAGAACATTGCGGCAAACAGGAACGCCGGGTTTACGCGCATGTCGTTGTGAATGCGGGTATCGGTGTTTTTAAATACCTGGCTGACGATGCGCTCCATCGGGCTATCACCGTTTTCGGTGAAGTAGCGGGTGATGGTCGGGAACAGCGGCTGGAACAGGCTGTATTCGCGCAGCAGTTTATAGGTTTCGTAACCGTAACCTGCCTGCAGCAGCTTCAGAGATTCTTCAAACAGGCGCGCCGGTGGCACGTCGTTGATAAGAGTGGCCAGGCGTGGAATCGGCTCGGCGGTGTCCGGGCTGATACGCATATTCAGCTTGGCGGCAAAACGCACTGCACGCAGCATACGCACCGGATCTTCACGATAGCGGGTTTCCGGATTGCCAATCAGGCGAATCACGCCGTCCTGCAAATCGCGCATACCGCCGACGAAATCACGGACGGTGAAATCCGCCACGCTGTAGTAAAGGCTGTTGATGGTGAAGTCGCGACGCTGGGCATCTTCTTCGATGGAACCGAAGATGTTGTCACGCAGCAGCATGCCGTTCTGGCCGCGCTGTGAGGTGGCGCGATCGTCTGGCGTGCCTTCGTGATGGCCGCGGAAAGTCGCCACTTCAATGATTTCAGGGCCAAACATCACGTGGGCCAGACGGAAACGGCGGCCGATCAGACGGCAGTTGCGGAACAGTTTACGCACCTGTTCCGGCGTGGCGCTGGTGGTCACATCGAAATCTTTGGGTTTTTTGTCCAGCAGCAAATCACGCACGCCGCCGCCCACGAGGTAAGCCTCGTAGCCCGCTTTGTTCAGACGGTAGAGCACCTTGAGGGCATTTTCACTGATATCTTTGCGGGAAATAGCGTGCTGCTCACGCGGAATAACCGTCATTTCTGGTTTTATCTCAACGGTTTCAGCCCCGGTTTCTTCACGGGTAAGCACCTTACGGCAAAAATTAGCGACTCGGGTAAAAATGTTGCACCTCGGTTTTCAAGTCAGTCGGAAGTCATGAGGACAAAAAAATAGCGGCTAATCATAGCTCAGCAAGAGGCATTTGAGAATGCTCCATTTATGCAACTGATGAAAGGTTCCAGTTTTGCACCGCATTTTTCAGCAGATCCTCGAGTGTCATGTCTTGCCACTCATTAACAATAGCCTGATTAAGAAACAGTAATGCCCGGATTAATTCCGGGCGCGGGTCGCCGGTTGATAACGCAGGCGCATGATTTTGTTTCGACAACTTATTGCCGTCGCTATTCACCGCCAGCGGCAGATGAATATAGTGCGGAACGGTCCAGCCGAAATGGCGATACAGCGAAATTTGTCGCACCGTCGGCTCAATTAAATCTGCGCCGCGCACGATTTCCGTCACGCCCTGAAAATGATCGTCGACCACTACGGCAAGATTGTAGGCAAACAACCCATCGCGGCGGTGAATAATAAAATCTTCCCGCGCCAGCGGCTCGTTGGTGACAATCGTGCCACGCAGTTTATCGTCGAACTGCAATATCGGTTGAGTCTGGTGTAAACGCAGCGCCGCATTTTGCGGGCCGAGATGCCGTTCCCGGCAGTGGCCGTCGTAAATACCGCCCACGCTCTGAATACGCGCGCGGGAGCAGGTGCAGTAATAGCTCAGCCCCTGTTCGCGCAGCCAGTCGAGCCGTTCACGATAGGCGTCATCACGTTGAGATTGCCACACAACGTCGCCATCCCAATGCAGGCCATAATGTTCCAGCTGATGCAGAATGGTGTTTGCAGCACCGGGAACTTCACGGGGAGGATCAATATCTTCAATACGCACTAACCACTTTCCCTGACGGGCACGGGCCTGCAAATAGCTGCCAAGCGCAGCAATCAGTGAGCCAAAATGGAGTTCGCCAGAGGGGGAAGGGGCAAAGCGCCCGATATAATCTGAATGTGCCATATGCCAAAAATGAACAAGGCGGGAGAAAACTCCCGCCATGGTGATGTTATGCGAAACGAGTGGCTTAGCCAGCCATCTGCTTTTCGCGGATTTCCGCCAGCGTTTTGCAGTCGATGCACAGATCGGCAGTCGGACGCGCTTCCAGGCGACGGATACCGATTTCAACTCCGCAGGATTCGCAGAAACCGAAATCTTCGTCTTCAACCTTCTTGAGCGTTTTTTCGATCTTTTTGATCAGCTTGCGCTCGCGGTCACGGTTACGCAGTTCGAGGCTGAACTCTTCTTCCTGTGCGGCACGGTCTACCGGGTCCGGGAAGTTCGCTGCTTCGTCTTGCATATGCGTCACGGTACGATCAACTTCATCCCTGAGTTGGTTACGCCACGCTTCAAGAATACGCTTGAAGTGAGACAGCTGGGCTTCGTTCATATACTCTTCACCCGGCTTCTCTTGGTATGGCTCCACCCCAGCGATGGCGAGAATACTCAGGGACGATGTTTTACGGATTTGCCCTTCTTGCATGTTGCTTCTCCTTAACACGCACTATCGATCCCCATGTGGGGGAAAAATCAGGCCGCTATAAATAGCAGAAGCTTTTCAGGATAGCAATTGTCTAAACGTTACACTTGACAACCCTGTGAGGAAAAGCGTATTTGCGCACGCGACCAGCACATTTATTACTCAACCATTGAGACCGGTGATAGCACCACCGGCAACGGCTCTTTCAGAGTGATATTATCGGCAGAAAGTTCCGCTTTATAAGCCAGAATTTCGACCCCCTTGTTTTGTGCCTCATTTAACAATTGCGCGTATTTCGGATCGATGTGGCGCGCGGGTGAAAAACGGGTAATGGCAGAGTGAAGTACCGCAAATAACACCACGGCACGGTCGCCTGAGGCCGCCACGCCCATCAACTCTCGCAAATGCTTCTGACCACGTTCAGTCACCGCATCGGGGAAATAACCATACTCTTGTTCCGCTAACGTAACCGATTTCACTTCAATATAGCAGTTAGGACGATCCTCCGCCTCTAACATGAAATCAATCCGGCTGCGCTCAAAACCGTATTTCACTTCGCTTTTCAACACGCTATAGCCCTTCAATTCAGGAATGACATCTGCCTGTATTGCTTCTTTTACCAGCTGATTAGCCCGTAACGTATTGACACAAATAAACGCCCCGGTTTGGGTCTCGGTGATTTCCCAGGTATGCGGGTATTTACGCGTTTTGCTGTCCGAAAACGAATACCAGACGGTATCGCCTGGCGTGGCGCAGCCGGTCATCGCGCCAGTGTTTGGGCAATGCAGAGTTAATTCTTCACCTTCCGGGGTGATAACGTCGGCCAGAAAACGTTTATAGCGCTGAATAAGGCGGGCGTGTTTTAACGGCGGCAGAAACTGCATGACGATTCCTTGTTATTCGGTAAGAGTCCAGCGCGTAAGCCGGGTATAACGGGTGCGTCCGCGGGAATATTCAGAGGCATACAGCGCAAATTCAGAAATGGGTACCTGCCAGCTAAAACCCGGCGCGGGAATAGGCACGGCGGTCGCCGTATTGCGCAGCAGCGTTATGTGCGGGTGGAATGGCTGCGGGCTTTGGTAACAGCCGCTGCGGGCCGCTTGAGCGCGCAGCATATTCGCCAGCTGTAATAACCCGCGTGGCGGCTGGCGCGTGCCGAGCCACACCACCTGTGAACGCAGCCACTGTCCGGCATCATTGAGATTTAAGCTGAAACCCGGCTGGCGAATGCGCCCGGCTAGCGTCTCTAACGCCCGCTGTTTATCCGCACTCACTTCACCAAGGAACGCCAGCGTCAGATGTAAATTCGCGGCGGCTACCGGACGCCCGCTGTCGGCGGGGAAGTTCGCGGCGCGCCAGTGAATAATCTGTTGCTGCACGTCATCGGGAAGCTCAAGGGCGAAAAACAGTCTTTTGGGTTCGGGCATGCCAGGGTCTCGGTAATGATTTAGCGCAATGCTACAATGCCGGGCCATTTAAAGTCACCCACTGGAGCCCTTTGTGTCGTCATTGCCGGTCGCCTCTGTCCTTCCTGAACTTCTCCAGGCGCTCAATACTGCGCCCCAGGTGCTGCTGAACGCGCCCACCGGGGCCGGTAAATCGACCTGGCTGCCGCTGCAAATCCTGCAATCCGGCGGCATTCAGGGCAAAATTATCCTGCTGGAACCGCGCCGATTGGCGGCGCGAAACGTTGCTCAGCGGCTGGCGGAACTGCTGAACGAGAAGCCGGGCGACACCGTGGGCTATCGGATGCGCGCCGAAACCTGTGTCGGTAAAAATACCCGCCTCGAAGTGGTGACGGAAGGCATTCTCACCCGCATGATCCAGCGCGACCCGGAACTGAGCGGCGTCGGGCTGGTTATCCTCGATGAATTTCACGAACGCAGCTTGCAGGCTGATTTGGCCCTGGCGCTGCTGCTCGATGTACAGCACGGGCTACGCGACGATTTAAAACTGCTGATCATGTCCGCGACGCTGGATAACGTGCGCTTGCAAACGCTGTTACCCGACGCACCGGTAATTTCGTCAGAGGGCCGCGCGTTCCCGGTGGATAGACGTTATCAGGCGCTGGCCACCCATCAGCGTTTTGATGAAGCGGTGGCGGCGGCCACGGCGGAACTGCTGCGTAACGAAGCGGGCTCGCTGCTGCTGTTTTTACCCGGCGTGGGTGAAATCCAGCGCGTACAGGACCAGCTTGCCGCGCGGGTAGGCACCGACGTGGTGCTTTGCCCGCTGTACGGGGCGCTGTCGTTAAGTGAACAGCGCAAGGCAATCCTGCCCGCAGAAAAAGGGCTGCGCAAAGTGGTGCTGGCGACCAACATCGCAGAAACCAGCCTGACCATTGAAGGTATCCGGCTGGTCGTCGATTGCGCTCAGGAACGCGTGGCGCGTTTCGACCCGCGTACCGGATTGACTCGCCTGATCACTCAGCGCGTCAGCCAGGCGTCAATGATCCAGCGGGCAGGTCGTGCCGGGCGACTGGAGCAGGGGATTTGTCTTCACTTATTGGGCAAAGAGCAGGCTGAACGCGCGGCGGCGCAGGGCGAGCCGGAAATCTTGCAGAGCGATTTATGCGGGCTGGTGCTCGAACTGTTGCAGTGGGGCTGTCAGGATCCGGCGCAGCTGAACTGGCTGGATCAACCCCCTGCCATTAATCTGGCGGCTGCGCGCACGTTGTTGTCCCAGTTGGGGGCGTTCGACGGCAAACAGCTGACGGCGCAAGGGCAGAAGATGGCGACTCTCGGCAACGATCCGCGTCTGGCGTCGATGCTGGTGGCGGCAGATTCTCCAGACGAGGTGGCGACCGCGGCCAAACTGGCCGCGATTCTGGAAGAGCCACCGCGCGGCGGCAATGCTGACCTCGGCATGGCCTTTTCCCGCAATCAGCCGAACTGGCAGCAGCGCGCCAAAGCGCTCAGTCAGCGCATTGATAAGCCATCCGGGCAGCCTGATGCAGGGCGCATAACTGCGCTGCTGGCACACGGGTTTGCCGATCGCATCGCGCGTCGACGCGGTCAGGAAGGGCGTTACCAGCTGGCGAACGGCATGGGTGCGATGCTGAATGCCGACGATGCGCTGGGTCGCCATGAATGGCTGATTGCGCCGCTGCTATTACAGGGCAGCCAGTCGCCGGATGCACGAATTTTACAGGCGCTGGCGCTCGACATCGACGCGCTGGTGGCCGAATGTCCTGAACTGCTTTCGCAGTCCGACACCATCGAATGGGATGAAAACCAGGGTACGTTGAAAGCCTGGCGCCGTAGCCGTATCGGACAATTGACAGTAAAGGTGCAGCCGTTGGCGAAACCTTCCGAAGAGGAACTGCATCAGGCGATGCTCAACGGCCTGCGTGATAAAGGTCTGAGCATTCTTAACTGGACGCCAGAAGCGGAGCAGCTACGCTTGCGTATTCAGAGCGCCGCCCGTTGGCTGTCCGAAGAGGAATGGCCCGCGGTGGATGATGACGCGTTGTTGGCCGGGCTCGAGTCCTGGCTGCTGCCGCACATGACCGGCGTACATTCGCTGAAAGCCCTGAAGGCGCTGAATGTCACCCAGGCATTACAGGGTTTACTGCCCTGGTCATTACGACAACGTCTGGATAGTGAGCTACCCACGCATTACACTGTGCCGACCGGAAGCCGGATTGCCCTGCGTTATGATGCGGATAATCCACCGGTTTTGTCGGTGCGAATGCAGGAAATGTTTGGTGAGGCGAGTACGCCGACGATCGCGCAAGGCCGCGTGGCGCTGGTTTTGGAGCTCCTGTCTCCTGCGCAGCGACCGTTACAAATTACGCGCGATCTCAGTGCGTTTTGGGCGGGCGCCTACCGCGAAGTGCAGAAAGAGATGAAAGGGCGCTACCCGAAACACGTCTGGCCGGATGACCCGGCGAGCACGGCACCGACGCGGCGCACGAAAAAGTATTCGTAGTTTTGGGGAACGGTGCGGCCTGATGCCCTCACCCCGACCCTCTCCCACAGGGAGAGGGAGTAAGCACGTTTATTTTGAGAGATTTCTTCTTTCACCATGTTGTGAAAGGAAAGAGAATCAGGCGCTTACGCCTGAATTTAGCGGAGAAAAAGTATGGCGGGGAATGACCGCGAGCCGATTGGACGTAAAGGCAAGCCTGCACGTCCGGCTAAGCAGAAGGTTAGCCGTCGTCGTCTCAGGGACGAAGAGTACGACGATGATGATTACGATGATGAGGATGAAGAGCCGATGCCGCGTAATGGAAAAGGTAAGGGCAAGAAGCCCCGTCGCAAGTACGGCTGGTTCTGGCTGCTGGTAAAGCTGGGCATCGTTTTTGCGGTGTTGATGGCCATTTACGGCGTCTATCTGGATCAGAAAATCCGTGCCCGAATCGACGGTAAAGTATGGCAACTGCCGGCGGCGGTTTACGGCCGTATGGTTAACCTCGAACCGGATATGCCCGTCAGCAAGAATGAGATGGTGCGACTGCTGACGGCGACGCAGTACCGTCAGGTGACGGCGATGACCCGTCCGGGCGAGTTTACCGTGCAGTCCAACAGCATCGAGATGATCCGTCGTCCGTTTGATTTCCCGGACAGTAAAGAAGGGCAGGTGCGCGCGCGTCTGACCTTTGATGGCGATCATCTGGATTCCATTACCAATATGGATAACAACCGCCAGTTCGGTTTCTTCCGTCTCGATCCGCGTCTGATCACCATGATGTCATCGCCTAACGGCGAGCAGCGTCTGTTTGTGCCGCGCAGTGGGTTCCCGGACTTGCTGATCGACACGCTGATTGCGACCGAAGATCGTCACTTCTACGAGCATGACGGCATCAGCTTCTACTCGATGGGGCGTGCGGTACTGGCGAACCTGACGGCGGGCCGTACGGTGCAGGGCGCAAGTACCCTGACCCAGCAGCTGGTGAAAAACCTGTTCCTCTCCAGCGAACGCTCCTACTGGCGTAAAGCCAACGAAGCGTACATGGCGCTGATCATGGATGCCCGTTACAGCAAAGACAGGATCCTTGAGCTGTATATGAACGAGGTGTACCTCGGTCAGAGCGGCGACAACGAAATCCGCGGTTTCCCGCTGGCGAGCCTGTACTACTTTGGCCGCCCGGTGGAAGAGCTGAGCCTTGACCAGCAGGCGCTGCTGGTGGGCATGGTGAAAGGGGCGTCAATTTACAACCCGTGGCGTAACCCGAAACTCGCACTGGAACGTCGTAACCTGGTCCTGCGCCTGCTGCAACAGCAGAAGGTTATCGATCAGGAGCTGTATGACATGCTCAGCGCGCGTCCGTTGGGCGTGCAGCCGCGCGGTGGGGTAATTTCTCCACAGCCTGCGTTTATGCAGATGGTGCGTCAGGAGCTGCAGGCGAAGCTCGGTGACAAGGTGAAAGATCTTTCCGGTGTGAAAATCTTTACCACCTTCGATTCCGTGGCGCAGGATGCGGCAGAAAAAGCGGCGACCGAAGGCATTCCTGTCCTGAAGAAGCAGCGCAAGCTGAGCGACCTCGAAACCGCGATGGTGATTGTCGACCGTATGACCGGCGAAGTCCGGGCGATGGTTGGCGGTGCAGAGCCGCAGTATGCGGGCTATAACCGCGCGATGCAGGCGCGTCGTTCGATTGGTTCTCTGGCAAAACCGGCGACCTATCTGACCGCGCTGAGTCAGGCGAATACTTATCGTCTGAACACCTGGATTGCCGATGCGCCAGTCACGATTCATCTGTCGAACGGCCAGACCTGGTCGCCGCAGAACGATGATAAGCGCTTTAGCGGTCAGGTAATGTTAGTCGACGCGTTGACCCGTTCGATGAACGTACCGACGGTGAACCTCGGGATGGCGCTTGGCCTGCCAGCGATCACCGATACCTGGCAAAAACTCGGTGTGCCGAAAGATCAGCTGCATCCTGTTCCGGCGATGATTCTTGGGGCACTGAACCTGACGCCAATCGAAGTGGCGCAGGCGTTCCAGACTATCTCCAGCGGCGGTAACCGTGCGACGCTGTCCGCGCTGCGTTCGGTCATTGCGGAAGATGGCACCGTGCTGTACCAGAGCTATCCGCAGGCTGAACGTGCCGTTCCGGCACAGGCGGCCTACATGACGCTGTGGACCATGCAGCAGGTTGTGCAGCGCGGTACCGGTCGTCAGCTTGGCGCGAAGTACCCTAATCTGCATCTGGCGGGTAAAACCGGGACCACCAATAACAACGTTGATACCTGGTTTGCCGGGGTTGACGGTCGTGAAGTGGTGATCACCTGGGTTGGCCGCGATAACAACCAGCCAACCAAGCTGTATGGGGCCAGTGGTGCGATGTCCATTTATCAGCGTTATCTGTCCAACGAGTCACCGATCCCACTGGATCTGACGCCGCCGGAAGATATCGTCAATATGAGCGTCGACGACAACGGCAACTTTATCTGTAATGGGGCGGGTATGCGTCAGCTGCCGGTCTGGACCACGAATCCGGATCAGCTGTGTCAGCAGAGCGAGGCGATGCAACAACAGCAGCAGGACGGAAATCCGTTCGGCGGCCAAACGCAGCAGCAGCCACAGCAGCAGCCTCAACAACAGCAGCAACAGCAGCCAGCGAAGCAGGAAAAAAGCGACGGTGTAGCGGGCTGGATTAAAGATATGTTCGGCGGTAACTAAGACCTTACCCCTCACCCTGACCCTCTTCCCACACGGGAGAGGGGACTGTCCGGTATTTTCCCTCGCCCCTTGAGGGAGAGGACCGGGGTGAGGGGTAATTTTTAACCTTCCTTTAACTCCCTACTTACCATCAGGTTATTTTTTAAACCCTCAATTCTGGTAGGGGCGTATTCCGCTTGCCATGACTTCCGCGTTTCGCCTATTATTCTGCGGGCATAATAATAATTCTCGTTTACGTTATCATTCACTCAATATCATCAGAGAACAATAATGGCGCGTCTCAACACTGCTCAGCCAATGAATACCTCAGTGCGCAAGCTCGCATGGGTAGTAGCCACAGCGGTTAGCGGCATGTCTGTCCAGGCACAGGCAGCAACACAACCTAAAGAAGAAACCATTACCGTGACGGCCGCCCCTGCGGCGCCGCAGGAAAGCGCGTGGGGCCCAGCGGCCACCATCGCCGCTAAACATTCCGCCACCGCCACGAAAACCGACACCCCGATTGAAAAGACCCCTCAGTCGATTTCAGTTGTGACGCGTGAAGAAATGGACATGAAGCAGCCGACCACGGTGAAACAAGCGCTGGCCTATACGCCGAGCGTGTTTTCAACTCGAGGTAGTTCGACGACTTATGATGTGGTTACAATCCGTGGATTTACCACCTCGTCCACGGTCAACACCAACCAGTACCTCGACGGCATGAAACTTCAGGGAAATAACTACTCTGAGGTTTCCATGGACCCGTATTTCCTGGAGCGCGTGGAAGTGATGCGCGGACCAACCTCAGTACTGTACGGAAACAGTAACCCGGGCGGTATCGTCAGCATGGTCAGCAAGCGTCCGTCCACTGAACCGTTGAAAGAAGTTCAGTTCAAAATGGGCACTAACAACCTGTGGCAGACCGGTTTTGACTTCAGCGATGCGATTGACGACGACGGCGTGTGGTCTTACCGCCTGACGGGTCTGGGCAGCAGTCAGAACGCGCAGCAGGAAATGGTGAAATCTACCCGCTACGCGATTGCTCCGTCCTTCAGCTGGCGCCCGGATGATAAAACCGACTTTACCTTCCTGAGCAACTTCCAGAGCGATCCCGATGCGGGTTACTACGGCTGGCTGCCGCGTGAAGGAACGGTGGTGCCGTACTACGATGCCAACGGGAAAGCGCATAAGCTGCCGACCGACTTCAATGAAGGCGAGCCAGATAACAAAATGGCTCGACGTCAGAAGATGGTGGGCTACAGCTTCTCGCATGAATTTAACGACACCTTCACCGTTCGTCAGAACCTGCGTTACGCCCAGGTGAACACGCTTTATCGTTCTGTGTATGGGTTCGGGTATCAGGCTCCAGGTCTTATTAATCGTCAGTATGTTCGTTCTGACGAAGACCTTAATATGTTTACCGTAGATACTCAGCTGCAATCCGATTTTGCTACTGGTGCGGTTAATCACACGTTGTTAACCGGCGTGGATTATTCACGTATGCGTAATGACGTGGATGCCGAATATGGTTCTGCCGATCCTATTTCGATGCAAGATCCGCATTACGGAGATCCTAACGTCAAAGTTAACTGGCCTTATGCAGTAGTTAATCGTATGGAGCAGACTGGTTTATACGCACAGGATCAGGCTGAATGGGATAAATGGGTACTGACATTGGGTGGTCGTTATGACTACGCTATGGCTTCAACTCTGACACGCTCTAGCGGTGTTCTGGATGAAAATCACGATCAGCAATTCACCTGGCGTGGTGGCCTGAACTATCTGTTCGATAACGGTATTTCCCCGTATTTAAGCTACAGCCAATCATTTGAACCCGTTTCTGGGACGACACGTAACGGCAAGCCATTTGATCCATCGAATGGCGAACAGTACGAAGCGGGTGTTAAATACGTACCGAAAGACAAGCCAATAGTGTTAACTGCTGCGGTGTATCAGCTGACCAAGGATAAGAACCTGACGGCGGATCCGAGCGACCCTACGGGGTTGTACAGTGTGCAAACGGGTGAAATTCGCTCCCGTGGCGTAGAGCTGGAAGCTAAGGCGGCGGTAAACGCCAATATCAATGTGACAGCGGCTTATAGCTATACCGATGCCGAATATACGCATGATACGGTTTTCGAGGGCAAACGTCCTGCAGAAGTGCCACGTAATATGGCCTCATTATGGGCGGATTATACTTTTCACGAAACAGCCCTCAGTGGCCTGACGATAGGGGCCGGAGCACGCTATATCGGTTCTACCGTCAGCTACTATAAGAATGATATTGAAAAGAAAAATCAGTCGTTCAACGTGGCAGGCTATGCGCTGATGGACGCGACCGTGAAATACGATCTGGCACGCTTCGGTCTGCCGGGCTCGTCGGTGGGCGTGAACGTCACCAACCTGTTTGATCGTGATTACGTCTCCAGCTGCTACAGCGAATACGCGTGCTACTGGGGCGCAGAGCGTCAGGTTGTGGCGACAGCCACCTTCCGTTTCTAATCTCCTCTTTGGGCACGGTTCGCCGTGCCCTTTTAACAAGTTGGCCGCTATGCAGGACACCACAACTCAGACCGACACCACGTTCGCCCTGAACGATGTCACCTTTCGTGTGCCAGGCCGTACGCTGCTGCACCCGCTTTCGCTGACCTTCCCGCCCGGAAAAGTGACCGGCCTTATCGGCCATAACGGTTCAGGGAAATCCACGCTGTTAAAAATGTTGGGCCGTCACCAGCCGCCGTCAGAAGGCGATGTTCTACTGGACGGACAACCGTTGGAAAGCTGGAACAGCAAAGCGTTTGCCCGCAAGGTGGCTTATCTGCCTCAGCAGTTGCCGCAGGCAGAAGGGATGACGGTTCGCGAGTTGGTGGCAATTGGCCGCTATCCGTGGCACGGCGCGTTGGGGCGTTTTGGCGCAGCGGACCGCGAGAAAGTGGAAGAAGCGATTTCGTTGGTGGGACTGAAACCGCTGGCCCAGCGTCTGGTGGACAGCCTTTCCGGTGGCGAACGTCAGCGCGCGTGGATTGCGATGCTGGTGGCCCAGGACAGCCGTTGTCTGCTGCTGGACGAACCGACATCGGCGCTGGATATCGCGCATCAAGTCGACGTTCTGGCGTTAGTGCATCGCCTCAGTCAGCAACGCGGTCTGACGGTGATTGCGGTCCTGCATGACATCAACATGGCGGCGCGCTACTGCGACTATCTGGTGGCGTTGCGCGGCGGCGAAATGATTGCCCAGGGCACGCCGGAAACGCTGATGCGCGGCGAAACGCTGGAAAAAATTTACGGAATTCCGATGGGGATCCTGCCGCATCCGGCGGGTGCTGCCCCGGTAAGCTTTGTTTACTGATGAATGATTCCCTCTCGATAAGCCGTCGTCGTTTACTGACGGCAATGGCGCTGTCTCCGCTGCTCTGGCAGATGAAAAGTGCGCACGCCGCGACGGTGGATCCGCACCGTATCGTGGCCCTCGAATGGCTGCCGGTAGAACTGCTGCTGGCGCTGGGCGTAACGCCCTACGGCGTGGCCGACATTCCCAATTACACTCTGTGGGTCAATGAACCGGCGCTGCCTGCGTCAGTGATTGACGTTGGCCTGCGTACCGAACCCAATCTCGAACTGCTGACCGAAATGAAACCGTCGTACATGGTGTGGTCGGCCGGCTATGGTCCGTCGCCGGAAAAACTGGCGCGTATCGCGCCGGGCCGCGGTTTCAACTTCAGCGACGGCAAACATCCGCTGGCGAATGCCCGCCAGTCGCTGGTGGAAATGGGCCAGCTGCTGGGCATGGAAAAACAGGCCCACACGCATCTCACCCAATTCGATGAATTTGTGGCGCAGCATAAACCGCGTTTTGCCGCGCGTGGCGGACGACCGCTGCTGATGGTCACGCTGCTCGATACCCGCCATGTGCTGGCCTTCGGTCCAAACTGCCTGTTCCAGCAAATCCTGGATGATTACGGGATCGTGAATGCCTGGCAGGGCGAAACCAACTTCTGGGGCAGCCAGGTGGTCGGCATCGACCGACTGGGCGAGTTCAAAGACGTGGACGTTATCTGTTTCGATCACGGCAACGAAGCTGACATGCAAAAACTGATGGCGACGCCGCTGTGGCAGGCGATGCCGTTTGTGCGTCAGCAGCGCTTCCAGCGTGTGCCCGCCGTATGGTTCTACGGCGCGACGCTATCGGTGATGAATTTTATCCGCATTCTCGATAACGCGTTGGGAGGCAAAGCATGAGCCAACGCATCGCGCGTTTCCCGGCGCTCATTCTCTGCGTGCTATTTATCGCCTCGGCGTGGTTGAGTTGGCACAACTTTAACGTGGCGCTGCCGCGTGCCCAGTGGCGTGAAGCGCTGTGGCAGCCGAACATCGATAGCATCCGCCAGATGCTGTTCCACTACAGCTTGCTGCCGCGGCTGGTTATCTCGCTGCTTGTGGGGGTCGGGCTTGGGCTGGTCGGCGTCCTGTTCCAACAAGTTTTACGTAACCCGCTCGCCGAACCGACGACACTCGGCGTCGCCACCGGTGCGCAGCTGGGCATCACCATCACCACGCTGTGGGCCGTTCCGGGTGCATTCTCAACGCAATTTGCGGCACTGGCGGGAGCCTGTGTGGTTGGTGCGCTGGTGTTTGGCGTTTCCTGGGGCAAGCGTTTGTCGCCGGTGACGCTGATCCTCGCCGGGCTGGTGGTGAGCATGTACTGCGGCGCGGTGAACCAGCTGCTGGTGATTTTCCATCACGACCAGCTGCAAAGCATGTTCCTGTGGAGTACCGGCACGCTGACGCAAACCGACTGGAGCGTAGTGCAGCATCTTTGGCCGCAGCTGCTCGGCGGCGTGATGCTCACACTTCTGCTGCTGCGCCCGTTAACCCTGATGGGGCTCGACGACGGCGTGGCGCGCAATTTGGGCCTGGCGCTGTCGCTGGCCCGCCTCGGGGCGCTGACGCTGGCGATTGTTATCAGCGCGCTGCTGGTGAATGCGGTGGGCATTATCGGCTTCATCGGCCTGTTCGCGCCGCTGCTGGCAAAAATGCTCGGTGCGCGACGTCTGCTTTCGCGTCTGATCCTGGCTCCGCTGATTGGGGCGTTGATTCTTTGGCTTTCCGATCAGTTGATTTTGTGGCTCGCACAGGTGTGGATGGAAGTCTCTACCGGCTCGGTCACCGCGCTGATTGGCGCTCCGCTGTTGCTGTGGCTGCTGCCGCGTCTGCGTAGCATGAGCGCTCCGGCGATGGACGCGGGCGATCGCGTGGCGGCTGAACGCCAGCGGGTAAAGGTTTGGGCGCTGGCTGGATGCGGCGTGTTGCTGATTATCATGCTGGCGGCGCTGTCGCTCGGCCGGGACGCGCAGGGCTGGCACTGGGCTACGGGCGATTTACTGAATGCGCTGATGGAATGGCGTGCGCCACGAATTCTGGCCGCGCTGATTGCCGGGATCATGCTGGCGGTGGCGGGCTGTATTATTCAACGTCTGACCGGCAACCCGATGGCGAGCCCGGAAGTACTGGGGATTTCCTCCGGCGCGGCGTTTGGCGTGGTGCTGATGCTGTTCTTCGTGCCGGGCAATGCCTTTGGCTGGCTGCTGCCGGCGGGAAGTTTGGGCGCGGCGGTGACGCTGATGATTATCCTGATTGCCTCAGGGCGGGGCGGATTCTCCCCGCACAGAATGCTGCTGGCCGGGATGGCGCTTAGCACCGCGTTTACGATGCTGCTGATGATGTTGCAGGCGAGCGGCGATCCACGCATGGCGCAGATCCTCACCTGGATTTCAGGCTCGACGTATAACGCATCTTACGAGCAGGTGCTGCACACCGGACTGGTGATGATTGTGCTGCTGGCACTGACGCCGCTGTGTCGCCGCTGGCTGATGATACTGCCGCTCGGGGGCGATACTGCCCGTGCGGTAGGCATGGCGCTGACCCCGACGCGCGTGGCGCTGCTGCTGCTGGCTGCCAGCCTGACGGCGACGGCGACCATGACCATTGGTCCGCTGAGCTTTATTGGCCTGATGGCACCGCATATTGCACGCATGATGGGCTTCCGGCGGACGATGCCGCACATGATTCTGTCTGCGTTAGTGGGGGGGATTATGCTGGTGATCGCTGACTGGTGCGGGCGGATGGTGCTGTTCCCGTACCAAATCCCGGCCGGGCTGTTGTCGACGTTTATCGGTGCGCCGTACTTTATTTATCTGCTGAGGAAGCAGAGCCGGTAATTTTCCCCGGTGGCGCTTCGCTTACCGGGGCTACATGTTGTAGGCCGGGCAAGCGTAGCGCCGCCCGGCATCCAGCTTTACAGTTTTGCAAACACCTTACGCGCCGCGTCGATGGTGTTGTTGATATCCTGCTCGGTATGCGCCACGGACATAAAGCCCGCTTCGAACGCTGACGGCGCCAGATACACGCCTTCTTCCAGCATCAGATGGAAGAATTTCTTGAAGCGTTCCACATCGCACTTCACCACGTCCTGGTAGCAGGTCACGGTTTTCGCATCGGTGAAGAAGAGGCCGAACATCCCGCCCACGTTATTCACAACCAGTGGAATACCTGTATCCCGCGCCGCACGCAGCAGGCCTTCCGCCAGTTGGTTGGTCAGGCTGGTCAGGGTTTCGTGAATTCCTGGCTGAGCGACTTCAGTCAGACAGGCATAACCGGCAGCCATCGCAATCGGGTTCCCGGACAGCGTTCCCGCCTGGTAAACCGGACCGGTTGGTGCCAGCGCGTCCATCACTTCGCGACGGCCACCAAAGGCACCGACTGGCATCCCGCCACCAATAATTTTGCCCAGACAGGTCAGGTCAGGCACCACATCGTAGTAATCCTGAGCGCCCGCCAGTGCGACGCGGAAGCCGGTCATCACTTCATCGATAATGAACAGCGCGCCAAATTCGTCACACAGCGCACGCAGGCCCGGCAGGAAGTCCGGCTGCGGTGGAATGCAGTTCATGTTGCCCGCGACTGGTTCGACGATGATGCAGGCGATATCCTGCGGATACTGCTCGAACGCTTCACGCACGGACGCCAGATCGTTATAGGTGCAGGTCAGGGTGTGTTTGGCGAAATCCGCCGGAACGCCCGGAGAGTTTGGCTGGCCGAGGGTCAGCGCACCGGAACCGGCTTTCACCAGCAGGCAGTCGGCATGGCCATGATAGCAGCCTTCGAATTTGATGATTTTGTCACGGCCAGTGAAGCCGCGAGCCAGACGAATAGCGCTCATGGTCGCTTCCGTGCCCGAGTTCACCATACGCACCATGTCCATGGTCGGCACCAGTTCGGTCACCAGCGCCGCCATTCTTACTTCCATTTCGGTCGGCGCGCCGAAGCTCAGACCGCGTGATGCCGCTTCAATCACCGCGTTACGAATGGCAGGGTGGTTGTGGCCGAGCACCATCGGGCCCCAGGAACCGACGTAGTCGATGTAGGCTTTACCATCCACATCGTACAGATACGCGCCGTCGGCACGTTCGACAAACAGTGGGGTACCGCCGACGCCGGTAAAGGCGCGGACCGGCGAGTTGACGCCGCCGGGGATCAGTTCGCGGGCCGCACTGTAGAGATTCTCAGATTTGCTCATTCGAGGTTCCTGGTTCGTAGAAAGCGTGTTAGCGGGCTATTCTAATTTATTCCCGGAAGGTTATGAAAGTTTTGCCCAATCGAAACAATGTAATAATGAAGGAATTTTAACGCGACGTGCCGCTATCGGGTGGTTACAATGCAATCTGCAATTCGTCCTGGCAATTAATGATAATGGCATGAAAGCAGAAACTCCCTCTTTTGAATCACAGCAAATCGTTCGATTGCGCCGCGGGGATGCGGTACGCCGTTTAGTTCGTAGGGATAAAACACCATTAGCCATCCTGTTGATGGCCGCACTGGTTGGCACCTTAGCCGGCCTGGTGGGCGTCGCTTTTGAAAAAGCCGTTAACTGGGTGCAGCACGTGCGCATTGGCACGTTGGCGCAGGTGGCGGATCACTGGTTTTTAGTCTGGCCGCTGGCCTTTATTCTTTCCGGGTTGCTGGCGATGGTCGGCTATATCCTGGTGCGTCGTTTCGCCCCGGAAGCGGGCGGTTCAGGCATTCCTGAAATCGAAGGCGCGCTTGAAGAATTGCGCCCGGTTCGCTGGTGGCGCGTCATTCCGGTGAAATTTATCGGCGGTATGGGCACGCTGGGGGCCGGAATGGTGCTCGGGCGTGAAGGCCCGACGGTGCAGCTCGGTGGCAATATTGGCCGCATGGTGCTGGATATTTTCCGTGTGCGTACCGCAGAGGCGCGTCACTCGCTGCTGGCAACCGGTGCGGCGGCGGGTCTGGCGGCCGCATTCAATGCTCCCCTGGCGGGCATTCTCTTTATCATCGAAGAGATGCGCCCGCAGTTCCGCTACAACCTGATTTCGGTTAAGGCCGTCTTCATCGGCGTTATCATGTCCAGCGTAGTGTTCCGCATCTTCAACGGTGAAACCGCCGTGATTGAAGTCGGGAAGCTCGCGAATGCACCGGTAAACACCCTGTGGCTGTATCTGGTTTTGGGGATGATTTTCGGCTGCGTTGGACCGCTGTTTAATCACCTGGTGTTGCGTACTCAGGATTTGTTCCAGCGTATTCACGGCGGCGATATCAAAAAATGGGTGCTGATTGGCGGCCTGCTCGGCGGTATCTGCGGCGTGCTCGGGCTGATTGAGCCGGAAGCGGCAGGCGGCGGGTTCAACCTCATTCCTATCGCGGCGGCGGGACATTACACCGTCGGCCTGCTGATGTTTATCTTTATTGCGCGCGTCGTGACGACGCTACTGTGCTTCTCGTCAGGCGCACCGGGCGGCATTTTTGCCCCGATGCTGGCGCTCGGCACGCTGCTCGGCACCGCATTCGGCATGGCGGCAACGGCGTGGTTCCCGGCCTATCATCTGGAGCCGGGCACCTTTGCCATCGCTGGGATGGGCGCGTTGTTCGCGGCATCTGTGCGTGCGCCGCTGACCGGTATCGTGTTAGTTCTGGAAATGACAGACAACTATCAGCTCATTTTGCCAATGATTATTACCTGTCTTGGCGCAACACTATTAGCCCAGTTCCTGGGCGGGAAACCGCTGTACTCCTCGATTCTGTCCCGAACTCTTGCCAAGCAGGAAGCCGAAAAGGCAGAGAAAGAGGAGAAAGAAAAACAGGCCGTCGGGGAGAATACTTGAACGATTTAGTCAGGTATTGGATAATGAGCAAAAGACCTGGCGAGACTTTAGCCAGTGCGAATTAACCGGAGTGTGAAATGAGTGATGACGTAGCGCTGCCCCTGCAGTTTACTGATGCGGCCGCCAGCAAAGTAAAAAACCTGATTGCGGATGAAGAGAATCCAAACCTGAAACTGCGCGTCTATATCACCGGCGGTGGTTGCAGCGGGTTCCAGTACGGCTTCACTTTTGACGATCAGATTAACGATGGTGATATGACCATTGAGAAAGAAGGCGTCGGCCTGGTCGTTGACCCGATGAGCCTGCAATATCTGGTAGGCGGTTCGGTGGATTACACCGAAGGTCTGGAAGGTTCGCGTTTCATCGTGACTAACCCGAATGCCAAAAGCACCTGCGGGTGTGGTTCTTCCTTCAGCGTTTAATCACGCTTGCTATTGCCCGGTAAGCGTTGCGCCGCCGGGCAAAAAATTATCTGTTATTCTCATCCAGCGCGAACGTCGGCAGTTTTAAGTGCCAATGAATCGCCGCCAAACGAATCCCGAGCGTTACCAGCATGCCGAGCATGGCCGCATTTTCCAGTGACATCTGGAAGGTGTAATACGCGGTGGCGTGCACGATCCCACCCAGAATACAGGCGGTGGCGTAGATTTCGGTCCGCAGGATCATCGGCACTTCGCGCGCCAAAACGTCACGGATAATCCCGCCGCCGACGCCCGTTATCACACCCATGCAAATAGCGACCAGCGGGCCGGTTCCGGCAATAAACGCTTTGTTCACGCCGATCCCGACAAACACCGCAAGGCCGACCGCATCCAGCACCGGCAAAATCCATTTCGGCAGACGACGCGGCTGACGCACCAGCAAAATGGTCAACATGCTGGTGACCATCGCCACCACCAGATCGGTGGGATCTTTTACCCAGAAGACCGGGCCGTGCGCCAGCGCCATATCGCGGATCGTTCCGCCGCCCACCGCAGTGACCACGCCGAGCACCAGCACGCCAAAGGGGTCCATGCGCAGCTTACCGGCCAGCAGAACCCCGGAAATGGCAAATACGGCGGTACCCACAATATCCAGCCAATAGACAAGCATTGATGCGTTTCCCGTTAATTGACCTGCGCCATCGCGGTGCAGAGTTGTTTCGCGGCGAGGATAATACGCGGGGAGGCGCGTTCAAACCAGTCGCTGTTGACGGGAATGACCGGAATTTTGAGCTGATCCCCCCAGTACTGCTGAATTTTTGTCACTTCGGCGGCGCTTCCGGCGGTGATGATCAGTTGAGGCTGTCGGGCGAGCACCTGTTCGCGGCTCACCTGCGGCCACGGAACGCGGCTGGTGGCAAAGATATTCGTCCCCCCGCAGGCCTCAATCACTTCGTTTTGAATCGAATCTTTATTGCTGGTAAACAACGGGTTAGTGCCAAATTGCAAGAATACCGATTTTTTCGGGTGGTGAGCATATTCTTGCTTCAGCGCGACGAAATCCTGGCGCAACGACTGCGCGGCCTGTTTCGCCTGATCGGGCGTTGGGCTCCAGACCGCCAGCTGCTGTAACGCGTCGGCGATGTGCTCCACGCTGCCGGTGTCGATCCACATCACCTTAATACCCAACGCACTGAGCTGATTTACCTGTCGCTCGGCGTTGCCACCGCGCCAGGCCAGCACCACATCAGGCTTGAGCGCCACGATGCGTTCCAGATTCATACCTTGCCAGCTGGCGATTTGTTCGATATCGGATGCTTGTGGCGGATAGTCAGAAAAGCTGCTCACGCCCACCGGCGTAATGCCCGCGGCGAAAGCCAGCTCGGTATTGGCAGGGGAAAGCGTTACTACCCTCGGCGCGGCTATCAGCCACGCCGGAAGGGTCAACAGCAGGGCGAAAAGGCCCGATCTCAGGCCGTTACGCATTCGCCAGATTCTGGACCAGCGTTTCGACCATCAGGGTCGACTGTTTAGCGGCGACGGCGAGGAACTCATCGAAGCTCAGGTGTGACTGCTGATCGGCCACGTCGGAAATGGCGCGAACAACCACGAACGGTACGCCGAAGTTATGGCAGACGTGTGCGATTGCGGTGGCTTCCATTTCCACGGCAACGGCCTGCGGGAAGTTGTGGCGAATTTTCGCCAGGCCCACGGAACCGTTAATGAACGCATCGCCGCTGACGATAAGGCCGCGCACGGCGTTCAGGTTGAGCTGTTTGATGCTGCTTTCTGCCGCTTCAATCAGTTTCGCGTCAGCCGCGAAGCCTGCCGGGCAGCCTGGAAGCTGGCCATATTCATAACCAAAGGCGGTGACGTCGGCATCGTGATAGCGCGCTTCGTCGGAAACCACGATATCGCCCACTTTCAGCGTTGGGGCCAGGCCGCCAGCGGAACCGGTGTTGATGATGACGTCGGGTTTGCAGCGTTCGATCAGCAGAGCGGCACCCATCGCGGCGGCCACTTTGCCGATCCCTGATTTCAGCAGGGCAACGTCAACGCCATTCAGCTGGCCGGTATAAATTTCGCTCCCGCCGAGGGTGATGGTCTGACGGTTCTGGATTTTGTCACGCAGCAGCGTCACTTCTTCTTCCATTGCACCAATAATGCCGATTTTCATAGATTTACTCGCGATGTGATGGGTTTAAAGGCATAGTTTATCATGGAGCACGCATTTCCGGACCGGGAGAGGCTATGGCCACAATTGATTTTCGCACAAAGATAAACTGGCGGCGGCGTTACCGCTCACCGCAGAACGCCGCGACGGAACATGAAATCCTGCAAATCTTCGAAAGCGATCGCGGGCGCATCGTCAATTCCCCGGCTATTCGTCGGCTGCAACAGAAAACTCAGGTCTTCCCGCTGGAACGCAATGCGGCGGTGCGCACCCGGCTGACGCATTCCCTGGAAGTTCAGCAAGTTGGGCGTTATATCGCCAAAGAAGTGCTGAGCCGCCTGAAGGAGCGCAAGCTGCTGGAGGCCTACGGGCTGGACGAACTGACCGGGCCGTTTGAAAGTATCGTCGAGATGGCCTGCCTGATGCACGATATCGGCAATCCACCGTTTGGGCATTTTGGTGAAGCGGCGATTAACGACTGGTTCCGGCAGCGCCTGTGGCCTGCAGATGCCGCCAGTCAGCCGTTAAGCGACGATCGCTGCCTGGTCGGCACGCTGAGGCTGCGCGACGGGGAAGATACCCTGAATGAGCTCCGTCGCCGGGTGCGCCAGGATTTGTGCCAGTTTGAAGGCAACGCCCAGGGTATTCGCCTGGTGCATACGTTGATGCGCATGAATCTCACCTGGGCGCAGGTCGGCTGTATTCTGAAGTACACGCGTCCTGCATGGTGGCGTGGCAAGCCGCCAGAAAGTCACAGCTATTTAATGAAGAAACCTGGCTATTATTTCGCCGAAGAGGCCTATATTGCGAGGTTACGTAAAGAACTCGATTTAGCCCCTTACAGTCGCTTTCCTTTGACGTGGATTATGGAAGCCGCCGACGATATTTCTTATTGCGTGGCCGACCTGGAAGATGCCGTTGAGAAACGCATTTTCAGCGTGGAGCAACTTTATCAGCACCTGTATGACGCGTGGGGCACGCACGAAAAAGGCTCGCTGTTCTCACAGGTTGTCGAAAACGCCTGGGATAAATCTCGGTCTAATACCTTAAGTCGCAGTACAGAAGATCAGTTCTTTATGTATTTGCGGGTCAATACACTGAATAAGCTGGTGCCTTACGCCGCGCAGCGATTTATCGATAACCTTCCGAAGATATATGCCGGGGATTTCAACCACGCGCTGCTTGAAGACGAAAGTGATTACAGCCAGCTGCTTGAATTATATAAAAACGTCGCCATTAATCAGGTATTCAGCCATCCTGATGTAGAGCAACTGGAACTGCAGGGATACCGCGTGATTAGCGGGCTGCTGGAAATTTACCAGCCGTTGCTGAAATTATCGCTGGCGGATTTTAACGAGCTGGTGGAAAAAGAGCGTTTACGCCATTTGCCGATTGAAAGCCGTCTGTTTCAGAAACTGTCAACGCGGCATCGTCTGGCGTATGTCGAAGCGGTAAATAAAATTCCGCGCGACGCCACCGAGTATCCGTTGATGGAGTACTATTATCGCTGTCGTTTGATTCAGGATTATATCAGCGGCATGACCGATCTCTATGCCTGGGATGAATACCGCCGCTTGATGGCTGTGGAATAATGCGAAAGTTTTGTAAAGACGGACAATAATTTTTTACTTTTTCCAGAAACTTAAATCCGGAACTTAGCGTTATAAATTGAATCTGACAGTCACATACACAGCAACTTTTGCTTTATCTGACATTTAGAGATTACGAGACATGAAAAAAACAACATTAGCAATGAGTGCACTGGCTTTGAGTTTAAGTCTGGCCCTGTCCCCGCTGTCTGCATCGGCCGCGGAAACCGCGTCCTCTGCAACGACTGCCCAGCAAATGCCAAGCCTGGCACCGATGCTGGAAAAAGTGATGCCTTCCGTTGTGAGCATTAACGTGGAAGGGAGCACTACGGTGAATACCCCGCGTATGGGGCGTAATTTCCAGCAGTTCTTTGGTGATAACTCGCCATTATGCCAGGACGGTTCTCCGTTCCAGAATTCTCCGTTATGCCAGGGCGGCGGTCAGGGTGGTCCAGGCGCGCCTGGCGGTAACGGCGGCTCCCAGCAGGAAAAATTCATGGCGCTGGGTTCTGGCGTAATTATTGATGCGGCGAAAGGCTATGTGGTGACCAACAACCACGTGGTGGATAACGCCAGCACCATCAAAATTTCCTTGAGCGATGGCCGCAAGTTTGACGCGAAAGTGGTGGGGAAAGATCCTCGCTCTGACATCGCACTGATTCAAATTCAGGATCCGAAAAACCTGACGGCGATTAAACTTGCCGATTCCGAAGCGCTGCGCGTGGGGGATTATACCGTCGCTATCGGTAACCCGTTTGGCCTCGGCGAAACCGTGACTTCCGGTATCGTTTCGGCGCTGGGCCGTAGCGGCCTGAACGTCGAAAACTACGAAAACTTTATCCAGACCGATGCGGCCATTAACCGCGGTAACTCCGGTGGTGCGTTGGTGAATCTCAACGGTGAGCTGATCGGGATTAACACCGCGATCCTTGCCCCGGACGGCGGCAACATCGGTATCGGCTTCGCTATCCCAAGCAACATGGTGAAAAGCCTGACTGAGCAGATGGTCAAATACGGCCAGGTGAAACGCGGCGAGCTGGGCATTATGGGCACCGAATTGAGCTCTGACCTCGCGAAAGCGATGAAAGTTGACGCTCAGCGCGGCGCATTCGTCAGCCAGGTGCTGCCGAACTCCTCTGCGGCGAAAGCGGGCATTAAAGCAGGCGACGTGATCACCTCGCTGAACGGCAAACCGATCACCAGCTTCTCCGCGCTGCGTGCTCAGGTTGGCACCATGCCTGTCGGTAGCAAGATTGCACTGGGCCTGGTTCGTGATGGCAAGCCGGTCAATGTGTCCCTTGAACTGCAGCAGAGCAGCCAGACTCAAGTTGACTCCAGCAGCATCTTCAACGGTATTGAAGGCGCTGAAATGAGCAATAAAGGCGCAGACAAAGGCGTGGTGGTGAGCAGCATCAAACCGGGCACCCAGGCTGCGCAAATTGGCCTGAAAAAAGGTGATGTGATCGTTGGCGCTAACCAGCAGCCGGTGAAAAACATTGCTGATCTGCGTAAGCTGCTTGAAAGCAAACCGAACGTCCTGGCGCTGAACATTCAGCGTGGCGACAGCACCATCTATCTGTTAATGCAGTAATCTTCAACGCCCTTCTCCACTCGGAGGAGGGCGCTTTGCTTTTCCCACCCGGCCTTTCTGTGAACCTTCCCACAACTTCATACTTCCTCACTACAGTTTGTGCATTTGCACAATGCACTGCCTGACACGCTTGCCTATTCTGTTGTTCTGCTGATAGGAGGGGTTATGGCTGGCTGGCATCTTGATACCAAAATGGCGCAGGATATCGTGGCGCGCACCATGCGTATCATTGACACCAATATCAATGTCATGGATGCGCGCGGCCGGATTATCGGCAGCGGTGACCGCGAGCGTATTGGCGAATTGCACGAAGGTGCGCTGCTAGTGCTTTCTCAGGGTCGGGTGGTGGACATTGACGATGCGGTTGCGCGTCATCTGCACGGCGTACGCCAAGGGATCAATCTGCCGCTGCGGCTGGAAGGGGAAATCGTCGGCGTGATTGGCCTGACCGGCGAGCCTGCTCTGCTGCGCAAATACGGTGAGCTGGTATGCATGACCGCCGAAATGATGCTCGAGCAGTCGCGGCTGATGCATCTTCTGGCGCAGGATACTCGCCTGCGTGAAGAGCTGGTGATGAACCTGATTCAGGCGGAAGAACATACCCCCGCATTGACGGAATGGGCGCAGCGGTTGGGGATCGATTTAAACCAGCCGCGCGTGGTGGCGGTGGTGGAAGTTGACAGTGGGCAGCTTGGCGTCGACAGCGCGATGGCTGAGCTACAACAGCTGCAAACCGCGCTGACCGTGCCGGAGCGGAATAATCTTGTAGGGATCGTGTCCCTGACGGAAATGGTGGTGCTGAAGCCTGCGCTGAATACGTTTGGTCGCTGGGATGCTGAAGATCACCGCAAACGGGTTGAACAGCTGATTGCGCGTATGAAGGAGAATGGCCAGCTACGTTTTCGCGTGGCGTTGGGCAACTACTTCACCGGGCAGGGCAGCATTGCCCGATCGTACCGCACCGCTCGCACGACGATGATGGTCGGCAAGCAGCGGATGCCGGAAAGCCGCAGCTATTTTTATCAGGATTTGATGCTGCCGGTGTTGCTCGACAGTTTGCGCGGCGGCTGGCAGGCCAATGAACTGGCGCGCCCGCTGGCGAAGCTCAAAGCGATGGATAACAACGGGCTGCTGCGCCGAACGCTGACGGCTTGGTTTCGGCATAACGTGCAGCCACTGGCGACGTCAAAAGCGCTGTTTATTCACCGTAATACGCTGGAGTATCGGCTGAACCGCATTTCGGAACTGACCGGCCTCGATTTGGGGAATTTTGACGACAGGTTGCTGCTGTATGTGGCACTACAGCTGGATGAACAACATTGAAGGGTTAAAAACGGTAACCCAGGTTGCCGTTTTACTGTTATTTCCCGCGGGTTAACTTCTCTAGATCGGATTCGATTTCGGTGATCTTATTGGCGACCACGCTTTCGAGATGACGCAGGTCGTCGAGGATCTTACGCTTCAGATCCACTTCGGTGCGATCGCGTTTGCAAATCTGATCCAGCTCGTCGATCACATAGCGCAGGTTCGGGCTGATTTCCTGCACTTCTTTGTAACCCTGACCCACACCGTCGGCTACCACGGTTTTACGCTGACGTGGATATTTGAACTTCACGCTTTTCGCGAAAAACTCGCCTTTATCCTTATGAAAATAGATTTTCAGGATATCGTTGTTGGCTTCCTGCCGGAGGCTGTAACGATCGATTTCATCAGGATTGGTAATGCCCAAACTTTTCAGATTGTCGTACATAGCGCTATCCTTCGATTAAACATAACCTTTGAATAATTAACGAAAAAATTATTTTCCGCCAGCGTCAGGTATAAAAAAAGCGGGGTTGCCCCCGCTTTTTTCAAGACTGATTTAGTCGATGGTGCGCAGCAGTTCGTTAATGCCGACTTTGCCGCGGGTTTTCGCATCCACTTTCTTCACGATAACCGCACAGTACAGGCTGTATTTGCCATCTTTTGACGGCAGGTTGCCGGAAACGACAACCGAGCCTGCCGGTACGCGACCGTAGAACACTTCGCCAGTTTCGCGATCGTAGATTTTGGTGCTCTGGCCGAGGTAAACGCCCATCGAAATCACGGAACCTTCTTCAACGATAACGCCTTCTACCACTTCGGAACGCGCGCCGATGAAGCAGTTGTCTTCGATGATGGTCGGGTTAGCCTGCAGTGGCTCAAGCACGCCACCGATACCGACGCCGCCGGACAGGTGAACGTTTTTACCGATCTGCGCACAGGAACCGACGGTCGCCCAGGTATCCACCATGGAGCCTTCATCGACGTAAGCGCCGATGTTCACGTAGGACGGCATCAGCACAGTGTTACGTGCAATGTACGCGCCCTGGCGAACGGCTGCCGGTGGCACTACGCGGAAACCTTCTTTCTGGAAACGCGCTTCGTCGTAGTCGGCGAATTTCATCGGGACTTTATCGAAGTAGCGGCTTTCCGCTCCGTCGATAACCTGGTTATCGTTGATACGGAAAGAGAGCAGTACCGCTTTCTTCAGCCACTGATGCGTAACCCACTGGCCGTCAATCTTTTCCGCTACGCGCAGCGCGCCGGAATCCAGCAGGGAAATAACCTGGTTAACCGCTTCGCGGGTAACGGTATCTACATTCGCCGGAGTGATCTCGGCGCGGCGCTCAAAAGCGGACTCAATAACGTTCTGTAACTGCTGCATTGTTAAACTCTTTCCATTAAAAAAAACACACTACCCTTTATCGTTTGGATTGAGGGCCGCTGTCAACCGCTGTTGTACTTCTTGCTGAAGCACATTATTAAGAGCACGCCGGTCGGCTGTCGCGATTATAAATAAATCTTCTACTCGTTCACCAATTGTCGTAATTCTCGCCCCGTGGAGCGAAATGCCGAGGTCCGCGAAGACCTGGCCGACGCATGCCAATAAACCTGGCTGGTCGAGCGCAATCAGCTCGAGGAACGATTTTCTGTCGGTATGCGTCGGCAGGAAATTGACCTCGGTATCGACGGTAAAATGACGCAGTTTTGCCGCCTGACGACGCGGGGCAGGGGCCTGCCATGAACGCTGGGTGATGGCCTGTTCGAGGCCGTGACGGATGGCTTCATGTCTGTCGCCGGACAGCGGACTGCCGTCGGGTTCGAGCACGATAAAGGTGTCCATCGCCATCCCGTCGCGGGTGGTAAAAATCTGCGCGTCGTGCACGCTGAGATTACGTCGGTCAAGTTCAGCGCACACGGCAGCGAACAGATACGGGCGGTCCGGGCTCCAGATAAAGATTTCCGTACCGCCGCGCGTTGCCTGCGGGCTGAGCAGGATCATCGGATCGTTCAGGTCGTGCTGAAGCAGGTGACGGGCATGCCACGCGAGTTGGTTAGGCGTGTGGCGCACAAAGTAGTTGGCTCGACAGCGTGCCCAAATATGATGCAGCGCCTCTTCGTCGATATTGTCCATCCGCAGCAGAGCTAACGCCTGGAGCTGATGATGCCGCACGCGTTCGCGCATGTCCGGCGTGTTCTGCATTCCACGGCGCAGCTGCTTTTCGGTGGCGAAATAGAGTTCACGCAACAGGCTCTGCTTCCAGCTGTTCCACAGCGTTTCGTTGGTGGCGCAGATGTCAGCCACGGTCAGGCACACCAGATAACGCAGACGGTTTTCAGTCTGCACTTCTTCGGCAAACTGTTTGATGACTTCCGGGTCCTGAATATCACGACGTTGGGCAGTGACGGACATCAGCAGGTGATGACGTACTAGCCATGCAACCAGCTGCGTTTCGCGTGAATTCAGGCCGTGCAGCTCTGCAAATTTGAGGACGTCCTGCGCGCCGAGCACCGAGTGGTCGCCGCCGCGCCCTTTGGCAATATCGTGGAACAGGGCGGCAATCAGGATCAGTTCCGGGTGATTAAGGCGCGGCCACAGTTCGACGCAGAGCGGATGGCGCGAACGCGTTTCCTCTTTGGCGAAGCTTTCCAGCTTTAGCAGCACGCGAATGGTGTGCTCATCGACGGTATAGGCGTGGAACAGATCAAACTGCATCTGGCCGACAATGTGCGACCACTGCGGCATATACGCCCATAGCACGCTGTGGCGGTGCATCGGCAGCAGACCGCGGCTGACGGCGCCCTGGTGGCGCAACATGCTCAGGAACAGCTCACGCGCTTCGGGGATGTAGCACAGCGGCTGTTGCAGATGGCGGCGGGCATGGCGCAGATGGCGCAGCGTCGTCGAATAAATGCCAGTAATGCTGCTGTTACGCACCATGATGTGGAACATACGCAGAATCGCCTGTGGCTCGCGCATGAACAGGGTGTCGTCGCGCAGGTCGATAAGCGTGCCGCGCAGCTGGAAATCATCATCTATCGGGCGCGGTTTTTCATCGGCGGTCAGCGCGAGGATCGCTTCATCAAACAGCTGGAGCAGCATCTGGTTGAGCTCGCCCACCCGGCGGGTGACGCGATAGAAATCCTTCATCATTTGCTCAACCGGCTGATTGCCTTCGCCGCTGTAGTTGAGGCGCTGGGCCACGTTCAACTGGCGATCGAACAGCAGACGGTTGTCGTAGCGGTTAATTTCCAGATGCAGCGCAAAACGGATGCGCCAGAGCAAGTGTAAACACTCGTTCAGCTCGTTGCGCTCGGCTTCGGTCAGGAAGCCAAAGCCAACCATTTCATCCAGTGAGGTCGCGCCGAAATGACGACGCGCCACCCATTGCAGGGTGTGGATATCACGCAGGCCACCGGGGCTGCTTTTGATATCGGGCTCGAGGTTGTAGCTGGTGCCGTGATAACGCTGATGACGGCCGTTTTGTTCTTCGACTTTAGCGCCAAAGAATTTTTCCGATGGCCAGAATCCTTCGCTGAAAATGTGCTTTTGCAGCTCGAGAAAGAGGGTAACGTCGCCAATCAGCAGGCGGGATTCAATCAGGTTAGTGGCGACAGTGAGGTCAGAAAGCCCTTCCAGTAGGCACTCTTCGAGGGTGCGCACGCTGTGGCCGACTTCGAGTTTGAGATCCCACAGCAGAGTCAGCAGCTCGCCAATTTTCTGAGCCAGTTCGTCGGGCAGTTTTTTACGGCTGAGGATCAGCAAGTCGATATCAGACAGCGGATGCAGTTCGCCGCGGCCATAGCCACCGACGGCAACCAGCGCCGCATCTTCGATGTCACCAAAACCGTAATGCAACCACAGACGCTGGAGCATCTGATCGATATATTCTGTACGGGCGGTCATCAGTTGTTCGGCAGATGTGCCGCTGTCGAAGGCGTTACCCAGCCAGCGCTGGAATGCATCGAGACGCGCCTTGATGCTGGCGCAGTTCAGCTCCGCGTCTGCCCAACTGACCGGATTTTCCGGCTGGCCTGGCAGAACAGGTAAGGCTGTGTCAGGTAAGGAATTGCTCATCGCGCCACCCATAAGAAAAAACGATTACCCATAAAAAAACCGGCTTTCGCCGGCTTCTTATCATTCGTTGTGCGAGATTATCGCCGGGATAGTGTCATCCTTGCGTAACGTCATTATTTCGCAGCCGTTGTCTGTCACCACAATAGTATGCTCGTACTGTGCAGACAAGCTCCGGTCTTTGGTTTTCACCGTCCAACCGTCTTTCATGGTGCGAATACGGTAATCGCCAGAGTTGACCATCGGCTCGATGGTGAACGTCATCCCGGCCTGAAGTACTACGCCGCCGTCATCAGCATCATAGTGCAGAACCTGTGGTTCTTCATGGAACACGCGGCCAATGCCGTGTCCGCAATATTCACGCACCACGGAGAAACCTTCCGCTTCCGCAAATTTCTGAATGGCTGCACCCAGTGTGCGAAGACGGATACCCGGCTTCACCATACGCAGGGCGAGGTACAGGCTTTCCTGCGTCACACGGCACAGACGCTCGCCGAGGATGGTCGGTTTGCCGACGATGAACATTTTGGAGGTGTCGCCGTGGTATTCGTCTTTAATGACGGTCACGTCGATGTTAACGATGTCGCCATCTTTCAGCAGCTTTTCATCATCCGGAATACCGTGGCACACCACTTCATTAATAGAGATGCACACGGATTTCGGGAAGCCGTGATAGCCCAGGCAGGCGGAGACCGCATGCTGAGTATTAACAATGTAATCGTCACAGATACGATCCAGCTCGCCGGTGCTGACACCTGGCTTGATGTACGGTTCGATCATTTCCAGCACTTCGGCAGCCAGACGGCCCGCCACGCGCATTTTTTCAATTTCTTCTGGAGTCTTAATAGAGATAGCCATGAATTCTGTCCATCGAGGCCGATTTATCGGCAATACTAGTGTAAGTGCTGACAATGGTAACAGCCGTCGCTATCGACTGCCAAATTGAGAATCATTACAGCGCGTCGCACCAACATTTATTGGTTTCCACTCGCAATTTATGGTATAAAGCGCGCCGAACTTCCATTCCGTTTGATATACACAGAAACGGTCTGGCAGCGACAAATCTCACATTGTGTAATAACACACACGTATCGGCACATACGCCGGGGTGCCCTTCGGGGTCGGTCGTATGGGATACGTGGAGGCATAACCCCAACTTTTATATAGAGGTTTTAAACATGGCAACTGTTTCCATGCGCGACATGCTCAAGGCTGGTGTACACTTCGGTCACCAGACCCGTTACTGGAACCCGAAAATGAAGCCTTTCATCTTCGGCGCGCGTAACAAAGTTCACATCATCAACCTTGAGAAAACTGTACCAATGTTCAACGAAGCTCTGGCTGAACTGAACAAGATCTCCTCTCGCAAAGGTAAGATCCTGATTGTTGGTACTAAGCGCGCAGCAAGCGAAGCGGTAAAAGAAGCTGCTCTGAACTGCGATCAGTTCTTCGTGAACCATCGCTGGTTGGGCGGTATGCTGACTAACTGGAAAACCGTTCGTCAGTCTATCAAGCGTCTGAAAGACCTGGAAACTCAGTCTCAGGATGGCACCTTCGACAAGCTGACCAAGAAAGAAGCGCTAATGCGTACTCGTGAACTGGGCAAGCTGGAAAACAGCCTGGGCGGCATCAAAGACATGGGCGGCCTGCCGGACGCACTGTTTGTTGTCGATGCAGACCACGAACACATCGCTATCAAAGAAGCAAACAACCTGGGTATCCCAGTATTTGCTATCGTTGATACCAACTCTGATCCAGATGGCGTTGATTTCGTTATCCCGGGTAACGACGATGCAATCCGTGCAGTTAGCCTGTATCTGAATGCCGTTGCTCTGACCGTACGTGAAGGCCGTTCTCAGGATCTGGCTTCCCAGGCGGAAGAAAGCTTCGTAGAAGCTGAATAATAAGGTTTAACCCCTTATTAGTACCGAGTATGGATAGGGGCCCTCTTAAGCGGCCCCTTTTTCACTTTTATAACCGTTTGGCCCTACGCCGGGCGGTTTCAATTTCCCGAGGATTTTAGAATGGCTGAAATTACCGCCTCCCTGGTTAAAGAACTGCGTGAACGTACTGGCGCAGGCATGATGGATTGCAAAAAAGCCCTGACTGAAGCTAATGGCGACATCGAGCTGGCAATCGAAAACATGCGTAAATCCGGTGCTATCAAAGCAGCGAAAAAAGCAGGCAACGTTGCTGCTGACGGCGTGATCATCACTAAGATCAATGGCGACTACGGCATCATTCTGGAAGTTAACTGCCAGACTGACTTCGTCGCTAAAGACGGCGGTTTCCAGGCTTTCGCTAACAAAGTTCTGGACGCAGCAGTTGCTGGCAAAATCACTGACGTTGAAGTTCTGAAAGCACAGTTCGAAGAAGAACGTGTTGCTCTGGTTGCTAAAATCGGTGAGAACATCAACATCCGTCGCGTTTCCGCTCTGGAAGGCGAAGTGCTGGGTAGCTACCTGCACGGTGCTCGCATCGGTGTTCTGGTTTCTGCTAAAGGCGCTAGCGAAGAGCTGGTTAAGCAAGTTGCAATGCACATCGCAGCAAGCAAGCCAGAATTCGTTAACCCAGAAGACGTGTCTGCTGACGTGGTAGAGAAAGAATACCAGGTACAGCTGGATATCGCGATGCAGTCTGGTAAGCCGAAAGAAATCGCAGAGAAAATGGTTGAAGGCCGCATGAAGAAATTCACCGGCGAAGTTTCTCTGACCGGCCAGCCTTTCGTTATGGAACCAAGCAAGACCGTTGGTCAGTTCCTGAAAGAGAACAACGCTACCGTGACTAACTTCATCCGCTTTGAAGTGGGCGAAGGTATCCAGAAAGTTGAGACTGACTTCGCAGCAGAAGTTGCTGCAATGTCCAAGCAGTCTTAATGATCGATAAGGAGCCGCCTGAGGGCGGCTTCTTTTTGAGCCCCATTAAGTAAAAATTAGTCAGGCTCCTATAGGCTTGCACTAATACGCGACATATCCTTGTCGCCAGAATTTACCCCTTTCAAACGTTGACAGTCCCAGGAAAGAAATATGGCTACCAATGCAAAACCCGTCTACAAACGCATTCTGCTGAAGCTCAGTGGCGAAGCACTGCAGGGAACTGAAGGCTTCGGTATCGATGCCAGCATTCTCGATCGTATGGCGCAGGAAATTAAAGAACTGGTCGAACTGGGTATCCAGGTCGGTGTGGTGATTGGTGGTGGTAACCTTTTCCGTGGTGCGGGTCTGGCAAAAGCGGGTATGAACCGCGTTGTGGGCGACCACATGGGCATGCTGGCAACCGTCATGAATGGCCTGGCTATGCGTGATGCGCTTCATCGCGCCTATGTGAACGCCCGCCTGATGTCCGCCATCCCACTGAATGGCGTGTGTGATAACTACAGCTGGGCAGAGGCCATCAGCCTGCTGCGTAATAACCGCGTAGTGATCCTCTCCGCCGGTACCGGTAACCCGTTCTTCACCACCGATTCCGCAGCCTGTCTGCGCGGTATCGAAATTGAAGCAGACGTGGTACTGAAGGCCACCAAAGTTGATGGCGTATTTACCGCTGACCCGGCTAAAGATCCTTCTGCAACTATGTACGATCAGCTGAGCTATGCTGAAGTACTGGATAAAGAACTGAAAGTGATGGATCTTGCCGCGTTCACGCTGGCTCGTGACCATAAACTGCCGATTCGTGTCTTCAACATGAACAAAGCAGGCGCGCTGCGTCGCGTGGTGATGGGTGAGAAAGAAGGTACGCTGATTACGGAATAATCTCCGTGAGCGACACGTCATCCTTCACGCGGCCTTGATGCAACGTGAATGATTTTGTGTCGAAATAAAGGTAAGATTCCGCTTTAATTTTGCGATGCTTACCAGGCCGCCCTTTCGGCGCCAGGAATTATACGGGCTATACTTACCACACTCGCAAATCGGCGGGTGTGGCGTATGGTCAGCCTGAGACAAGATTTCAAGGATTCGTAACGTGATTAGCGATATTAGAAAAGATGCCGAAGTGCGCATGGAAAAATGCGTAGAATCATTCAAAAACCAGATCAGCAAAATCCGTACGGGCCGTGCTTCTCCAAGCCTGCTCGATGGCATCGTTGTCGAATACTACGGTACCCCGACTCCGCTGCGTCAGCTGGCAAGTGTGACGGTAGAAGATTCCCGTACCCTGAAAATCAACGTATTCGACCGCTCTCTGAGCCCGGCCGTTGAGAAAGCGATTATGGCGTCCGATCTCGGTCTGAACCCGAGCTCTGCGGGCACCGATATCCGCGTTCCGCTGCCTCCGCTGACTGAAGAACGTCGTAAAGATCTGACCAAGATCGTACGCGGTGAAGCAGAACAAGCGCGTGTTTCCGTGCGTAACGTCCGTCGTGATGCGAACGATAAAGTTAAAGCGCTGCTTAAAGACAAAGAGATCAGCGAAGATGACGACCGTCGTTCCCAGGACGATGTGCAGAAAATGACCGACGCGGCTATCAAGAAAGTTGACGCGGCGCTGGCAGAAAAAGAAGCGGAACTGATGCAGTTCTGATTTCTGACGTTATCTGATGAACGCCGTTCAGGAAACCTTCGGGTTTTGCTGGCGGCGTTTTGCTTTTTAGACTTTCTTCTTCGGATTTTTCATGAAGCATTTAACCGTTCTGGGCTCCACTGGCTCCATCGGCTGCAGCACGCTGGATGTGGTGCGTAATAATCGCGGCCTTTTCACCGTCACCGCGCTGGTGGCCGGGAAAAACGTCGAGCGTATGGTTGAGCAATGCCTGGAGTTCTCCCCGCAATACGCCGTAATGGACGATGCACAAAGCGCGGCGGCGCTGATTGTGGCGCTGCGTCAGCACGGGAGCCAGACGGAAGTTCTGAGTGGTCAACAGGCTGCCTGCGATGTGGCTGCGCTGGATGATGTCGACCAGGTGATGGCGGCGATTGTCGGTGCGGCAGGGCTGATGCCGACGCTGGCGGCTATCCGCGCCGGAAAAACTATTCTGCTTGCCAATAAAGAGTCGCTGGTCACCTGCGGACGTCTGTTTATGGACGCCGTGAAAGAGAGCGGGGCACGTCTGCTGCCAGTCGACAGCGAGCACAACGCCATTTTTCAGAGTTTACCGGAAACAATTCAAAATCAACTGGGTTACGCTTCCCTTGAGCAGAATGGTGTTTTGTCGATTCTGCTTACCGGATCTGGTGGCCCGTTCCGAGAAACGCCTCTGTCTGAACTGCGCGATATGACGCCAGATCAGGCCTGTCGTCATCCGAACTGGTCGATGGGACGTAAAATTTCAGTCGATTCTGCCACCATGATGAACAAAGGTCTGGAATACATAGAAGCGCGCTGGCTATTTAACGCCTCGGCTCAACAGATGGAAGTCATTATCCATCCGCAGTCCGTGATTCATTCGATGGTGCGCTACCGTGATGGCAGCGTGCTGGCCCAGCTTGGTGAGCCGGATATGCGCACGCCAATTGCCCATACTATGGCCTGGCCGAACCGCGTTGAGTCTGGCGTTAATCCATTGGATTTCAAAGCATTAAGCGATCTGTCGTTTGCCGAGCCTGATTATCAGCGTTACCCGTGCCTGAAGCTGGCGATGGACGCATTTGATCAGGGCCAGGCGGCAACTACCGCGCTGAACGCCGCCAATGAAGTGAGCGTTGAGGCATTTCTGACGTCGAAAATCCGCTTCACGGACATTGCTGCCGTGAACCTCGAAGTCCTTTCAATTTTGGATTTGCAAGAGCCAAAATGTGTGGATGAGGTGATGGAAGTCGACGCGTGTGCAAGAAGTGTCGCAAACCAGCAGGTGATGCGCTTCGCAAGCTGATGATTATCCGTGCAACGGGCAAGCAGGCATTTGTTAGCGCTGGGCTTCAGTGTTATAGTCTGCGCCATCCGATAACGCTGTAACGACAAAGTGTTATCGAGGGAGCCGTGGATTTACACGGCTTTTTTGCGCTAAGCGTCTGTATTCCGGTACCGCTAATTCCTTATCATGGACCAATAATGCGTTATGTTGTCTGCTAATCAACCAATCAGTGAGAATTTGCCATCCCATGGCTGTCAGCATGTGGCCATCATTATGGACGGCAATGGTCGCTGGGCGAAGAGACAAGGCAAGATCCGTGCCTTCGGCCATAAAGCCGGGGCAAAATCTGTGCGTCGTGCCGTCTCATTTGCGGCAAATAACGGTATTGAGGCGTTAACGCTTTACGCCTTTAGCAGTGAGAACTGGAATCGTCCTGAGCAGGAAGTCAGCGCGCTGATGGAACTGTTCGTTTGGGCGCTGGATAGTGAAGTAAAAAGCCTGCACAGACATAACGTACGCTTGCGCATTATCGGTGATACCCGCCGCTTTAACGCCCGGTTACAGGAGCGTATTCGCAAAGCAGAAGCGCTGACCGAGAAAAATACCGGTCTGACGCTGAATATTGCTGCGAATTATGGTGGGCGCTGGGACATTATTCAGGGCGTTCAGCATCTTGCTGCGCAAGTCCAGGAAGGGCTGTTGCGTCCTGAAGATATCACCGAAGATTTGCTGGGTCAGCAAATCAGCATGCATGAACTGGCTCCCGTAGATTTAGTAATTAGGACAGGGGGAGAGCATCGTATTAGTAACTTTTTGTTGTGGCAAATTGCCTATGCCGAACTTTACTTTACAGATGTTCTCTGGCCCGATTTCGATGAACAAGACTTTGAAGGGGCGTTGCATGCCTTTGCCAATCGAGAGCGTCGTTTCGGCGGCACAGAGCCTGGTGACGACAAAGCCTGATGGGGGTAGCTCTTGCTGAAGTATCGCCTGATCTCTGCTTTCGTTTTAATACCCGTTGTTATTGCGGCGTTGTTTCTTTTGCCGCCGATAGGTTTCGCTATTGTCACCCTGGTGGTGTGCATGTTGGCGGCCTGGGAATGGGGTCAATTAAGCGGTTTTAAATCTCGTTCACAGCGAGTATGGCTGGCGGTGCTTTGCGGATTAATTCTTTCCGCGATGCTCTTTTGGCTTCCGGAATATCATCACAACGTCCATCAACCGCTGGTTGAAGGCTCCCTTTGGGCCTCGTTGGGTTGGTGGATAGTCGCACTGCTGCTGGTGCTGTTTTATCCGGGTTCTGCTGCGCTGTGGCGTAATTCCAAAACGCTGCGTCTGGTGTTTGGTCTATTGACCATCATTCCTTTCTTCTGGGGAATGCTGACGCTGCGAGCCTGGCATTATGATGATAATCATTACAGCGGTGCGATTTGGCTGCTCTACATCATGATTCTGGTGTGGGGTGCGGATTCCGGCGCCTATATGTTCGGTAAGCTGTTCGGCAAGCATAAACTGGCGCCAAAAGTCTCTCCGGGCAAGACCTGGCAAGGCTTTCTCGGCGGGCTGTTCACTGCGGCGGTTATCTCCTGGATTTATGGCCTTTGTGTGAATCTGGACGTTGCGCCAGCGACGCTGTTAACGTGTTCTCTGGTTGCCGCACTGGCATCCGTGCTGGGTGATTTAACAGAAAGTATGTTTAAGCGAGAAGCCGGTATCAAAGACAGTGGGAATTTGATCCCTGGGCACGGTGGCATTCTTGACCGAATTGACAGCCTTACAGCTGCGGTTCCGGTGTTTGCTTGCCTGCTACTTTTAGTCTTCAGGACGATTTGACGGAAGGGTTTATGCTGAGCATTCTCTGGAATCTGGCGGCATTCATTGTTGCACTGGGTGTATTAATCACCGTGCATGAATTTGGTCATTTCTGGGTTGCTCGTCGCTGCGGCGTACGTGTGGAGCGCTTTTCCATTGGTTTTGGTAAAGCGCTCTGGCGTCGCGTCGACCGTCAGGGAACCGAATATGTTATCGCCCTTATCCCTCTGGGCGGTTACGTCAAAATGCTGGATGAGCGCGTCGAACCGGTTGCTCCGGAGATGCGTCACTACGCCTTCAACAATAAAACCGTTGGCCAGCGTGCGGCTATTATTGCTGCCGGTCCGGTTGCCAATTTCATCTTTGCCATTTTCGCCTATTGGCTGGTGTTTATCATCGGTGTCCCTGGCGTGCGTCCGGTTATTGGTGAAATAGCGCCCAATTCGATTGCAGCAGAAGCACAAATTGCACCAGGCACGGAACTTAAAGCCGTAGATGGTATCGAAACGCCTGATTGGGATGCAGTCCGTCTGGCGCTGGTGACAAAGATTGGCGATGAGAAAACGACGCTCACTGTTGCACCTTTTGGAACACAGCAGCGTCAGGATAAAATTCTCAATCTACGCCACTGGGCATTTGAGCCCGATAAGGAAGATCCCGTCACGTCACTGGGGATTCGACCACGTGGTGCACAGGTCGAGACGGTACTGGCTGAAGTGCAAATTGACTCTGCCGCGCGCAAAGCAGGTTTGCAAGCAGGCGACAGGATCGTTAAAGTCGATGGTCAGCCACTCACACAGTGGATGACATTTGTCACTCTGGTACGAGACAATCCCGGCAAGCCGCTGCGATTGGAGATAGACAGACAGGGGAGTCCCTTGTCTTTAACGCTGATACCAGATACAAAGCCCGGTAAAGGGAAAGCTGAAGGGTTTGCGGGTGTGGTTCCAAAAATCATCCCGTTACCCGATGAGTATAAGACAGTGCGCCAGTACGGGCCGTTTGCTGCCATCATTCAGGCCACGGATAAAACCTGGCAGTTGATGAAGTTGACGGTTCAGATGCTGGGGAAATTGATAACCGGTGACGTAAAACTGAACAACCTCAGTGGGCCAATTTCGATTGCTCAGGGGGCTGGGATGTCAGCGGAGTTTGGGTTGATTTACTATCTGATGTTTCTTGCGCTCATCAGTGTGAATCTGGGCATTATCAACCTGTTCCCGCTACCCGTTTTAGACGGGGGTCATCTGCTCTTCCTGGCGATTGAAAAGCTGAAGGGCGGACCGGTATCCGAGCGAGTTCAAGACTTTAGTTATCGCATTGGCTCAATATTGCTAGTGCTGTTAATGGGGCTTGCACTTTTCAATGATTTCTCTCGGTTGTAGAGAGAGTGTTAGGAAGAACGCATAATAACGATGGCGATGAAAAAGTTGCTCATAGCGTCGCTGCTGTTCGGCAGCGCGACCGTATACGGTGCTGACGGATTCGTAGTGAAGGATATTCATTTCGAAGGCCTGCAGCGAGTCGCTGTTGGTGCGGCCCTCCTCAGCATGCCAGTTCGTCCTGGCGATACGGTTACTGATGAAGACATCAGTAACACCATCCGTGCGCTGTTTGCCACTGGCAACTTCGAGGATGTTCGTGTTCTGCGTGATGGTGATACGTTGTTGGTGCAGGTTAAAGAGCGCCCAACGATTGCCAGCATCACTTTCTCCGGTAATAAATCGGTGAAAGATGACATGCTGAAACAGAACCTCGAAGCCTCTGGCGTTCGCGTTGGCGAATCTCTCGACCGTACCACTCTCGGTGATATCGAGAAGGGACTGGAAGACTTCTATTACAGCGTCGGTAAGTACAGCGCGAGCGTTAAAGCCGTTGTTACTCCGCTGCCGCGTAACCGTGTTGACCTGAAACTGGTCTTCCAGGAAGGCGTATCGGCCAAAATTCAACAGATCAACATCGTCGGTAACCATGCGTTTAGCACCGATGAGCTGATCTCTAACTTCCAGCTGCGTGACGAAGTGCCTTGGTGGAACGTCGTCGGCGATCGTAAATATCAGAAGCAGAAACTGGCGGGTGACCTTGAAACCCTGCGCAGCTACTATCTGGATCGCGGTTACGCACGTTTCAACATCGATTCCACGCAGGTCAGCCTGACGCCGGATAAAAAAGGTATCTACATTACCGTCAACATTACCGAAGGCGATCAGTACAAGCTGTCGGGCGTTGAGGTCAGTGGAAACCTGGCAGGCCACTCTGCGGAGATTGAAAGTCTGACCAAAGTAGAGCCAGGTGCGCTCTACAACGGTGCGAAAGTGACCAAAATGGAAGATAACATCAAGAAACTTCTGGGTCGCTACGGCTACGCCTATCCACGCGTACAGTCACAGCCTGAAATCAATGATGCTGACAAAACCGTCAAGCTGCACGTGAGCGTTGATGCGGGTAACCGTTACTACGTGCGTAAGATTCGCTTTGAAGGTAACGATACTTCCAAAGATGCGGTCCTGCGTCGCGAAATGCGTCAGATGGAAGGCGCATGGCTTGGCAGTGACCTCGTTGATTCAGGTAAAGATCGTCTGAACCGTCTGGGTTACTTCGAAACCGTTGACGTAGATACGCAGCGTGTACCGGGTAGTCCGGACCAGGTTGATGTTGTCTACAAGGTGAAAGAACGTAATACCGGTAGCTTCAACTTCGGTATTGGTTACGGTACCGAGAGCGGCATTAGCTTCCAGGTCGGCGTTCAGCAGGATAACTGGCTGGGTACAGGTTACTCTGTCGGTATCAACGGTACCAAGAACGACTACCAGACCTACTCTGAGTTCTCTGTAACCAACCCGTACTTTACGGTTGATGGCGTGAGTCTCGGCGGTCGTATCTTCTACAATGACTTTAAAGCCGATGATGCGGACCTCTCCTCGTACACCAACAAGAGCTACGGCCTTGATGGAACGTTGGGCTTCCCGATTAACGAATACAACACGCTGCGTGCGGGTCTGGGTTACGTGCATAACGACCTGTCCAACATGCAGCCGCAGGTGGCCATGAACCGCTACCTGGATTCGATCGGTCAGGGTACAAGCACCACCAACGACGATTCGAGCTTCTCTGCGGATGACTTCACCTTCAACTACGGTTGGACGTATAACCACCTTGACCGCGGGTTCTTCCCGACGGACGGGTCACGCGTTAACCTGAACGGTAAAGTCACTATTCCAGGCTCCGATAACGAGTTCTACAAAGTGACGCTCGATACCGCTTCCTACTTCCCGATCGATAACGATCACAAGTGGGTGCTGTTGGGTCGTACACGTTGGGGCTACGGTGATGGTTTAGGTGGCAAAGAACTGCCATTCTATGAAAACTTCTATGCCGGTGGTTCAAGCACCGTACGTGGTTTCCAGTCGAACAACATCGGTCCTAAAGCGGTGTACTACGGCCCGAATCAGGATAACTGCGATAACGAAACCTTGTGTAAATCTGACGACGCCGTCGGTGGTAACGCAATGGCCGTGGCCAGTGCTGAGCTGATTGTTCCAACGCCGTTTATCAGTGATAAATATGCTAACTCAGTCCGTACGTCATTCTTCTGGGATGCCGGTACCGTCTGGGATACAAACTGGGAAAACACTGCGCAGATGCAAGCCGCAGGGGTGCCTGATTACGGCGACCCGGGCAATATCCGTATGTCTGCAGGTATCGCATTACAATGGATGTCGCCATTGGGGCCGTTGGTCTTCTCCTACGCCCAGCCGTTCAAAAAGTACGATGGAGACAAAGCAGAACAGTTCCAGTTTAACATTGGTAAAACCTGGTAATTGTTTTGTGCAAAGGAATGCTAGTGCAGTAGTCGCGATGACATCTGACGATCACTCGCGTGGTTGCATGACTTCGCAAAAAACGGTGCCTTCGGGCATTCATGGGATGGTAAGGAGTTTTATTGTGAAAAAGTGGTTATTAGCTGCAGGTCTGGGTTTAGCAATGGCAGCGTCTGCGCAAGCAGCAGATACTATTGCAATTGTTAACATGGGTGATTTGTTCCAGCAGGTTGCACAGAAAACAGGTGTTTCTGCGACTCTGGAAAACGAGTTCAAAGGTCGTGCAAGCGAACTGCAGCGTCAAGAATCCGATCTGCAGAGCAAAATGCAGCGTCTTCAGCGTGACGGCTCTACCATGAAAGCGAGCGAACGCAGCAAGATGGAAAAAGACATCATGTCTCAGCGCCAGGCGTTCTCTCAGAAAGCTCAGGCTTTTGAGAAGGATCGTGCCCGTCGTTCTAACGAAGAACGTGGCAAACTGGTTACTCGTATCCAGTCTGCAGTGAAGAGCGTAGCGGCTGACCAGAAAATCGATCTGGTTGTTGACGCAAACACCGTTGCTTACAACAGCAGTGACGTTAAAGACATCACCGCTGATGTGCTGAAACAGGTTAAATAAGTAATGCCTTCAATTCGACTGGCTGATTTAGCTCAGCAGTTGGATGCAGAATTACACGGTGATGGCGATATCGTCATCACCGCTGTTGCGTCCATGCAATCCGCTAAAGCAGGACATATTACGTTCATGGTAAATCCTAAGTACCGTGAACACCTGGCCCTGTGCCAGGCCTCTGCTGTTGTGATGACGGCGGACGACTTACCTTTTGCCAAAAGCGCGGCGCTGGTAGTGAAGAATCCCTACCTGACTTACGCCCGTATGGCCCAAATTCTCGATTCCACGCCGCAACCGGCGCAGGATATCGCCCCGAGCGCAGTGGTTGATGCAACTGCGAAACTCGGTCAAAACGTCTCTATCGGGGCAAATGCGGTTATCGAATCCGGGGTTGTTCTCGGCGATAACGTCCGCATTGGTGCGGGTTGTTTCATTGGTAAAGACACCACTATCGGTGCCGGAACGCGCCTGTGGGCGAATGTCTCCGTTTACCATGAAATTGCGATCGGTGAAAACTGCCTGATCCAATCCAGCACTGTTATCGGTTCAGACGGCTTCGGCTATGCCAATGATCGTGGCAACTGGGTGAAGATCCCCCAACTGGGCCGCGTCATTATTGGCGATCGCGTGGAGATCGGTGCCTGCACCACTATCGATCGCGGTGCGCTTGACGATACCGTGATCGGCAATGGCGTTATCATTGATAACCAGTGTCAGATTGCGCACAACGTGGTCATTGGTGACAATACCGCCGTTGCTGGCGGGGTTATCATGGCAGGCAGCCTGAAAATTGGCCGTTACTGCATGATCGGCGGTGCAAGCGTTATCAATGGCCACATGGAAATCTGCGACAAAGTCACAGTGACCGGAATGGGTATGGTTATGCGCCCAATCACTGAGCCTGGTGTATACTCCTCAGGAATTCCGCTGCAGCCGAATAAGGCCTGGCGTAAAACCGCTGCGCTGGTGATGAATATTGATGACATGAGCAAGCGTCTCAAAGCTCTTGAGCGTAAAACCAGTCAACAAGACTAACGACTCACCCTAAGCGCCAACCTTCCCGGCCTGTCTGATTTCTTATAATCCGGCAGGCCGTGTTATTATTGCATTTCAGTATATTTAGACAGGAAGAGTATTTTGACTACTGACACTCATACTCTGCACATTGAAGAGATTCTGGAACTTCTGCCACACCGTTACCCGTTCTTACTGGTTGATCGCGTGCTGGACTTTGAAGAAGGTCGTTTTCTGCGCGCAGTTAAAAATGTCACCGTGAATGAGCCATTTTTCCAGGGGCATTTTCCGGGCAAACCGATTTTTCCAGGCGTGCTGATTCTGGAAGCCATGGCGCAAGCCACAGGTATTCTGGCATTCAAGAGCGTGGGTAAACTCGAACCAGGTGAACTTTACTACTTCGCAGGTATTGATGAAGCGCGCTTCAAGCGTCCAGTCGTGCCTGGAGATCAGATGATCATGGAAGTCACCTTTGAGAAAACTCGCCGTGGCCTCACCCGCTTTAAAGGCGTGGCGATGGTTGACGGTAAAGTTGTTTGCGAAGCGACGATGATGTGTGCTCGTAGCCGGGAGGCCTGATACGTGATTGATAAAACTGCCTTTATCCATCCTACTGCCATTGTGGAAGAGGGCGCCGTTATCGGTGCCAACGCGCACATTGGTCCGTTTTGTATTGTAGGTTCAGACGTCAGCATTGGCGAAGGAACCGTACTGAAGTCTCATGTTGTGGTTAACGGTCATACGACTATTGGCCGTGACAATGAAATCTATCAGTTTGCTTCCATCGGGGAAGTTAACCAGGATCTTAAATACGCTGGCGAACCGACTCGTGTGGAGATTGGCGATCGCAACCGCATCCGCGAAAGCGTCACCATTCATCGTGGCACAGTACAGGGCGGCGGATTGACGAAGGTAGGCAGCGACAACCTGCTGATGATCAACGCCCACGTGGCGCATGATTGCACAGTCGGCGATCGCTGTATCCTTGCCAACAACGCAACGCTGGCAGGTCACGTATCACTGGACGACTTTGTGATTGTCGGCGGCATGACGGCTGTCCATCAGTTCTGCACCATTGGTGCACACGTGATGGTTGGCGGCTGCTCCGGCGTCGCTCAGGACGTCCCGCCGTACGTCATCGCACAGGGCAACCACGCCACGCCTTACGGTGTAAACATCGAAGGGCTGAAGCGCCGTGGTTTCAGCAGAGAAGCGATCATTGCGATTCGCAATGCGTATAAAGTGCTGTACCGCAGCGGTAAAACGCTGGAAGAAGCCAAGCCAGAAATTGCTGAACTTGCAGAGCAACACCCTGAAGTGAAAGCGTTCTCTGACTTCTTCGAACGCTCTACGCGTGGTTTGATTCGTTAATGTCTGAACGTCCATTAACGATTGCCCTGGTCGCCGGAGAAACCTCCGGCGATATTCTTGGTGCCGGTCTGATTCGCGCGTTAAAAGCGCGGGTGCCGAATGCCCGATTCGTTGGTGTCGCCGGGCCATTAATGCAGGCTGAAGGCTGTGAAGCCTGGTACGAAATGGAAGAGCTCGCGGTGATGGGGATTGTCGAAGTCCTCGGTCGTCTGCGTCGTCTGCTGCACATTCGTGCCGATCTCACCCGTCGTTTTACCGAACTCAAGCCGGATGTTTTCGTCGGCATTGATGCGCCTGACTTCAACATTACCCTTGAAGGGAATCTGAAGAAACACGGCATCAAAACTATTCATTACGTCAGCCCGTCCGTCTGGGCCTGGCGCCAAAAACGTGTTTTCAAAATTGGCAGAGCCACCGATTTGGTGCTCGCATTTCTGCCTTTCGAAAAAGCGTTTTATGACCGATTTAATGTTCCCTGCCGCTTTATTGGCCACACCATGGCAGATGCCATGCCGTTGGACCCTGATAAAAACGCTGCAAGAGACACGCTGGGCATTGCCCACGATGTCCATTGTCTGGCACTTTTGCCGGGCAGTCGCGGTGCAGAAGTGGAAATGCTCAGTGCCGACTTCCTGAAAACCGCACAGCTGCTGCGCAATCACTATCCCGATCTGGAAGTGGTCGTGCCGCTGGTGAACGCCAAACGCCGTGAGCAGTTTGAGCGTATCAAAGCAGAAGTGGCGCCCGACCTGAACGTCCACATGCTCAACGGTATGGGTCGTGAAGCGATGATTGCCAGCGATGCTGCGCTGCTGGCCTCAGGCACGGCGGCACTGGAATGCATGCTGGCGAAATGCCCGATGGTTGTTGGTTATCGCATGAAGCCGTTCACCTTCTGGTTGGCGAAGCGACTGGTGAAAACCGACTACGTGTCGCTGCCTAACTTGCTGGCAGGCCGGGAACTGGTGAAAGAACTCCTGCAGGATGAGTGTCAGCCTGAGCTGCTCGCAAAAGCACTGCAGCCGTTGCTGGCGGATGGCAAAACCAGCCACGCGATGCATGATACCTTCCGTGAACTACACCAGCAGATTCGCTGCAATGCCGACGAGCAGGCAGCCAACGCGGTGCTGGAGCTGGCACAATGACAGACATCTTTATCTATCCGCACACCCATTTGGTGGCGGGTGTCGACGAAGTGGGCCGCGGTCCGTTAGTGGGCGCAGTGGTTACCGCTGCGGTGATCCTCGATCCGGCCCGGCCGATTATCGGTCTGAATGATTCCAAAAAATTGAGTGAAAAACGCCGCCTGGCGCTGTTCGATGAAATCAAGGAGAAGGCGCTAAGCTGGAGCCTGGGTCGTGCAGAGCCGCACGAAATCGACGAACTCAACATTCTGCATGCCACAATGCTGGCGATGCAGCGCGCCGTAGCAGGCCTGCATATTTCACCGGAATACGTGCTGATCGATGGCAATCGCTGTCCGGCGCTGCCGGTACCGTCATTGGCGGTCGTCAAAGGCGACAGCCGGGTGGCGGAAATCAGTGCTGCATCGATTCTGGCGAAAGTGTCCCGCGATGCGGAAATGGCCGCGCTGGACATCACCTTCCCCGAATATGGCTTCGCGCAGCATAAGGGATATCCTACGGCTTTCCATCTGGAAAAGCTGGCTCTGCATGGCGCCACCGAACACCACCGGCGCAGTTTCGGGCCTGTTAAACGCGCTCTGGGCATTGCCTGAATAAGTAAAGCGGGATTCTGAAGATGGCTGAACCACGTTTCGTACACCTGCGGGTGCATAGCGACTACTCCATGATTGATGGGCTGGCGAAGACCGGGCCGCTGGTGAAAAAGGCGGCCGCGCTCGGCATGCCTGCGCTGGCGATCACCGATTTCACCAATCTTTGCGGTCTGGTGAAGTTCTACGGCGCGGGACACGGAGCCGGTCTGAAGCCGATTATCGGTGCGGATTTCCACGTTCAAAGCGAGCTGTTTGCCGATGAGCTGACGCAGCTGACGGTCATTGCCACCAACAACGAAGGCTACCAGAATCTAACGTTGCTGATTTCGCGCGCCTATCAGCGCGGGTACGGTGCACAAGGGCCGTATATCGACAGGGACTGGCTGGTCGAGCAGAAAGAAGGGCTGATCCTGCTGTCTGGCGCAAGAATGGGCGATGTGGGCCGGGCGCTGTTGCGCGGCAACATGGCGCTGGCCGAACAGTGTGCTGCGTTCTACGAAGAGCATTTCCCGGATCGCTACTATCTGGAACTGATCCGTACCGGTCGCCAGGATGAAGAAAACTACCTGCACGCGGCGGTAAAACTGGCTGAAGAGCGTGGTTTACCCGTCGTGGCAACCAACGACGTGCGTTTTATTGATGCCAGCGACTTCGACGCGCATGAAATTCGCGTCGCCATTCACGATGGTTTCACGCTCGACGATCCTAAGCGCCCGCGTAACTATTCGGCGCAGCAGTACATGCGTAACGAAGACGAGATGTGCGAGCTGTTTTCCGATATTCCGGAAGCGCTGGCCAACACCGTTGAAATCGCTAAACGCTGTAACGTCACCGTCCGTCTCGGGGAATATTTCCTGCCGCAGTTCCCGACCGGGGATATGACCACCGAAGATTTCCTCGTCCTAAAATCGAAAGAAGGTCTGGAAGATCGTCTTGAATTCCTGTTCCCGGACCCGGCCGTCCGCGCAGAAAAACGCCCGCCGTACGATGAGCGTCTGGACATCGAACTCCAGGTTATCAACCAGATGGGGTTCCCGGGCTACTTCCTTATCGTTATGGAATTTATCCAGTGGTCGAAGGATAACGGCGTGCCGGTAGGCCCAGGACGTGGTTCCGGTGCCGGCTCGCTGGTGGCGTACGCGCTGAGCATTACCGACCTCGATCCGCTGGAATTCGACCTGCTGTTCGAACGTTTCCTTAACCCGGAACGTGTATCGATGCCTGACTTCGACGTTGACTTCTGTATGGAGAAACGCGACCAGGTCATCGAACACGTGGCGGAAATGTACGGTCGTGACGCGGTCTCGCAGATTATTACCTTCGGTACGATGGCGGCGAAAGCGGTTATCCGCGACGTGGGCCGCGTGCTCGGTCACCCGTACGGTTTCGTCGATAGAATCTCCAAACTGGTACCGCCTGACCCGGGCATGACGCTTGCCAAAGCCTTTGAAGCTGAACCACAGCTGCCGGAAATCTACGAGGCAGATGAAGAGGTTCGCGGGCTGATCGACATGGCCCGTCAGCTCGAAGGGGTCACCCGTAACGCCGGTAAGCACGCCGGGGGCGTGGTTATCGCGCCGACCAAAATTACCGACTTTGCCCCGCTGTACTGCGATGAATCCGGGCTTCATCCGGTAACTCAGTTCGATAAAAACGACGTGGAATACGCCGGTCTGGTGAAGTTTGACTTCCTGGGGCTGCGAACGCTGACGATCATCGACTGGGCGTTGAAGATGATCAACCCGCGTCGGGCGAAGCAGGGCTTAGAGCCGATTGATATCGCCGCTATCCCGCTGGAAGATAAGAAAAGCTTCGACATGCTGCAACGCTCGGAAACCACCGCTGTGTTCCAGCTCGAATCCCGCGGCATGAAAGACCTGATTAAGCGTCTGCAGCCCGACTGTTTCGAAGATATGATTGCCCTGGTGGCCCTGTTCCGTCCGGGGCCGCTGCAGTCCGGCATGGTAGATAACTTTATCGACCGTAAGCACGGGCGCGAAGAGATTTCATATCCTGACGTACAATGGCAGCATGAAAGCCTGAAACCCGTACTGGAGCCGACTTACGGCATTATCCTGTATCAGGAACAGGTTATGCAGATTGCCCAGGTACTGTCGGGTTATACCCTCGGCGGCGCGGATATGCTGCGTCGTGCGATGGGTAAGAAAAAGCCCGAAGAGATGGCCAAGCAGCGTGGCACTTTCGAAGAAGGCGCCATAAACAACGGCGTCGACGGCGAACTGTCGATGAAAATCTTCGACCTGGTGGAAAAGTTCGCCGGGTACGGCTTTAACAAATCGCACTCCGCGGCCTACGCGCTGGTCTCTTACCAGACGCTGTGGCTGAAGGCGCACTATCCGGCTGAGTTTATGGCGGCGGTCATGACGGCCGATATGGATAACACCGAGAAAGTCGTCGGGCTGGTGGATGAATGCTGGCGCATGGGGCTGAAAATTCTGCCGCCGGATATCAACTCCGGGCTGTATCATTTCCACGTCAATGACGAAGGGGAAATCGTATACGGGATCGGCGCGATTAAAGGCGTCGGCGAAGGCCCGATTGAAGCGATTCTTGAAGCACGTAATGAAGGCGGTTATTTCCGCGAGCTGTTTGACCTCTGCGCCCGCGTAGACACCAAAAAGCTCAACAAACGCGTGCTGGAAAAACTGATTATGTCTGGGGCGTTTGATCGCCTCGGGCCGCACCGCGCGGCGCTGGCAAACTCGCTTCCTGACGCATTAAAAGCGGCAGATCAGCATGCCAAAGCCGAAGCGATTGGCCAGGCGGATATGTTTGGCGTTCTGGCCGATGAGCCGGAGCAGGTGGAACAATCCTACGCCAGCTGCCAGCCGTGGCCGGAACAAATTGTACTGGATGGCGAACGGGAAACGTTGGGCTTATACCTGACCGGCCACCCGATCACCCAGTCTCTCAGAGAAATTGAGCGCTATGTCGGCGGCCTGAGGCTTAAAGACATGCATCCGACCGATCGTGGTAAAGTGACTACGGCGGCGGGGCTCGTGATTGCTTCGCGGGTAATGGTCACCAAGCGAGGCAATCGTATCGGCATCTGTACGCTGGATGACCGTTCCGGGCGGCTGGAGGTGATGTTGTTCACCGACGCGCTGGATAAATACCAGCATTTGCTGGAAAAAGACCGCATACTTATCGTCAGCGGACAGGTCAGCTTTGATGACTTCAGCGGGGGGCTTAAAATGACCGCCCGTGAAGTTATGGACATTGACGAAGCCCGGGAAAAATATGCTCGCGGGCTTGCTATCTCGCTGACGGACAGGCAAATTGATGACCAGCTTTTAAACCGTCTCCGTCAGTCTCTGGAACCCCATCGTTCGGGGACAATTCCAGTACATCTCTACTATCAGAGGGCGGATGCACGCGCACGGCTGCGTTTTGGCGCGACCTGGCGTGTTTCTCCGAGCGACCGTTTACTGAACGAGTTGCGTGGCCTCATTGGGTCGGAGCAGGTGGAACTGGAGTTTGACTAATACAGGAATACTATGAGTCTGAATTTCCTTGATTTCGAACAGCCGATTGCAGAGCTGGAAGCGAAAATCGATTCTCTGACCGCCGTGGGCCGTCAGGATGAAAAACTGGATATTAACATCGACGAAGAAGTGCATCGTCTGCGTGAAAAAAGCGTAGAACTGACACGTAAAATCTTCGCCGATCTTGGTGCATGGCAAGTGGCCCAGCTGGCACGCCATCCGCAGCGCCCATATACCCTGGATTATCTGCGCCTGGCGTTCGATGAGTTTGACGAGCTGGCGGGCGATCGTGCCTATGCCGACGACAAAGCTATCGTCGGCGGTATCGCACGTCTGGAAGGGCGCCCGGTGATGGTCATTGGCCATCAGAAAGGCCGTGAAACCAAAGAGAAAATTCGCCGCAACTTCGGTATGCCGGCTCCGGAAGGCTACCGCAAAGCGCTACGCCTGATGGAAATGGCTGAACGCTTTAAGATGCCAATCGTGACCTTCATCGACACCCCGGGCGCATACCCTGGCGTGGGCGCGGAAGAGCGCGGTCAGTCTGAGGCGATCGCCCGCAACCTGCGTGAAATGTCTCGCCTGAAGGTGCCGGTTATCTGCACCGTCATCGGTGAAGGCGGTTCCGGTGGTGCGCTGGCAATCGGTGTGGGCGATAAAGTGAATATGCTGCAGTACAGCACCTATTCCGTTATCTCTCCGGAAGGCTGCGCCTCCATTCTGTGGAAAAGCGCTGACAAAGCGCCATTGGCTGCTGAAGCGATGGGCATTATCGCCCCGCGTCTGAAAGAGCTGAAGCTTATCGATACCGTTATCCCGGAACCACTGGGTGGCGCGCATCGTAAGCCGGAAGTGATGGCTGCCAGCCTGAAAGCCCAGCTGTTGGCCGATCTGGAAGATCTGGACGTGTTGAGCACCGAAGACCTGCTCAACCGTCGCTACCAGCGCCTGATGAGCTACGGCTACGCGTAAGCGTATAGAGTGCTCCGAAAAAGCCACACACTGTGTGGCTTTTTTTATACCTGCGGTTCAGCTGCGCTATGATTAGCACAGGTTTTTTTCCAGGAGGAATGCGTGAATATTATCGCCATCATGGGGCCGCACGGCGTCTACCATAAAGATCAGCCGATTAAGGACCTGGAAGCGTCGCTGACGCAGCAGGGATTCAAAATTATCTGGCCGCAAAATAGCGCCGACCTCATCAAGTTTATCGAGCAAAATCCGCGGATCTGCGGGGTAATCTTCGACTGGGACGAATACGGTGAAGAGCTGTGCCGCGATATCAATCAACTCAACGAATATTTACCGCTTTACGCATTCATCAATACCCATTCCACGCTGGATGTCAGCGTCAACGATATGCGCATGGCGCTGTGGTTCTTTGAGTACGCGCTGGGTGCGGAAGAAGACATCGCCACGCGCATACGCCAGTACACCACCGAATACCTCGACAACATCACCCCGCCGTTTACCCGGGCGCTGTTTAATTATGTCAAAGAGGGGAAATACACCTTCTGTACGCCAGGACACATGGCGGGCACCGCGTATCAAAAAAGCCCGGTAGGCTGTCTGTTTTACGACTTCTTTGGCGGTAATACCCTGAAGGCCGATGTCTCGATATCGGTGACTGAGCTGGGCTCGCTGCTCGATCACACCGGCCCCCATCTGGAAGCGGAAGAGTATATCGCGCGTACGTTTGGTGCCGAGCAGAGCTACATGGTGACCAATGGCACGTCGACGTCGAACAAAATCGTTGGCATGTATGCCGCGCCGACGGGAAGTACGCTGCTGATTGACCGCAACTGTCATAAGTCGCTGGCGCATTTACTGATGATGAGTGATGTCGTGCCGCTGTGGCTGAAGCCGACCCGCAATGCGCTCGGTATTCTGGGCGGGATCCCGAAGCGGGAGTTTACCCGCGACAGCATCACGCAAAAAGTCAGTGCCACTGTTGGGGCGGAATGGCCGGTTCACGCGGTTATTACCAATTCCACCTATGACGGCCTGCTGTATAACACCACCTGGATTAAAGAAACTCTCGACGTGCCGTCGATTCACTTCGATTCTGCGTGGGTGCCGTACACCAATTTTCATGCGATTTATGACGGCAAAAGCGGGATGAGTGGCGATCGCGTGCCGGGCAAAGTTATCTACGAAACGCAGTCCACGCATAAAATGCTGGCGGCGCTGTCGCAGGCGTCTCTTATCCACATCAAAGGCGACTATGACGAAGATACCTTCAATGAAGCCTTTATGATGCACACCTCGACGTCGCCGAGTTACCCGATTGTTGCCTCGATTGAAACCGCCGCGGCGATGCTGCGCGGAAACCCGGGCAAGCGCCTGATTAACCGTTCTGTTGAACGCGCGCTGCATTTCCGTAAAGAGGTGCAACGTCTGCGCGAAGAGTCTGACGGCTGGTTCTTCGATATCTGGCAGCCGGAAAAGGTGGATGAAGCCGAATGCTGGCCGGTGTCGCCGGGGGAAGACTGGCACGGATTTGCCGACGCCGATGCGGATCATATGTTCCTCGATCCGGTGAAAGTCACGATCCTGACGCCGGGGATGGATGAGCAGGGCAACATGAGCGAAGAGGGGATCCCGGCGGCGCTGGTGGCGAAATTCCTCGATGAGCGAGGTGTGGTGGTTGAGAAAACCGGGCCGTATAATTTGCTGTTCTTGTTCAGTATTGGGATCGACAAAACCCGGGCGATGGGCCTGCTGCGTGGCCTGACGGAGTTCAAGCGCTCCTACGATCTGAATTTACGGGTCAAAAACATGCTGCCGGATCTGTATGCTGAAGATCCTGATTTCTATCGCAACATGCGTATTCAGGATCTGGCGCAGGGGATCCACAAGCTTATCTGCCAGCATCAGCTTTCACATCTTATGCTGCGCGCGTTTGACGTGTTGCCGGAAATGAAAATGACGCCGCACAAAGCCTGGCAGCGGCAGATCAAAGGCGAGGTGGAAACAATCCAGATAGAGCAGCTGGTGGGCCGCGTTTCGGCTAATATGATCCTGCCGTATCCGCCGGGCGTTCCGTTGCTAATGCCGGGAGAGGTGATCACCGAGGAAAGCCGGGCGGTGCTCGATTTCCTGCTGATGCTGTGCTCCATTGGGCGTCATTATCCTGGCTTTGAAACCGACATCCACGGCGCGAAGCGTGATGAAGAGGGCGTGTACTGGGTACGAGTCTTAAAAGAGGCCTGATGTCTTGCGTCAGGCGGCTCGCCACAGGTAACGTGCTGCGGATATCAATAAGGAGAAAACATGCTGGGTTTAAAACAGGTTCACCACATCGCCATCATCGCAAGCAACTACGCCAACAGTAAGGCGTTCTACTGCGATATTCTGGGCTTCACTCTGCAGGACGAGTTTTATCGTGAAGAGCGGGATTCCTGGAAAGGCGATCTGGCGCTTAATGGCCAGTACACTATCGAGCTGTTTTCTTTTCCGTTTCCGCCTGCGCGCCCGTCACGCCCTGAAGCATGCGGCCTGCGCCATTTGGCCTTTAGCGTGGATGACCTCGATGCCTCCGTTGCCCATCTCGAAAGCCACGGTGTGACATGTGAGGCGATTCGGATCGACCCGTTTACCGACCGCCCCTTTACTTTCTTTAGCGATCCGGACGGGCTGCCGCTGGAGCTGTATCAGCAATAACTCATGAGCCTGAAATCTGTCATCGACGCGCTTCAACCTCACCGACATTTTCTGGTTGCCTTCAGCGGCGGCCTGGATTCAACGGTCCTTTTGCATCAGCTGGCATGTTGGCGGGAGCAATCCCCTGACGTCAGGCTGCGCGCTATCCACATTCATCATGGGCTGAGTGCGAACGCAGATGCCTGGGTTGTACATTGTCAGCAGGTTTGTTCCGGGCTGGAAGTGCCGCTGGACGTGGTTAGGGTGACGCTGGCAGATGAAGGTCTTGGCGTAGAAGCGCACGCCCGTGAAGCGCGCTACGACGCTTTCCGGGCGGCATTACAGCCGGGGGAAGTACTGGTCACGGCGCAGCATTTAGACGATCAGTGTGAAACGCTGCTGTTAGCGCTCAAGCGCGGGAGCGGTCCGGCGGGGCTATCGGGCATGTCTGTAGAATCAGCCTTTGCCGGCACGACGCTGCTGCGCCCGTTGCTCAATCTGCGCAGAGCAGCGCTTGAACAGTGGGCGGCCAAACACCGGTTACGCTGGATTGAAGATGAAAGTAATGGCGACGACGCTTACGATCGTAACTTCCTGCGCCTGCGGGTGGTGCCGCTGCTGACGGAACGTTGGCCGCATTTTGCCGACGCGGCGGCACGCAGCGCGGCACTGTGCGGTGAGCAGGAACAATTGCTGGATGAGCTGCTGGCCGAAGAACTGGCTACGCTCACCGGGACGCAAGGCCAGCTCTCCATCGAACCGCTGTTGAAGGTGAGTGATTCCCGCCGCGGGGCGTTGCTTCGTCGCTGGCTGGCGGGGCATCAGGCGATGATGCCGTCGCGTGCGATGCTGGAACGACTCTGGCAGGAAGTGGCGCTGGCGCGTGATGATGCGAACCCGCTGGTGCGCCTGGGCGATTTCGAGGTTCGACGCTATCAGCAGCAGCTGTGGTGGGTCCCGACATACGAACGGCAAAATGCCCCTCAGCTGGACTGGGCTGACATGACTCAACCGCTGTTACTCCCCAGCGGCGACACACTTCGGTGCACTGAGGGGAAAGATATCCGCCCGCCGCATGCCGGTGAGCACGTCAGCGTGCGTTATACCGCATCCGGTACGTTGCATATTGTCGGGCGCAGCGGCGGACGTAAGCTGAAAAAAATCTGGCAGGAGATGGGCGTCGCGCCGTGGCTCAGGGAAACCACACCGCTGCTTTATTTTAATGAGACGTTAATTGCAGCGGTGGGATATTTTGTGACGCTCGACGGGCAGTGCAGGGAAGAGGAAATGGGTTTGGCAATTATCAGACAAAAAAACGGGCAGTAGCACTGCCCGTCTGCGGATTACTCTTCGCTTACCACCACGGTACCGATATCCGGGTGGCTAAAGCTGGCTATCTTGTCGAGTCGCAGTTCGCGGCTTTCGCCTGAGGTTTCAACGACAAGGTACTCAACGTTTTTGCGTGAGACTAGATCGTTTGCTTTCGCCTTCAGCACTTCGCCATCTTTCAGCTCCAGCGCCAAAACGAGATGGTTCTGACAGGCGAGTTCGAGATTGTCATAGTCATCACAGTTGATGGGTTGATAAGACTCATTCATTGACATAATCGCTCACCAGTAAGTTTGCCGCCGCAAAGGCCGCTTTTTCCCTGACCGACTCTGAAATCGCGTCATCTGACGCCACTTCATTCAATACTTTTAGCACACAACCCAGCGAATCAGGTATATATCCCAGGTCTCCGCTGGCGATTTCCGCATACCGCTTGCGTATTAACTCACAATACTTTTCCACATGCCCTCCTGTCAGCGTTCTGACTTAACTGTGGGATGCAAGTTTAAGCCTACGAAGATAAACTCTGTTTAGCAAGGTGACTATACCATACTCATTTAAGCAATATCAGCAGGATGAGCTGTCTTGCGGAAAATTGGCGACAGCCTTTTGCGGCTGATTTCGGTACAATGGCCGCCAATTTTCAGGAGTAAAATCATGGCGCTGAAAGCGACAATTTATAAAGCGGCGGTCAATGTTGCCGACCTCGACCGTAACCAGTTTCTCGATGCCAGCCTGACGCTGGCACGTCATCCGTCAGAAACCGAAGAGCGCATGATGCTGCGCCTGCTGGCATGGATTATGTATGCTGACGATCGTCTGCAGTTTACCCGTGGCCTGAGCGCGGATGACGAGCCGGAAGTGTGGCTGCTCAATGATCATTTGGGTATCGACCTGTGGATTGAACTCGGTTTACCCGAAGAACGCCGCATCAAGAAAGCTTGTTCGCGTTCGAAGCAGGTGGCGCTGTTCACCTACAACAGCCGCGCCGCAGAAATTTGGTGGCAGCAAAATCAAGCCGCGCTGGCTGGGTTTAAAAATCTGAGCATCTGGTACTTCGACGATACGCAATTGTCGCAGCTGACGGCCTTTGCGGCGCGCAACATGTCACTCCAGGCTACGCTTCAGGAAGGCACGCTGTGGCTGTCCGACGATCAGAATAATCTCGAAATCGTCCCAACCTGCTGGCAGCAGCCGAAATGATTGTCATCTCCCAGTCAGTGTCTTTGGGCGACGAAGAGGTGGAGATCACCGCGATTCGTGCGCAGGGCAACGGCGGGCAAAATGTGAATAAGACCTCAACGGCGATTCACCTGCGCTTTGACATTCGGGCCTCCAGCCTGCCAGAGTATTTTAAAGAGCGCCTGTTGGCTGCCAGCCACCATTTGCTCACCGCCGATGGCGTGATCATTATAAAGTCGCAGGAATATCGCAGTCAGGAAATGAACCGTGAAGCGGCCGTCGCGCGGTTGGTCTCTGTGATTCAAACCCTGACTGTCGTACAAAAACACCGTCGGGCAACGCGTCCAACGCGGGCGTCGAAAGAGCGTCGGCTGGCGTCCAAGTCGCAGAAGTCATCGGTAAAAGCGATGCGCGGTAAAGTCCGGAGTTCCGGGGACTGACCCCAATTTGAGCCACATAAGGAAATTAAGGTGAAGAAGGTACTGGTGACCCTCGCAGCGATTGGTATGCTTTGCGCATTGCCTGGCTGTAATAACCGTTCAGATGAACCGATGTTGAAAGCAGGCCAGGATACCGCTCTGCAACCCATGCAGCAAAGCTGGCGCGGGATTTTGCCATGCGCTGATTGCGAAGGCATTGAAACGTCGCTGTTCCTGGAAAAAGACGGTACTTGGGTGATGAATGAACGTTATCAGGGCGTTACGCGTGAGCCTTCATCGTTTGGTTCCTACGGCACCTGGGCTCGCACGGCTGAAAAGCTGGTGCTGACCGACAGCAAAGGTGAGAAGTCTTACTATCGCGCGAAAGGCGATAAGCTGGAAATGTTGGACCGCGAAGGCCACCCGATTGTCTCGTCGCTGAATTACACGCTAGAGCCGGTGAAATCCAGTCTGCCAATCACGCCAATGGCGATGCGCGGAATGTACATCTACATGGCCGATGCAGCCGTCTTCACCGATTGCGCGACGGGTAAACGTGTGGCGGTGGCGAATAACGCCCAGCTGGAACGTGATTATGCTGCGGCGCGTGGCACCGAAAGCAAGCCTGTGCTGCTGACCGTTGAAGGGCACTTCGCCCAGGAGGCAAATCCGGATACTGGCGAGCAGGTGAAAACCCTGAAAGCCGACAAAGACGCGAAGTTTATTCCGGGTAAAGCGTGCGGTAACTGAGGCTGAACCTAAGCGACAGATAAAAAAATGCCAGCCGCGTTAAGGGCTGGCATTTTTTATGCCTGAAAAGCGGCAGACTTAGCCTTTAATCGACTGAACCAGATAGTTGAGGATGTCCCCGGTTTTGATCATCTGCTTCTCGCCGTTGCGACGGTATTTGTATTCAATTTCATCGCTGTCGAGGTTACGGTCGCCGATGACCACGGTATGTGGAATACCGATCAGTTCCATATCAGCAAACATCACGCCCGGACGTTCTTTACGATCGTCCATCAGCACTTCAATACCCTGAGCGCGCAGCTCGGCGTACAGTTTCTCGGCCAGCTCCTGAACGCGGTAAGATTTGTGCATGTTCATTGGCAGGATTGCGACCTGGAACGGGGCAATGTTGTCCGGCCACACAATGCCGCGCTCGTCGTGGTTCTGCTCGATAGCCGCTGCAACCACACGGGTCACACCAATACCGTAGCAGCCCATGGTCAGAGTCTGGTTACGACCGTCTTCGCCCTGTACCGAGGCTTTCATGGCTTCGGAGTACTTGGTGCCGAGCTGGAAGATGTGACCGACTTCGATCCCGCGTTTGATAAGTAGCGTGCCTTGACCGTCTGGGCTTGGATCGCCTGCAACTACGTTACGGATATCAGCCACTTCCGGAGTCGCTACATCGCGGTCCCAGTTGATGCCGAAATAGTGTTTACCGTCGATGTTTGCGCCAGCGGCGAAATCACTCATTGCGGCAACGGTACGGTCGATAACCACTGGAATGGTCATGTTGACTGGGCCGAGGGAACCCGGGCCGGCATTGACGATGGCACGAATTTCAGCTTCGGTTGCGAAAGTCAGCGGGCTGGCGACCTGCGCCAGTTTTTCTGCTTTCACTTCGTTCAGCTCGTGATCGCCACGCACCAGCAGCGCAACCAGCGGATACGCGCTGTCTTCAACCGCTTTCACCAGCAGGGTCTTAACGGTTTTCTCAACCGGCAGATTGAACTGCTCAACCAGCTCGGCGATGGTTTTTGCGTTTGGCGTATCAACCAGCGTCATTTCCTGAGTCGCTGCCGCACGTGGAGCTTTCGGTGCCAGCGCTTCAGCAAACTCGATGTTGGCTGCGAAATCAGAAGTGTCAGAGAAGATAACGTCATCTTCACCGCTGGATGCCAGCACCTGGAATTCATGAGATGCGCTACCGCCGATAGAACCGGTATCGGCCTGAACTGCGCGGAAGTCCAGACCCATACGGGTGAAGATTTTGCTGTAAGCCGTATACATCGCGTCATACGTTTCTTGCAGGGATTCCTGAGACGTATGGAACGAGTAGGCGTCTTTCATGATGAATTCACGCGAGCGCATCACGCCAAAGCGAGGACGAACTTCATCACGGAATTTGGTTTGGACCTGATAGAAGTTCAGCGGCAGCTGTTTGTAAGAGCTCAGCTCGTTACGAATCAGGTCGGTGATGACTTCTTCATGCGTTGGGCCGAGAACAAATGGACGATCGCCGCGATCGACAAAACGCAGCAGCTCAGGGCCGTATTGCTCCCAGCGACCGCTCTCCTGCCACAGGTCTGCAGGCTGAACCACGGGCATGGACACCTCGATTGCACCGGCGTTATCCATCTCTTCACGCACGATGTTTTCGACTTTTTTCAGGACGCGCAGGCCGGTCGGCAGCCAAGTGTATAACCCGGAAGCGAGCCTGCGAATCATCCCGGCGCGCAGCATCAGCTGGTGGCTGATAACCTCGGCGTCGGCAGGTGTCTCCTTCAGCGTGGAGAGCAAGTATTGACTAGTACGCATGTTATTACGGTTCCATTTGAACGATCGGCACAAGCGGGAAAGCCCGCCTGATACAAAAAAGTGGTTTAGTTTATCAGCCTGGCAGAATTGTCAAAAGAGAGGAGACGAAAATTAGCGCGCTTCCAGGGCAAAGACTTCGAACCCGGCGTCGGTGACGCGCCAGCGAACGTTATAATCATGCAGCCAGACGGCGTAAGTTTTTCCCGTTTCTTCTCCTTTTCGGTAGGCCGGACGCGGGTCCTGAGCCAGGACATCCATTATAAAGGCACGAAGATGAGGATAACGCTTTTCGAGTGACGGAAATGCACTTTCGAGTTCTGCGGAGAAGCTAACGTCTACGCTGGCAACCGGTGCCTGCTGCGCGTAGCTCGCCTGGGCATCCGGCAGCGCCTCGGCAAACGGCAGATAGGGTTTGATATCCACGACCGGCGTGCCGTCCACTAAGTCCAGACTGCCAAGTTGCAGAATGACCTGATCTTTATGACAGCGAATGTCTTTCAGTTCGACCAGCGACATTCCGACAGGGTTTGGACGGAAAGTAGAGCGGGTCGCAAACACGCCCATTCGGGCGTTACCGCCAAGACGGGGAGGACGAACGGTCGGACGCCAGCCGCCTTCCATGGTTTGATGAAACACGAACAGCACCCAGAGGTGGCTGAAGGCTTCAAGGCCGCGAACGGCATCCGGCTGATTATAAGGGGGGAGCAAGTGAAGTTCGCCGTTACCGTGTTGCACCAGACCGGGCTGGCGTGGGACGGCAAACTTCTCTTTATAGGGCGAGCGGATTACGCCTATCTGCTCAAAGGAAAATGCACTCATTTCGCCGAAACGTTGAGGGCGGTTCCAAGACAAACGGCCTGACGATAGCAGCCCGGCGTGCCGCTGGTGACTTCACAGCTGTGCAGCAGAACCGCATTGGCTTTCATTTTGGCCGCGTTAATTTGCAGACGCTTGCGGGCCGTTGGGATGTTCGGTGGAGAATCCTGGTTTGACGCCTGGCAGGATTCGCCGCTGACTTCACCGAGATCGCGGAATGGGCTACCAATCAGTTCTTCAGCGCTGTTATAAATTTTCACCGGAGCAGGGCGCGGCGCTTTTGGTTTGGCTGGCTCGGCTTTCGGTGGGGTTGCGGTGCTTTGTACAGGTTCTACGGGAGATCTGTTTAACATGGAACAGCCGCTCAGGATCAGCGCTAAGAAACAGACCGGTAAAGCACGCATAGTATTTCCTCAATGAATATAAAAACCGGGACTTATTGAATCAGGTGCCAGCAGAAATGACAAGACGGGCAAAAGCCCGTCCTGAATGATATTACTTTGTGGAAAGATTACCAGCCTTTAACCGCGCCACCGTTGAAGATCTTGTTGGCGGCTTCGAAGACTTCGTCAGACTGATACGCCTCAACGAATTTCTTCACGTTTTCCGCGTCTTTGTTGTCTTCACGGCTCACGATCAGGTTTACGTACGGGGAGTCTTTGTCTTCAACAAAGATACCGTCTTTTGCCGGAGTCAGGCCAATCTGGCTTGCGTAAGTGGTGTTGATAACGGCCAGAGCGATCTGAGCATCGTCAAGAGAGCGCGGCAGCTGCGGGGCTTCCAGCTCAACAATTTTCAGGTTTTTTGGGTTCCCGGTAATGTCCAGAGAGGTCGGCAGCAGGCCAACACCTTCTTTCAGTTGGATCAGGCCCACTTTCTGCAGCAGCAGCAGGGAACGACCGAGGTTGGTTGGATCGTTAGGTACGGCAACCTGAGAGCCCGGCTGGAGTTCGTCCAGAGATTTGATTTTTTTGGAGTAGCCAGCAATCGGGTAAACGAAGGTACTGCCGACTGGAACCAGTTTGTAGCCGCGATCTTTGATCTGCTGATCCAGATACGGTTTGTGCTGGAAGGCGTTGGCGTCGATATCGCCTTTGCTCAGCGCTTCGTTAGGCAGTACGTAGTCGTTGAAGGTAACAAGTTCAACGTCAAGGCCATACTTCTCTTTCGCTACTTTCTGAGCCACTTCAGCAACCTGCTGTTCCGCACCCACGATCACGCCGACTTTAATATGGTTAGGGTCTTTTTGATCCGGACCACAACCCACCAGTGCCAGAGAACCAATCAGGGCACCCAGGGCCGCAAAGGTTTTTAACTTGAACGCCATTTTCTTTCCTTAACTCTTAGAGTTGTTTGTTGTGTGTAACGTTACTTGTGAGTGACAGCCCGGACGATGCGATCGCCAGAGAATTGAATTAAATAAACCAGAACAACCAGTAATACCAGCACGGTATTCATTACCGTGGCGTTATAGCCGATGTAACCATACTGATAGCCAATCTGACCCAGACCGCCAGCACCGACGGCACCGCCCATCGCGGAGTAACCAACCAGAGTAATGAGCGTAATGGTGGCCGCGTTCACCAGACCCGGCAACGCTTCTGGCAACAGGACTTTGCGAACGATCTGCATGACCGTGGCACCCATTGCGCGGGAGGCTTCAATCAAGCCGGTCGGGATTTCCAGCAGGGCATTTTCCACCATACGGGCGATAAACGGCGCTGCACCTACGGTCAGCGGAACGATCGCTGCCTGCAGGCCGATAGAGGTTCCGACAATCACGCGGGTAAATGGAATCATCCATACCAGCAGGATAATGAATGGAATAGAACGGAAGATATTCACCAGCGCAGAGAGAATGCCGTACAGCTTCACGTTCTCAGCAATCTGGCCTGGACGCGTGACATACAGCAGCACGCCCACTGGCAGACCCAATACGAAACCAAAGAAACCGGAAACAAAGGTCATTGCCAACGTTTCCCAGACGCCACGCGCCAGTAACCACATCATCGGCTCAGACATAACCCAGTACCTCTACTTTCACATGGTGTTCTTGCAGCCAGGCAATGGCGGCTTGCGTATCTTCGTGTGTGCCGTGCATTTCAGTCAGCATAATGCCGAACTTCACGCCGCCGGCGTAATCCATCTGCGCGCTAATAATGTTGTTGTTCACATTGAAGCGGCGGGCCGTTTCTGACAGCAGCGGTGCATCGACGGACTGACCGGTAAATTCCATACGTAGCATGGGCACGCTGTCGGCCAACTGCTCTGGTTTCAGGCGCGTCAGATAGTCTTCTGGAATGTCCAGGTGCAGCGTGGACTGAATGAATTGCTGCGCCAGTGGTGTTTTCGGATGAGAGAACACTTCGCTCACCGTATCCTGCTCGATCAATTCACCGTTACTGATAACCGCCACGCAGTCACAGATGCGCTTAACCACATCCATTTCGTGCGTGATCAATAGAATGGTCAGGCCGAGACGACGGTTAATGTCTTTCAACAGTTCGAGAATAGAACGGGTCGTTGCTGGATCCAGGGCGCTGGTGGCTTCATCACATAGCAAGACTTTTGGATTGCTTGCCAGCGCACGAGCAATGGCCACGCGCTGTTTTTGCCCACCGGAAAGGTTCGCCGGGTAGCTGTCATGTTTATCCGACAAACCTACCAGGTCCAACAGTTCCGTCACGCGACGCTTCACTTCTTCTTTAGAGGTGTTGTCCAGCTCAAGCGGCAGTGCAACGTTGCCGAAAACGGTACGCGATGCCAGCAGGTTAAAATGCTGGAAAATCATGCCAATCTGGCGACGTGCTTTTGTTAACTGTGATTCGGAAAGGGCGGTTAAGTCCTGCCCATCAACAAGAACGGTTCCCTGGGTTGGACGCTCGAGTAAATTGACGCAGCGGATCAGCGTGCTTTTACCTGCACCTGATGCACCGATGACGCCGTAAATTTGTCCGGCAGGCACGTGCAGGCTGACATTATTCAATGCCTGAATGCTTTTATTGCCCTGCTGGAACACTTTGGTGATATTCGAAAGTTTTATCATTAGCTATTTATTATCGTTTAGTGATTTGCCGTGGCATTTTCTGCTGCTGCAGAGGTGCAGCGACTGTCAATGAAATGGATGTTAAGGCATCCAGACGTCTAAATCAATCCGCAGGGCGATAATGAGCACTTTATTGGCGCAGGAAAAATGAGATAATAGCGCCACAAGCCTTACTCAGGAGCAAACCGGTGGCAAAAACCGTTCCCGCTATTTTTTTAGACCGTGATGGCACTATTAATGTCGATCATGGCTACGTCCACGAAATCGACGCATTCGAATTTATAGATGGCGCCATTGACGCTATGCGTGAGCTAAAAGAAATGGGCTATGCGCTGGTGTTGGTGACCAACCAGTCTGGAATTGCGCGTGGCAAATTTACCGAAACCCAATTCGAAACATTAACGGAGTGGATGGACTGGTCTCTGGCCGATCGCGGTGTCGATCTGGATGGCATCTATTTCTGTCCGCATCATCCGCAAGGAACAGTAGAAGAGTACCGCCAGGTCTGCGATTGCCGTAAGCCACATCCGGGAATGTTGATTTCTGCCCGTGATTTCCTTCATATCGATATGGACGCCTCCTTTATGGTTGGCGACAAAGTTGAGGATATGCTGGCGGCTGCAGCTGCAGGCGTGGGTAATAAAGTATTAGTGCGTACCGGCAAGCCAGTAACCGATGAGGCTGAAAATGCAGCAGATTGGGTGCTTGATAGCCTAGCTGCGCTGCCTGCAGCCATCAAAAAGCAGAATAAATAAGCGTTCAGGTGAAAAGATGAGCGGTTGAAATAAAAATGCATTTTTCCGCTTGTCATTCCTCAGCAGCTCCCTATAATGCGCCTCCATCGACACGGAACATGTGAACAACTTCACAGTGTACCGGCGGCGATGAGAGTTAAAAATCCTGAAATTAAGGGTTGACTCTGAAAGAGGAAAGCGTAATATACGCCACCTCGAGTTAGCAAGCGAAAGCGCGTAACTCACTGCTCTTTAACAATTTATCAGACAATCTGTGTGGGCACTCAAAGTGACATGGATTCTTAAACGTCGAAAGACGCTAAATAGAATACCAAGTCTTATGAGTGAACATACGTAATTCATTACGAAGTTTAATTCATGAGCATCAAACTTAAATTGAAGAGTTTGATCATGGCTCAGATTGAACGCTGGCGGCAGGCCTAACACATGCAAGTCGAGCGGTAACACAGGAGAGCTTGCTCTCCGGGTGACGAGCGGCGGACGGGTGAGTAATGTCTGGGAAACTGCCCGATGGAGGGGGATAACTACTGGAAACGGTAGCTAATACCGCATAACGTCTTCGGACCAAAGAGGGGGACCTTCGGGCCTCTTGCCATCGGATGTGCCCAGATGGGATTAGCTAGTAGGTGGGGTAATGGCTCACCTAGGCGACGATCCCTAGCTGGTCTGAGAGGATGACCAGCCACACTGGAACTGAGACACGGTCCAGACTCCTACGGGAGGCAGCAGTGGGGAATATTGCACAATGGGCGCAAGCCTGATGCAGCCATGCCGCGTGTATGAAGAAGGCCTTCGGGTTGTAAAGTACTTTCAGCGAGGAGGAAGGCGTTGTGGTTAATAACCGCAACGATTGACGTTACTCGCAGAAGAAGCACCGGCTAACTCCGTGCCAGCAGCCGCGGTAATACGGAGGGTGCAAGCGTTAATCGGAATTACTGGGCGTAAAGCGCACGCAGGCGGTCTGTCAAGTCGGATGTGAAATCCCCGGGCTCAACCTGGGAACTGCATTCGAAACTGGCAGGCTAGAGTCTTGTAGAGGGGGGTAGAATTCCAGGTGTAGCGGTGAAATGCGTAGAGATCTGGAGGAATACCGGTGGCGAAGGCGGCCCCCTGGACAAAGACTGACGCTCAGGTGCGAAAGCGTGGGGAGCAAACAGGATTAGATACCCTGGTAGTCCACGCCGTAAACGATGTCGACTTGGAGGTTGTGCCCTTGAGGCGTGGCTTCCGGAGCTAACGCGTTAAGTCGACCGCCTGGGGAGTACGGCCGCAAGGTTAAAACTCAAATGAATTGACGGGGGCCCGCACAAGCGGTGGAGCATGTGGTTTAATTCGATGCAACGCGAAGAACCTTACCTACTCTTGACATCCAGAGAACTTAGCAGAGATGCTTTGGTGCCTTCGGGAACTCTGAGACAGGTGCTGCATGGCTGTCGTCAGCTCGTGTTGTGAAATGTTGGGTTAAGTCCCGCAACGAGCGCAACCCTTATCCTTTGTTGCCAGCGGTTCGGCCGGGAACTCAAAGGAGACTGCCAGTGATAAACTGGAGGAAGGTGGGGATGACGTCAAGTCATCATGGCCCTTACGAGTAGGGCTACACACGTGCTACAATGGCGCATACAAAGAGAAGCGACCTCGCGAGAGCAAGCGGACCTCATAAAGTGCGTCGTAGTCCGGATTGGAGTCTGCAACTCGACTCCATGAAGTCGGAATCGCTAGTAATCGTAGATCAGAATGCTACGGTGAATACGTTCCCGGGCCTTGTACACACCGCCCGTCACACCATGGGAGTGGGTTGCAAAAGAAGTAGGTAGCTTAACCTTCGGGAGGGCGCTTACCACTTTGTGATTCATGACTGGGGTGAAGTCGTAACAAGGTAACCGTAGGGGAACCTGCGGTTGGATCACCTCCTTACCTTAAAGAACCTGCCTTTGTAGTGTCCACACAGATTGTCTGATGAAAAATAAGCAGTAAAAAAATCTCTGCAGGCTTGTAGCTCAGGTGGTTAGAGCGCACCCCTGATAAGGGTGAGGTCGGTGGTTCAAGTCCACTCAGGCCTACCAATTCATTTCGTTGCTTTGGTACGTTCTGGCAGGAAATGAACGGGTAAGAGATTTGATAATACGATGGGGTTATAGCTCAGCTGGGAGAGCGCCTGCCTTGCACGCAGGAGGTCTGCGGTTCGATCCCGCATAGCTCCACCATCACTTTACTGCTGAAAATAAACTTCAGAGTGTACCTGAAAAGGTGTACTGCGAAGTTTTGCTCTTTAAAAATCTGGATCAAGCTGAAAATTGAAACGACACACTGTTTCCTTTCTCCGTAATAAGAAAGGAAAATACGGTGTGTTCGAGTCTCTCAAATTATTGCAAGTCGATGATGAATCGAAAGAAACATCTTCGGGTTGTGAGGTTAAGCGACTAAGCGTACACGGTGGATGCCCTGGCAGTCAGAGGCGATGAAGGGCGTGCTAATCTGCGATAAGCGTCGGCGAGGTGATATGAACCTTTGACCCGGCGATACCCGAATGGGGAAACCCAGTGTGTTTCGACACACTATCATTAAGTGAATACATAGCTTAATGAGGCGAACCGGGGGAACTGAAACATCTAAGTACCCCGAGGAAAAGAAATCAACCGAGATTCCCCCAGTAGCGGCGAGCGAACGGGGAGGAGCCCAGAGTCTGAATCAGCGCGCGTGTTAATGGAACGGTCTGGAAAGTCCGGCGATACAGGGTGATAGCCCCGTACATGAAAATGCACGCGTTGTGAACTCGAAGAGTAGGGCGGGACACGTGGTATCCTGTCTGAATATGGGGGGACCATCCTCCAAGGCTAAATACTCCTGACTGACCGATAGTGAACCAGTACCGTGAGGGAAAGGCGAAAAGAACCCCGGCGAGGGGAGTGAAAAAGAACCTGAAACCGTGTACGTACAAGCAGTGGGAGCCTACTTGTTAGGTGACTGCGTACCTTTTGTATAATGGGTCAGCGACTTATATTCTGTAGCAAGGTTAACCGAATAGGGGAGCCGAAGGGAAACCGAGTCTTAACTGGGCGTTAAGTTGCAGGGTATAGACCCGAAACCCGGTGATCTAGCCATGGGCAGGTTGAAGGTTGGGTAACACTAACTGGAGGACCGAACCGACTAATGTTGAAAAATTAGCGGATGACTTGTGGCTGGGGGTGAAAGGCCAATCAAACCGGGAGATAGCTGGTTCTCCCCGAAAGCTATTTAGGTAGCGCCTCGTGAACTCATCTTCGGGGGTAGAGCACTGTTTCGGCTAGGGGGTCATCCCGACTTACCAACCCGATGCAAACTACGAATACCGAAGAATGTTATCACGGGAGACACACGGCGGGTGCTAACGTCCGTCGTGAAGAGGGAAACAACCCAGACCGCCAGCTAAGGTCCCAAAGTCATAGTTAAGTGGGAAACGATGTGGGAAGGCTCAGACAGCCAGGATGTTGGCTTAGAAGCAGCCATCATTTAAAGAAAGCGTAATAGCTCACTGGTCGAGTCGGCCTGCGCGGAAGATGTAACGGGGCTAAACTATGCACCGAAGCTGCGGCAGCGACACTATGTGTTGTTGGGTAGGGGAGCGTTCTGTAAGCCGTTGAAGGTGGCCTGTGAGGGTAGCTGGAGGTATCAGAAGTGCGAATGCTGACATAAGTAACGATAAAGCGGGTGAAAAGCCCGCTCGCCGGAAGACCAAGGGTTCCTGTCCAACGTTAATCGGGGCAGGGTGAGTCGACCCCTAAGGCGAGGCCGAAAGGCGTAGTCGATGGGAAACAGGTTAATATTCCTGTACTTGGTGTTACTGCGAAGGGGGGACGGAGAAGGCTATGTTATCCGGGCGACGGTTGTCCCGGTTTAAGCATGTAGGCGGAGAGTTTAGGTAAATCCGGACTCTTATCTAACGCTGAGGTGTGATGACGAGGTACTACGGTACTGAAGTAACAGATGCCCTGCTTCCAGGAAAAGCCTCTAAGCATCAGGTAACACGAAATCGTACCCCAAACCGACACAGGTGGTCAGGTAGAGAATACCAAGGCGCTTGAGAGAACTCGGGTGAAGGAACTAGGCAAAATGGTGCCGTAACTTCGGGAGAAGGCACGCTGATGTGTAGGTGAAGTCCCTGCGGATGGAGCTGAAATCAGTCGAAGATACCAGCTGGCTGCAACTGTTTATTAAAAACACAGCACTGTGCAAACACGAAAGTGGACGTATACGGTGTGACGCCTGCCCGGTGCCGGAAGGTTAATTGATGGGGTTATCCTTAGGGAGAAGCTCTTGATCGAAGCCCCGGTAAACGGCGGCCGTAACTATAACGGTCCTAAGGTAGCGAAATTCCTTGTCGGGTAAGTTCCGACCTGCACGAATGGCGTAATGATGGCCAGGCTGTCTCCACCCGAGACTCAGTGAAATTGAACTCGCTGTGAAGATGCAGTGTACCCGCGGCAAGACGGAAAGACCCCGTGAACCTTTACTATAGCTTGACACTGAACATTGAGCCTTGATGTGTAGGATAGGTGGGAGGCTTTGAAGCGAGGACGCCAGTTCTTGTGGAGCCAACCTTGAAATACCACCCTTTAATGTTTGATGTTCTAACGTAGACCCGTAATCCGGGTTGCGGACAGTGTCTGGTGGGTAGTTTGACTGGGGCGGTCTCCTCCCAAAGAGTAACGGAGGAGCACGAAGGTTAGCTAATCCTGGTCGGACATCAGGAGGTTAGTGCAATGGCATAAGCTAGCTTGACTGCGAGAGTGACGGCTCGAGCAGGTGCGAAAGCAGGTCATAGTGATCCGGTGGTTCTGAATGGAAGGGCCATCGCTCAACGGATAAAAGGTACTCCGGGGATAACAGGCTGATACCGCCCAAGAGTTCATATCGACGGCGGTGTTTGGCACCTCGATGTCGGCTCATCACATCCTGGGGCTGAAGTAGGTCCCAAGGGTATGGCTGTTCGCCATTTAAAGTGGTACGCGAGCTGGGTTTAGAACGTCGTGAGACAGTTCGGTCCCTATCTGCCGTGGGCGCTGGAGAATTGAGGGGGGCTGCTCCTAGTACGAGAGGACCGGAGTGGACGCATCACTGGTGTTCGGGTTGTCATGCCAATGGCATTGCCCGGTAGCTAAATGCGGAAAAGATAAGTGCTGAAAGCATCTAAGCACGAAACTTGCCCCGAGATGAGTTCTCCCTGACTCCTTGAGAGTCCTGAAGGAACGTTGAAGACTACGACGTTGATAGGCTGGGTGTGTAAGCGTAGCGATACGTTGAGCTAACCAGTACTAATGAACCGTGAGGCTTAACCTTACAACGCCGAAGATGTTTTGGCGTGAGAGACGACGATATTCAGCTTGAAACAGATTAACTGACAGACCCTGAAGGGTGTGTTGGTAAACAGAATTTGCCTGGCGGCAACAGCGCGGTGGTCCCACCTGACCCCATGCCGAACTCAGAAGTGAAACGCCGTAGCGCCGATGGTAGTGTGGGGTCTCCCCATGCGAGAGTAGGGAACTGCCAGGCATCAAATTAGCATTAAACCGGGGCATAAAACCGGTTGTTGTAAAGAAATTCGGTGGAGCGGTAGTTCAGTCGGTTAGAATACCTGCCTGTCACGCAGGGGGTCGCGGGTTCGAGTCCCGTCCGTTCCGCCACTTATTGAAAGCCCTGAGCATCTGCTCAGGGCTTTTTCTTTTGTCTAAACCCATCAATTATTGCCATAATCGCAAAAATCCTCTGCGTTTTTAACTCTTTTTCTTCTCATCCGCACTCGCGATAATCCTCTGAAAACACATATAAAGTAATTCATGAGGAAGTTATGACAATCCCTGCATTTGGTTTAGGTACTTTCCGTCTTAAAGACGACGTAGTTATCGCATCAGTAAAAACGGCTCTCGAACTCGGCTATCGCGCTGTTGATACCGCCCAGATTTATGATAATGAAGCTGCAGTTGGTCAGGCGATCGCTGAAAGCGGTGTGCCACGCAGCGAATTGTTTATCACTACCAAGATCTGGATTGAAAATCTGAGCAAAGATGCGCTGATCCCAAGCCTCAAAGAGAGCCTGAAAAAGCTGTGTATGGATTACGTTGATCTGACTTTGATCCACTGGCCTTCACCGCAAGATGCTGTTTCTGTAGAAGAGTTTATGCAGGCGTTGCTGGAGGCCAAGAAAAGTGGTCTGACGCGTGAGATTGGTATTTCTAACTTCACCATCCCACTGATGGAAAAAGCGATCGCAGCGGTTGGGGCAGAGAATATTGCCACCAATCAGATTGAACTCTCCCCGTATCTGCAAAACCGAAATGTTGTGGAGTGGGCCAAAAAACAGGGTATTCACATCACTTCGTATATGACGCTGGCTTATGGTAAAGCGCTAAAAGATGACACCATTCAGGGGATTGCAAAAAAACATGGCGTGACGCCTGCGCAGGTGATTCTGGCCTGGGCGATGGGGGAAGGTTACGCCGTAATCCCGTCATCAACTAAACGTGAGAACTTGGCGAGCAACCTGCTGGCACAGGATCTCAAGCTGGATGATGCTGACAGAGCGGCGATTGCTGCCCTGGAATGCAACGATCGTCTGGTGAGCCCAGAAGGTCTGGCGCCGAACTGGGATTAATCGAACGTGGGGGCATTGTTGCCCCCAATTTACTTTTTACGCTGAGCTTCGTGCTCGCTTAAAAAATCAATGAACGCTCGGATACGCGTGCTGACCGCCCGGTCACTGTAATAGACGGCGCTAAAGGGCATCTCCACCGGCAGTCTCTTATCTGCCATCAGCTCGACAAATTCCCCTCTGGCAATCTCGTTATCCACCATATAGTCCGACAGGCAGGCAATCCCATTCCCGCTCAAACAGAGCTGTTTCAGTGTTTCGCCACTGTTAGACGATATCTCTGATGTCACCTCGTGCAACTGCCCATCACAACAGGAAACAGGCCAGGTATTGAGAGACGTGGGCTCGGTGAATCCGAGGCACTGATGCTGCTTCAAATCTTCCACCGTTTCCGGCATTCCAAAACACTCCACGTAATCGGGCGAAGCGATGATTTTCCGGTAGCTGGTAAATAGAGGCCGCGCGCGCAGGCTGGAGTCGGTTAACGTACCTGCACGGATGGCTACATCAACCTTTCGCTCAATAAGATTAATGAACGTTTCCGAAGAGACTAGCGAAAGCGTAATTTCAGGATAGCGCTCGCGAAAAGGTTTAATCAGTGGCATCAGATAATGGAGGATAACGGGCGTTGCCGCATCGATACGCAACAACCCACGCGGCGTATGTCGCGCTTCCATTAATTCATTTTCGGCAGCGGCCATCTCCTGCAAAACGCCCTGCATACGACGGAAATAGCGCTCACCTTCTTCAGTTAGGCTGAGCTGACGCGTGGTGCGATTCAGTAAGCTGACGCCCAGTTTTGACTCCAGCTTTTTAACGGCGCGGCTTACGGCTGAATTCGCTTGGCCAAGTTGTTCTGCCGCACGGCTAAAGCTGCCGCTTTCTACCACCGCGACAAAGATGGCAATTTCTTCGGATGTTGCTCTCATTGTTGCACCACCTGCAAAATTCTATTGAGATTTTTAGCATTTTTGTTATTTAAACACTGACGCATACTGCGTGTCATCTTAATCCTGATTATACGGAGTAAATTATGCCACTGGCGCTACTTGCCCTGACGATCAGTGCCTTTGCAATCGGCACGACGGAGTTTGTTATAGTCGGTCTGGTCCCGACGATTGCTGAACAACTTTCTGTTTCTTTGCCCTCTGCGGGACTGTTGGTATCTATCTATGCCCTTGGCGTGGCGATTGGTGCACCGGTGCTCACTGCACTCACTGGCCGGATGCCACGCAAGCAGCTGTTGCTGGCGCTGATGGTGCTATTTACCGCCGGTAATCTGCTGGCCTGGCAGGCTCCGGGTTACGGCACGCTGGTGTTAGCGCGTTTGCTGACGGGTCTGGCGCATGGTGTGTTCTTCTCCATTGGGTCAACCATCGCAACCAGCCTGGTACCGAAAGAAAAAGCCGCTTCAGCTATCGCCATCATGTTTGGTGGGCTTACCGTAGCTCTGGTAACGGGTGTGCCGCTGGGGACGGTTATCGGACAGCATTTTGGCTGGCGTGAAACCTTCCTGGCCGTCTCGTTGCTGGGGGTTATCGCTTTAATCAGCAGCCTTATTCTGGTGCCTAAAAACATTCCGCAGCGTGCGGCCGCAACGCTTCGTGAGCAGCTGCAGGTGCTGACCCACCCCCGCTTGCTGATTATCTATGCGATAACCGCCCTGGGTTACGGTGGCGTCTTTACCGCCTTTACCTTCCTGGCGCCGATGATGCAAAACCTGGCCGGTTTTTCGCCGAATGCAGTCAGTTGGATCCTATTGGGCTACGGTGTTTCGGTCGCTATTGGCAACATTTGGGGCGGCAAACTTGCCGACAAACACGGTGCAGTTCCGGCGTTAAAAATCATCTTTGCCGCGTTGATGGTTCTGTTGTTGGTGTTCCAGTTCACGGCTTCGATGCAATACGCAGCACTTGCCACCGTATTGCTGATGGGGATTTTTGCCTTCGGTAACGTCCCTGGCCTCCAGGTGTATGTCGTGCAGAAAGCCGAGCTGTACACGCCTGGCGCGGTCGATGTCGCATCGGGTCTGAACATTGCCGCCTTTAACGTAGGGATTGCACTGGGATCGATCATTGGCGGTCAAACCGTTGTGCATTACGGTCTGGCGCAAACACCGTGGATCGGAGCGGTTATTGTGTTCGTCGCTTTCTTGTTAATCGGCGTCAGTGGACGTCTCGATAAACCAGCACAAGTGGCGGTTGCCCAGCGAACGTAGTCCTCATTTGATTACAGTATGTGGCGTATCTTTCTGGAAAATAGCGTTGAAACTGTGAGCAAAAGTCCCTATAACAGAAGAACCACACTGTGATGTCAGCGTGGTTTTTCTGTTATTGAGGCCATAAAACCAAAGTGCGAAAAAATACCCATGCCATGCGTTACGTTGCCGGACAACCAGCCGAGAGGATCTTACCTCCCGGTTCGTTCGCGACTATTGGCAAGGCATTGCCCGCCGGTGAACCGCTGAGTAGCGAAGCGAAAATTCGCGTTCTGGTGTGGAATATTTTTAAGCAGCAGCGCGCCGAATGGTTATCGGTACTGAAAAACTTTGGTAAAGACGCCCATCTGGTCTTGCTCCAGGAAGCTCAAACCACGCCCGAACTGGTTCGTTTTGCCACCACCCATTATCTGGCCGCCGATCAGGTGCCTGCCTTTGTTTTGCCGCAGCATCCTTCTGGCGTGATGACCTTATCGTCGGCCCATCCGGTTTACTGCTGTCCGTTACGCGAACGTGAGCCTATTCTGCGCCTGGCAAAGTCGGCGCTGGTCACGGTTTATCCGTTACCGGACTCTCGTCTGCTGATGGTCGTCAATATTCACGCGGTCAATTTCAGTCTGGGTGTCGACGTCTACAGTAAACAGCTTTTACCGATTGGCGATCAAATTGCTCATCACAGTGGGCCGATTATTATGGCAGGCGATTTTAATGCCTGGAGCCGTCAGCGAATGAATGCGCTCTATCGCTTTGCGCGTGAAATGTCACTGCGTGAAGTCCGCTTCACCGACGATCAGCGCCGCCGTGCGTTCGGTCGCCCTCTCGATTTTGTGTTCTATCGTGGTCTGAATGTGCATGAAGCCTCCGTTCTGGTGACTCGCGCATCCGATCACAATCCGCTACTAGTGGAATTCAGTCCCGGCAAACCTGAGCGATAAAGGTAAGTCAGGTCTGCCGTGGGGCAGACCTGTGCACGTTAGGTGCTGCCCTTTCATCATTCAATCAACCGAAGGACAACAAAATGACAACGCAATCTCACCACAATAATGTCGATAAACAGTTTGGCTCTCAGGCAAGTGCCTATTTAACCAGCGCGGTACATTCATCAGGGCGTGATTTACAGCGTCTGGGCGAGCGTCTGAGCGCATTCCCGCAGGCAAAAGTGCTGGATCTCGGCTGCGGAGCAGGGCATGCGAGCTTCGTTGCCGCCGCGCACGTTGCGCAGGTAACGGCTTACGACTTGTCAGCACAAATGCTCGAAGTGGTGAAACAGGCGGCGAAGGACAAAGGACTGAACAACATCACGACATCGCAGGGTTATGCGGAAATATTGCCGTTTGACGACGCTTCTTACGATGTGGTGATCAGCCGTTATTCTGCCCATCACTGGCATGACGTGGGGCAGGCGATGCGTGAAATCAAACGCGTGCTGAAGCCGGGTGGCATATTCATCATCATGGACATCATGTCTCCCGGTCATCCGTTGAGAGACGTCTGGTTGCAGACCGTTGAAGCATTGCGTGATACCTCACATGTACGCAATTACTCAAGCGGGGAGTGGTTCTCAATGATCAACGAAGCCGGACTGATTACCGACAGTTTGATTACCGACCGCTTACCACTGGAATACAGCTCCTGGGTGGCGCGTATGCGTACCCCAGAGGCATTGTGTACCGCTATTCGTCTGTATCAGGAAAGTGCGTCTCAGGAAGTGAAGGACTATTTTGAGCTGCAGGAAGAGGGTTCGTTTACCAGCGACACCATAATGGCCGAGGCGCATAAAGCCGCATAAATAAAAAAGGCACCGAGGGAATCGGTGCCTTTTTGCTAAACAGGTTTATCAGGAATCGGGTCTGTCGCTATTTTTAACAAACAGCGTCAGTTGATCACCCGGCTTCAGGTTGTCGGTATCATCGTTCCAGCGCACAACATCATTGATATTGACGCCGTGACGCTTAGCGATACTCGACAGCGAATCCCCTTTGCGAACGCGATACGTAATGCTATCGCTATTTTTAGCAAGACGAGATGCACTGCTACCTGCGCCTACGGTCAGGTTCTGACCCACTTTAAGGTGCGCGCCGCGCAGTGAATTCCACTGCTGCAGATCTTTCGATGTCACGCCAAGACGTGCCGCAATACCCGAAAGGGTGTCACCTGAACGTACCCTATAGCTACGGCTGGTCATCGGTGAATTATCGGCCACCAGAGTCGGCTGAACCGCGGCGATATCGCCAGAGGCCAGAGACTCACGAAGCTGGTCGGCATGTTTCTGCGGAACCATCACATACTTTGGTCCGCTGGCACCGAGGGTAGAACCCTTGACGCCCGCATTAAACGCCTTCAGCTTGGTGACTGAAATACCGGCCATATCCGCCACTTGCTTCACGTCAACAGGGCTATCCAGTCGAACGCGAGCCAGTGCACGACTTTCATCTGCCGTCGGCAGCTGAATGCCATAGCGCTTGCTGTTCTTGAGAATATCGCTCAAGGCCAGCATTTTAGGCACGTAAATCTTCGTTTCCTGAGGTAATGACAGCGACCAGAAATCGGTAGGTTTGCCCCGCGATTTGTTCGCTTTCATTGCCTTCATCACACGACCTTCGCCGCTGTTATACGCTGCGACCGTTAACAACCAGTCGCCGTCAAACATCTTATTCAGACGCTGCATCATATCGAGTGCTGCCGTAGTAGAAGCAACAACATCGCGACGCGCGTCATATGCGCGGGTCTGTTTTAAACCATAATTGCGCCCTGTGCTCGGAATGATCTGCCAGATGCCTGCGGCATTGGCGCCAGACGTTGCATGGGGGTCAAAAGCGCTCTCCACTATGGGTAGTAGTACCAGTTCCATAGGCATGTTACGTTTCTTAACTTGCCCTGCTATCCAGTACATATACGGCTCTGCCCGTAAAGTTACATCGTGGAGATAGCTCTTATTGCGTAAATACTTTTGTCTCTGTTCGCGAATCCGGCCATTATCCGGAATTCCCATCTTTAGCTCGCCGCCAATAGAAGCCCACAAGTCCTGATCCTGCGCATAAAATGTTCCATCGTCCATCCATCGCGCTTGACTTGCAAACTTCCCTGCTTCCCCTTGACTAGCCGCAGAAAGGCTCTGTGCGTGCTGTTGTACGTTACCATCTTGATTAGCCTGGCAACCCACTAGCAGGACAGAGGCGAGTAATATCGCTCGTGCCTTCATGTGTGTGGTCAATAGTTGCTTAAAAGACGAGCAATCATAACGGCGAAAAAATTAAAAGGCAACCCTGGGCATTTAGAAGTTATCTTTCTTTGACCTTAACCATGCAAAACGCTGCCCAGGTTGTTGCAAATTTGTTTCTTTGGATATTTCTTCAATTAAATCAGCATCATCCGTTCTTATAAATACATTGGTTCGACGTTCATTTTTAAGAATTACGGGTAGTGTTTTTTGGTTTTTTACGCGTAACTCATTAACTTCACTATAGTATTCGTTTATCGCCCGATCATGGGGTAGAACACTCAATGCAAACTTAACATTTGCTAATGTATATTCATGGGCGCAACACACCACCGTATGGTCAGGAAGTGACTGTAATTTTTTAAGTGACTGATACATCTGCTCTGGAGAGCCTTCGAAGAGACGTCCGCATCCCCCGGAGAACAACGTATCGCCAGAAAAAAGGTAAGGATCGCTAAAGAAACATACGTGACCTAAGGTATGTCCTGGGGTCGCAATTACAGAAAATTCGCATCCCAAAACATCGACCGTATCACCTTCTTTAACGATATCGGTGGCCCCTTTATCTTGTGTCTCCTGTGGACCATACACCACAAGTCCCGGGAATTTTTGCGTCAGTTCTTTCACACCGCCAACGTGATCGTGATGGTGATGGGTCAATAAAATGGCCTGCGGCTGCCAATTGTTTTCAGCAATCGCGGCGAGGATTGGCGCCGCTTCGCCCGGGTCGACAATCAAACACTTTCCATCGTCCTGGCTCAGCACCCAGATGTAGTTGTCCTGAAATGCGGGAATACTGTTAAGATTCATTGATTACCTCTCATAATGTTGCGGAAGGTTGTGATGAAACCGGCAAGGATACCTCTGACAGTTACGGCGCCAAACCACTGGGCGGAAATGCCCTGGGGTGAATACTATCGTGAAGCGCTGGAACAGCAGTTAAAGCCGTGGATGGCGAAACTTTATGGATTTCATCTGCTTAAGATTGGCAATTTGAGCGCGGAAATCAATACCGATGCGTGCGCAATCTCTCATCAGGTCAACGTATCGCTCGATGGCGACCCGATGCAGGTGAAGGCCGACCCGCTGCATTTACCGTTTGCCGAAAAGTCGGTTGATGCTTGCTTACTGGCGCACACTTTGCCCTGGTGTCAGGACCCGCATAGCTTACTGCGAGAAGCCGACCGCGTATTGATTGACGACGGCTGGCTCATATTGACCGCGTTTAACCCGGTCAGTCTGATGGGGTTACGGAAAATGGTGCCGGTTCTGCGCAACCGCATGCCTTATAATAGCCGGATGTTTAGCCTGATGCGCCAGCTCGACTGGTTAGGTCTGCTCAATTTTGAAGTGCTGCACCAGAGCCGCTTTCAGGTACTGCCCTGGACCCGCCAGGGCGGGCGGATCCTGAGCACGCATGTGCCCGCATTAGGGTGTTTACAGGTGATTGTGGCACGTAAAAGAACGGTGCCGCTGACGCTCAACCCAACGCGGCAAAGCAAATCCCGGAACCCGATGCGTCAAACGGTCGGCGCCACGCGCCAGTACCGTAAACCGCAGAATTAACTTTCCGGTTTGTAACCCGTATCTGCCTGCGTTGGGCTCATCGCCGCGGCGCGGGCAAGCTCATCACAGCGTTCATTTTCTGGATGGCCAGAGTGGCCTTTCACCCATTCCCACTGAATTTTATGCTGGCTGAGCGCGGCGTCGAGACGCTGCCACAGGTCGACATTCTTCACCGGTTTTTTATCTGCCGTCTTCCAGCCACGTTTTTTCCAGTTGTGGATCCACTGCGTAATCCCCTGACGAACGTACTGGCTGTCGGTGCTAAGAGTGATTTCACAATGTTCCTTCAGCGCTTCAAGTGCCACAATGGCGGCCATCAACTCCATCCGGTTGTTGGTGGTCAGGTAATAACCTTCATTAAAGGTTTTCTCATGCTGACGAAAGCGTAAAATTGCGCCGTAGCCGCCCGGGCCTGGGTTACCGAGGCAAGAACCATCGGTGAAAATTTCTACCTGTTTAAGCATCTCTGGTAGACTTCCTTTAATTGAAATCGACACGAAAACGGTAAGTCTGACATAAATGAACGATATGAGCACTGCAATTACCCGACAGATCGTCCTCGATACAGAAACCACCGGTATGAACCCGATCGGTGCGCATTACGAAGGACACAAGATCATCGAAATCGGTGCGGTCGAGGTGATCAACCGTCGTTTAACGGGTAATAACTTCCACGTTTATCTCAAACCTGACCGCCTGGTCGATCCGGAAGCGTTCGGCGTACACGGGATTGCCGATGAGTTCCTGCTCGACAAACCGACGTTCGCCGACGTTGCCGACGAGTTTATCGAATACATTCAGGGCGCAGAGCTGGTCATCCATAACGCATCGTTCGATATCGGCTTTATGGACTATGAGTTTGCCAAACTCAACCGTGGCATTGCTAAGACCAACACCTTCTGCAAAGTCACCGACAGCCTCGCGCTGGCGCGTAAAATGTTCCCCGGCAAGCGTAACAGCCTCGATGCGTTGTGCTCGCGCTATGAAATAGACAACAGCAAACGTACGCTGCACGGCGCATTGCTCGATAGTCAGATTCTGGCCGATGTCTATTTGCTGATGACCGGCGGACAAACGTCGATGAAATTTGCGATGGAAGGAGACAGCCAGCAACAGGGCAATGACTCCGGAATTCAGCGCATTGTGCGTGGAGCTAACGCATTACGCGTTATTTGTGCCAGTGATGAAGAGTTAGCGGCCCATGAATCACGTCTCGACCTGGTGCAAAAGAAAGGCGGAAGCTGTCTCTGGCGTGCTTGAAACATGTGAATACGCGCTGAAAATCAGCATGTGGGCGATTTTTGCAGCAACTGATTCAAAACTTAAGAAAAAGCGTTGACGCAGGATCGGGGAATCCGTAATATTCGCCTCGTTCCCAAGGGAACAGTGGAGCGGTAGTTCAGTCGGTTAGAATACCTGCCTGTCACGCAGGGGGTCGCGGGTTCGAGTCCCGTCCGTTCCGCCACTATTCAGGGCCATGTTATTAATTAACATGGCCCTTTTTCATGTCTATAATTTTCGGTATGCCATCGTGCTTTGGCTTGTGTCGCTCCAGATTGATGTTAATCAGACGTCTTCAGATTGTTCAATTTTCAGCACTACAACGCAGCCAGGCTCCCCGGAAGTGCCTCACCACGATCTCATTCATCTTGTCAGTCAGGTCATTTCAAAGGTCAGGGCAGAAGTGCCATTGTGAAAGTATCTTATTGGAATAAACCAGAATTTCTAAGCTTCTTCACAATTCAGAGCCACGTTATTTATAACGCGGATTTTTTATTTTCTTTTTGCATTCAACTTTTCTAATTTTTGGTCGCTTTGCCAGTTAACTGTACTTGACTGTATCAAATCCCTGGAACATCTTGTCAGTAAGTGTACAATTTAATTACTGGAATCTGACCATGAATAGACTGCAATTTATTATCGAGCTTATTTATAAAGTCAATGCATGTAAACCTGCGGATGTAGGTCACTATATCATGCATAATTTTTCATTTATAAATAGTAATAAAAAAGCACAACCTTTCCTTAAAATGGTCAGGGATAATGTCAAGAGCAAAAAATCTATTGGGCTGAGTGATGTTTTTCTGGAATTTGTTAAGGAATATTTGCTCAGTATTGATCTGAAAATAATTTTTATTGGTACTGATGAAAATTATGCTGATTTTATCAGCAATAGAGTGTTTATGGACTCAATAACAGTTCAGAGAGTTAATATTACTGAGGATGATTCATTGGAATTGCTTTCGAATTATTTAAGTCATCCAGAATTCATTGTGGTATATGATCGTGATCATATAATGAAGATACAGAAAATCATTAATGATAATATATCGTACTGGTTTATTCCTTATTCAGAGTTAAAATATTGCCTTGACAATCAAATTAACAGAAAACATAACAGAACGGCACATCATTTCTCATTGAATTGTTCTCTTCGGCATTATCTCATCAGTGAAAGTGTGACGCAGGTTATTGTTGGTTCTTCATACCCGTGGGCTGCATTTCCTCAGGAAATACTTGAGCATTCTTCTAATATTTCTATGCATTGTGCTGATATAAATTTTTCAAAGTCTGTACTGATAGGTTTGCAAAATATCAAGCCGATGCAGAGTGCTGTTCTGCTGCTAAGCCCTTATGACTTATTCTATGAGCTTTCATTATCACGTAACATCGATATTCTTTCTACTTTTAATGCCCTTGAAAGTTTCTGTCGTGAACATGGTTTTGAGTATAAAACGACAGATAATTTACTGTATGCGTATATATATAAGCAATTTAACCGTTTGAGCGAAAAAGACACATTGCCATTATTTGTAATAGATTCGCTGCTATGTAATGATGCTGTGCAAGAAGAGATATTCAAACGTATCAGTTGGTTAAGTGAGAAATCGATAGGGTTAAATGACCCTCTGCCTGTTTATCAGCAAAAATATAGAGAAAATGATTTAAATCGTAAGTGTTCCAGAAAATATCAAGCACCGGTAGATCATAATAAGTCATGCGAAGAACGAGCAACTAAACATTCAAGGCATTTTAACTACAAAGAGTCTTTTCCCAGGAATTTAATACATGTTAAAGAACTCGTAGCGTTTGCTGAAGAAAATAATGTGAATATTAATGTCGTCATGTCACCTTTTCCTGAAAGATATTTGCAAGTATTTAATAAAGATATGGTTGAACAGAGTCGATCTTTCTTTAACTCTATACAGAGTGACAATTTTCGATATATTGATTTGTTAGAGAATAGCAATTTTAAAGATGAAGATTTTTATGATGGGGATCATCTGAATTTTTCAGGGGCAGAAAAGTTATGCTCTGTCTTGAGAGAGTTCGGTTTATATGTTTAACCTTACCCCAAAACGCGTGATCTGAGCGAATAATTTAAAAAGCCTGAATCAGCAATGATTCAGGCCTTCGTCGTTTCTGTCGTACTCAACGGCAAATGCTTCCCCTGCCATAATGCATCCGATAGGGGAAATCAACGCTAGCGGCGATTCCAGGGCATCACGCCCAGCAAACGCGCCATCCCGCAAAATCCACTGACGCCAGCAAACAGCAAACCCGCGCCGACAAAACCGGAAATCAGGAAAAATGCCTGATGAACGCTGTATCCCAGAATCACGCCCAGCAGAATTAGCGTCCCCGCCACAATTTGCACCTGACGCATAATGGGCAACGGCTGAGATCTATCCTTCAGGACAGCTTCACCCGTTTTCTTCCAGCCGTTCAGGCCACCTTCAAGAATAAACACTTTCGCCGGGGCCACTGCCTGCGCCAGTTTTTGTGCATTTTGCGCGGTGCGCGTGCCAGACTGGCAATAAAAAATCACCGTATCGTAATCTTCGAAAGGCCCAAGCCGGTCGCCATTTTCAATAGCGGAAAGTGAGAGTAAATGCGCTTCGGCAATATTTTCGCGGGCATGTTCATCCGGCTCGCGAATGTCTATCAGGGCCGCACCCTGTGCCAGAAGTGCTCTGGCCTCAGTGGGGGAAAGTGAAGGGATGGTCATAGCGTTCCTTATTGATAACCCGTCATTTATATCGAGCATCCTACCCTAATTAATGCTGTCCGTGTCTGGCGGGGGATCAATTTACGGGCCCGAATCCTCACCTATTCGGGCCCGCGAAACTTACTCTTTCGCAATCTCCACGCTGGCGAAGGCATCGCTCACACCTTCTTTGTCGTGGCGGGCAATCCAGCGATAGCAGCCTGCGCTCAGGAACGCGCCGATGAACCAGCTGAAGTTCGCCACTTCATGCAGGGCAGGGATAAAGCTAATGATGAGTCCGACCGCCACCGACGGAACAAGCGCGGCAATCGCTTTGGGGTTAAAGCCATTCTTGTACCAATAACGGCCCGCAGGGGAGACGGTGAACAAATCGTCGACCACCACTTTCCCGCGCTTAATCAGATAAAAATCTGCCAGCAAAATCCCGAACAGTGGGCCGATAAATGCGCCCAACACGTCGAGCGTATAGTGAATCAGCTCCGGCGACTGGAACAGATTCCACGGCGTCAGCAGCACAGAGCCCACAGCGGCAATCATCCCCCCGGTACGGAAGCTGATTTTCTGCGGGGAGCAGTTCGAGAAGTCGAATGCAGGCGAGACAAAGTTCGCCACGATATTGATCCCGATGGTGGCGGTGATCATCGTCAGCAGGCCGATGGCCATCGCCACGCTGTTGCCGACGTGGCTCACGGTCTCAATCGGGTCGGTGATCATGCGGCCAAACAGCGACTGCGAGCCGGAAACAATAATCACCGTCACAATCGAGAACAGCAGGAAGTTGAACGGCAGCCCCCAGCGGTTGCCGCGACGAATTTCCTGCATGCTTTTGCCGTAACGCGAAAAGTCACCAAAGTTCAGCAGCGGGCCGGAGAAATAGGACACGACCAGCGCCGTGGCGGTGATCATCTGCCAGGTTTGCTCCCCGGCGCTCAGCTGTTTGCTGGCAAGCGTAAAGGAAATGCCGTCCAGCCCGGTCTGATACAAAATCCAGCCTGCCAGCGCCATCATCACGATATACACCGCCGGACCGGCAATATCGATAAAGCGCTTAATGGCGCTCATACCATGCCAGAACACCAGCGCCTGTAGCACCCACATAATACCAAAACAGATCCAGCCCAAATGCGACAGGCCGAGGAAATGACCGGTGGTCAACGAGGCCAGAGAAGGCCAAAACTTCAGGCCGACCAGCATCAGCGCGTTGGCCGCCAGATAGGTCTGGATACCGTACCACGCAAAGGCAATCAGGCCGCGGATCACCGCCGGAATATTGGCACCGAACACGCCAAACGCCTGACGGCTAATCACAGCGTACGGCACGCCCGCCATCTGGCTGGGTTTCGCCACCAGATTGGCGCACAGCTGCACGATACAAATGCCCGCCAGCAGACAGAGCAGAACCTGCCAGCTCGCCAAGCCGAGAGTAAAGAAGCTTGCGGCCACCACATAGCCGCCCATGCTATGCACATCGGACATCCAGAATGAAAAAATGTTGTACCACGACCAGCTCTGTTGCCGCGTTGGCGCCAGATCGTTGTTGGTCAGTCTTGGGCTGTAGCTCGATTTGTACTCTGGTTTCTGACTTGGCATGAAATCTGCTCCTTTAAAAAACAGATGCTGACGGAATGTCTGCAACTTTCGTTGCATGAATCGGGCCAGATTCAGTTATCAAGAAACAAACGGGGTTTAGCGGCAATATATTGCGTAAAAGAGGCCGTATTGATGCAGGATGTGCATTATTACAGTGCGGATAACCATTTTACTGCCCAGGCGTGGTGCTACGCGACAGGGCAAAACATGAAGAGGACGTCGTTCGATGCAACATTTGATTCAAGTGATCAACCCCAACACCAGTGCTGCGATGACGCACACTATTGGCGAAGCGGCCCGCAGCGTTGCGGCTCCGGGCACCACCATTCTCGCGACCTGTCCGACTCAGGGCGTGGAGTCGATTGAAGGCCATTTTGATGAAGCCATCGCGGCTATTGGCGTGCTGGAGCAAATCAAACACGGCAAAGCGCAGGGCGCACAGGGGCACGTAATTGCCTGCTTTGGCGATCCGGGGTTACTCGCCGCGCGTGAACTGGCCTGCGGGCCGGTGGTGGGCATTGCCGAGGCGGCGATGCACATGGCGACGCTGGTGGCGACACGCTTTTCCATCGTCACCACGCTGCCGCGCACGGTAATCATCGCCCGTCATTTATTGCAGCAGTATGGTTTCGAACATCACTGTGCGGCGCTGCACGCCATCGATTTACCGGTACTGGCGCTGGAAGATGGTACGGGTCTTGCACAGATGAAAGTACGCGAGCGTTGTATTCAGGCAAAACGCGAAGACGGCAGCGGGGCGATAGTCCTTGGCTGTGGCGGCATGGCGAACCTTGCCCGCGAGCTGACGCTGGAACTGGGCATCCCGGTGATTGATGGCGTAACGGCGGCGGTGAAAATGGTGGAATCGCTCGTGGCGCTGGGTCTTGGCACCAGCAAATACGGCGACCTCGCGTACCCCAATAAAAAGCCGCTGAGCGGAGGCTTCGACATGCTGAGCTGACGACGGCGGCCATCTGATAAAGAGGTCGACTCAACATGCAATCAGCAATGGACAAGCGCGTATGGCATTTTACCGAAAACTACCCTCGCGACATGGCGGGCTATGCTGGCCAACCGCCTCATGCGCAATGGCCGGGCGGCGCGCGCATCGCCGTCCAGTTCGTGCTCAATTTTGAAGAGGGCGGCGAAAACCACGTCCTGCACGGCGACAGCGGCTCTGAGCAGTTTCTGTCAGACATCATCGGCGCGCCCAGTTTCCCCGACAAACACATGTCGATGGACTCCCTCTACGAATATGGCTCCCGCGCCGGATTCTGGCGCATTCATCAGGAGTTTCAAAAGCGCGGATTACCGCTGACGGTGTTCGGCGTGGCTATGGCCCTGGCGCGTAACCCGGCCATCGTCGATGCAATAAAAGCCGCGGACTACGACGTGGTCAGCCACGGCTGGCGTTGGATTCACTATCAGAATCTCGATATTCAGACCGAACGCCAGCACATGCAGCAGGCGGTTGAAATCCTAGAAGCGCTGTTCGACAAAAAGCCGCTCGGCTGGTACACCGGACGCGACAGTCCGAACACCCGCCAGCTGGTGGCAGAGCAGGGTGGTTTTCTCTACGACAGTGATTATTACGGCGACGACCTGCCGTTCTGGACCACGGTCGACAGCAAACCGCATCTGATTGTGCCCTACACCCTGGACGCCAACGACATGCGCTTTGCCACTGCGCAGGGCTTCAATACCGCCGAACAGTTTTACACCTATCTGAAAGACAGCTTTGACGTGCTGTACGAAGAAGGGGAAACATCACCAAAAATGATGTCGATTGGCATGCACTGCCGCCTGTTAGGCCGCCCGGGTCGTTTTCGCGCGCTACAGCGTTTTCTGGATTATGTGCAGAGTCACGATGATGTATGGGTTTGCCGGCGTCAGGATATCGCCGAACATTGGGTGAAAACGCACCCGTTCAACGGTAACGCCTGACATATCGTAGCGCCCGCGATCCGTCTTCTCTCCCCCTGATGGCAATGCCGATCAATTCCCTCTCCCTGTGGGAGAGGGCTAGGGAGAGGGGAGCAAAACGCACCCGCCAAAAATTACGCCATCAAACTCACATGTGCCGCCACGATGCGCCAGCCGCAGGGGAATTTCACCCAGGTCTGCATTTGGCGGCCGACTCGCTCGCTGTTCTCACGCGTAAACTCGGTACTCGCTACCGCCATATCCTCGCCGTAAGCGGTGATCGTCGTATGGCGCAACAGCCGATCCAAACCCTTCCCAGGCCGGGCATTACGGAAATCGCGGATCTCCGCGATCCCATACAAATTCTCCGTCGCGCCGTAGCGTACCGTCCGCCCGTCATCCCAGAACAGTTCATCCAGCACCGCAATATCATTGCTGGTTAAGGCTTTTTCATAACGATAAAACGCGGCGGTCACGTCGTTCAGCACCGCCGGACGGTCAATGTTTTCGGGGGTCATACGTCTTCCTGTTGATAAAGAATACCGGCCTGTTCAAGCTGCCAGGCGGCTTGCAAACACTGCGCTTCCTGCCACGGCGCGCCAATAATCTGCACGCCAATCGGCAGCCCGCTGTGGGTTTTGAGTGGCACACTGACCACCGGCAGACCGAGAAAAGAGATCGGCTGTGTCAGCATACCCATGCTGGCTTTGGTCGGCAGTTCAACGCCGTTTATACGCATCGACGTATCGCCAATCAGCGTTGCGCTACACGGCGTGGCCGGGGCAATCAGCAAGTCAAAATCATTGAACAACGGCAGCGTCGTATCGCGAAACCACGCCCGAAAGCGCTGCGCCTGGGTGTACCAGGCCGACGGCGTCATCGCCCCCGCCAGCAGGCGTTCACGGGAATGAGGTTCAAAGCGTTCTGCATCACTGCGCAACGCCGGTAAATAGTGGTTGCCGCCTTCCGCCGCCGACAGCAAAAAAGCGGCGGAACGGGCCAGCGCCACGTTCGGCAACTCCCGTTTTTCATTTGCGCCAAGCGCGTGTGCCACGCGGGCCACCGCATCGCGAGCGCTACAGTCGCTCCATTCATCAAACCAGCCGCCCAGCACGGCGCAGCGCAGATTTGTTGTCTGTGACAGCATTGATGAAACGGGCGAAACCTCCCGGGAGGACTGCCATTTATCGTCCGGATCGTGGCCCTGCAAGGCATCATAAACGTGGGCCAGATCGTCGGTAAAGCGCGCCAGCGGGCCGATGTGATCGAGGCTGGCGACAAACGGATGGCTACCGGATCGCGACAAACGGCCAAAGGTCGGCTTCAGGCCCAGCACGCCGCACAGCGAGGCGGGCACGCGGATCGAGCCGTTGGTGTCGGTGCCGAGCGTAAAGTTCACCAGTTTTGCCGCCACCGCCGCGGCTGACCCGCCGGAAGAACCGCCTGCAATGCGGTTCAAATCGCGCGGGTTGCGGGTCGGGCCGTAATGGCTGTTTTCCGTCGTAAAGCCGTAGGCGTAGGCGTCCATATTCAGCGCCCCCGCCAGCGTCGCGCCCACGCGTTGCAACTGCTGCACGGCAAACGCATCGGCGGCGGCTGGCGGCATTTCGCTGAACAGTTGCGCCCCGGCGAGAGTGGTCACGCCTTCGATATCAAACAAATTTTTCACCGCAAACGGCACGCCCGCGAGCGGCGGAAGCGCCTCGCCCCGACGCAAGCGCGCGTCAATATCCGCGGCTTCGCGCAGCATGCGGTCGGCGGTGATTTCGGTGAAGGCGTTCACCTGCGGGTTATCCCGCGCAATGCGGGCCAGCGTCTGCTGGGCCAGTTCCACCGCGCTGAACTGGCGGTAGCGTAGTCCTTGCTGAATGTCCCGAATGCTCAGTGTCATAGCTGATACACTCCTGCACCTTCCTGACGGAGCGGCAGCTCAAACGCCATCAACGGCTCGGCCATCGAGGCAATCCGGCTAAGCTGAACCGCCAGTTCTGCCCGACGCGGTGCATCCAGCGGCACCGCTAACAACTGTTCCATCAGCAGAATATATTCAGGCCAGTTAAACGCATTCTCGTTCATCATCGCTCCTTAGAATCCTGCTGCGCTGCCGTTGCTGCGCGGATCGTACGCCCCTTCCAGCATGCCGTTAGGGTGACGGACAATCGCCCCGGCGTGGCCCATCGCTTCACTCATGCCCGGCAGCCATTCCACGTCGTGCCCTTTTTCACGCAGCGCGGTGAAAGTGGCTTCGCTGAAACGGCCCTCCAGCTTGAGCGAATCCGTCGACTGGCCCCAGGTGCGGCCCAATAGCCAACGCGGCGCGGCAACCGCTTCCTGCAACGGCATGCCCTGAATCACATGCCGGGTGAAAATCGCCGCCTGAGTTTGCGGCTGGCCGTCGCCGCCCATGGTGCCGTACACCATCGTGCGACCGTCTTTCAGCCGTGCCGCCGCCGGGTTGAGCGTGTGGAAAGGCTGTTTGCCCGGTGCCAGCGCCAGCAGGTGATCCGGGTCGAGGCTGAACGCCGCGCCGCGGTTTTGCAGCAGGATGCCGCTTTCCGGCAGCACCACGCCACTGCCAAACTCGTGATAAATACTCTGAATAAACGACACCGCCAGCCCGTTGCCGTCGATAACGCCGAGCCAGACGGTATCCCCCGGGCCTTTACCTTTGCCCCACGGCGCGGCGTGATGATCGTCAATGCTGGCTGCCATCTCCTGCAACGGAGCAGCTTCGAGCAGGCTTTGCACCGGCAGCGTCACATGGCGCGGGTCGGTGATGTATTTATCGCGCAGGCTGAACGCCCGTTTGGTGGCTTCCACGATGCGGTGGATGGTCTGTACCTCATCAGCGTTAGCCATATCGAGATGATCGGTAATGCCGAGGATCGCCAGCGATACCAGCCCTTGGGTCGGAGGCGTCATATTGAAAATGTCGCCCTGCTGGTGGCTGAGCTTCAGCGGCACGCGACGGCGCGCGCGATGCCCGGCGAGATCCTGCGCGGTCAATGGACATCCGGTGGCCTGAAACTCTTCCGCCATCAGCTGCGCCAGCGGCCCGCGATAAAAGCTGCCGAGGCCGTCATTCGCCAGACGCGTCAAGGTGCGGGCGAGGCGCGGCTGGCAGAAACGGCTGCCTGCAGTGGGCACTTCGCCGCGCTGTAAAAACGTCCCGGCAAAGCCCGGCACGCCGGAAAGCTCATGATATTTACTCTGCGTGGCGCTCGCCTGGGAAGACGTCACCGGAATGCCGTCGGCGGCATAGCGAATCGCATCCGCCAGCAGACGTGAAAGCGGAAGTTGCCCACCGCCCAGCCCTGCGGAAACCTTCAGCGCTTCATCCCAGCCGCTCACGGTGCCCGGCACGGTCAGTGCAGCTTTCGCCCCGCGATGAGGAATGGCGGCATGGCCGTCGTAATACGCCAGCGTTGCCTGCGCCCCGGAGGCGCCGCTGGCGTCAATGGCAATCGGATCGCCGCCCGGCGGAACAATCAGCCAGAAACCGTCGCCGCCAATGCCGTTCATATGGGGATACACCACGGCGATGGTCGCTGCGGCCGCCACCATCGCTTCGATGGCATCGCCGCCGTGCCGCAATACGGAAAGCGCCGATTCGCTGGCGAGATGATGAGGGGTTACCGCCATGGCACCGGGGGCCAAATTACTTTGCATGATGTTTCTCCGTGGACGCTCTTCTTTCTCATCAGGCAAAAAACGTTCCAGATTGACGAATGCGCTTTTGCTGTGTCAGCCTGAGTTGAAACGAAAGTTGCAGGAGACGGGATATGCAGCAGCTGGATGAGCGCCTGAGGGCGTGTTACAACGAACTTTCTCCACAGGAACAGCGCGTCGCGGCGTTCATCATGGATCACTTTGACGATCTGGTGAGCTACAACAGCGCCGAGCTGGCGCGGCTCAGCGGGGTATCCAAAGCCACCGTCAGCCGCCTGTTCCGCCATCTGGGCTATGAGCGCTTCAAAGACATGCGCGACGAGCTGCGAACCCTGCGCCAGAGCGGGATGCCGCTCACCGGCGATCGTGATGCGGTGCAGGGTAACACGCTGCTGGCGCGTCACTATAAACAGGAAATGGCGAATCTTACCCAGTGGGTCAACGCGCTGGATGCCGACCTGTTTGCCGAAGTGGTCGCCGCGCTAAGCGCCGCAAAGCGCGTGTTGATCGTCGGCCTGCGCAACAGCAGCCCGGTGGCGCTGCATCTACGTCAACAGCTGATGCAAAGCCGTGGCAACGTCTGGCTCATGCCGCAGCCCGGGCAGACGCTGGCGGAAGAGGTGGTGGATATCACCCCGGATGACCTGGTGATTGTGGTGGCGTTTCGCCGTCGTCCACGGGTGATCCGCCCGCTGCTCGAAGCGTTGCAGGCCCAACAGGCACAGGTGCTGGTGCTGAGCGAGCCGCAGGCTGTCGGCATTCGCACCCGTTGCCGCTGGCACTTTGCGGCCCCGCTGGACAGCGTCTCGGCGTTCGACAGCTACAGCAGCGCCATGAGCCTGGTGAATTTACTCGCCAACGCCTTGCTGCACAGCACCCTCAGCGACGGCCGCCAGCGCATTCATCACATCGCCGACCTTTATCACACCCTCGACGAACTCGAACAGCGCTAAACGCCCTGCGATGGTGCAATTGCACCTGAGCAGGGTTCCGTTTTGAATCAACACGGGACGGATTAATGGGCCTGACTCATGCGCAAAGCGGAAAAACCGCGCTGGCACATTCGTTGCAAAAACGATATTAAAGAATCATTCGTTTCAATAACCGGTTTCCAGACCAAAGGATGTGTCCATGCTCGAGGTTCAGCCATTTACGCCCGTTAATCCTCCTCACCGCCTGCTGATGGGACCGGGGCCGATCAACGCCGATCCGCGCGTGCTACGCGCCATGTCCAGCCAGCTGATCGGCCAGTACGATCCGGTGATGACCGGCTACATGAACGAAGTGATGGCGCTTTATCGCGGCGTGTTCCGCACCGAAAATCGCTGGACGATGCTGGTGGATGGGACCTCCCGCGCCGGAATCGAGGCGATTCTGCTGTCGGCCATTCGCCCTGGCGATAAAGTGCTGGTCCCGGTGTTTGGCCGCTTCGGTCATTTGCTGTGTGAAATTGCCCGTCGCTGTCGGGCCGAGGTCCACGTCATCGAAGTCCCGTGGGGCGAGGTATTCAGTGCCGATCGTATTGAAGATGAGATCAAGCGCGTTAAACCGCGTCTGCTGCTGACGGTGCAGGGCGACACCTCCACTACGATGCTGCAACCGCTGGAAAATCTCGGTGAAATTTGCCGTCGCCACGGGGTGCTGTTTTACACCGATGCCACCGCGTCGCTCGGCGGTAACGCGCTCGACACCGACGCCTGGGGGCTGGATGCGGTTTCCGCCGGGTTACAGAAATGCCTTGGCGGCCCGTCGGGCAGCTCGCCGATCACGCTCAGCGCTGAAATGGAAGCGGTGATCCGCGCGCGAAAATGCGTGGAGCAGGGGATCCGCACCGATCTGCATCAGGACGGTGAAGACGAAATGATTTGGTCGAACTATTTCGATCTTGGCATGGTGATGGACTACTGGGGCCCAGAACGCCTGAATCACCACACCGAAGCCACCAGCATGCTGTTCGCCGCCCGGGAATGTGCGCGGATCATGCTGGAAGAAGGGATGGACGCGCTGATCGCCCGCCACGAACTGCACGGTCGCGCCATGCTAAACGGCATTCAGGGCATGGGTCTCGAGGTCTTCGGCGATATCTCCCACAAAATGAATAACGTGCTCGGGGTGGTTATTCCGGCTGGCGTGCACGGTGAAGAAGTGCGCCAGCGCCTGCTCAACGATTTCCACATCGAAATTGGCACCTCGTTTGGCCCGCTGGCGGGCAAAATCTGGCGCATCGGCACCATGGGCTACAACGCGCGTAAAGACTGCGTATTGCAGACTCTGACCGCGCTGGAAGCGGTGTTGAACCGTCTGGGCTTCGCCACCACTCAGGGCGCTGCGATGCAGGCGGCCTGGGACACCTACGAGGGGTGATTTATGCCAAAGAACGTAATGCCAATGACGTCTGAAGAAGCCCGGCAGGCGGCGGCTCGCGTCATGGCGCGCAGCGACCAACTGGCAGAAATCAGTGCCACGCCCGGGGAACTGACCCGGGTATACCTCTCGCCCGAACATTTACAGGCTAACGCACGCGTCGCGCAATGGATGGCCGAGGCGGGCATGACCACCTGGCAGGACGCGGTGGGCAATATTTGTGGGCGCTACGAAGCACAACAGGAAGGCGCGCCCGCGCTGCTGCTCGGTTCGCACCTGGATACGGTACGCAATGCCGGACGCTACGACGGTATGCTCGGCGTGCTGACGGCCATTGAGGTCGTGGCGTGGCTGAACCGCCATCAGGTGCGCGCGGAGCAGGCGATTGAAATCGTCGGTTTCGGCGACGAAGAGGGCACCCGGTTTGGCATCACGCTGCTCGGCAGCCGTGGGCTGACCGGCACCTGGCCGCAGGAATGGCTGGATTGTTGTGATGCGCAGGGCATCAGCGTGGCGCAGGCCATGGTGAACGCCGGGCTGGACCCGTCGCGCATCGCGCACGCGGCGCGTTTACCGCAAGAATTTAGCGCCAGCCTCGAGTTGCATATTGAGCAGGGGCCGGTGCTGGAAGGCGCAAGTTTAGCGTTGGGCGTGGTGACCGCTATCAACGGCGCGCGTCGTTTGAACTGTCGCTTCGACGGTGAAGCCGGGCACGCCGGAACGGTGCCGATGAATCTGCGCCGCGATGCGCTGGCCGGGGCCGCCGAATGGATGGTGGCCGTTGAGCAACTGACCCAGGCGAGCGACCCGACGCTGGTGGCGACGGTCGGCACGCTGAATTGCCAGCCCGGCGCGGTAAACGTCATTCCCGGCAGCGTCTCGCTGAGCCTTGATATTCGCAGTCCGTCAGATGAAACGCGCGAAGTGTTGCTGGTAACGCTGCTGGAAAAAGCGCAGCAGATTGCCCAGAAGCGCGGCCTGACGTTCTCCCACGATATTTTCTACACCACGCCCGCCACGCCATGCGATCCGGCGCTGCAGCACACGCTGATTCGCGCCTGCGAAAACGTGCAGGGCAGAGCGCTAACGCTGCCGAGCGGCGCCGGACACGATTCAATGGCGCTGGCCGAACGCTGGCCGGTGGCGATGCTGTTTGTGCGCTGCGCGGGCGGGATAAGCCATCACCCGGCGGAATCCGTCGAGGCGACTGACGTGGCGGTGGCGTTGCAGGCGTTTAGCCTGGCGGTACAGGAAATTGTGCAACCGGATGCATTGCAGCAGTTTAATGCCGCCCGCCAGGAACAGGCGTCAGCGATGATTGCGGCCTGCGTTGCGCTGCCGGAATGGCAGCAATCGCTGGTGGCGGCGCGGCCTTTTTCGAGCGTTGAACAGCTGCTGGAAACCGCCGTCGCGCTGAGTGAACGCTGGCAGTTAGCGGAGCTGGATAGGGCTCTGGCGGCGCACCCGCGTATTGGTGACAAACCGAAAGGGGTTTCAGCGGAATCGGCGTTTTCACGCCAGGAGCAGTCTGCCGTCAATAGCCATGATGTGGCGCTGACACAGGCGCTGGCCCAAGGGAACGCCGAATATGAAGCGCGGTTTGGTCGGGTGTTTCTGATCCGCGCCAAAGGGCGTAGCGGAGAGGAGATCCTCTCGATTCTGCAACAGCGGCTGAACAACTCCGAGACGGAGGAAGTGCAGGAGGCGCTGCGCCAGCTGCGACAAATTACCCAACTTCGACTGGAAGGAGTGTTTGCCCGATGAGCCATATTTCGACTCACATCCTGGATACGTCGCTCGGAAAACCGGCGGCGGGCGTGATGATTCGCCTGGAGCAGCAAACGGAAAGCGGCTGGACGTTGGTGAAGGAGGCAGAAACCAACGCCGACGGGCGCATTGGTTCGATGGCCGAGGGCGATTTAGCCCCAGGGCGCTATCGACTGACGGCGGAGATTGGGCAGTGGTTTGTGCAAACCGGGCGGGAGACACTGTATCCGTCGGCGCAAATTGACGTCATCTTGCCGCGAAGCGGAGACCATTATCATTTGCCGTTTCTGATTGCCCCCTGGGGCTGGTCAACCTATCGCGGGTCCTGAGAGCCCCCTCCTGGTTTGTTTTTTTCCCTCTCCTGGGGGAGAGGGCGCGACGTGCTAACACACGCGCACGCATTCCCGTTAAAGGAACGGGCTAGGTAAAACCGGGATGAACATGAATTTAAGGTTCCAGCGGGACCCAATATCGTCAGGCGAAATGACGGAATATTGTAATTCCGCGGCAAAGCGTACCGGCAGTTTGCCTATTTTGACGACATTGGAATAACCTAAACCAATCGGGAGCGTTAAGCGGTCACCCTGTTTTTTCTTCCAGTCAATGGTGATATCGGGACTCATACCAATTAACTCGGTGCCGCTTAAACGGTAGTTAATGAAATACTGAATATCGGTATGGTTGGTGTCTTTGCGGTTGCTTTTATTATCCGCAGACCACCAGTGCTGTGCCAATAATCCCAGGTTGGTGCCGCCAGGATGCGGGGCTAATTTTGCGACCAGGAGCGCCGGGCCTGCCTGATAACGGCCCTGTCCCTGGAAGTCATTCTCGGCGGTATCGAAGAGCTGCGTTGCACCGACGCCCCAGATGAAACCATCTTCGCGGTTCGGACCGACGAGGGTTAATAACCCGGTGTCGCCCATGCCGCTGGTTCTGCCGTGAGCAAACATGGCTCCGTCTCCGTGCGTGGTAACGTTGCCCAGGTTCGGGGTGTTATAGAACTGGAACACCGGTCTGACGATTAAATTCCAGTCCTGTTGACCAAACTTTAAGGGAAAGGACATCACCGGCTGAATCGTGGTTCGGGACACCGTGCCATTGAATTTATCGCCTCTGAAGGTGGTGTTGTCATATTGCGTCCAGAACATCCAGGCGGCCCCAATCGGGTTGGCCGTCATCTTTGCAATTTTTTCCATTTCCTCTGCCGACGGGCCCTCTTTATCAGCGGCATGCGCCAGTCCTGAAAAGCCAACCGCGGCGGCAAAAAGACAGAGGAAAACATTTTTCTTTACCATAAAATAAAACCCTGATGTGAAGATAAGCAGGGGATTACCCCCTGAGTAAATTGGCGAATGCGAAGAAAGGAAACTAATTGTTATAAGGGACTGTAATAATTAAATTTTATCAGGCAGTGGTTTGAGTATTTGAGTCAGGCGCGCATTTCTTATTTCGATATATCCATTTTTCTTTAATGCGGCCAGAATCTTAAAGACATAACTGTTCGACAAATTGGTGCGTTTTAATATGTAATTAGCCAGACCCTGAGTGACATGTTTTTCATTGAGATAAAGTTCGATTAACTCTTTCACTACTTTGTAGCCATTGCCGCCATGCCTGACGTCATAGATATTGGCGAGCTTATCGATAAGGGAGTAAATCAGCGCCGAGAAAACCACGCCGCGGTACACCTGATCGGGGCTACTGATGTCAAATATTTTATGAATAGGGATTTTGGCAATGATCACATCGCTTTCGGTACGGCAATAAAACGGCTGCGTTGACATGATTTTTTCATCTTCCATCGCAGGCATACCGTAAAAAGCATGGTCGACAAATTTCCCCGTGCCTTTGTAATAAATGCCGAGCAGACCGGAAAGAACAAACCCGACTTCCGCTTTCTCTAAATTTAACGACTGGCCTTTGCTGTATCGCATTTGTACACCCTGCGATTTAACGAATTCCATGAAGGCGTTAAACTCATCAGTACTATAGAGGTTAAAGTTATTTTCCTTTTTCATCCTCGCTCCCATAATTCTGACTGTTTAATTATCCAGGTCGAGTATTTCGCCGGGCACTATTACAGAGCACTTCTATCCGTCTAAGCTTACTGAAATCGAGCTGAAAGTAAAATTGGAAAATGAAAGTATATGTCATAGTAGACATCATTTCAGAAATGCGTCGTGGGCGGCGTTGACATCGTTTTTCACAACGTCATACTGCGTAGCATATCAGGGGATGTCTCTCATGAGTCTGTAATATTCTGGGCAGCATAATACAATGACGACAAAATTAACTTCAAAATCCGTAATCCTTATTGCCATGGCATGTATTGTCGGGGGCATTGTTTGGTTTTCTGCACAGCATTATAAAGCTGAGGATAAATACACCGCGCAGGAAAATAAACAGTATACGGTCGCGCTGAATCATCTTCGCGAAGAGATTAAACAGTTAAACCAAACCTCGGTTAATCACCAAATTCATAAAAACACCCGGCTGGACAGCGCGAGTATAAATGAGCGGGATAAGGTGGTTATTTATGAGCTCACGCTGCTCGACATTTCTCAGGCGGATATTCGTCACATCAGCGACGGTAAAAAATCAAAAATTAAAGCCGTAGAAAAACAGAATCTTATTAAAAAACTGAAAGCAGACGTTCACTCAGGCCCGTTGTTTGAGCATGGCTGGTCAATGGAGTTTATTCAAAAGACCCGTGAAGGCGATCTGCTCAGCGCGATTACCATTACTCACGATGATATGCTGCAACCGCCCGCGGGCGATCGCCACAACGTTATCTGAATAAAGAGGGCGGTCAAGCCACCCTCTATCATTCAGCCGTTTAATGACAGCTTATAAATACGCGTTTCCCAACGATGAAGTCGGTAGGGCTCGTCAATCTGCGCATAATTCCCCAGCACGCGCGTTGCCCCTTCAAGCCGTAATTCGGCTTCAGGCCAGCGGGCCGATTTCGACGACAGATTACACAGCACCAGAAACGTTTCATCGCCCAGTTCGCGGCGATAGGCGTAAATCTGTGGGTGATCCGCCAACTCCAGCTGATAACGCCCGTAGATAAGTGTGCGCTCTTTCTTACGCAGGCTGATTAACGCGCGATAAAAGTTGAGCACCGAATCCGGGTCCTGGCGCTGGCTGGCGACGTTGATGATTTCGTAGTTGGCGTTGACGTGGAACCACGGCTTCGCCTCGCTGAAACCGGCGTAGGGGGAGTGGCTCCACTGCATCGGCGTGCGGGAATTATCGCGCCCGGTGTGGGTGAGGAACGCAATAATGTCCTCCTCGCTTTTGCCGAGCGCCGCCATCTCGCGCCATATGTTTTTTGCCGAGACATCGTCAAAATCGGCCAGCCCGTTGAAGCGGGTGTTGGTCATACCGATTTCCTGGCCCTGATAAATAAACGGCGTGCCCTGCATCAGAAAGTAGAGCGCGGCAATGCAGGTGGCGCTTTCCCGCCAGTAGTGCTGGGTGTCGCCCCAGCGCGAGGTAATGCGCGTTAAATCGTGGTTTTCGACGTATAGCGCATTCCAGCCTTTGCCTTCCAGCGCCGCCTGCCAGGCGGTGAATATCTTCTTCAGTACCGAAGGCTCGGGGCGCAAACCGGCCTCCGGTTCCCACAGGCGAACGTGCTCGAACTGAAATACCATGTTCAGGCGGTTGCGATGCTCGCCGACCCACTCCTCGGCGTGCTCAGAATTCAGGCCATTCACTTCGCCGACGGTCACAATGTTGTAATGCTGAAACACCTTCTGGCTCATGTCGTCGACGTAGTCCAGCAGCCCGTCATAGTTCAGATGGCTTTTCATCGACGGCACGTAGCGCAATTTGTCCGGATTCGGCACATCGGCAAGCGTCGGTTCTTTTTTCATATGGCAAATCGCGTCGATACGAAAACCGTCGATCCCTTTCTCGAGCCACCAATGCATCATGTCGTACACCGCCCGGCGCACGTCGTGGTTTTCCCAGTTCAAATCCGGCTGGCGACGGGTGAACAGGTGCAGATAATACTGTTCCGTTTTCGTGTCATATTCCCAGGCCGAACCTTTAAAAATTCCTTCCCAGTTGTTGGGCTCCGCGCCGCTTTTGCCGTCGCGCCAGGTGTACCAGTCTCGTTTCGGATTATCACGTGACGAGCGGGATTCAAGGAACCACGGATGTTCGTCGGAGGTGTGATTGACCACGAGGTCGATAATCAGGCGCATGCCGCGCAGGTGAACCTGCTCGAGCAGATGGTCAAAATCCGCCATCGTGCCGAATTCGGCCATGATCTCCTGATAATTGCTGATGTCATAGCCGTTATCGTCGTTCGGCGAGGTGTACATCGGGCAGATCCAGATCAGGTCGATGCCGAGGTCTTTCAGGTAATCGAGTTTCTCGGTGATGCCATTCAGGTCGCCAATGCCGTCCCCGTTGCTGTCCTTAAAACTGCGTGGATAAATCTGGTAGGCCACCGCCTCTTTCCACCAGTTCGCCATCGTTACCTCCCGATTAATAACGCAAAAGATTCATAAGGTTGCAGCTCAAGGCTCACCGCCAGCTGGTCACGCGGCGCGTAATTGCTGGAAAGACACTCGCCGTGCCAGTGTTGCATCGCCTCGGGAATATCGAGGGTGAGATGCTCGGCGGAGAAATTGTTGATAACCAGCAGCCGCTCGTCGCCGAGCGTGCGCAGCCAGGCAAACACCTGCGGGTGTTCAGCCATCACCGGCTGGTAGTCGCCGTAAACCAGCACCGGATACTGCTTCCGTAGAGCAATCAGCTTCTGGTAATGCCAGAGGATCGAGTCCGGCTGTTCAAGCGCCGACGCGACGTTGATTTCTCGGTAGTTCGGATTGACGGCAATCCACGGCGTACCGGAAGTGAAACCGCCGTTGGGGCTGGCGTCCCACTGCATTGGCGTGCGCGCGTTGTCGCGCCCGTTGGCGTGAATGCCCAGCATCATCTCTTCATGGCTGACACCGTCCGCCAGCCGTTCGTGGTACAGATTCAGGCTTTCGATATCGCGGTAGTCGTTGATGTCGCTGAACCGCACGTTGGTCATACCGATTTCTTCGCCCTGATAGATATACGGCGTGCCTTTCAGGCAGTGCAGGGCGGTGGCGAGCATTTTGGCAGAGGCTTCACGGAACTCGCCTTCGTCGCCAAATTTCGATACCGCGCGGGGTAAATCGTGGTTGCTCCAGAACAGCGAGTTCCAACCGTCGTCGGCCAGCGCAGTTTGCCATTTGTCGATAACCGCTTTGAAGTCGGCGAGCACAAACGGCTTGCTGCGCCACTTCCCGGCGTGTTCATCCCAGAACTGTTTGATGTGGTCGAACTGAAACACCATCGACAGTTCTTCGCGTTCAGCGCCGCTGTACAGCAGCGCGTCTTCGGGGCTGGCGCTCCAGGCTTCGCCGACGGTGACGTACTCGCCATTGCCAAAGGTGGCGCGGTTCATCTGGCGGATCAGCGCATGCAGGTTTTTGCCGTTAGCCATAATTTGTGCGTCGACTTCTTTGCCGATAAGGTCGATAACGTCCATGCGAAAACCGCCGATACCTTTGGCCAGCCAGCGGTTCATCATGGCGTGAACCTCTTCGTGTACCCGCGGGTTTTCCCAGTTGAGGTCCGGCTGGCGTTTAGAAAACTGGTGCAGGTAATATTCGCCGCTGGCTTCGTCATAGGCCCAGCCGCTGCCGCCAAAATAGGAACGGAAATGATTCGGCGGCCCGCCATTCGCCGCCGGTTGGCGCCAGATATAGAAATCACGGTACGGGTTATCTTTTGATTTCAGCGCTTCGAGGAACCACGGATGTTCGTCGGAAGTGTGGTTGACGACTAAATCCATCAGGATGTGAATGTCGCGCTGTTTGGCCTGCGCAATCAGGGCGTCCATGTCCGCCAGAGTGCCAAATTCGGCGGCAATATCTTCGTAGTCGGAGATGTCGTAACCGTTGTCATCCATCGGCGAGCGGTAGACCGGCGAGAGCCAAATCAGGTTGATGCCGAGCTGGTAGAGGTAATCGAGTTGACTGATGATGCCGGGAATGTCGCCGATACCGTCCCCGTTGCTGTCCATAAAGCTGCGCGGGTAGATTTGGTACACCACCGCGTTGTGCCATGCTTTTTTTTCCACTGAGTTCTCCTGATAGTGTGTGGCGCCCTCACCCTAACCCTCTCCCCCAGGAGAGGGGACCGATGGCACTCGCCTTTCTCCCTCTCTCTCGAGAGCTCGAGCCGGACGTGTTTTTCTCCCTCTCCCTGGGGGAGAGGGCCGGGGTGAGGGCGCAACGGACTCACAAACGAATGCTATACCCGTAAAAACGCCCGCCCGCCCGCCTCAAACAAATAGCAACTCTCCGTCGGCAAACGCAGCCCAACCCGCTGATCGGGCGCAATCTCCAGCCGCGACGTCAGGCGGATAACCAACGGCTCGCTGCCGTAACCGCTATTAACGTACAGCAGCGTTTCGTTACCCATCTGCTCCACAAACAGCACTTCGCCTTCCACGTCGGCTACCGCTAACTCAATCAGTTGTACGTGCTCCGGGCGGATCCCCAGCCATACGCTGTCGCCAATTTTTCCGCCCAGCGTATTCACTGGCAGCACAATGCGTTGTCGGTTCTCGAGGTCGACCACCGTCTCCCGCTCGCCCGTTTCAGCAATCGTGCCCGCAATCAGATTCATTTTAGGCGAACCAATAAACTGTGCGACGAACAGGTTGGCAGGGTGGTCGTAAAGCTCCAGCGGGGATCCGACCTGCTCGATTTGCCCCTGATTCAGCACCACGATGCGATCGGCCAGGGTCATCGCTTCTACCTGGTCATGGGTGACGTACAAAATGGTGGCGTTGATGCGTTTATGCAGCGCGGCAATTTCCATGCGCATCTGCACGCGCAGGGACGCGTCGAGGTTGGAGAGCGGTTCATCGAACAAAAACAGGCTCGGCTCGCGCACAATCGCCCGGCCGATCGCCACGCGCTGGCGCTGCCCGCCGGAGAGATCTTTCGGCCGCCGGTCGAGCAAATGTTCCAGCTGCAAAATACGCGCGCTGGCCTGCACCTTTTTGTCAATTTCCGTCGGCGGCAGCTTCGCCATTTCCAGCGCGAAGGCCATATTCTGGTACACCGTCATATGCGGATACAGCGCGTAGGACTGGAACACCATCCCAATGCCGCGCTCGGACGGGGAATCGTCGTTGACGCACACGCCGTCGATGCGCATTTCGCCGTCGCTGATCTCCTCCAGCCCGGCTACCATCCGTAGCAGCGTGGATTTGCCGCAGCCTGACGGCCCGACCACCACTACAAACTCGCCGTCGTTAACGGTCAAATCCAGGGGCTTTATCACCTCCGACGAGGTGCCGTAGCGCTTAGATATTTTATCGAGTACCAGTTGCCCCATAGTTATCCCTTAATCGCTCCGCTGGTCAGCCCGCTGACAATGCGTTTCTGGAAGATAAGCACCAGCACAATAATCGGCAGCGTCACCACTACCGAGGCCGCCATAATGCTGCCCCACGGCAGTTCAAAGGTCGACGCGCCGCTGAACATGCTGATCGCCACCGGCACGGTGCGCTTGTCGCCGGAAATAATGAACGTCAGTGCAAACATGAATTCGTTCCACGCGCCGATGAACGCCAGCAGCCCGGTGGTGACCAGCGCAGGCGCCAGAATCGGCGCAAACACCCGGCGGATAATGGTCCAGGTTTTCGCCCCGTCGACAATCGCCGCCTCTTCCAGCTCCACCGGAATCGACTTCATAAAGGTGGTCAGCACCCAGACGGTGAACGGCAGCGAAAAGGTGGTGTACGAGAGCACCAGCGCGCCGAGGGAATCGTACAGCCCCAGAAAACGCACCAGCTCGAACATCCCGGTCAGCACCGCCACCTGCGGGAACATCGACACGCAGAGAATGGTAAACAGCAGGAATTTACGTCCGCGAAACGGCACTCGCGCGAGGGCGAATGACGCGGTAATCGACACCAGCAGACAGATGCCAACGGTGATCGTCGCCACCAACACCGAGTTCAGCAGGCTGCGGGCGATACCGTTATCCACCAGCGCCACCACATAGTTGTGCCAGTGATAGCCGTTCGGTAAATAGGCGGGCAGAAACAGCTCCTGCCCGGTGCGCAGCGAGGTCAGAATGGCGTAGTAAAACGGGAAAACGCAGAACAGCACGGCGACGGTCGCACCCAAATAAATCACCAGCTGGTGGCCGAATTTGCGCTGACGACGGGTGGCTTTCATCACCGCTTCTCCTTCTCGTTTAGCTTCGAGACGCGGATAAAGCAGGCCGCAATGCCCGCCACCATCATGAACACCAGCACCGATGCCGCAGAGCCGACGCCCATATCCTGATACGAGATGATTTGCTCGCGGGCGTAACCGGAGATCGACATCGTCGCCTCGCTGTTGGATGTCAGCACGAAAATCAGATCGAAAATGCGCATCGCGTCCATCACGCGGAAGATCAGCGCCACGATCATCGCGGGCAGGATCAGCGGCAGGGTGATGCGCTTAAAGCGTTGCCAGGCGCTGGCCCCGTCGACGCGCGCGGCCTCGTACAGATCGCCAGGGATCAGCTGTAGCGCCGCCAGCAGCATCAGCGCCATAAACGGGGTCGTCTTCCAGACATCGGCGATCACCACCGCCCACATCGACAGCGACGGCTCGGCGATCCACGCCAGATGCGCCTGGAAGCCGAAGACTTTGGCCAGCAGATCGTTCACCACGCCGTACTGATCGTGGAACATCCAGCCCCACATTTTGGCGCTGACAATCGTCGGGATCGCCCACGGCACCAGAATGGCGGTGCGCACCAAACCCTGGCCGCGAAATTTTTCGTTCATCAGTAGCGCCAGCAGCATTCCGAGCAGCAGTTCAAGGCTGACGGAAACCAGCGTAAACCACAGGGTGTTGCCGACCGCCTGCCACCACAACGGGTCCACCAGCACGCCGCTGCTTTGACCGTCATGATTGAGGTAATAGTTCGCCAGCCCGACCAGCTGATAGTCGCTCGGGTTGTCGAGCATCGCGTTGGTAAAACTGAAAAAGAAGGTACGCGCCAGCGGCCAACCGGCCGCCAGCGCAAGGAGAATCAGCGCGGGCGCCACCAGTATCCACGCGATACGGCGGCGCCGCTGTTGATAGCCGAGACGGGCCAATTAATGCCAATCCTTCCCTTTCACGCGCTCCAGGCGTTTTTGCAGATCGGCCACGGCGGTTTTACCGTCGCTGCCCCCGTTGAGCACTTTGAAGGTCACGTTAAAGATAGCGTTCGAGACGCGTGGATACTGACTTTTGGTTGCCGTCGCCGGACGCGGAACCGCATTGGCGAAGATCTCTTTAAACATCGTCAGATGCGGCGCGGTTTCCAGTACCGCTTTATCCTCATACAGCGCCGAACGCGTCGGGGCAAAGCCGAGGTATTTCAGCTGCATTTTCTGCGAATCGGCGTCGGTGAGGATTTTCAGCAGCGCAATTGCCGCATCTTTATTTTTAGTGTTGCCGTTAATCGACCACTGCCAGCCGCCCAGCGCGTTGGCCGATTTGCCGTCCGGCCCGGCAGGCAGCGGCGCGACGCCGACTTTGCCTTTCAGCGGGCTGTCTGCGCCCTGCGAGAGCAGATACGCATAAGGCCAGTTGCGCATAAACAGCGCGTCACCGTTCTGGAACACCGCACGGGACTCTTCTTCTTTGTAGCCCAGCGCGCCTTTCGGCGTGATTTTACCAATCCAGCCCGCGACCATATCCAGTGCGGCGGCCGCCTTCGGATTATTGATGGTCACGTTCCCTTTTTCGTCGATGAATGTGCCGCCGCCGTAGGAATCAACCCACTCCAGCGCGTTACAGGTCAGGCCTTCATACGATTTCCCCTGGAAAATCATCCCCCAGAAGTTTTTATGGCCTGCCTTGTGTTCTTCCGCCTGAATTTTGGTGGCGATACGCGTTAAGTCAGCCCAGGTTTTTGGCGGCTGTTCGTTGTATTTTTCGAGCAGGTCTTTGCGGTAATAGAGCACCCCGGTGTCGAGATACGCCGGAATGGCCTTCACTTTGCCGTTTACGGTGTCGTTCGCCCACGGGCCAGGGAAGAAATCGCCTTTCATATCGGCCACGGCATCGGTTAAATCGAGCGTTTGCTTATCCAGCAGGCCGACCCAAATGGTGTCGGACTGGAACAGATCCACAGCTTTTTCATCTTTCGCGGCAAACAGTTGCTGGAGCAGGGCCAGCTTTTCATCCGACGCCGCCGGGAATTCAATAAATTCCAGCTTATTGTTGGTTTGCTTTTCAAAACGGTCTTTGACGTAGTTGCAGTATTCCTTACCGCCAGGAGAAATCGGGCATTCCATACGCAGGGTATCGGCAAGCGCGGCGTTAGCAACGCCCGCCAGCGCTAAGGTAATAAGACTTAACGTCAGTTTTTTCATTTTATCCTCGTTATTAACGGGCTTTGGAGGTGGCGCAAAAGTGAACAGGCCATCTACAAAGCTAGTTAATAACGAGGCAGAGCAGCAAGTTAGCAGCCTAATCTTTGTCTCAAATCTGGAGCTACTGCACGGATATGGTTTTTTTTTAGCGCTTCGGTGAAAGAAGCGCTAAAGGAGGGCAATGCAGAAGGGGTCAATCAGCCAATGGTGAAGCCGTCGGCGTCTTGCCAGGCCGGGAATTTTTGGCGGTATTCCTGTAAGGCCGAGAGCGACAGTTCGGTATTAATCAGCGTCGCCTGATGCGGTTCGGCGCTGGCGATGATTTCGCCCTGCGGGTTGATAGCCCGGCTGTCGCCGCGATAGTGATGCCCGTTGCCGTCGGTGCCGACGCGGTTACAGCCGATGACGTACGCTTGGTTCTCAATGGCGCGCGCGGTTAACAGCGCCTGCCAGTGCAGAGAGCGTGGGGCAGGCCAGTTGGCGACGTACAACGCCAAATCGTAATCGTTGCGGTTACGGGACCACACCGGGAAACGCAGGTCGTAACACACCAGCGGCAGAATGCGCCAGCCGCGCCATTCGAACACCACGCGCTCGTGGCCTGCTTCATAGTGATGATGTTCATCCGCCATGCGGAACAGGTGGCGCTTGTCATAGCGATGCACCTGGCCTTCCGGTTCAACCAGCAGGAACCGATTCACCGGGCCACGGTCGGTTTGCAGCGCGGCGCTGCCAGCAATGAGGGCGTCGGTTTGCTGTGCCTTTTCATGCATCCACGCGACGACTTCTTCTTCCGGCAGCGACTGAGTGGCCGCTTCCATCGCAAAGCCGGTGGTGAACATCTCTGGCAGCACAATGATATCGCGCCCGTGAATCTCTTCTAACTGACGATCGAAATGACGGAGGTTGGCGGGGCCGTCCATCCACACTAAAGGCTGTTGTAATATTGTTACTTTCAGATTGGGCACAGTCAGAAACTCCCGATGATAGGCTTACGAGTCACTGTTCTACCTTATCAGGATTTTAATGAAAAAAGCGGAGAAGATTCTCCGCTTTTAAGGGGGGGTATTTGCCGGGTGGCGCTGCGCTTACCCGGCCTACAGCGACTGACTCGTAGGCCCGGCAAGCTTGCGCCGCCGGGCGATGGGCTGCGGATTACGCGGCCTCAATCTTGCGGACTTTCTCCGGCAGCTTTACCGGCTTGGTCGCCAGCGCATCTGCGTCGAAATCGTCAACGTTAATGCTGCGCAGACGGCTTTCTTCGGCTTTGGTCAGAATATCCGCTTCATCCTGGTCGATAAGCCCTTTAGCAAGCGCGTTGCGGGCCAGCTCATCGAGACGGGTGAACGGCAGGTTCTTGCCAATCTCTTTGCAAATGCGCTGATGAATCGGATCGGCGGCCATCACGTCCAGCAGCGCTTGTTCCAGCAGACCGACCGGGTTGTGCTCGCTCGGCGTCAGGTATTGACCGCGGCCGATACGTGAACGGGTGGCGCTTGGCACTTGCAGGATTTTCGCCACGGCGTGATCCAGCTTGTCTGACGGCGCGACGTAGTGACGACCGGTCGGGAAGATGACGAAGCGCATCACGCCTGCCACAAACCCGTTCGGGAAGTTACGCAGCAGGTCATCCATCGCCTGTTCGGCCTGATGCAGCGCGTCCTGAACGCCCCAATGAACCAGCGGCAAATCCGCTTCGTTACGACCTTCGTCGTCATAGCGTTTCAGCACCGCAGAGGCCAGATACAGCTGGCTCAGCACATCCCCCAGACGGGCGGAGATACGCTCGCGACGCTTCAGGCTGCCGCCGAGTGCCGCCATCGACACATCAGACAGCAGCGCCAGGTTGGCACTCAGACGGTTCAGGTGCTGATAATAGCGACGGGTCGCATCGTGCGTCGGCGTGCTGCTGGTCAGACCGCGAGTCAGACCCAGCCAGAAGCTGCGCACTTTGTTGCTGCCCACGTGGCCGATGTGTTTAAACAACAGCTGATCGAAAGCGTTAAGATCTTTGTTCTGCGCGGCGGCCATCTCTTCGAGCACGTACGGATGGCAACGGATCGCGCCCTGGCCGAAGATCATCATGCTGCGGGTCAGGATGTTGGCGCCTTCCACGGTGATCGCAATCGGTGCGCCCTGGTAAGCACGGGCGAGGAAGTTGCCTTCGCCGAGCATAATGCCTTTCCCGCCGGTGATATCCATCGCATCAATAATTGACTGCTGACCACGGTGGGTACAGTGATATTTCACTATCGCCGACAGCACCGCCGGTTTTTCACCGAGCATGATCCCGTAGGTAATGAGCGACGCCGCAGCGTCCATCACGTATGCGTTGCCTGCGATACGTGCCAGCGGCTCTTCGATCCCTTCCATCTTACCGATAGAGATTTTGAACTGACGGCGGATGTGCGCGTAAGCGCCGGTGGCCATCGCGACGGATTTTACGCCGCCCGTGGAGTTTGACGGCAGGGTGATGCCGCGCCCCACAGACAGACATTCCACCAGCATACGCCAGCCCTGACCGGCCATTTTTGGCCCGCCGATGATGAAATCAATCGGCACGAAAATATCCTGACCGCGGGTCGGACCGTTCTGGAACGGCACATTGAGCGGGAAGTGACGGCGTCCAATTTCCACGCCCGGCGTACCGGTTGGGATCAGCGCACAGGTAATGCCTAAATCTTCCTCACCGCCCAGCAGTTTGTCCGGGTCAGAGAGCTTGAACGCCAGACCGAGCACGGTCGCAATCGGCGCGAGAGTGATATAGCGTTTGTTCCAGGTGAGGCGCATGCCGAGCACCTGCTCACCCTGCCATTCGCCCATGCAGACCACGCCGGTATCCGGAATCGCGCCCGCATCAGAGCCCGCTTCCGGGCTGGTCAGTGCGAAACAAGGGATTTCCTGACCCCTTGCCAGACGCGGCAGGTAATGATTTTTCTGCTCGTCGGTGCCGTAATGTTGCAGCAGTTCGCCCGGGCCGAGGGAGTTCGGCACACCGACGGTGATCGCCAGGATCCCGGAGACGCCGGACAGCTTTTGCAGCACGCGAGACTGTGCATAGGCAGAGAACTCGAGGCCGCCGTACTCTTTCTTAATGATCATCGCGAAGAAGCGATGCTCTTTCAGATATGCCCACAGTTCCGGCGGCAGATCCGCCAGTTCGTGGGTTATCTCGAAGTCGTTCGCCATGCGGCAGGCTTCTTCCACCGGGCCGTCGATAAACGCCTGTTCTTCGGCGGTCAGCTGCGGCTGCGGGTAGTTGTGCAGTTTTTTCCAGTCCGGATTGCCCTGGAACAGATCGCCTTCCCACCAGGTGGTGCCCGCGTCGATCGCTTCTTTCTCGGTGCGCGACATCGGCGGCATCACTTTGCTGAAGGTGCGGAACACCGGCGCGGAGATCATCGCTTTACGCATTGGACGCAGGTTAAACGGCACCAGAATGATGGCCAGAGGAACCAGCAGCCAGATGTTCCACAGGCCCGCAGCGCCCAGCGCCCCGGTCCAGACCAGCAGAATAAGGCTGCTCAACAGCAGATTAACCCGGTGATAGAAGAGCACGCCGAGAAGGACAACGGTGGCAATAATACTCAAAATCATCATAAAGAAATGCTCCCTTGCTTGTAGGAGGTCTGACCACTTGTGATGTAATGGTTGTAGTGGATGTCATTTCTTTTATCAATGTGTTTACAAAATAATTACAACATGGCTCACACTGTTGCTGTTTTCAGTGGCACGGAAAATCAAAAGCCGGGGGGATAACGGCGGTGAATGCTTCTCGCTGCATCCGCTATCCGTTACACTGCTGGGGTTAATCATTAAAGCGGAAGGACACTCCTCATGTACCAGGATCTTATTCGTAACGAACTGAATGAAGCAGCGGAAACTCTGGCCAATTTCCTGGCCGATGAAGCGAACATCCATGCGATCCAGCGCGCGGCAGTACTGCTCGCAGACAGCTTCAAAGCGGGCGGGAAAGTACTCTCTTGCGGTAACGGCGGCTCCCATTGTGACGCGATGCACTTCGCGGAAGAGCTGACCGGTCGCTACCGTGAAAACCGTCCGGGCTACCCGGCGATTGCCATTTCAGACGTCAGCCATCTCTCCTGCGTCAGCAATGATTTCGGCTACGAATATGTGTTCTCTCGTTATGTTGAATCCGTAGGCCGTGCCGGTGATGTACTGTTCGGGATTTCCACCTCCGGCAACTCTGGCAACGTGATCAAAGCGATTGAAGCTGCGCGCGCGCAGGGCATGAAAGTCATCACCCTGACCGGCAAAGACGGCGGCAGAATGGACGGTTCTGCTGACGTTGAAATTCGCGTGCCGCACTTTGGCTACGCAGACCGCATTCAGGAAATCCATATTAAGGTTATCCATATCCTGATTATGCTGATCGAAAAAGAGATGGTAAAAGCATAAGTGGTAGCGGGGAGAGGATGCTTTCTCCCCCGTTTTATGTGTGAGGTGAATTATGTGCGAACTGCTCGGGATGAGCGCCAATGTGCCAACCGATATCTGCTTTAGTTTTACCGGGCTGGTTCAGCGCGGGGGCGGTACCGGGCCGCATAAAGATGGCTGGGGAATTACCTTCTACGAAGGTAAAGGCTGTCGCACATTTAAAGATCCGCAACCGAGCTTTCAGTCGCCTATCGCCAAACTGGTGCAGGATTACCCGATCAAATCCTGTTCAGTGATTGCCCATATTCGCCAGGCTAACCGCGGTGAAGTGGCGCTCGAAAATACCCATCCGTTTACCCGCGAACTGTGGGGCCGCAACTGGACTTACGCCCATAACGGCCAGCTCACGGGCTATAAAACCCTTGAAACCGGACAGTTCCGCCCGGTCGGCGAAACCGACAGCGAAAAAGCCTTCTGCTGGCTGCTGCACAACCTGACCAGCCGCTACCCGCGCACGCCCGGCAATATGAACGGGGTGTTTAAATACATCGCGTCGTTGGCGTCTGAGCTGCGGGAGAAAGGGGTGTTTAACATGCTGCTGTCGGACGGACGCTATGTGATGGCGTACTGCTCGACCAATCTGTACTGGATTACGCGCCGTGCGCCGTTTGGCGTGGCCACGTTACTGGATCAGGATGTGGAAATTGATTTTCAACGAGAGACCACACCTAACGATGTGGTCACCGTGATTGCCACTCAGCCGCTGACGGGCAATGAAACCTGGCACAAGATTATGCCAGGCGAGTGGGCGTTATTTTGTCTCGGAGACCGTGTAGTTTGACGCCAGCTGCGAGCGAATCTCGTGGCTCAATGGCTTACTGACCACATAGCGACCACTCTGTACCGTCACCATCGGCGGTTTGTGGGTCTGCTCGAAGTAGTCATAGCCCGGCTTCAGCTGCGACCAGAAGTCTTTATAATAAGAGAACTTGTGGCGTTCCATATTCGCATCGGTCATGCGGAATGGATAGATGCTGACCTGCACACTTGACTGGCCAAACACCAGCGCACCGGTGACAAACTGGAAAATCTCATCAATGCCGGTATCGGTCATGGCGTAGCAGCCAATCGACACACAGGCACCGTGGATCATCAGGTATTTCCCTTCATAGCCATGTGAGCGATCGTAATCGTTCGGGAAGCCAATATTAATGGCTTTATAGAAACGGCTATCGGGCTTGAGCTGGCTGCGGGAAACGTTATAGAAACCTTCCGGAGATTTAAAATCGCCCTGGCGCTGTTTCGGACCCAGGCCGCCGGAATAGTTGCAGATTTTGTAGCTGTCGAGCAGTTGATACGTCTCACCCATCTTTACGTAAAGATCAAGAGTACGCTCTTCTTTGAAGATCTGGATATAAACCGGAGATCCCATTAATTGCTGTTTATATTCTTTGCTGACCGGGGTGGTCGAGCTATTACTGCTAAGCAAACCGGCAAACGAAACGCACGGGATCAACAGCATCGCAAGTAACAATGCGATTTTGCGCATACTACATGTTCCTTGATAAAACGGTAGAGACAGGCCGGGAGGCCCGAAATAGAACCCGAAATCAGAATTGTCTCGAATTGGTGCGCTCACATTAGCATCACCAAAGTTTTTCGCAAGTCCGGCGATCAGGGTTTACAAATTACTTTAGCGTTATACCTGCTTTTTGATGCAATAGCAGTCAGAACTTTGCGCATTCGCTCGCAAATACTGACCTGTATACCCCGTAAATGCTGCGTTCTGACCTCATATCCTGTAAACTTGCCGCGTTTCACGACCAGGTTAAGAAAGGATGCTTTACTCTCATCGTACTGCCGCTAGCAGCACTCTCTGGCATCGGTTTTTCCTTTCTTATTTTGTTTTACTCTACGCTGGGTTTAGTGACAGTAACGTTTACGGATACCTGCTAACGACATGATTAAAATCACAAAAGGGCTTAATTTGCCCATCGCTGGCGCACCGTCACAGCACATTGCCGAAAGCGCCGCCGTCTCGCGCGTGGCCGTGCTGGGCGAAGAATATATTGGCATGCGCCCCTCGATGGCCGTCCAGGAAGGCTACCGGGTTCTCAAAGGGCAAGTGCTGTTTGAAGATAAAAAGAACCCCGGTGTGCGCTTTACTGCGCCGGCCAGTGGCGTCATCAGCGCCATTCATCGCGGCGAACGTCGCGTGCTGCAATCGGTGGTCATTGATATTGACGGTAATGACGCCGTCAGTTTCCCGCAGTTTGAAGTGGCAGACCTTGCCACGCTGGAAAGAGAAGCCGTTCAGCAGCAGCTGCTGGAATCGGGATTGTGGACCAGTCTGCGCACCCGCCCATTCAGTAAAATCCCGGCTGCGGGCAGCGCTCCGGTGGCCATTTTCGTCACCGCCATCGACACCAATCCGCTGGCGGCCGATCCGCAACCGATAATCTATGCGCATAGCGAAGCCTTTAACGCCGGGCTGACGGTACTGTCGCGCCTCACCGACGGCAAAGTTCACGTCTGTCAGGCAAGCGGCGGCAAGGTGGGCGGCCATCCCGTGGGTCAGGTGACGTTCAACGAATTTAGCGGCCCACATCCGGCTGGTTTACCGGGCACGCATATCCACTTCCTCGAGCCGGTAAGCCTGAATAAGCAGGTCTGGCACCTGAATTATCAGGACGTCATCGCCATCGGCAAACTGTTTGTCGAAGGCGAACTGTGGAGTGAGCGGGTAATTTCCATCGCCGGGCCGCAGGTCAACACACCGCGTCTGGTGAAAACGCTGCTCGGGGCAAGCCTTGACCAGCTGCTGGTCGGTGAACTGGCTGACGGTGAAAACCGCGTGATTTCCGGTTCGGTGCTCAGCGGCACCCACGCGCTGGGGCCATACGCGTTCCTCGGTCGCTATCACTTGCAGGTCAGCGTGGTGAAAGAAGGGCGCGAGAAAGAACTCTTTGGCTGGGTCATGCCAGGCAAAGATAAATTCTCGATTACCCGTACCACACTCGGCCATTTCCTCAAGCGCAAACTGTTTGATTTCTCGACCGATACCAACGGCGGCGAGCGTGCGATGGTGCCTATTGGCAACTATGAGCGCGTCATGCCGCTGGATATTCTGCCGACGCACCTGCTGCGCGATCTGCTCGCCGGGGATACCGACAGCGCGCAGGCATTGGGTTGTCTGGAACTCGACGAAGAAGACCTGGCGCTCTGCACCTACGTTTGCCCGGCAAAATACGAATACGGCCCGGTGTTGCGTGACGTCTTAACCCGCATTGAGCAGGAAGGATAAATGATGGGTTTGAAAAATCTGCTGGAAAAAATTGAGCCGCACTTTACCCACGGCGGCAAGCTGGAAAAGTACTATCCGCTGTATGAAGCCGCGGCCACCATTTTCTACACTCCGGGTCTGGTGACAAAAGGGGCGTCTCACGTCCGCGATGCTATCGATCTCAAGCGTATGATGATTCTGGTCTGGCTGGCGGTGTTCCCGGCAATGTTCTGGGGCATGTACAACGTCGGTCTGCAAACTATTCCGGCGCTGCACAAAATGTATGGCCCGGAGCAGCTGCAACAGGTGATTGCCGGAAACTGGCACTACCATGTGGCACAGTGGCTAGGCGTGAGCTTCGCGCCTGACGCAGGCTGGCTGAGCATGATGGGGCTGGGCGCGGTGTTCTTCCTGCCGATTTACATGACGGTGTTTATCGTTGGCGGCTTTTGGGAAGTGCTGTTCTCTATTGTGCGTAAGCATGAAATCAACGAAGGCTTCTTTGTCACCTCCATCCTGTTCGCGCTGATTGTTCCGCCGTCGCTGCCGCTGTGGCAGGCCGCGCTGGGCATCAGTTTTGGCGTGGTTATCGGGAAAGAAATCTTCGGCGGCACCGGGCGTAACTTCCTTAACCCGGCGCTGGCGGGGCGTGCGTTCCTGTTCTTCGCCTATCCGGCGCAAATCTCCGGCGACCTGGTATGGACCGCGGCTGACGGCTTCTCTGGCGCAACGCCATTGTCTCAGTGGGCGAGCCACGGCGGTGAAGCGTTGATGAATCTCACCAGCGGTCAGCCGGTAACCTGGATGGACGCGTTCCTCGGCAAACTGCCTGGCTCAATCGGTGAAGTTTCCACGCTAATGATCCTGATCGGCGGGGCCATCATTATCTTCGGTCGCGTTGCTTCCTGGCGCATCGTGGCGGGCGTGCTGCTCGGCATGATTGCCGTTTCCACGCTGTTCAACCTGATTGGCTCAGACACTAACCCGATGTTCTCCATGCCGTGGTACTGGCATTTGGTGCTCGGCGGTTTTGCTTTCGGCATGATGTTCATGGCGACCGACCCGGTGTCGGCGTCGTTTACCGATAAAGGGAAGTGGTGCTATGGCGCACTGATTGGCGCGATGTGCGTGCTGATTCGCGTTGTAAACCCGGCCTATCCGGAAGGGATGATGCTGGCAATTCTGTTTGCCAACCTCTTTGCGCCGCTGTTCGATTACCTGGTGGTGCAGGCCAATATCAAGCGGAGGAAGTCGCGTGGCTGAAGTGAAAAGTAACGATAGCATCGGCAAAACGCTGCTGGTGGTGCTGGTGCTTTGCCTGGTCTGCTCGATTATCGTAGCCGGCTCAGCGGTGGGGCTCAAACCTCGCCAGCAAGAACAGCGCGCGCTGGATAAACAGCGCAACATTCTGGCGGTCGCCGGGCTGATGCAGCCGGAAATGAAGCAGGATGAAGTGGCCTCTATTTTCGCGGAACGTATTACCCCGCGTCTGTTGGATTTGAAAAGCGGCACACTGCTCGACAAAGATCCGGCCTCGTTTAACCAGGGGCTGGCGTTGAAAGATCCGGCGCAGAGCACGCAGCTGGACGCCAATGAAGATCCGGCGGGCATCAAACGCCGCAGCAACGTGGTCGAAATCTACCTGGTGAAAGACGAGCAGAAAAAAATCCAGGAAGTCGTTCTGCCAATTTACGGTAACGGGCTGTGGTCGATGATGTACGCCTTTGTGGCCCTCGACACCGACGGACGCACAGTGAAAGGCATCACCTACTACGATCAAGGTGAAACCCCGGGGCTCGGCGGTGAAGTCGAAAACCCGAACTGGCGTCAGCAGTTCATCGGCAAAAAAGTGCTGAATGACGACGGCAAGCCTGCTCTGAAAGTCGTGAAGGGCGGTGCGCGTCAAGGTGACGAATATGCGGTTGACGGGCTTTCCGGCGCCACGCTGACGTCAAACGGCGTTCAGCACAGTTTTGATTTCTGGATGGGCGAGCAGGGCTTTGGCCCGTTCCTGAAACAGATGCGTGAAGGAGGCCTGAACAATGGCTGAGCTCGGTGATATGAAAGAAGTAAAACGGGTGCTGGTGGGGCCGGTTATCGCCAACAACCCGATTGCGTTGCAGGTCCTGGGCGTCTGCTCGGCGCTGGCGGTGACCACTAAACTGGAAACCGCATTCGTGATGACCCTTGCAGTGACGATGGTCACCGCGTTCTCCAGCATGTTTATCTCGATGATCCGCCACCACATCCCGAACAGCGTGCGCATCATTGTGCAGATGGCGATCATCGCCTCGCTGGTCATCGTGGTCGATCAGCTGCTGCGCGCCTATGCGTATGAAGTCTCTAAACAGCTGTCGGTGTTCGTGGGCCTCATCATCACCAACTGTATCGTGATGGGCCGCGCCGAAGCGTACGCCATGAAATCGCCACCGCTGGCGAGCTTCATGGACGGCATCGGTAACGGGCTTGGCTACGGCGCTATCCTGATGATCGTCGGGTTCCTGCGTGAGCTTATCGGCAGCGGCAAGCTGTTCGGTATCACCGTGCTGCAAACCGTGCAGAACGGTGGCTGGTATCAGCCTAACGGCCTGTTCCTGCTCGCACCGAGCGCATTTTTCATCATCGGTCTGCTTATCTGGGCGCTGCGCAGCTGGAAGCCGGAACAGCAGGAGAAGGAGTAACCGATTATGGCTCATTACATTAGTCTTTTTGTCCGCGCAGTGTTCGTTGAGAACATGGCGCTGGCCTTTTTCCTCGGCATGTGTACGTTCCTTGCGGTGTCGAAGAAAGTCTCTACGGCGTTTGGCCTGGGCGTGGCGGTTACCGTCGTTCTCGGCATTTCCGTGCCTGTGAACAACCTTATCTACAACCTGGTTCTGCGCGACGGTGCGCTGGTGGAGGGCGTTGATCTTAGCTTCCTCAACTTCATCACCTTTATCGGCGTTATTGCGGCGCTGGTGCAGATCCTCGAGATGATCCTCGATAAGTATTTCCCGTCGCTATACAACGCGTTGGGGATCTTCCTGCCGCTGATCGCCGTGAACTGTGCGATCTTCGGCGGCGTCTCGTTCATGGTGCAGCGCGACTATAACTTCCCTGAATCTATCGTCTACGGTTTCGGCTCCGGCATCGGCTGGATGCTGGCGATCGTCGCGATGGCCGGTATTCGCGAGAAGATGAAATACGCCAACGTGCCCGCAGGACTGCGCGGCTTAGGGATCACCTTTATCACCACCGGATTGATGGCACTGGGCTTTATGTCATTCTCCGGCGTGCAGCTATAAGGGCGTAAGTAATGGAAATTATTCTTGGCGTAGTGATGTTCACGCTGATTGTGCTGGTGCTGTCGCTGCTGATTTTGGCGGCGCGTGCGAAACTGGTGAACTCCGGCGATGTGGTCATTGAGATCAACAACGAAGCCGACAAACAAATCCGTACGCCCGCTGGCGATAAGCTGCTGAATACGCTGTCTAATAACGGCATTTTCGTCTCTTCAGCCTGCGGCGGCGGCGGTTCCTGCGGCCAGTGCCGGGTGACGGTGAAAGAGGGCGGCGGCGATATCCTGCCGACCGAGCTTTCGCACATCAGCAAGCGTGAAGCCAAAGAGGGTTGTCGCCTGGCGTGCCAGGTTGCAGTTCGTCAGGACATGAAAATCGAGCTGCCGGAAGAAATCTTCGGCGTGAAGAAATGGGATTGCGAGGTTATCTCCAATGATAACAAAGCGACGTTCATCAAAGAGCTGAAGCTGGCGATCCCTGAAGGTGAAAGCGTGCCGTTCCGCGCGGGCGGTTACATTCAGATTGAGTGCCCATCCCACAAAGTGGCGTATGCCGATTTTGACGTGCCGGACGAGTACCGCGGCGACTGGGACAAATTCAATCTGTTCCGCTACGTTTCCGAAGTGAACGAGCCGACGCTGCGCGCGTATTCCATGGCGAACTACCCGGACGAGAAGGGCATTATTATGCTCAACGTCCGTATCGCCACGCCGCCTCCGTCTGCACCTGACGTGCCGCCGGGCATTATGTCCTCCTACATCTGGTCGCTGAAAGCGGGTGATAAAGTGACGATTTCCGGGCCGTTTGGTGAGTTCTTCGCCAAAGATACCGACGCGGAAATGGTGTTTATCGGCGGCGGTGCAGGTATGGCGCCAATGCGTTCGCACATCTTCGATCAGCTCAAGCGTCTTAGCAGCACGCGTAAAATCAGCTTCTGGTACGGGGCGCGTTCACTGCGCGAAATGTTCTACGATGATGAGTTTGAGCAGTTGGCGCGGGAAAACCCGAACTTTACCTTCCACGTGGCGCTTTCCGATCCGCAGCCGGAAGATAACTGGACGGGGCACACCGGGTTCATCCACAACGTGCTGTATGAGAACTACCTCAAACATCATGCGGCACCGGAAGACTGTGAGTTCTACATGTGTGGGCCTCCGGTGATGAATGCGGCGGTTATCCGCATGCTGAAAGATCTGGGCGTGGAAGATGAAAATATCATGCTCGATGATTTTGGAGGCTGATGATGTTAACGGTATTTCTGGCAACGTTTGCCGTGTTCTTGCTGGTCGTGCTCGGCATGTCACTCGGCTATCTGGTGAAACGTAAAAGCATTCAGGGCAGCTGTGGCGGCATCTCGTCGCTGGGGCTGGAGAAAGTCTGCGATTGCCCTGAGCCGTGCGACGCGCGTAAAAAACGTCTCGCCCGCGAAGCCCAGCGCCAGCAAAACCGCATTATCTAGTCCTTTATTGTAGGCCCGGCAAATGCAATGCTGCCGGGTAAAATGCCGGGTAGCGCGTTGTTTACCCGGCCTACAAAACCCCACGCTTCTCATCCCCTATCAATATACTGTATACTTACACAGTAATCTGTGAGGGCTGAGTATGCGCAAAATTATTCACGTTGATATGGACTGCTTTTTTGCCGCCGTTGAAATGCGGGATAATCCAGCCCTGCGCGACATTCCCATCGCCATTGGCGGCAGCCGTGAGCGCCGCGGCGTGATCAGCACCGCTAACTATCCCGCGCGTACGTTTGGCGTGCGCAGCGCAATGCCAACCGGAATGGCCCTCAAACTCTGTCCGCACCTGACGCTGTTGCCCGGTCGCTTTGAAGCCTACAAAGAAGCCTCGGTGCATATTCGTGAGATTTTCTCGCGCTACACCTCACTGATTGAACCGCTGTCCCTCGATGAAGCGTACCTCGACGTCACCGATAGCCTGCACTGTCAGGGTTCGGCCACGCTGATGGCGCAGGAAATCCGCCAGACCATTCATCGTGAGCTGAATCTCACCGCCTCGGCGGGCATTGCCCCGGTAAAGTTTCTCGCCAAAATTGCCTCGGACCTTAACAAGCCCAACGGTCAGTACGTCATTACGCCTGATGAAGTGCCTGCGTTTCTCAAAACGCTTACGCTGTCGAAAATTCCCGGCGTGGGGAAAGTCTCGGCATCGAAACTTGAAGGCATGGGTCTGCGCACCTGTGAGGACGTGCAGCACGCCGACCTGGCGACGCTGCTCAAGCGTTTTGGCAAATTTGGGCGGGTGTTGTGGGAGCGCAGTAACGGTATTGATGAGCGCGACGTCAACAGTGAGCGTCTGCGCAAATCGATTGGCGTGGAGCGCACGCTGGCTGAGGACATTCATGAATGGGCCGACTGCGAGGCGATAATCACCGGTCAGCTTTACCCTGAGCTGGAGCGTCGACTGGCGAAGGTGAAACCTGACCTGCTGATTGCGCGTCAGGGCGTGAAGCTCAAGTTTAATGATTTCCAGCAGACCACGCAGGAGCACGTCTGGCCGAAGTTGAACCAGGATGATTTGATCGCCACGGCGTATAAAACCTGGCATGAGCGACGCGGAGAGCGGGGCGTCCGGCTGGTGGGCCTGCATGTTACGCTGCTGGACCCGCAGCTTGAACGACAACTGGTGCTGGGGTTGTAGTTTCCTGAACCCATAAAAAAAGCTTCCTGAAGGAAGCTTTTTTTGCCCGGTGGCGCTGCGCTTACCGGGCCTACGCGATTCTGCATTTCCGGTGGTGCTGCACTAACCGGGCCTACGGAATGTGCCATGTAGGCCCGGCAAGCTTGCGCCGCCGGGCACCCATTACGGCTTACTTCGCTGGAATCGCTTTCAGCAGTTCGGTCAGCAGGATCCAATACTGGCCCACGCTTTCAATGTGAACCTGCTCATCCGGCGAGTGTGGCCCGGTGATGGTCGGCCCAATGGAAACCATGTCCATGTTCGGGTACGGCTTTTTGAACAGACCACATTCCAGACCCGCGTGGATAACCTGGATGTTCGGCGTTTTGTCGAACAGACGCTGATAGGTTTCACGCACCAGGTGCATAACCGGAGAGTTTGCATCTGGCTGCCAGCCTGGGTAGCCGCCTTTCGGTGCCGTCTGTGCGCCCGCCATTTTGCCCAGAGATTCCAGCATGCTAACTACGTAGTCTTTGCCGCTGTCGATCAGGGAACGAATCAGGCAGATGATTTCCACGTTGTCGTCGTGCATGGAGACCACGCCCACGTTCAGGGAAGTTTCAACCACGCCTTTCGCCACGTCGGAGTTACGGATAACGCCGTTCGGGGTCGCATTCAGCAGTTGAATGAAGCTGTCACGGGATTTTTCGCTCAGGGCGTTTTTGTCCGCGGTGACCGCTTCCAGAACCACGGTCAGGTTCTTCTCTTTTGCAGCCAGTTCGTTTTTCAGAATAGCCATGAACTCATCGGCCAGCGCTTTCAGGGTCTGCGCTTTGTCAGCCGGAACGGCGACGGTGGCGAAGGCTTCACGTGGAATAGCGTTACGCAGAGTGCCGCCGTTGAAATCAACCAGACGCAGGTCCAGCTCAGACGCATGGCCTGCCAGGAAGCGCGCCAGCAGTTTGTTGGCATTGCCGAGACCCAGATGGATATCGCCGCCGGAGTGACCGCCTTTCAGGCCTTTCAGCGTCAGCTTAAAGCTCTGGAAGCCAGCAGGGATCGCTTCGCGAGTCAGCGGCAGGGTGGTGATGAAATCGATACCGCCCGCGCAACCCATGTAGATCTCACCTTCTTCTTCAGAGTCGGTGTTGATCAGGATATCGGCCTGCAGCCAGTTAGCCTGAAGGCCAAAGGCGCCATCCATGCCCGCTTCTTCAGTCATGGTCAGCAGCACTTCCAGCGGGCCATGTTCAACGCTGTCGTCAGCCAGAACGGCCAACGCAGACGCCATACCGATGCCGTTATCCGCGCCCAGCGTGGTGCCGCGGGCTTTAATCCACTCGCCGTCAATGTACGGCTGAATAGGATCTTTGGTGAAGTCATGCACGGTGTCGTTGTTTTTCTGCGGCACCATATCGAGGTGCGCCTGCATCACAACCGCTTTACGGTTTTCCATGCCCGCCGTGGCAGCTTTACGAATCAGGATATTACCCACCTGATCGCGTTCTGCATGCAGACCTTTTTCCTTCGCCCAGCCCATGATGTGTTCGGCGAGCTGCTCTTCGTGATAAGAAGGGTGCGGAATGGAGCAGATTTTGGCGAAAATATCCCACAGCGGCTGCGGGGATAATTGAGACAGTTCAGACACGGTAAGTCTCCTTACGGCTTCCTGCAAAAGTGGCTTACAGGTAATGGGTTAGCAATGACAAACAGGCATGTGACCTGACTTGCGAGATGCCGTTGAGAATACCACTTTCTGCCTTCTCTGGTAGTACGTAGCGCGTAAAAACTCCCGGCGAGGCCGTTAAACACTGGTTTTTAGTGCGTCAGATCTCTATAATCTCGCGCAACCTGGAATCACCCCGAACATTTTTTAAGCCGATTTATAGGCTGGGATACAATCACATGAGCGAAAAATACATCGTTACCTGGGACATGTTGCAGATTCATGCACGCAAACTGGCCGCGCGCCTGATGCCCTCCGAGCAGTGGAAAGGCATTATTGCCGTTAGTCGTGGAGGTCTGGTACCAGGCGCTCTGCTGGCCCGTGAACTGGGTATTCGTCATGTGGACACCGTCTGCATTTCCAGCTACGACCACGACAACCAGCGCGAGCTGAAAGTCCTCAAGCGTGCTGAAGGCGACGGCGAAGGCTTTATCGTGATTGACGATCTGGTCGACACCGGCGGCACCGCAGTCGCTATCCGTGAAATGTACCCGAAAGCGCATTTCGTCACTATCTTCGCCAAGCCTGCGGGTCAGCCGCTGGTTGATGACTACGTGATCGATATTCCGCAGGATACCTGGATTGAACAGCCTTGGGATATGGGCGTGGCGTTTATCCCACCTATTTCAGGCCGCTAAATATCTTTAGCCTTCCTGTGAACTGAAATCCTCGGATATCTGATTTACTGTTCTTTTCAACGCCCGGTATACCGGGCGTTGTTCTTTTTGGCGCCCGGCGAGGTACAATAGACGTCATGTCGTATTCATGGAGTCTATGCGATGCCAGAAGCCAATCTCAGCGAAGTCCTCTTCAAACCGCGTTTCAAGCACCCTGAAACCTCGACGCTGGTGCGTCGCTTCCATCATGGCGCCGATTCTGCAGTGCAATCCGCGCTGGACGGAAAAAACGTTCCTCACTGGTACCGGATGGTGAACCGCCTGATGTGGATCTGGCGTGGCGTCTCGCCGCAGGAAATTCTCGACGTGCAGGCGCGCATCGTGATGAGTCCCTCAGAGCGTACCGACGAAGATCTGTATGACACGGTGGTCGGCTATCGCGGCGGCAACTGGATTTACGAATGGTCGAAACAGGCGATGCTCTGGCAGCAGAAAGCGTGTCAGGAGCCGGATGACGCGTTAAGTGGCCGCCACTGGCTGCATGCCTCTAATCTCTACAGCATCGCCGCTTACCCGCATCTGAAAGGCGATGACCTCGCCGAACAGGCACAGGCGCTGGCAAATCGGGCCTATGAAGAAGCCGCCCAGCGTTTGCCGGGCTCTTTGCGTGAACTGGAGTTTAAAATTACTGGCGGTTCTCCGGTCACGGGGTTCCTGCACATGCCGCCTGGCGAAGGCCCGTTCCCGACGGTGCTGATGTGCGGCGGGCTGGATGCGCTGCAAAGCGACAACTACAGCCTGTTTGAAAAATACTTAGCCCCGCTGGGGATTGCGATGCTGACACTGGACATGCCGTCGATAGGCTTCTCGTCCAAATGGAAGCTGACCCAGGATTCCAGCTTCCTGCATCAGCAGGTTTTGAAATCGCTGCCGAATATTCCGTGGGTCGATCATACTCGCGTGGCGGCGTTTGGTTTCCGCTTCGGGGCCAACGTGGCGGTGCGCCTCGCGTATCTGGAATCACCGCGTCTGAAAGCGGTGGCTTGTCTCGGGCCGGTGGTCCACCACTTGCTCAGCGACCCGCAGCGCCAGGAAAATGTCCCGGAAATGTATCTCGACGTGCTGGCCTCGCGGCTGGGTATGCACGATGCCTCTGACGATGCGCTGCGCGTTGAGCTTAATCGTTACTCGCTGAAAACACAGGGATTGCTGGGCCGTCGCTGCCCAACGCCGATGCTGTCTGGCTACTGGCAAAACGATCCGTTCAGCCCGGAAGACGAGTCCCGTTTAATCACCTCGTCATCTGCCGATGGCAAGTTAATGCAGATCCCGTTTAAGCCGGTTTATCGCAATTTTGACAAAGCGTTGAAAGAAATTGCCACGTGGATCAATCATAGAATTGGTTAATAGATTGCTAAATTCTATTGATTTGGTAAAACAGTTGCATCACTAAAGGAGACAGCAATGACGTTACCGAGTGGACACCCGAAGAGTAAACTGATCAAGAAATTCACTGCCCTTGGCCCCTACATCCGGGCAGAGCAGTGTGAGGATAATCGCTTCTTTTTCGATTGCCTGGCCGTATGCGTCAATGTCAAACCGGCCCCGGAAGTCCGAGAGTTTTGGGGCTGGTGGCTGGAAATGGAAGCGCAGGAAAAGCGTTTCACCTACAGCTATCAGTTTGGCCTGTTCGATAAACACGGCAACTGGCAGGCAACGGCCATCAAAGACACTGAAGTCACTGACCGCCTGGAGCAGACTCTGCGTGATTTCCACGCCCGAGCGCGCGACATGCTGAAAACATTCGACCTGGCGCTTGAGCCTGCGGAAGATGTGGAACAGCCGGTGAGATTGTCGGCATAAGCGATTTTGCAGAAGACATAAAAAAGGCCCCTCAACGTTGAGGGGCCTTTTAATTTTGTGGGATTAGAACTGGTAAACCAGACCCAGCGCGACCACGTCGTCGTTATTCAGCGCGAGTTTATTATCATCGCTCAGCTGGTTGATTTTATAATCAACAAACGCCGACATGTTTTTGTTGAAGTAATAGGTGGCTGCCACGTCGATATATTTCACCAGGTCCGCATCGCCTACGCCTTCAATATCCTTACCTTTAGACTGGACATATCCAATGGATGGGCGCAGACCGAAATCAAACTGATATTGTGCGACGAGTTCTAACGCCTGGTTTTTATTTGCGAAACCGCTGACTTTCGTATCCACGCCGCCAATGGACGCGGTGCCGGAAATTGGGGTCATGTTGCGGGTTTCGGCGTAAATGGCCGCCAGGTATACACTGTTGGCATCGTATTTAAAGCCGGTGGTCCAGGCTTCAGCGTCAGTCCCTTTCCCGAAGGTGCTGTCCTGCTGAGTCAGAGTCCGGTTGGAGTTAGAGTAGGCGGCACCGAGGGTGAAACCGGAATCGCCGAAGTCATAGCTCAGTGAGGTACCGAACCCGTCACCGTTGGCTTTGCTGGCCGCGCGGCCGTCGTTTTCGTTTTTGCCCTGGTACTGCAGCGCCAGTTTCAGACCGTCAACCAGACCGAAGAAGTTGTTGTTGCGGTAGGTCGCCAGGCCATTTGCACGACCGGTCATGAAGTTATCGGTTTTGACGAAGGAGTCATCACCGAACTCTGGGATCATATCCGTATACGCCGCGACGTTGTACAGAATGCCGTAGTTACGACCGTAGTCGAAAGAGCCAATATCACCGGCTTTCAGACCCGCAAAGGCCAGACGCGTTTTGGTGGTCGCCGGATCGCCTTCCACTTTGTTCGCCGCAACCTGATATTCCCACTGGCCAAAACCGGTCAGCTGATCGTTAATTTGAGTCTGACCTTTAAAGCCCAGACGAATATAAGACTGGTCGCCGTCTACCGCGTCGTTGTCGCTCATATAATGTTCAGCTTTAACGCGACCATAAAGATCCAGTTTATTACCGTCTTTATTATAAATTTCTGCGGCCTGTGCTGCTGTGGAAGACATTACGCCCAGTACCATCAATGCCAATGTGGTCTTTTTCATTTTTAACCCTGATTAATATACGCGCTTAAATTTAGGAACTTGCCAGATTTAAAAAACAGGAAGGGTTGTATCGCGGGGAAATGAAAGTTTTATGACAAAGTAAGAATAGTTTTAAATAATTGTGTTTGGGTATTTCTGTCATAAAAGTGCCATTATCTGCCGCTACGCTTCCTGATCCCGCGCAACAAAGTGCTTTGCAACCCGCTCAGGGAGTTGGCAAGCGGCCTGAGTCCTGTTACAACGTCCTTTTCGTACACATTGAATGGCAGAGAATCATGAGTGACAGCCAGACGCTGGTCATCAAACTGGGTACCAGTGTTTTAACCGGGGGGTCGCGCCGCCTTAATCGCGCCCATATCGTGGAATTAGTGCGCCAATGCGCGCAGCTGCATGCCGCAGGACATCGGATTGTGATTGTGACGTCGGGCGCGATTGCCGCCGGGCGTGAACACCTCGGCTACCCGGAACTGCCTGCCACCATCGCCTCTAAACAGCTGCTGGCGGCGGTCGGCCAAAGCCGTCTGATCCAGCTCTGGGAACAGCTTTTCTCGATTTACGGTATTCACGTCGGCCAGATGTTACTGACGCGCGCGGACATGGAAGACAGAGAGCGTTTCCTCAATGCCCGTGACACGCTGCGTGCGCTGCTCGATAACCACATCGTGCCGGTTATCAACGAAAACGACGCCGTCGCTACCGCTGAAATTAAAGTGGGCGATAACGACAACCTGTCTGCGCTGGCGGCAATCCTCGCTGGAGCCGACAAACTGCTTCTGTTGACCGACCAGCAGGGGTTGTTCACCGCCGACCCGCGCACTAATCCACAGGCCGAACTGATTCAGGACGTGCACGGCATTGACGACGCACTGCGCTCAATTGCTGGAGACAGCGTTTCGGGCCTCGGTACCGGCGGAATGGGCACCAAACTGCAGGCCGCTGACGTCGCCTGCCGCGCCGGAATCGAAACCATTATTGCCGCAGGCAGTCGCCCGGGCGTGATTGGCGACGTGATGGAAGGGGTCGCCGTCGGCACCCGTTTCCACGCCCAGATTTCCCCGCTCGAAACCCGTAAACGCTGGATCTTTGGCGCACCGCCAGCCGGGGAAATCACCGTGGATGAAGGCGCTGTTTCTGCAATTCTGGAAAGAGGGAGTTCATTGCTTCCAAAAGGAATTAAAAGCGTGACAGGTAACTTCTCCCGTGGTGAAGTGATCCGTATTCGTACTCTCGACGGTCGCGATATCGCGCACGGGGTGTCCCGCTACAACAGCGATGCGCTGCGTCGGATTGCCGGACAACATTCGCAGCAAATCGACGCGATTCTCGGCTACGAGTACGGCCCGGTAGCCGTTCATCGCGACGACATGATTACCCGTTAAGGAGCCTTCAATGCTGGAACAAATGGGCATCGCGGCCAAAGCGGCCTCGTACAAATTGGCGCAGCTGTCCGGGCGTGAAAAAAATCAGGTTCTGGAAAAGATTGCTGATTATCTGGAAGCGAAAACCGACGCCATCCTCAGCGCCAACGCGCAGGATCTTGATGAAGCGCGCACCAACGGGCTGAGCGAAGCGCTGCTGGACCGACTGGCGCTGAATCCCGCTCGCCTGAAAAGCATCGCCGATGACGTGCGCCAGGTGTGCAAACTCGCCGACCCGGTCGGACAGGTGATTGACGGCGGGCTGCTCGACAGCGGCCTGCGCATCGAACGTCGCCGCGTGCCGCTGGGCGTCGTGGGCGTGATTTATGAAGCGCGTCCGAACGTCACAGTCGACGTGGCCTCGCTGTGCCTGAAAACCGGTAACGCCGCCATTCTGCGAGGTGGGAAAGAAACCTGGCGCACCAACGCTGCGACGGTGAAAGTCATCCAGCAGGCGCTGGAAGAGTGCGGGCTCCCTGCGGGTGCGGTGCAGGCGATTGAAAGCCCGGATCGCGCGCTGGTCAATGAAATGCTGCGCATGGACAAATACATCGACATGCTGATCCCACGCGGCGGCGCGGGCCTGCACAAGCTGTGCCGCGAGCAGTCGACGATCCCGGTGATCACCGGTGGGATTGGCGTATGCCATATCTACGTGGATGACACCGCTGAATTTGACCCGGCGCTGAAGATTATCGTCAATGCCAAAACCCAGCGTCCGAGCACCTGTAATACCGTGGAAACGCTGCTGGTAAACCGCGCCATTGCCGACACATTCTTACCTGCATTGAGCCAACAGATGGCGGAGAGTGGCGTGACGCTTCATGCCGAGGCTGACGCGCTGACAACGCTGCAAAAAGGCCCGGCGAACGTGGTTCCTGTGCAGGTTCAGCAGTATGACGATGAATATCTGTCGCTGGATTTGAACGTGAAATTGGTCGATGACCTGGACGATGCCATTGCGCATATTCGTCTGCATGGGACGCAACACTCCGATGCGATTCTGACCCGTACGCTGCGCAACGCGGACCGCTTCATCAACGAAGTCGACTCCTCGGCAGTGTATGTGAACGCCTCAACGCGCTTCACCGACGGTGCTCAGTTTGGCCTCGGCGCGGAAGTGGCCGTCAGCACGCAGAAACTGCACGCCCGCGGCCCGATGGGCCTCGAAGCGCTGACGACCTACAAATGGATTGGCTTCGGCGACGACACGATTCGTGCGTAATTGAACTCGGGTGATGCAAAAATAGGCGTTTGATTCTCAAGGCCATTGACGCATCACCCGCAGAGTTTTAACCTTTTACCCCGAAGCACATCCCCAGTGTTTTGCAGCACTCAGTGCCGATATAGCTCAGTTGGTAGAGCAGCGCATTCGTAATGCGAAGGTCGTAGGTTCGACTCCTATTATCGGCACCATCTCAACTTCCTCAAACGTCCATATTCATCCATAAACTCCCTGATTTATAACGATTTTACTGCTTTTTAGTCCATCGTCGTCCGTAACCATCCAGTAGAATCCGATACAGAATGTGTATAGGATTGTGTATATGTTCCTGTTCGGTCTTGGATTCCTATACACATGCCTTTAAACGATATGCAGATTCGCCGCGCTAAGCCTGAAGATAAACCCTATACGCTTGGGGATGGGCAAGGGCTGTCATTGCTTATAGAACCTAATGGAAGTAAGAGCTGGCGGTTCCGCTATCGTTTTGCAGGCAAACCCAAAATGATTTCGCTTGGGGTGTATCCGACGATCACACTTGCAGATGCCCGTTCTCGTCGTGATGATGCCCGAAAATTGGTCGCGGAAGGTAAGAACCCGAGTGAGGTTCGTAAAGAGCAGAGGATTGCTTTGCAAACCGAGTCTGAGAACGCTTTCGAAAAGATTGCCAGAGAGTGGCATCAGCTGAAGTCGACCAAATGGTCAGCAGGATATGCATCAGACATCATGGAGGCGTTTAAGAACGACATTTTTCCTTATGTGGGTGCAAGACCAGTAGGAGAGATTAAACCGTTAGAGCTGCTTAACGTGCTGCGTAAAATTGAGAAACGTGGTGCGTTAGAGAAAATGCGCAAAGTGCGGCAGCGTTGCTCCGAAGTGTTTCGCTACGCAATAGCTACGGGTAGGGCAGAGTATAACCCTGCGGCAGATCTCTCCAGCGCCCTCGAAGTACATCAATCAAATCACTTCCCGTTCCTAAAAGCTGATGAGATACCCGATTTTCTGCGTGCTTTAGACAGTTATACCGGAAGTCGGCTTGTCCTGATTGCCACGAAATTACTCATGATTACGGGTGTTCGAACCATCGAATTACGAGCTGCCTCATGGTCAGAATTTGATCTAGATAACGCTATTTGGGAAATTCCTGCTGAAAGGATGAAAATGCGCAGGTCACATCTTGTGCCATTGTCTACTCAGGCGTTAGATTTACTCAATGAACTCAAGATCATGACAGGGAACTATCGTTATGTTTTTCCGGGGCGGAACGATCCGAACAAACCGATGAGTGAAGCGAGTGTTAATCAATTAATCAAGCGTGTTGGCTATGCAGGGAAGGTTACTGGTCACGGTTTTCGGCATACTTTTTCGACTATCCTTCACGATTATGATTTTGATACTACATGGATTGAACTTCAGTTGGCTCATGTTGATAAAAATTCAATTAGAGGAACGTATAACCATGCTCAATATATCATTGGTAGAAAAAGAATGATGCAATGGTACTCCCATTTTATATTCAAGGTGTGAAAATATATGTTTATCAAGACGCTCTCAATAAGAAATTTTAGGAATTTCAAAGCAACATCTCTGTCCTTTAAAAAAGAATGTGTTAATACTATTGTTGGTGAAAACTCATCGGGGAAAACAAATGTTTTTGAGGCGATGAGACTTATACTTGATGATACTTTGCCTTATTATAAATGATTTCTTTTAGAAAATGATTTTCACAGAGGATTAGGAAGTGCATTTGGCCATTGGGTAATAGTTAGCTTGGAGTTTGATGAGATAGGCGGGGATGAAGAATCAGAGCTACTGTGTCAATTAAATACTACTGTTAATGGTGGTGGGACTGGGCGAATAACTTATATTTATAGACCGCAATTTTACATAAGAGAGCAACTCTTTAAACTGAATGAAATTAAAGATTATGAAGAACGTAAAATTGCATATCATACTCTGAAAGAACAGTATTTAATTGATAAGACAACCTATGAAACTTTAGTGTTATGCCAAGGTACTGCCGATTTTAGTGATAACCAAACATACTCTCTTGTGGTTGGTGACTTTAATACACTATTATTCTCAGATCCTAAGCTAGAACGAATTAATTTAATTGGTAACAGGCAGCGTAATTATAATATACAGGATAATATCAGTTGCACCTATGCTCGTGCTTTGAGGGATGTGGTTAGTGAACTTAAGAACAATCGATTCAATCCATTTCAAAAGCTCTTAGAATATGTATCTAAAGGAATTGATAATGATGAGACCCTGAGTAAAAACATCAGGGATGTAAATGAAAAAATCTCATCAATTGATGAGGTAAAAAAACTCTCGGATGGGATATTATTATCAATAACTAATGCTGTTGGTACAACGTATTCACCAGTTTTAAATGTTACCTCTGAATTACCAAGTGAACTCAAAGAATTGGTAAAAGTTTTACAATTAAAAGCAGGAGACTCACTTTCTGAAGGATATGTCTCTGAACTTTCAGAAATGAGTCTTGGAGGTGCAAATTTAATCTATTTGGCTTTGAAACTGTATGAGTATGAAGAGGGCATCAGTAAAAATCTTCTGGCTAACTTCCTGATAATAGAAGAGCCTGAGGCTCATATTCATACACATATACAAAAATCATTATTTAGCAACCTAAAAAATAATAGGACTCAGGTTTTTATATCTACGCATTCAACCCACATCTCATCAGTATCAAATATTTCAACTACTAATGTACTTGTAAAAAAAGGTCTTGAAACTATTTCATGTTCACCCTCAAAAGGACTCGAAGATGAGAAGATTAATCGTATTGAACGATTCCTTGATGCCATAAGAACAGATATTCTTTTTGCAAAAAATGTAATTCTAATTGAGGGGGATGCAGAGGAAATATTAATCCCTCACCTTGTCAAAAATACTTTTGGAGTTACACTTGATGAGCTTGGTATTTCATTGGTATCTGTTCGGGGTACTGGGTTTGAATTACTATCTTCATTGTTTCATGCAGATCGGATTAAAAAGAAATGTGCAATATTAACAGACGATGATATAAATCTGTATGGCGACAATAAGCCAGATTATTTATCACAAGAAGAATATAATAAAGCTGTAAAATCAGCAGAATCCGGTATTGCACGCAAAGTCATTTTGGATAAAATTGTTGGGGGTAACAGTTTTATTCGCGCCTATTACTCTAAATTTACTTTTGAAATCGATTTAGTCCTGTCAGGAGCCGTAAGGTATTTTGATCAGATAGCTGATGAATCCTTTGAGAAGAAAGCCTTTTATAGCCCATATCAAGAAGCGTTTTCATCCTCTGATAGACAAAAAGTCGGATGTTACGCTTTAAAGTTAGCAAATAAGCATAAAAAGGGTTGGTTTGCCATGATGCTGGCTGACAAGCTTGATGCCGATTTCCCAATACCTGAGGCACTTTGTCATTCATTAGGATTTACGGGTGATTTTAATAAATTTACTCTAGCTAAGATGGTTCGATATCGTGTCGAAGTCATTAAAAATAGAGATGGGAATGATTTGTTAAATAATACTCTTGGGCGTGATGATTTGGCTTTTGTTATTGATAATTTAGATGCTGCCTTGGCAGTATTCAAAGAGCATTGCCCTAATGATCCTTTAACTCTTTTGCTCGAGGTTCATTATGGATGATCAAAAGAGAGGTTTGATAAATATTAAAAGCAATCTATTGGTTAGCGCCTGCCCTGGGGCTGGGAAAACAAAACTATTAATTGGGATGCTTGAGGATAACTTATATCATAATGAAGGTTTTCGTTGGCACATTGTACTAACTCATACTAACGCTGCAGCTGATGAGATCTCAAGCAGGATAGATAATCTCAATATAGATACTGAGAGGGTTTGGTGCGGTACTATTCATTCATTTCTTTTAGAGTGGGTTGTTAAAAAATACACTGGAGCCATCCCACGACTTGTGGATGGGTTTTCTTTGCTTTCAGAATATAAGCAAAGGAAGATAATTCAAAGTATAGAGGCTGATAAAAAATTAGAAACAAGAATACGTTATAATTGTGATGAAGAAGGTAATTCATTTGTAGTACCTTATTGCCATGCGGTGGATAGTAAAGACAAAGAGTTGCTGGTCATTCAAGAATATAATCGAATCAAAGAGGATAATAAGTATATTGATTTTGATGATATTATAAGGTTGGGTGTTGATTTTCTTAATGACAATCCAAAAATATGTGAGCATCTTTCAAAGTTGATTGGTAATATTTATTTGGATGAGTCGCAAGACACCAGCTTAATCCAGCTTAAGGCTTTGTCATATATAACGAGATATAATCGTGTTTCTGTTTTTATAGTTGGTGATAATGATCAGGCTATTTTTCAGGATCTTGGTGTATCTGTAAAAAACAAAGATATTCTAAAGTCTGAGTTACAATTGTCTGAATTAAGACATGAAACGTTGTCTGGTTGTTACCGGTCGTCTACATCACTGGTCAATTATTATAAAAAATATTCCGCTTCGCGTAATGATGTTATTTCTATGCGGGAAGGTGATGGTAGACTGCCTATTATAAGAGATATATCGAAAGGTGAATTGCCTAAAAGAATCTTCAATCTAATAAATAAATATCACTTAAAATATAATGGTGTTGATGGCATAGCGATTATAGGCCCGGATAAATACTACCTCATGGGACTGATCAATGATTTGTATGATATTTCTGAGTGTTTTGTTTATGATTTTCAATCTACAAATCCACTTTATTGTCTAAGAAATACAGTTTTTTACGAATTAATAAAGTTAGTTCTTCTAGATGTAAATGTTGTTAACTATCAAAGAAGGCATTCTTTAGCAAGAAAGATAATTGACTCAATTCCTGAGTTAAGCCATCTAAGTCCATTGCAGCTTAAGCGTGATTTAAAAGAATTTCAATCTGTAAAAAATAATTTTATTTTATGGTTGAAAGAGCTTTATGTCTTTTTAGAAGTGAAGTATCAAAGATCCATTAAGATAGAGACAGATTATAATATTTGTAATGCAGCAGCTTCCGTAGCGAAAATTAAAGCTGGTATGGGGGCGATAAAAAAAATGATAAACAAAGATAAAAATGTTGTATCTGTGTCAACAATACATGGTTCAAAGGGTGAAGAATATGATTATGTAATAACTATTGGATATCATGACAAAGTAGTTCCACATCAATCGTCTTATGATAAAGGAAATGATTATGCTCAAGATATTGCTAACAGATTAATGTATGTAGCTTTTTCTAGAGCAAAGGATTACATGAGCATATTTATAGATGATCGAAGGGAGGTTAGCCCTTTCTTTATTCGAGAATTGGACTGAAGTTAATAAATTAAAGCATTTTGCATGCGAGGGAGCCTTTAGGTATACAAATAGAAATGTAGTACAGTTTTACCCCTGCGCGCGCGCTCGTATCCCCGCCACGCCTGCGCGCTTTATGCAGTGGTTTTCATGCAGGTGCATGAAAGACTCTCATCCAAGCCGTGTGCGGTCTGAGAGGTAAAAATACCAGTGCATAAAGTCATGCGTATTCATGCAGCATATACTTGCACTCTCAACGTTAGCAGGGAAGTCAGAAAGTTTGCATAAAAAACCGGCATATGAGCCGGTTCAATAATTGCTCTGAGTCGTTACATCGGAATTTGCTGGCGGTTAGATAACTTGGAGGCTGCGCCATATTTTCCGAGTGTGTGAGCTGACTTCTCTGATTGCTCGCTTGCGGTTTCATCCTTGGTCTCAACCTTGTTAGGCCGGGCAATAATCGTGTCCACGCTCTCCAGTGCGGTGAATGTGCATGAGCACTCCAGGTTTTTGCACTGATAATAAGTCCGCTTTATGGATGGGGCCTCATAAAAGCTGGAACGAGCATGTGAGATTGCACCGCACTCAGGACACTGTAAAGCCATAGGCTTCCTCCATGAGTTTCAGGCGCTTGAGTCTGTCCTGAAAAGTTTTATGCTTCGCCGGAGTGAATCTCCTGGATGCATCCATGCGCATTGAGGTATCAGGCGACAAACCTGATTCATCCAGGATATCGCGGCAGGACTCAAGCAGTTCTGGAGCATTGAGTTCTGCATGGTGCGCCAGTGCAGAACGCAGCACACGTGCAGCAACATCAAGGCCAAAGGGGCCGTTTAGATAAGGTGCCAGTGCTGAGGTCAGCGCCTTGCCCGAATTTGCCATAAAGTCACTTAAGGCATTATCAACACAGGCATCCACAACACTTCTTTGCGCGTAGAGGCTATCGCTTGCCGCACAACTGATCTGCCATTCAAGCACTTCGAGCTTTTCTCTGAGAGTTTCAACCTGCCAGGCGTAATTGGCGGGTTTATCTGCAGACAGCAACAATGCCTGCAGCCGTAGTTGGGCTGTGCTTTGTTCATTACGAAGGGATAACCAATTCTGAGAAGCATCCCGATAGTGCTGCAGCGCTTCCTGAGGGGGAATAGTAGCGTTCATCAGCTTTGCTCCTTCTTCGCTTTTTCACGCTGTTTCTGAATACGAATTTGCGCCGCCGGGCTTGGGGCGTTCTTAATGTCCTGATAGGCAATACTGTCAGCACGTACACCAATCGTTTTGAGGAAAGGATCATTCTGGAATGATTCATCCTGTTTTATTGCTGGGTCGGTAATTTTTGAGAAAACGAAATTCCGTAATAACGTTTCAGGGTCATTCACCTCATGGACAACGCCCAGATAAGCGCTGGCGCGCCGTCCCATTGTCACCTTTAGCAGGCTCAGGAGTTGAATAAGATTCTTACCATGCTGTCCCATGAAATCATCCCATAGCCGGGTAACATGGATCTCGATTAGGTCGTCGTGCGCCTGAATGTACCCACGGGCCAGTTTCGCCGTATTCCAGGGCAGTAATTCATTATCTCCGGCATGGGCTGCAAGCAGGTCATCAAACTCGTCGAGCGTTTCCCGGCCCAGAGCAATCTCAGCACGGAGCTTTTTCATCTTTGGCGTTACCTGTCCCTGGTTTTCATGGAACATCTGCCGCCATTCCTCATTTTGTGCCTTTGCCTCCGTTTCCGTTTCTACACGGCGTTTACGTATTGTTGTGAGCATCGCTGCAGCATCACCTTGCTTGCGACGGGCTTCCATCCAGGCTGATTTAGCGACATTCACTTTTTCAAGCGCCTGTTGCGTCGAAGCAGGGATAGAAATATCAGCGATCGGGTTATTGCTCTGTTCTGGGATAGTCATGTCAGCACCTGGTGGTTTGTCGTGGTGTCAATTGTGCTGTCATGCATACAAAGCTGCCATTGAATGCCATTGTGCGAGCGACAAGACAAAGACCTCTTTTGGCTAGCCAGAAAAGGCCTCGTTTAACTGAGGCTGTTTCAGACTTACTTTAACTGTTCACTACTATTCACTTAGTTAAAAAAATAGATAATACAGTAAGTTAAAAAGTGAAGGGTTGGCGGGACAGTATTCATCGACTGTTCATAGCTGTTCACGTGGGAATAAAATCATTTATGGTATTTTTTCATAATGGATGGCTATTTTATTCCTCATGGATATTTGATTTTTGCTCCTCACCACTATTCACCCTTATTCGGTAGTATTCGACAGGCGCTGAAATAGACTGCATATTTTTTCCGGAAAATAACATTTTCGCCTCTGACCATGGTGTTGCATTTCATACTGATTTTTATAAAACTAGATCTGTCCGGTTCTTTATGGATTCATTCGGATGTATTTTAATATTTAAGGTGAGATTATTTAACATCAAGGTTTTTATGCAGACCCAATGTTTATACGTTGGATGCGATTCATAAATATGTCCGGAAATTGAGGCCTGCAATGCAAGGCCTCGTGTAGAAGTTTTACGGCCTTGCTGTATGGGCGATGGGGCCAACACTATCAGGTGCAATGACCCATGGGGTAGTAAACCCGGGATGAATGGTAGTTCCTATTAATGCTCCTGTATTTATAGTTCGCAGGCATGATGTTCATTATGTCGTTTTATATGGTTTGATAGGGTTTTCACTTCCATAAAATCAATGTGTGACGCTAAATAAATAATGCGTGCGCAAGCGAGTTATATACACATAATAAGGAACTACCTGAATCCGGATGAATTTATCCGGACTGCTTTGGAAATTAAATAGGGTAGATAAATGCATAATATTTCTGTGTCTGCGCCAGCTCCTGCTGCGCCATTGTTTCCTGTATCGAACCAGCATGAGCGTTTTTTACGTCTGCCCGAGGTGATGCACTTGTGTGGGTTGTCTCGTTCGACCATTTACGACCTGATCAGCCGCGATGCGTTTCCGAAGCAGATCCCGCTTGGCGGTAAAAATGTCGCCTGGGCACAGTCTGAGGTCAGCGCCTGGATGGCGGACCGTATCAGCGCACGTGGGCGGGGATGTGATGCATGATGATACCTGAATACATTAAATACCTTTTTTCTGGCTTGCTTACTGCCGTCATTTCCAGGTATAGTTTTTTTGCTGTCGCAAAATCGGCAGCCGGAATTGGCGTTCCGCGAAACTCAATGGCGACACCAGACGCGCCAGGCGTCTTTTTTTTCGTCGTAGCTCAGGCACATCCATTTTCCGGACTGTGGTGTTTATGCGTACACCGTGGTTCTTTCGAGATAATGGCAGTCCGGGCGGGGCAGCCTTCGGGCTGGCCGGTATCCATTGAGGCCGGTTACGCCAACCCCGTTCGGGCTGCCACCAGTGAAATTGGCGTTTCCGGTGGTAGCAATAACCGCTACTCAATGGAGGCTGCCATCATGGCTACAATCCTCACCCCGTCATACCCGCAATATGTCTTTGTGTTTGCCGCAATCCGCCGGGCTGACACTCAACCCCGCATCTGTATGCTTCGCACTGTGGCCTGCGATGAGCGTTCCGCGCGCCTTTCGCTGGTCCGTGATTATGTGCTCTCCCTTTCTGCACGCCTGCCTGCCAGGGAGGTGACGCTATGAACCAGTTTGAGATCTCCTACGACGACGTTGTGAGGCTGAAACATTTACGCAATGTGGGTGAGTATGTAACTGGCATGGCAGCCCTGCAGGACTGTTATGAAAAGCCAGCAGGTGCGCAATGCGAACAACTGGTTTCCCTCATCTATCTGATGACAGAGCAACTGGATGGAGTGGTGCAACGCTGCCATGACGACCTGATGAATGCGGAGGTGGCCTGATGCAATCCTGTGAATCTCATCTGGCACTTCGTGCCGCTCTGTATCGCCGTGCCGTAGCATGTGCCTGGCTGACTATCAGCAGTCAGCAGGAACGTTATTCCGGCCTGACGCTCACTGAACTTGAAGATGCCATCGCCCGCGAGCTGGAAGGGTTCTATCTGCGCCAGCACGGGCAGCAAAGAGGACTGGAAATTGCCTGCGCGTTGCTTTCGGATCTGATGGAGTCGGGGCCGCTTAAAGCCTGTCCGGTTCTCTCACTGCTCGGAATGACGGTAATGGATGAACTTTGCTCCCGTCACCTCAATAAACCAGCGCTGCACTAAGGAGGGCCGCACAATGTCAGGAATGAAAGTTAGCCAGGCTGAGAAAGCAGCTCGCGGTCACTGGTCAAGAATTTTACCCGCACTGGGCGTAAACGTACTGAAAAATCGACACCAGCCCTGTCCGGTCTGTGCCGGGAAAGACCGCTTTCGGTTTGATGACCAGGAAGGGCGGGGAACGTGGTTCTGCAACCAGTGCGGGGCAGGTGATGGCCTGGCGCTTGTAAGCAAAGTACTGGATGTAGGCATCAGTGAAGCGGCAGACAGAATAAACGGCATTACCGGAAATCTGCCACCCGTATCTCAGGAAATCCTTGAATCTGATTCTCTTGAAAAAGAGGCCGGGAGACAAGCTGCAGCCGTGCTGGCAGCCCGTTTGTTTGAGAAATCCCGTCAGACCACTGGCAATGCCTATCTGACGGGTAAAGGGTTTTCTGCACTGCCTTGCCGGGAATTAACCACTGTGCATAAAGTCGGTGGTGTGACATTCCGTATGGGAGATCTTATCGTTCCACTGTATGCAGATGGGGAGCTGGTAAATCTGCAGTTAATCAACGCTGATGGGGGCAAATGCTTCCTTAAAGGCGGTCAGGTTAAGAATGCCTTTTACATGGTTGAAGGTACTGCCAAAGCAGCCAAACGACTCTGGATAGCGGAAGGATATGCCACTGCACTCACTATCAACCATCTGACTGGCGATGCTGTCATGGTGGCCTTTTCTTCCGTCAATTTCCTTTCCCTGGCGAGTATTGCCTGCACTCAGTACCCAACGCACCAGATAATTATTGCTGCTGACCGCGATCTCAACGGTGCGGGGCAAACAAGGGGCGTAGCTGCTTCCAGGGCCTGCAATTGCACAATGGCGCTCCCACCTGTGTTTGGTGACTGGAACGATGCATTCACGCAGAACGGCGAAGAAGCCACCCGGCAGGCAATTTATGAAGTAATAAAACCAGCTATTGCCAGCCCCTTCGACACAATGAGCGAAGCTGAATTTACCGCGCTGAGCGTCAGCGAAAAAGCGCAGAGGGTAGTGGACCACTATAAAAATGCACTGGCGGTAGACCCTAACGGGCAGCTCCTTTCACGCTATGAGGCGGGGGCCTGGAAAGTTATCTCTTACGCCGATTTTGCCCGTGATGTGGCTGCGCTGTTTCAGCGCCTCGGCGCACCTTTTTCATCCGGAAAAATTGCCTCTCTCGTGGAAACCCTCAAACTGATTGTTCCGCAACAACAGAATCCGGCGCGGCAGCTGATCGGGTTTCGCAACGGTGTGCTCGATACCCGTACAGGATTGTTTAGCCTGCACGATAAGAAGCACTGGTTACGTACGCTGTGCGAGGTGGATTACACGCAGCCCGTTGACGGTGAGGCACTGGAAACTCATGCCCCGGCGTTCTGGCGCTGGCTGGATCGTGCCGCAGGCTTCAAACCGGAAAAGCGGGACATCATTCTGGCGGCGTTGTTTATGGTGCTGGCTAACCGTTATGACTGGCAGCTGTTTCTGGAGGTTACTGGCCCTGGCGGAAGCGGAAAGAGTATTCTGGCTGAAATAGCAACGATGCTGGCAGGTGAGGATAACGCTACCTCGGCAACCATTGAAATGCTTGAATCACCACGAGAACGAGCCGCATTAATTGGTTTTTCACTGATTCGACTTCCCGACCAGGAAAAGTGGAGCGGTGACGGGGCCGGACTAAAAGCCATCACTGGCGGCGATGCGGTATCCGTTGATCCCAAATACCAGAACGCCTATTCAACCCACATTCCTGCAGTTATCCTGGCTGTGAACAATAATCCGATGCGTTTCACTGATCGTAGTGGTGGAGTTTCACGCCGAAGAGTGATCCTGCATTTCCCCGACCAGATAGCCCCGGAGGAACGCGATACTCAGCTCAAAGAGAAAATTGCCAGCGAGCTAGCAGTGATTGTTCGCCAGCTTATGCAGCGTTTCAGCGACCCAATGAGCGCCAGGGCATTACTTCAGTCGCAGCAGAACTCCGATGAAGCGCTCACCATCAAACGTGATGCTGATTCAGCGTTTGATTTTTGCGGATACCTTGAAGTCTTACCTGACACCACGGGAATGTTTATGGGGAACGCTAACATTGTCCCACGTCAGCCTCGTACATACCTTTACCATGCCTATCTGGTCTACATGGAAGCCAATGGCTATAAAAATACGCTCAGTCTGACCATGTTTGGCAAAGGATTGCCGTTAATGCTCAAGGAATATGGGCTGCAGTATGAGAAGCGACGGACTAATCAGGGAATGCAGACTAACCTTACCCTTCGGGAGGAAAGCAATGCAGATTGGTTGCCAAAGTGCAGCGAACAGATCTCTCTATAACTTTTTTTGACCGACAATTGTCGGTCTTTTTAATTGAATCTATAAGTATTGAGATATATCTTAATCATCAACAAATAGAGGGTGTAACTAAGGATTGGAATAAAAAATGAACACTTGGGTTATCTATGTTGGTGGAAAATCGACTAAAAATTACAACATCGGTAAGAAAAATAAAGTATGGGGGCTAAAGAAATTAAAAAATGACTCCAAATTGAAAGAAGTTAGCGAGGGGGATGAGATAGTCTTTGTATATAATATCACACGCCCTAAAAGCAAATTCCCCAATCCATTACCTGGATTTCCAAGAGTAAAAAATTCTGAATATCATAAATTCCAAGGTGTTGTAGAAGAGGTTGTTAAGGGGAAAGTTACAAAAGGTTTTTATGAGGATACTTCTCATATATGGGATGACAATATTTACCCATATCGATTTCAATTTGAAATTGAATCTATTGAAAAAGAGAAAGACTTTCTCATTGATGGTTTAGGTGATGATTTTATTAGCAAAACATTAATTTCCTTTCATTTGAAGGGGGATGTTGTAAAGCTTGAGGAGGAAATATTTGATTCCATAACAGAAAATTCAATTACTTTAAAAGCTAATTCTGTTGCGATGTCCTCTTCGGAAGGGAAAGTAATTTATAAAATAGTAAAGGATATAGTTAGGGACCCAAAGATATCAAAACTGAAAAAAGAAAATCATAAGACAAAATATGGTAAATTTTTCTGCGAAGCGTGTGGCTTTTCCTTTTCTGATTTTTACGGGGAAGAGTTTGACTACATAGAATGCCATCACGTCACCCCTCTTTCTGAAACGGGAGAAACAAAAACAGGCCTTGAAGATCTCATACTACTATGTGCAAATTGTCATAGAGTAGTGCATCAAAGTTCTCAGGATATGAGTATCCATATGCTCCGCGAGTTGGTAACAAAATCTCCCTATTCGAATCAAAAAAATAAATAAAGGTTTTCCTATACCTTCTTATATATGTGTCAGTGAAGGGTGGGTGTTCACTCTTCACTGGAAAGTTCACACCTATTGCATTGATATCAAAAGAAAATTAAGTTGTGTGAACAGTGTGCATGGTTATCTCAAGAAAAAGTATTTTGTTGGGTATAAAGGTGAGTGATTTTTGAACGCCTCCGGAAATGTGTATAGTCATGTGTATAGGATTATTTTTAGAATACATTAAATCATTTAAAAACAATAAGTTGGTGTGCTTTATTCATTCCTATTATCGCACCACTTCATTTTGTCATAGCCCTCTGTCTGCCCATTCAGCAAACGAGTCTTTTACCATAACTTATGAATAGTCACTACAGGGCACTGAATATACGGTGTCGATATTTAGATGGCAATCGGAAGGATTATTTCGGTGGGAAGGTCGCGCGTCGGGGGGATTAATTACACCTCGCCGCTCAGACGCGCGAATTTCTATTAGGACTGCGAGGCATCGTTGTTATTCGATTTGGCGGCTACCAGACCCTTATCGGGATCGATATAAGCGCAATGGGTGTTAGAAGGGTGGGACTGCGATGCCGCCTCACACTGTTCCTGGCTGCTGTAGACCCCGATAACGTTGCTTTGAGTCGCGCCGGTGGCAAATGAGATAATCAGAACTAACCCGTACATGTCATTCCTTAATATGCGTTAACACGTCCTTCAGGCGCTGAGAGGGATTCGGAACGTCTCGCTCATTGGCCCGGAATTACGCAAAATTTCTCTGGGCAGTTAATATACATCAAAGTGAACCGGTTGTGTCGATGTAAATGAGATCATTCTTAATGAAATAAGTCCCGATCCAAATTTGGACAATAAAGTTATGGAATATACGTAATAATTACGCTCCGCAAATATCAGGCGTGTATTTAATCTCCGAGAATCCTCTTGTAGCTGGCTTGCCACCAGTGACAAGCCAGCCGGAACCTTAGCGACCCACGCGAGCCTGAAGTGCGGCCGGATAACGGTCGCCGACGATTTTCACCGTTTCAAGCGCCAGACCAATCTTACGTAACTCAGCCTGAGACAGGGTGATGTCCGCTGCGCCGAGGTTTTCTTCCAGTCGATGCAGTTTGGTGGTGCCTGGGATCGGCACGATCCACGGTTTCTGCGCCAGCAGCCAGGCGAGCGCGATTTGCGCATGGGTCACGCCCTTCTCGCCAGCCAGTTCGCCGAGCACGGTGACCAGATTTTCATTGGCTTCAATGGCCTCGGCGGCAAAACGCGGCACCTTGCTGCGGAAATCATCCGCGCCAAAGGTGGTACCGGATGTGATGGCCCCGGTCAGGAAGCCTTTGCCCAGCGGGCTGAACGGCACAAAACCAATGCCTAACTCTTCCAGTACCGGCAGAATTTCCTGTTCAGGCTCACGCCACCACATGGAATATTCACTCTGCAATGCGGCGACAGGCTGCACGGCATGTGCCCGACGGAGTGTTTGCGCGCCCGCTTCGGACAGGCCGAAGTGTTTCACTTTCCCTTCTGCAATCAGATCTTTCACCACGCCCGCGACGTCTTCAATCGGCACGTCCGGGTCAACGCGGTGCTGATACAGTAAATCAATGACATCGGTTTTGAGGCGGCGCAGCGAGCCTTCTACCGCCTGGCGGATATGCTCCGGGCGGCTGTTCAAAATCTGCTGCTTGTTGTCAGCCCCGAAAGTGAAGCCAAATTTGGTGGCGATAACCACCCGATCGCGGAACGGTTTTAATGCTTCGCCGACCACGTCTTCGTTCAGATATGGGCCATACACTTCGGCAGTGTCGAAGAAGGTTACGCCGCGCTCGACGGCGTTGCGGATCAGTTCAATCGCCTGACGGGTGTCCGTTGCCGGACCATAACCATGACTGAGGCCCATGCAGCCCAGGCCCAATGCCGAGACTTCCAGACCAGATTTACCGAGATAACGTTTTTGCATTAACAATTCCTCATTACACGTCGAGTTTACGGCCGGTCAGCCATTGCACCATCGCCGGATCGCGATGCGAGAAGAACGCGCTGGTGGCGCTGTCGAGGGCGGTGATTTGCAGCATTTCTTCTTGGCTGAGTTCGAAGTCGAGGATATTAATGTTCTCTTCCATCCGCGCTTTACGCACCGTTTTCGCCAGCGACACAATGCCGCGCTGGAAGATCCAACGCAGGACAACCTGGCCCACGCTTTTGCCGTATTTCGCGCCGATAGTGGTTAACTCCGGGTGCTGGAACAGACCGTTTTTGCCTTCGGCAAATGGCGCCCACGCTTCAGGCTGGATCCCGTGGGTCTGCATCCACGGCACCGCGTGCAGTTGCTGGTTGAACGGGTTCACTTCGATCTGGTTCACCGCCGGAACCACGTTATTAAATGCGGTGAGGTCGGCGAGACGGTCCGGGTGGAAGTTGCTCACGCCAATAGCGCGGATTTTCCCGGCCTGATGCAGCTCTTCCATCGCGCGCCATGCGCCGTGCACGTCGCCATAAGGCTGGTGAATCAGATACAGGTCGACGTAGTCCAGCTGCAAGCGATTGAGTGAACGTTCGAACTGCGCTTTAGCGCCTTCATAATGTGTGTCCTGCAGCCACAGTTTGGTGGTGATAAACAGTTCTTCGCGCGCGATACCGCTCTGTTTCAGCGCATTGCCGACCTGAGTTTCATTCTGATAAGAGGCGGCGGTATCAATCAGGCGATAGCCGGTTTCGATGGCATCAATGACGGCGCGCTCGCATTCGGCGGCATCCGTCATCTGAAATACGCCAAAGCCCAGCAGGGGCATTTCAATGCCGTTGTTCAGTTTTACAGAGTGCATGACGTTATCCTTCGCTGTTGTGTCGGCAAAGAATAGCGCAGGGTGATTTATTTGATTAGAGGGTGTAATCCGCTAGGGTTAATGAAAACAGCTCATTAATACGGGCTCAGCTCAGCAATCCGGCGCCGACGTTGACCGATAAACCTAAAATCGCCAGATTGAAGACAAATGAGATGACAGATTGCAGGAGCGTAATCTGCCGCATATCGGTGGTGCCGGTCGCCACATCCGCCGTTTGTGACGCAACGGCAATCGTAAAAGCAAAATAGAGGAAATCCCAGTAACCGGGATCGTCGGGCTTTTCAGGGAAGATCATCGGCGAAACCCCTTTGCCACGATGCAGATAATGATGGTGCGCGTAATGCATCGCGAATGAGCTTGGCAGCAACGCCCAGGAGACAATCAGCGTCGCGGCCGTCAGCACAACATGCACAACGCGCGGCGTGCCGGAAAGCGAGTGCAGGGCAGAGAGTTCGCTCAAAATCGCCACGATGCTTGCCATACACGCGACGATAACCATGCCCAATACCAGCCCCGCGCTTTGATCCTGAATTTTGGCGATCCGCGGAATATCTTTCACGTCAGTACGCAACATCCGAAACCAGATAAAAATCAGGTACAGCCAGGCCAGAACATTCCAGCCGATCAACATGCGTTGCAGCATACCTAACGTTGCGGGAAGGGCGAAATAACAGATAACGCCAGCGGCAATGGAAATCAGCAGCCGCAGTCGCGTGAACAGGTGAGTCCTTAGCGAAAAGCCCATAAAGTAATTGTTCTACAAATGATTGATAAGATTAACTGTAGACGACGGCGCGGGGGAGGGCCTTGAGATAACGGGAATTTGAGCGGTGTTTCAGTCCATTGTTCTGCGCCATTGATGCGAGCTCAGCGCCCGCTCTGCCAGCGCTAAATCCGCCAGCGTGTCGATGTCGTGCCCAATTCCGCCGTCCTGCAAAGCCAGATCCAGAACCTGATGGTGAAGCCGGGCGCTACGGACGATCTCTTTCGCGCCGAAATCCCCCGTCAGGGCTGCCAGCTGCGGCAGAAAGTCATGGCTGAACGCCACCGGATGTCCTTGCTGCTCGCGATAGTGCGGCACCACCACCGGTTTTTCGCGTAGCCCTTCGGCGACGCGTCGCAGTGAATCGGGTTGAATCAGCGGTAAATCGCCGGGCAGAATCAACCAGCCTGTGGCGTGCGGGGCGGCGCTGACGCCTAGCGCAATGGATTCGCCCATGCCGCGGGTGCCGCCCTCCGGCCTGACCAAATGCCACGCCAGCCCGGCGTCTTTTACCGCCTGAATCACGTGCGTTAACACCGATTGGCCGTGCAGAAGCGCATCGAGTTTATGCGTTGTGGCACCGCTCGCCCGAAACCGTTCGCCGCATCCGGCGGCCAGAATGATCACCACGGGGGAGGGCATTACGGTTCCCCGGTTTGCTGGCGGGCCGCTGCCACATCGGCCAACACTGAAAGCGCCAAGGAGCGGGCGTCACGGGCTTTGGGGAAGATGCCGATCGGGGCGTTGATCCGCGCGATATCGGCTTCGCTCCAGCCACGTTCTCTCAGTGATTGGCTGCGCTGAACATGCGTCCGATGGCTGCCCAGCGCGCCAATATAAAAAGGCTTGCCGCGCAGGGCGGCCTGTAAAACGGGCAGCTCGCGGTGAAGGTCATGCCACAGCAGCAGCACCGCGGTGTCGGCATCGATCATTCTGTCGATATGCGAGTCGAGATCGGTACAGGCGCGGACGTCGTAACCGACGGCCTGCGCCAGCGCGGCGGTGGTCTGCGCCTCAATGGATCGACCAAACACAATCACCCGCACGCCGGGGCGATAGGCGGTATCAAAGGCGTCACCCTGCCAGCCGGTTTTCGGCGGCGTGGCGATACTGTGTAGCGTCTGTGACTTCGGCGAATAGCGCAGCCCGGCGGGCTGACGTTGTTCCAGTTGGTTGAGCACCGCCAGCAGTGGTTGCGCAGCACGCAGCCGATGAATGCTGAGCGTGATACCGCCGCCGCAGGGCAGAACGATATCGAAATAAGGCGAACCTTCGCCGTAGCGCACCTCGCGGTCCTGACCCGAGGCGATGACCGCCATCGCCTCGTGAGCCACCGCGGCCTCCACGCAGCCGCCGGACACAAAGCCGCAGTATAAGCCGTCTTCGCGCACCGCCATTTGCGCGCCCAGCGAGCGTGCCGCGCCGCCGCGAATCGCCACCAGCGTGACCAGCGACGCGCCCATTCCGGCCGTTAATGCCTCAAGCGCAAAGCGTAAAATCTCCCGGCTGTCATCGCTCAAAAACGCCTGCTCAGGCGTGATCAGGGCCGTGTCAGCCGGGGCGATGCATATCGCGTTCTGTCCCATCGCGTCTCCTTACACCACGTCCGGCAGGGCGCTGAGATATTTATCCAGCGTGACCGGGTAATCGCGCACCCGCACGCCCGTGGCGTTATACACCGCGTTGGCGATCGCCGCGCTGACCCCGCACAGCCCCAGTTCGCCGACCCCTTTGGCTTTCATCGGCGATGAAATCGGATCGGTGTCCTCAAGGAAAATCACTTCCTGCTCCGGAACATCGGCGTGAACCGGCACTTCGTAGCCCGCCATATCGTGATTGACGAAATACCCCAGCCGCGTATCGACCGCCAGTTCTTCCATCAACGCCCCGCCAAGGCCCATGGTCATCGCGCCAATTACCTGACTGCGCGCGGTTTTCGGGTTAAGAATGCGTCCTGCCGCGCAGACTGCCAGCATTCGTCGGACCCGGACTTCGCCGGTCGCGGAATCCACGCCCACTTCGACAAAATGCCCGGCAAACGTCGACTGCTGATACTGCTTGTCGAGGGAGCCAAATTCGATGGTGTCTTCGGCGGTTAATGTCCCGTCTGACGCCGCCTCGCTGAGTTTGATATGCCTGTCGCCCGCGATGATTTCCTGGTTGGCGAAATGCGCCTGCGCTGCGTCAAAACCCAGCTTGTGGGCGATGGCTTCACGCAGCTTCACGCAGGCGGCATACACGCCCGCCGTCGACGTGTTAGCGCCCCATTGGCCACCGGAACCGGCGGAGATCGGGAAGCGGGAATCGCCCAGCCGGACGTCAATTTTTGCCATCGGTACGCCGAGCATTTCCGCCGCCGTCTGGGCGATGATGGTGTAGCTGCCGGTCCCGATATCGGTCATGTCCGTTTCCACCGTCACGTTGCCGTTGCCATCCAGATGCACGCGCGCGCCGGATTTTGTCAGCAGATTGTTACGAAAACCCGCCGCCACGCCCAGGCCGATCAACCAGCGTCCATCGCGGACCTGAGCGGGCGTCGCATTACGCTGTTTCCAGCCGAAGTGTTCCGCGCCGGTGCGCAGACACTCCACCAGCTGGCGGCGCGAGAAACGACGCTCAGGATTGGCTGGGTCAACCTGGGTGTCATTCAGGATGCGGAACTCCACCGGGTCGATGCCGGCTTTTTCGGCCAGTTCGTCGATCGCAATTTCCAGCGCCATTAGCCCCGGCGCTTCACCGGGCGCGCGCATGGCGTTGCCTTCCGGCAGATTAAGTTTTGCCAGTCGCAAAGCAGTGTGGCGATTCGCCCCCGCGTAGAGCAGTTCTGTCTGCTGAACGGCGGTCTCAGGCGCGCCGCCGGAAAGATTGCCGGAGCAGCTTTCATGTGCGATGGCGGTGATTTTGCCGTCGCTGTCGCAGCCAATCTGAATATGCTGAATGGTCGCCGGGCGATGCGTTGTGTTATTGGGAATGACGGGTCTCGGCAGCATGACTTTCACCGGGCGTTTTATCGCTCGAGCGCCGAGCGCCGCCAGCAGAGCATCGCTGCGTAAAAACAGCTTCCCGCCAAATCCACCGCCGATATACGGGCAGATTATCCGCACGTTTTCCATCGGCAACTTCAGGGTTTCCGCCAGGTCGGTGTGGCACCAGTTGATCATCTGATTTGAGGTCCAGACGGTCAGCTTTTCGCCCTCCCAGACCGCCATCGAGGCATGCGGCTCCATCGCCATATGGCTCTGATCGGGCGTGGTGTAGGTGGCGTCCAGTTTTACCGCCGCCGTTGACCAGGCAGCATCAAAATCGCCGACGTTTTTATCCTCCTCGCCTTCCGGCGCGGTCGCGGCGGGTTTTTCGTCCGCTAACGAATAGGCCCCGGCATCCCGGCTATATTCCACGTTCACCAGCGCCGCCGCCGCGCGCGCCTGCTCAAACGTCTCGGCGACCACCAGCGCCACGGCCTGATGATAGTGTTCAATCACCGGGCTGCCGAGCAGCCTGGCGGTATTTTTACTCCCTTTTCCGAGCGGTCCGGCGTTGCCTGCGGTGACCACGGTCAGTACGCCGGGCGCGGTTTTCGCCGCCTCAATGTCCATGGCGGTGATTCGCCCTTTGGCAATCGCCGCGCCAACCACATAGCCATACGCCACGTTGTCGGCGAGGTCATGCCATTCATAGGCGTAGTGCGCGCGGCCAGTGGTTTTCAGTGGACCATCAATGCGGTCGTGGGGCTGCCCGACAACGGTAAGATTATCAATCGGGTTTTGGCCTGCGGGTTTATCAAATTTCATGTCCGGGCCCTCGCTTCGGTCAGCGCGGAGGCGAGCGTACGCTTCGCCAGCGTCAGCTTGAATGCATTTTCAGGCGTGGGGTGCGCGTGGCTAAAAAGCTGGTCATACACCGCCTGCGCCCCGTGTGGGATTTGCGCGTCGGCTTCTGCCTGCCGCCAGGGTTTATGCGCCACGCCGCCAAACGCCACGCGTCCGCTGCCATCGGGCAGCACCACGGCAGCCACCGACACCAGCGCAAACGCATAAGAGGCGCGGTCGCGCACTTTACGGTAGATATGCGTGCCGCCAAGCGGCGCAGGCAGCGTCACCGCGACGATCAGTTCCCCCGGTGTCAGGACGGTTTCACGATGCGGGGTGTTGCCCGGCGCGCGATAAAAATCGGCGATCGGTATTTTGCGTTCCTTTCCGTCCGGATCGACGGTTTCCACTGTCGCGTCCAGCACGCGCATCGCCACCGCCATATCGCTGGGATGCGTGGCAATACAGGCTTCACTGGCACCGACCACCGCGTGCTGACGGCTAAAGCCCTCAAGCGCCGCACAGCCGCTGCCGGGCAGGCGTTTGTTGCAGGGTTGGTTGGTATCGTAGAAATAAGGACAGCGGGTGCGTTGCAGCAGGTTGCCCGCGGTGGTGGCCTGATTGCGCAGTTGGCCGGATGCGCCCGCCAGCAATGCTCTGGCCAGTACTGCGTAGTCCCGACGTACGCGTGGGTCAGCGGCTAAATCGGTGTTGCGAACCAGCGCACCGATGCGCAATCCGCCCTCGTCGGTGGCATCGATGTGATTCAGGGCCAGGCCATTGACGTCGATAAGGTGTACCGGGGTCTCGATCTCCAGCTTCATCAAATCGAGCAGATTGGTTCCCCCGGCGATAAATTTCGACCCGCTGGAACGTCGGGCACTGGCCGCCGCCTCTGCCGGCGTTTTCACGCGTTCATAGGTGAAAGCCTTCATGATTTCACCTCCCCGGCGGCGTCTTTGATGGCGGCCAGAATGTTGGAGTACGCTCCGCAGCGGCAGATATTGCCGCTCATGCGTTCGCGAATTTCCTCATCCGTCATCTCAGGCGACGACACTAAATCCAGTGTGACGTGGCTCGGGATGCCAGCGTCTATTTCTTTCAGCACTGCCACTGAGGAACAGATTTGCCCCGGCGTGCAGTAGCCGCACTGGTAGCCATCGTGTTTGATAAATGCCGCCTGCATCGGGTGCAGGTTGTCAGGCGTACCGAGGCCTTCGATGGTGGTGATTTCTGCATCCTGATGCATCACCGCTAGCGTCAGGCAGGCATTAAGCCTGCGACCGTCAACCAGCACCGTACACGCCCCACATTGCCCGTGGTCGCAGCCCTTTTTGGTGCCGGTGAGGTGCAGGTTTTCGCGCAGCGCATCCAGCAATGTGGTGCGCGTATCGACGTCAAGCTGGTGGCTTTTACCGTTCACTTTCAGGGTGAGGGGCAGAATTTCAGGCGCAGGTGTCACCGCGCGCGTGGGTTGGGCCAGGGCCGTACCCGGTGGAACCGCTGCCGTGGCTGCGGTAGCCGCGCCCACTTTTAATAACGTCCGGCGCGACAGACTAAAATCGGGATGTTGAGATTGACCCGGATGGTTATTTTCAGGGATCTCGCCTTGGTTGCTCATGCCAGGCCTCCGGTATTCACAATGCGTGGATTCAGAATCAGATACGAACGACGTGTTGGTTTTTTAAACATTAAGCATAGACGGCACTGGACGCGGGATTATTCTTAAATCGCGATTGCAGTCATGAAGGAAATGCATCAATCCAAGGACGGGAGGGCGCGGTGAAGCGCCCGGTGGCTTATTTTTTTAGCGTGGTGGTCAGCGCCATGGCGGCGCTGGCGAGGCTGAAGGCGGCCATAATCCAGGCCATGGTCCACGGCGTACCGTCGCGCATAAACGCCAGCAGCAGTGAGGAAATAATGCCGCTGCCGTACTGCAGCGAGCCCATCAATGCGGAGGCCGAGCCGGTGGCACCGGGAACGGCATCCAGCGCGCAGGCAGTCGACGTCGCGGCGATGATGCCGTTCATGGAAAAGAACACGAATATTGACCCGGCGATCAGGCTGATCCCGCCGATATTCAGCCCGGCGACGACCGCAAGCCCGACGGCGGCAACGGCGGCGACCAGAACCGCGAACGTCAGCAGTTTCTCCAGCGGGTAGCGATGCACCAGTTTTCGGTTGATCATGCTGACCGCCATCAGGCCGACGATATTCACCGCAAATAACCAGCCGTAATGCTGTGGCTCGACGCCAAAATAGGTGATGTACACGAATGGCGAGCCGGTAATAAACGCGTAGGCCGCCACGTAATAGAAGGTCAGACTCAGCGTGAACCCCATATAGCGGGTGTTTTTCAACAGGATGAAATAGTTTCGAAACGCCCCGAGGAACGAGGTCTGCACGCGCTTTTCTTCCGGCAGAGTTTCAGGTAGCCAAAATAAGGACGTCAGCATCAATGCACCAATGATCGCCAGCAGCCAAAAAATGGCGTGCCATGAGGTTATCTTGATCATTTGCCCGCCAATCAGCGGCCCGGCGATCGGCGCAACCGCCATGATAAGCATCAATGTGGAAAGCATGTATGCCGCGCGGGTACGACTAAAGATATCGCGGATCATCGCACGAGCCAGCATCGGACCGGTGCAGGCGCCTAATGCCTGAAACACGCGCCAGAACACGATCTGCCCGATATCCGTGGCCAAGGCGCAGCCGATGGAGCCGATGACGAACAGCGCCATGCCAATGAACAAGGGTAAACGTCGACCAAAGCGATCGCTAATTGGCCCCCAAATCAGCTGAGCCAGGCAAAAGCCGATTAAAAAACCGGTGATGGTCAGTTCCGCATCGCCCTGTAAATCCTTTGCCATGAGGGGCATTGCGGGCAAGTAAATATCGGTGGACAGCGACGTGACTGCCATCAGCGCGCTGAGAATGAATACAAATAAAAGGCCGGTCGGCGCGCTGGAAGCCGAACGCGATCGCGCCTGGGAATCAATCATAATTATCCGTCTGGATGAGGAAGGGGTCAGGACGTATATTAACGGGTTTGGTCGATGAGATAATCGCAGGTAAAAGGATAGCCTTTATGAATCACATTCATCATTGATGGCCTTCAGCAAACCGCGTCCACGACAAAAGAATATCGTGGAAATCGCCGGAAAATCGCGCACGAAACTGTCCGGATCCCCCCTGGCTGGGATAGACTAAGCGTAACCCGCTGTCCTTTACTGAATTTTATGGCCTGATTGCCCAATGAAAAAACTCAATAAAGCATCATCGCCTTCCAACGTTTTACGTTATCTGTGGGGCTCGGCCATCGCCAGCATCGTGCTGACGTCAATTTTGTCCTGGTGGCTGCTCTCCGTGTCATGGAATGCCTGGCACAGCGCCCGGGATGACGTTATCCAGTTCGGTGATTTCTACCATGTTTTGCAGGTTTCCAACGATCTGGCGAGCGAGCGCGCTTATGCCAATGAACTGGTGCTCAGCCCGATGGCGCGGAAAGCGCAGGCCTGGAAATCCCTTGCTGACAGCCGTCGGATAACCGACCGTAATCTGGCGCGGATCCCGCAAAATCTTCTTTCTCCTGCCCTGCTGAAGGCGACCGTCGAGCAGCTCGAACATTCGCGCGTGAGCGTGGATACCTACCGAAATCAGGTACTGAGCGATCCACAAGAAGCGCAGCGTGCAATCAGTGCGATGGTCGAAGCGACTGACTTTTATCACACCGCGCTGTTCCAGCATACCTCATCGTTTCTGCTGCTTGAGCCCAATGCGCTAGGCCCTATTTTGCGTGCACAGTCGCTGGGTGAACTGCGCGATGCGACCGGGCGATTAGGCTCGCAGGTGCTTATCCCTCTCGCCACGCATACGCCGATCCCGCTCAGCAATATGGAAGCATTGAGCCGCGGTATGGAGCGTATCGACTTGCTGTGGTGGCTGTTGCGCACCCAGGGCGAAGAGTCGAGCTATCTGCCCGGTTTTTCACAGCGTCTGGATGATATGCGCCAGCAGTTTGAATCGCAGGGCGTGGCGATGCTGAATAAGCTCAAGTCCGAAAGCGTGAACAATCAGCCTTATAGCGTGGATGCCGAAAGCTTTGCGGTGCGCTATCACGAGAGTCTGGATGCTTTCGATGCCCTGCTGAACACCTATTTGACCGGGGTGAACAGGCACTACGTCAACGCAGAAAACCGGGCCCTGATGCATCTGTTGGTGATAGTCATTATCCTGACTGCGCTTTGTGCGCTGACGGCCGGGCTGATTTTCTATATCCGCTCCCGCGTGCTTCAGCCGATTCTGCGCCTCAACCAGATAGCCACCGGGATCATTGCCGGGAAGCATCAGGATACGCTGATGGGCGAAAGCACCGCCGAAGAGGTGCAGGAACTGTTTTCCTCCCTCGGCACGCTGGGCGATCAGCTGCGCGAACAAACCATCCTGAGTAAGCGCTTGCAGCGCCAGTCCGAGGAAGACCCGCTGACGCACCTGTTTAACCGCCGGGCATTCGACGTGCTGGCGGAAAATCTGCTAACGCAGGCCACGCATGAGCATCCGGCGTGGCTGATTATGATGGATGTCGATCACTTCAAGTTGGTAAACGATACCTGGGGACACCCCACTGGCGACAAAGTGCTGGTGGCGCTGGCGACCACGCTGAAGAAATTCAGTCGTCCGGGGGATGTTATCGCGCGTCTGGGCGGCGAGGAGTTTGCAGTCGTCTTCCGCACACCGGGCCACGAAGACGTGACCGGCTACACCACCCGTATTCAGAATGAAATTCGTCAACTGCGCTTTGAGGGCCCGAAAGGGGAACCCTTCTCGATAACGGTCAGTTTTGGCGTGGCGTCAGGCTGGATGCGTGAGTTAGGCGAGGTATTAGCGGAAGCCGATGCGGCGCTGTACGAAGCGAAAAAAACCGGGCGGGACAAGATTTGCGGGCTGCCGGAACACAGCTAAAAATCCCCTCCCGGACGGGAGGGGTCAGCATTTAGTGATCGAGATAGACGAAACTTTCCCAGCTCGACATACGGATCAAAATCTTACGAATCAATGCGAAGTCTTTGAAATGGTCTGAGTAGACGGCGATTTCAACCTGAGCGCCCTGCGGCAGATGATAGTCTTTCAGTCGCGGATCGGTAGCTTTCACTTTCACCAGCACGCGTCCCTGACTGGTCACATCCGCCGTTGTCAGCAGCTTACCCTGTCCCTGGAACTGGCTTTCACCAATGGCCGGTAACACTTCTACCACTTCCCCACTGAATACCGTACCCGGAATCGACGGGAACAGCAGTTCGGCTTTATAGCCGGCCTGCAGTCGCTGTACCGCGTTCTGGCGGAAAGCGGCCACATAAGTGTCTTTGGAGTCAGCTTCAAGCGGAATAAAAGTCATCACCGGTGCCAGACCGAGTGCGGTAGACATCGTGCCGGTACGCAGACCCACGGTACTGACGTAGCCCGCAGACGGTGCGCGCACAACGGTGTTTTCCAGTTTGAATTCCGCTTTCTTCAGCTGCGCTAACAGCGAGGCAACTTTGGTATTCTGCCCGTGAACCACGGAATTCAGGTTGTTTTTAGCCTGTTCAACCTGCGCCCTGGCGGCCACGACGGCAGCTTCGGTGGCTTTATAGGTCTGGCGACGGGTGTCGACCATCTGATCGGAAAATGCGCCCTTTGCGTGGCCTTCGTTGTAGCGGGAATATTCACGCTGCGCTTTATCGCGGTCGGCGATGGCTTTGTTGAGATCGGCCTGCGCCTGATCCAGCCCGGAATCCAGAGACAGCGCGTTTTGGCTGGCCTCTTTTACCTGCGCGCGCAGGTCATCCACTTTGGCCTGAAAGATGGTGGGATCGATGCGGAACAGCACATCGCCTTCCTTCAACAGCGTGTTCGGTTTGACCGGCACATCAATCACCCTGCCGCGCACCTGAGAAACAATAGGCACCGTGCGGTACGCTTGTTTACCCATATCGCTGAACGGGAAGTTGTAGTTCATCAACAGTATAACGATGGTGATAAATACCACGCCACCGAGAACGGCCGTTGGCACAGTCCATTTATTTAATGGAATGCGAAAAACCTTAAATATAATAACGCACAGAGCGGCGTAGGTAAGCAGTAATAACGTTTCCATTATTATTTTTTCTCCTCAGTCTTAGCCGGTGCGGAAATTTGCTTTAATTCATTCACTTGGTTTTTAAGCTGATCGATTTGAATAAGCAAATGGTTCATTTGCACATGCATATTTTGCTGATCTTCACTGACGCTTTGCATGCCCCAGCCCCGGTCTTCACGCCACAGCGTGGCCCAGATCCACAGGAATGGCCACAGCGCGTGCAGGGTAAATAAACTAACCCAGCCCGCGTAGTGGATAGCGTCCTGATGAGGATGTTTACGTTCTTTAGCGATTTCATACGGAATATCGTGAATGGCAATGATTCCGTAAAATAATATTAAAATTACCGCAGTCAGTATTGCCAGTGCAACATAGTCCAGGGTCATGATTAAAAACTCCAGGAAGAAAAACGGCCGATACGAGATTTATAAAAGGCAATAATATCCTTCAGTGTATAGAGGAACATAAATCAATAAATTGCACAAATTCCTGGATATTTAAAAATAAATAACGGCGATTTCAAAAGGGTTTTTATTTAAATTTAAATTATGGAGGGGGATAAAAATGACGGAAAATAAGTAAGGGTTTTGTCTGCTTCACTGAGCTAAAAGGGTGATTTTCCCTACGCGGATCAGGCTTTTTGCTGACGGCGGCGTGGGCCTTCTGCGGGCATGATTTAAGAAAATCCGCAGGAGAACATCATGGCCTGGCGACCGTTTCTTTTTCTGATATCCACGCCGTATCCGCAGCTTTCACGCCGTCGCGGGAAACTGACGCTGGTGCGATGAACTCGACGTTTTACGACTAAGCTTTGCCACTTTTTTTCTAAAAACAGATTGGCATTAGCCAGAATTTTTAATTCCTTTATCAAATCCCCGCTGCCGGAAATACTGCGCCCATGACAACAAGGGGAGCAGACACCATGGCACGCGCATCGCATCTTTCATTATTGGCCGCATTGGCCTTCCTCACTTTCCAGGCGCAGGCGGTGAATGTCACCGTCGCGTATCAGACATCCGCTGAACCGGCCAAGGTTGCGCAAGCGGACAACACCTTTGCAAAAGAGAGCGGGGCGACCGTCGACTGGCGGAAGTTCGACAGCGGAGCGAGCGTCGTTCGCGCCCTGGCCTCCGGCGATGTGCAGATTGGCAATATCGGCTCCAGCCCGCTGGCGGTCGCCGCCAGTCAGCAGGTGCCTATTGAAGTGTTCCTTCTCGCCTCGCAGCTCGGAAATTCTGAAGCGCTGGTGGTGAAAAAAGGCATCAGCAAACCGCAAGATCTGATCGGCAAACGCATCGCCGTACCGTTTATCTCAACCACACACTACAGCCTGCTGGCTGCACTGAAACACTGGGGCATCAAACCGAACCAAGTGCAGATTGTGAACCTGCAACCCCCGGCGATTGTCGCCGCCTGGCAGCGTGGAGATATTGATGGGGCCTATGTTTGGGCGCCTGCGGTTAACGCGCTGGAAAAAGACGGCACGGTGCTGACGGATTCTTCACAAGTGGGCCAGTGGGGCTCGCCAACGCTGGATGTGTGGGTGGTGCGTAAAGATTTCGCCGAGCAGCATCCTGAGGTGGTGAAAGCCTTTGCCCGCAGCGCCATTGCGGCCCAGAAGCAATATATCGATAACCCTGAAGGCTGGCTCAAACAGCCGGACAATCTCAATAAGTTGGCAAAACTGAGCGGCGTGCCGGAAGCGGATGTGCCGGGATTGGTGAAAGGCAATACTTATCTGACGTCTCCCCAGCAGGCGCAGCAGCTTAACGGCCCGGTAAACAAAGCGATTGTCGACACCGCCCAGTTCCTGAAGGCGCAGGGCAAAGTGCCTGCCGTTGCGGCGGATTACAGTCAGTACGTGACCGATAACTTTGTGAAATAACGGAGGTCACCATGCTGCAACTCTCCCATCTCAGTGCGAACTACGGCGGAAAACCGGTGCTCGATGACATTTCACTGAGTGTCGATCGCGGTGAACTGCTGGTGGTGCTCGGCCCGTCGGGCTGTGGCAAAACCACGTTGCTGAATCTGGTGGCCGGTTTCCTGCCGTATCAGTCGGGCAGTATCACCCTGAACGGCGTGCCGGTCAGCGGACCGGGGGCTGAGCGCGGCGTGGTGTTCCAGAATGAAGGCCTGCTGCCGTGGCGAAACGTGCAGGATAACGTGGCCTTCGGCCTGCAACTGACCGGGATGTCCAAACCAGACCGGCATGAAGTTGCCCGCCAGTTGTTGAAAAAAGTCGGGCTGGAAGGCGCTGAAAAACGGTTTATTTGGCAGCTTTCCGGCGGCCAACGTCAGCGAGTGGGGATAGCCCGAGCGTTGGCGGCAGACCCGCAGTTGCTGCTGCTCGATGAGCCGTTCGGGGCGCTGGATGCGTTTACCCGCGAGCAGATGCAGACCCTGCTGCTGCGCCTCTGGCATGAAACCGGCAAACAGGTGCTGCTGATTACTCATGACATTGAAGAAGCGGTGTTTATGGCGACGGATTTGGTGCTGCTGTCAGCCGGGCCGGGCAGGGTGACGGAGCGACTGTCGCTCGATTTCGCCCGCCGGTTTGTCGCCGGGGAAACCTGCCGCAGCATTAAATCCAGTCCGGAGTTTATCGAACGGCGCGAATACGTGCTGGGCCGAGTGTTTGAACATCGGGAGGCATTCTAATGAGTATTGTGGCGAACGATAAACCGCGCCGCCTGGCGCTGAACTGGCGCTGGCCGCTGTCGCGTCAGCTAACGTTGAGCCTGTCGACACTGGCTGTTTTACTGGCGCTGTGGTGGGCGGTGACGGCGTTACAGCTGATCGCCCCGCTGTTTCTGCCGCCGCCGGGGCAGGTGCTGCAAAAACTGATTTCTGTCGCCGGGCCGCAGGGCTTTATGGATGCCACGCTGTGGCAGCATCTGGCGGCGAGCCTGACGCGCATTCTGATTGCACTGCTGGCGGCGGCGATTATCGGCATTCCGGTCGGCATCGCGATGGGCCTGAGCCCGACGGTGCGCGGCATTCTCGACCCGCTGATTGAACTGTATCGCCCGATCCCACCGCTGGCTTATTTGCCGCTGATGGTTATCTGGTTCGGCATCGGCGAGACCTCAAAAATTCTGCTGATTTATTTGGCGATTTTCGCCCCGGTGGCGATGTCGGCGATGGCAGGCGTGAAAAGTGCGCAGCAGGTGCGACTGAGAGCCGCGCAGTCGCTGGGCGCCAGTCGGGCACAGATTTTGTGGTTCGTGATTTTGCCCGGCGCGCTGCCGGAGATCCTGACCGGGCTGCGCATTGGGCTTGGCGTGGGTTGGTCGACGCTGGTCGCGGCCGAACTCATCGCCGCCACGCGAGGTTTAGGGTTTATGGTGCAGTCCGCCGGGGAATTTCTGGCCACCGATGTGGTGCTGGCCGGGATCGCGGTGATTGCCGTTATCGCTTTCGTTTTAGAGCTGGGTCTGCGCGCGCTACAACGCCGCCTGACGCCGTGGCATGGGGAAATTGCATGAGTGAACGTCTGAGCATTCGCCCGTTGGGGCCGTACATTGGCGCGCTGGTTTCCGGGCTGGATTTGACCCGTCCGCTGAGCGATAACCAGTTTGAGCAGCTGTACCACGCGTTACTGCGCCATCAGGTGATTTTCCTGCGCGAGCAGTCGGTCACGCCGCAGCAGCAGCGTAGCCTGGCGCACCGTTTTGGCGATCTGCACATTCACCCGGTGTATCCGCATGCCGAGGGCGTGGAGGAGATTATCGTCCTCGATACGCATAACGATAATCCGCCGGATAACGATAACTGGCACACCGACGTGACTTTTATTGAGACGCCGCCTGCCGGGGCGATTCTGGCGGCGAAACAGCTGCCGGAAAACGGCGGTGACACTTTGTGGAGCAGCGGAATTGCGGCTTACGAAGCGCTGTCGGCTCCATTTAAAACCCTGCTGAATGGCTTACAGGCGGAGCATGACTTCCGTAAATCATTCCCGGAGTGGAAGCATCTGAAAACCGAAGACGATCATCAGCGCTGGCTGAGCGCGGTGGCAAAAAATCCGCCGTTACTGCATCCGGTAGTGCGCACACATCCGGTGACCGGCAAGCAGGCGCTGTTCGTCAATGAAGGTTTCACCACGCGCATTGTGGATGTCAGCGAGAAAGAAAGTGAAGCGCTGCTGGGCTTCCTGTTTGCTCACGTGACCAAGCCTGAGTTTCAGGTGCGCTGGCGCTGGCAGGAGGGGGATGTGGCGCTCTGGGATAATCGGGTGACGCAGCATTACGCCAACGCTGACTATCTGCCGCAACGACGCATCATGCACCGAGCGACCATTCTGGGTGATAAGCCGTTTTATCGGGCGGATTAGAGGCGACGTTAGCCAACCATAAATGCCCGGCGAAAGAAAAGGGGAGCGTAATGCTCCCCTTTTCACGTTAACGCAGGATTTTTTTCTCGGCTAAATCGAGGGCGAAATAGCTGAAAATCAGGTCTGCGCCCGCGCGTTTGATTGCGCCAAGGCTTTCGAGGACCACTTTTTCTTCATCAATGGCACCCGCCTGAGCGGCAAACTTGATCATCGCGTATTCGCCGCTGACCTGGTATGCGCCAATGGGCAGCTCTGTGCGTTCACGGATATCACGGATAATATCCAGGTAGGCACCGGCAGGTTTCACCATCAGGCAATCTGCGCCCTGGGCTTCGTCGAGCAGCGATTCGCGAATCGCTTCGCGGCGGTTCAGCGGGTTCATCTGATAGGTTTTGCGGTCGCCTTTTAGCGCGGTTCCGGCGGCTTCACGGAACGGGCCGTAGAACGACGAGGCAAACTTGGTGGAATAAGACATGATCGCGGTATCGGTGAATCCAGCGGCGTCCAGCGCCTGACGAATGGCCTGAACCTGACCGTCCATTGCCGCCGACGGAGCAATGAAATCAGCGCCAGCCGCGGCAGCAACTACGGCTTGCTTACCGAGATTCGCCAGCGTCTGGTCATTATCGACACCGTGATCGCACAGCACGCCGCAGTGGCCGTGTGAGGTGTATTCGCAGAAACAGGTATCCGACATCACAATCATTTCCGGCACGGCCTGTTTGCAAATGCGCGACATGCGCGCCACCAGACCATCTTCTTTCCACGCATCGCTGCCGGTCGCATCGGTGTGGTGAGAGATGCCGAAGGTCATCACGGAGCGGATACCGGCGTTGGCAATGCGTTCAATCTCACGGGCAAGGTGCTTTTCCGGGATACGCATGACGCCTGGCATCGCTTCGATGGCCTTGTAATCGTCAATCTCTTCTTCAACAAAGATAGGCAGCACCAGATCGTTAAGGGTCAGTGATGTCTCTTCAAACATGGCGCGAAGCGCAGAGGATTTGCGCAGGCGGCGAGGGCGAGTGATCAAATCTGTCATGATAGGCCTGATGTTAATGGAACATTCTGAGAAGTTTACCTGATCTATGGGTGGCGTGTTTCACTAAAGTGGTGGTTATGTATTTTGCGTATTCGGTTATTTATGATTTTAGTTATATCTGGTTCAGGTGAATTGCAATAGTTTAATAAAGTAATTAATAAAGAATTATCTATAAAATGACAGTGGATATTCACTGCGGGTATATGTTTTTTGAGTGACGTGACGAATATCACTTTCTGTGTTTTCATGCTTTTAAAAACCATAATGTCCACATTCAAACTTTTCGCAGAGATTAATTGAACTCTCCATTGAGTGGAAAGCATAATTCCCACGCAAATTTAATATGTTTTGATGGACCAACATTATTACGTCCCTGGGAGGGATGACGAATGCACTCGTGGAAAAATAAACTCGTCGTATCACAATTAGCCGTAGCCTGCGCATTAGCGATTGCTTCTCAGGCAAATGCTGGCACCGATATTTCTAACACAACCTACGAAACTTTTGTTCACCATAACGACACGACCAGTGCCGATGGCGTCTACTATGACGGCTATGTGGGCTGGAATAATTACGATGCCAATAGCGTTTATGGTGGCGATATTTATCCTGTCATTAACAACGCTACCGTTAACGGTGTTATTTCAACGTACTACCTGGACGATGGCCTTGCTTCAGACAGTAATCAGAATACCCTGAGTATTAAAAATAGTACTGTTCATGGGATGATTACGTCCGAATGTATGTCGACCACATGTGATAATCGTACAACGACGGGCTATGTCTACGATCGCCTGGCGTTGAATGTCGATAACTCAACGATTGACGATAATTACGAGCACTACACTTATAACGGTACCTTTACTGATGGCACACCTGATTCCCACGTTGTAAACGTGTTTGATCTGGGCACGGCCATTACCCTTGATCAGGAAGTTGATCTGACCATTCAGAATAACTCTCATGTGGCAGGTATTACTCTGGCGCAAGGTTACGAATGGGAAGATGTAGACAATAATACCGTCAGTACCGGCGTAAACAGTGGTGAAGTGTTTAACAACACCATCCTTGTTAAAGACTCCGTAGTGACCTCAGGCTCCTGGAGTGACGAAGGCACTGAAGGCTGGTTTGGCCGTACTGATAATGCCAGTGATTACGCAAATGAAATGACGGCGGATGACATCGCGCTCGCAGTGATTGCGAATCCTGCGGCGGATAACGCCATGCAGACTACCGCCACGTTCAGCAATTCTACCCTGACCGGTGATGTTCTGTTCTCCAGCAATTTTGATGAGAACTTCTTCCCGGGCGGCGCTGATTCGTATCGCGATACCGATACCAATAACGATACCAACGGTTGGGATGGCACCGATCGTCTGGATCTGACTCTGGATAACGGCAGCAAATGGGTTGGGGCGGCAATGTCCGTGCACCAGGTTGATATCGATGGTGACGGTGTTTATGACTCTGAGGCCGCAGGAACTGATGCTACTGCAACGCTGTATGACGTCACCGCGAACAGCCTTTGGCCTAACTCTACCTATGGTGTTGAAAACGGCGATTCTGAATTTGATGAAGCGGGCCACGTTGTCGGTAACCAGATTTATCAGAGCGGCCTGTTTAATGTCACCCTGGATCACGGTTCAGAGTGGGATACCCGTAAAGCTTCTCTGATCGATACCCTGACCGTAAATAACGGTTCTCAGGTCAACGTTGAAAGTTCTCAGTTGGTTTCTGACAGCATCACGCTGAACAATGCGTCTGATATGCAGATTGGTGACGGCGGTGAAGTTGATGCTGACAGCGTTAACCTTAACAGTTACAGCACCCTAAGCCTGACCGAAGAAACCGCTGAACTGTATGCAAACAGCGTTAATGTTGACGGCAATGCACAGTTCAATTTGGGGCTGGGCCAGCTGGATACTGCCAATCTGCAACTGACTAACGGCGGTACTTTCAATCTCGACAGCCGTGACTTCGTGCTAAACGGGGACATGATTAACGGTCACACTAACGATCGTAATCAGACCAACTACGGCTACGGCGTTGTCGCAATGAACTCCGATGGCCACCTGTCTGTTAACGGTGACGTTGCGGGTAACTACAAAGTCCGTATCGACAATGCGACCGGCTCAGGTTCTGAGAAAGACTACGAAGGAAATGAGCTGATTCGTGTTTATGACGACAACGAAGAAACCTCAGCAACCTTTACCGCGGCGAATAAAGCTGATTTGGGTGCTTACACCTATGAAGCTAAACAGACTGGCGATACCGTTGTTCTCGAACAACGTGAGCTGACTGACTACGCCAACATGGCACTGAGCATTCCGTCTGCAAACACCAATATCTGGAACCTGCAACAGGATACCCTCGAAACTCGTCTGAGTAGCGCGCGTCATGGTCTGGTTGATGACGGTGGCGTTTGGGTGAGCTACTTCGGCGGTAACTTTGATGGTGATAACGGCGTGATCAGTTACGATCAGGACGTTAACGGCATCATGGTAGGCCTGGATACCAAGATCGACGGTAACTATGCTGACTGGACTGTGGGTGCAGCAGCAAGCTTCGCTAAAGGCGATATGAGTGACGACTCTGGTCAGGTTGATCAGGATAGCCAGTCTGCTTATATCTACTCAGCCGCTCGCTGGTCAAATGACGTGTTCTTCGATGCGAACATGAGCTATAGCCGCTTCAGCAATGACCTCAGCGCGAACATGAGCGACGGTCAGTACATTGATGGCGACTCCACCAATGACGCATGGGGCTTCGGTCTGAAACTGGGTTATGACTGGAAATATGATACCGCGGGTTATGTGACGCCATACGGCGCGATTTCAGGTCTGTTCCAGTCAGGTGATGATTATCGCCTGAGTAATGATATGCGCATGGACGGTCAGTCCTATGACAGCTTACGTTACGAGCTGGGTATCGATACCGGTTACACCTTCAGTTACAGCGACGATCAGGCTCTGACGCCTTACTTCAAACTGGCCTATGTTTACAATGACTCAAATAATGATGCCAATGTGAACGGCGATAACATCGACAACGGTGTTGAAGGTTCTGCGGTACGTGTAGGTGCAGGTGCACAATTCAACTTTACCAAGAAGTTCAGCGCATACACCGATGCTAACTATCTTGGCGGCGGCGATGTTGACCAGAATTGGGCAGCAAACGTCGGTGTGAAATACACCTGGTAATAAATCAAAGCAGGGAACAATGTTCCCTGCTTTATTTTTATCATTAACATGAAATTGACACAGGATGTGACGTTAGCATGTTGGCTGTAAAACCTTTATCCGCATTTAACGTACTGGATCAGTACTTTTTCCCCGTAGCCACTACATTAACGCTTCATCCGCAACAAACGTTAAACCTGCAGACGGAGGCGTTTCTTGTCACCGTTATACGACAGGGAACCTTTAAAATTGAGCGCACCCACCCAGAAATTCTGATCGCTATCAGTCCTTCACCCATGATAATCGGCTTACCCGGGATGTTTCATGCCATTGGTGAGCCCTATCAACTGACAGCGCTGACGCAATGCGAGGTTTATCAACTCAAGTGCGAACAATGCAGGGCGTTATTGAATCAACATCAACTCTGGCAGGATGCCTTTCACTGGGTCAGCTGGCTTTTTAAAGTGCAGCAGATACGTGATGGAGAACTGATTGGCAAAAATTCCTACAGCCAAATTCGGGCGACATTACAGGCGATGGCTGCCTGGGATGAGTCATTGCGTGAAAGAGTGGGGGTAATGAACCACATTCAGCAACGAACGCATATTTCCCGTTCGGTCATTGCAGAAGTGCTGGCTGCGCTACGCGCGGGAAAATATATCGAAATGAATAAGGGCAAACTGGTTTCAGTTAACCGTCTGCCCCTTGAGTATTGACGATCAGGAAGCGGGAACCACCAGCGGCTTATTGCCACTCAGCTCTGCGACCAGATCGTTAATGCCATCACTCATATTCACAAAGCGAGTTAACGGCGATCGCGTAACGACCACAAACGCCCCGACGTTATGCTGCGGGATCATTGCCATATAGGTAATGAAGCCACCGCCGCCGCCCGTTTTTTGAATGATACCAGGGCGACCATTTTTAGGGGCCATATAAACCCAGCCCATGCCCAGAGCAGAGGCTTTGCCTGGCACATCCATACCGATAACACGCGTCAGCTGAGTGCGCTGATAGATAAGCGTTTGCATCCGATCGGCCTGCTGATTACGGGTGTAAAAATCAGACGATAAGAACTGCTGCATCCAGCGCATCATGTCGCCAGGCGTGGAATATACGCCGCCGCTGCCAATGGCTGCCAGGGTATTATCACAGGGACTTGCCCCTTTCTCTGCCACCATCAGACGCTGACACTGATCCGGTGACGGTGTAAACGTGGTGTCTTTCATCCCCAATGGACGAGTGATTTGCTCTTCAAAAAGCTGCGGATACGGTTTACCTGCGGCGGTGCTCAATGCATCCGCCAGAAGATCAAATGCCAGATTTGAGTAAGCCGCCTGGGTTCCCGGTGCGGTTTTTAATGTCGCGGTGCTGAGCCAGTTCCAGCGCTGATTATGCGTTGGCCAGACAAACACTGGGCGATGCGCCGCACCGCCGGGCTGTTCGCGCGGCAGGCTACTGGTATGCGTCGCCAGATTCACCAGCGTAATGGGTTGCCCTTGGTATGTCGGCACGCTGGCACCCGGAGGTGCGTATTTGCTCAGTGGGTCGTTGAGCTTCACCACGCCCTGATCGAGCAATTTCACCAGCATTTCACTGGTCATCAGTTTGCTCAATGAGGCAATGCGGATCACAGAATCCAGCTGTGGATGGACGTTGCTTCCAGGACGCGTCTCTCCAAAACTGCGAAACACGCGCTGGTTGCCGTCAATAACCACCAGTGCCATGCCCGTCGCACCGCTGCCGTAATAGATATGATTGGCGTATCTGTCGACTATATCTGAGGCAAATACCGGGTCCGGAGAAGTTTGTGCGGCCTGAGCAACAGGCAGCGAAGCAGCACACAGCGCCGCAATAAATAGCAGACTACGTTTCAAGGAAAGCATCCATGAATTGAAATGGAAAGATAATGCGTATTTATACTATTAAACGGCCACATGCAAAGCGCCTTTACGCCGGATTAGCGCAAGAAAAACGTAACGACGGGTAAATATGGCGGTTTTTATGCACGCCTTTACGCGCTTTTGTGAACTCACGCGTATGATAGTCTCAATGTTCACAACCTCTTACGGAGCAAATGATGTCGGATAAACACGTTGTCATGGTGGTTGATATGCAAAAAGGTGTCTTCGAAACGCCGCGTCGTGAGCAGCAGGCATGCGTCTCGCAGGTGAACCGGCTGATTCGCGCCGCTGACCACGTGATCTTCATCCAGCATATCGAAGAAGGTGGCCTGGAAGAGGGAAGTGATGGCTTTGCATTACTGCCAGAACTCGAGCAGCCCAGTGGCGCGCTTTACGTCACCAAAACGGCCTGTGACGCTTTTTATAAAACGGAACTGGAACGGGTGCTGGCAGAAAACGATATTACCGCTTTTGTGATGTGCGGCTGTGCCACGGATTATTGCGTGGACACGACGCTGAAAGTGGGCGCCAGCAAAGGCTATCAAATTACCGTCGCCGAAGATGCGCACACCACCGCCAACCGTCCGGCAGCAGAGGCCACAACGCTCATCGCGCACTACAACGATGTCTGGCGCACGCTCACGGTCCCTGGTAACCCGGTCAGCGTGAAATCCGTCGAAACAATTGTTAAGCAATGGCATACGAACTAAGCGTTTTCCCATCGGTCTCATTCACGGTCTACTCAGCTTCACCTTTTGTCGCGGTGATGGCCGCGGCGATTTTTCGTAGAACACAGCAACCTTAAAACGATAAGAAGTTAGCAGGAGAGCATGTATGTTTAAGTCTTTTTTCCCTAAGCCGGGACCCTTTTTTCTCTCGGCGGCAATTTGGGCACTCATCGCCGTCATATTCTGGCAGGTAGACGGGGGTAAATGGTTGTTGCATATGGTGGGCGCTTCCGGTGATATCCCAATCAGCGCGGCACGTTTTTGGTCCCTCGACTACCTCGTGTTCTATGCCTACTACCTGGTCTGTGTGCTGGTCTTTGCGCTGTTCTGGTGTCTTTATAGCCCGCACCGCTGGCAGTACTGGTCGATTTTCGGCACCGCTCTGATAATCTTCGTGACCTGGTTCCTGGTCGAAGTGGGAGTGGCGGTCAACGCCTGGTACGCGCCGTTCTACGATCTCATTCAGACCGCGCTCTCCGCACCGCATAAAGTGAGCATCGGTCAGTTTTACCATGAAGTCGGGGTGTTCCTCGGCATTGCGCTGATTGCCGTGGTGATTGGGGTGATGAATAACTTCTTCGTCAGCCACTACGTCTTCCGCTGGCGTTCAGCGATGAACGAATACTACATGGAAAACTGGCAGCGACTGCGCCACATCGAGGGTGCTGCACAGCGTGTGCAGGAAGACACCATGCGCTTTGCATCGACGCTTGAAGACATGGGCGTCAGCTTTCTCAACGCCATCATGACCCTGATTGCCTTCCTGCCGGTGCTGGTGACGCTGTCGGCGCACGTGCCGGATCTGCCGATTGTTGGCCATCTGCCGTACGGTCTGGTGATCGCCGCGATTGTCTGGTCGTTGATGGGAACTGGCCTGTTAGCCGTGGTCGGTATCAAACTTCCGGGGCTGAATTTCAAAAACCAGCGCGTTGAAGCGGCTTACCGTAAAGAACTGGTTTATGGCGAAGATGATGCGTCTCGCGCCTCACCACCGACGGTTCGTGAATTGTTCAGCGCCGTGCGCCACAACTATTTCCGCCTCTATTTCCACTACATGTACTTCAACATCGCGCGTATTCTCTACCTTCAGGTAGACAACGTTTTCGGCCTGTTTTTACTGTTCCCGTCGATTGTTGCCGGTACGATTACGCTGGGTTTAATGACGCAGATAACCAACGTTTTCGGTCAGGTTCGCGGTTCGTTCCAGTACCTGATCAGCTCCTGGACCACGTTGGTGGAACTGATGTCAATCTACAAGCGTCTGCGCAGCTTCGAGCGTGAGCTGGATAACATGCCAGAGCAGGAAGTGACTCAATCATTTAACTAATACAGGGAAGCACGATGGCGGTTGCCGCAAAACGCAAAATTTCACCCTCACTGGGACTGCTCGCTGGCATCATTCTGGCGGGCTGTACCAGCCAGAAACCGGTGCTGAAAGAAGGCGAAAAACCGGTGGATGTTGCCGCCGTGGTTCGGCAGAAAATGCCCGCCAGCGTGAAAGACAGGGAGGCGTGGGCGCAAAGCATCGCCAAAGCCTTTGAAAGCCAAAAGCTGGCGCCGACGGAGGAAAAAGTCTGTTCGGTGCTGGCGGTCGCGCAGCAAGAGTCAAACTATCAGGCCGATCCCGCCGTGCCGGGGTTGAGCAAAATCGCCTGGCAGGAAATCGACCGCCGTGCGCAGAACGTACACGTTCCGCTTTTTTTAGTGCACACCGCGCTAAAAATCACCTCACCGAACGGGAAAACCTACAGCGAGCGGCTTGATACGGTGAAAACCGAAAAGCAGCTCAGCGCCATTTTTGATGACTTTATTGGCATGGTGCCGATGGGACAAACGCTGTTTGGCTCACTCAATCCGGTGCATACCGGCGGCCCGATGCAGGTCAGTATCGCTTTCGCTGAAGCTCACGACAGCGGATATCCGTGGAAAATGGACGGTACCGTGCGTCAGGAAGTCTTCTCGCTGCGTGGCGGCCTGTGGTTTGGCACATATCATTTGCTGAATTATCCGGCTAGCTACTCCGCACCGCTCTACCGTTTTGCTGATTTCAATGCCGGCTGGTACGCGAGCCGCAACGCCGCATTCCAGAATGCGGTCAGTAAAGCCAGCGGCGTGAAGCTGGCGCTAGACGGCGATTTGATTCGGTATGACAGCGATGAGCCGGGGAAAACAGAACTTGCGGTGCAGAAGCTGGCATCGAAACTGTCGATGAGTAACAGCGAAATTCATCAGCAGTTGCAAAAAGGCGACAGCCAGGATTTCGAAGACACGGCGTTATACCGCGGCGTGTATAAGCTCGCGGAAGCGAAAACTGGAAAGGCGTTAGCGCGTGAAATACTGCCGGGGATCCAACTGGAGAGCCCGAAGATCACGCGTAATCTGACAACCGCATGGTTTGCAAAACGCGTCGATGATCGTCGGGCCAGCTGCATGGCGTTGGGTCAGAAATAACGACGCCAGCGCATGATGAGGGTGACTACGCCAAGGATGGCGCTGCCTGCCAGGAAAGGAACCAGTCCAAACAACGTCCCAACGGCAAACCCCATTTCGATGTGAGGGCGGCCGCTATCCTGAATTTGCATCAGATGTTCGAACACGCCAGGCGCATGTACCAGCATGTTTAGCAGCTGCGCGCCCGCCCAGAAACAGAACAGGACGAACAGCGCGTACGCGATATTACCTGGTGTGGAGGATTCCTTTTTTTTCCCGGCAATGATGGCTCTGGGTAAGGTGAACTCAGTCATAACGACCTCCTGATACTTCATTCGCACTGAGGATCCTGGCGTTTATTCTGCTGGCAGATGCCAGTTGGGTTCCAGTAAGTGTGACAGTAGAAGCCGATTGTCAATATCAGATTCGTGGTAATTTCAGTTGGGGAAGGGTCTTATTTTTGGCTTTTTCAGGCTAAGTCACAAAGGTGTGCCCTAAGTGAAACTGAAAGGATGTTAAATATTTGCTAAGTACCGCGCAGACGGCAACGTGGGAATGTGCGAGTATGCTTTTTTCTTTTGCGGAGTCGTTATGAAACTGCCTGATAAAATCCGCCGCGACTGGCATTACTATGCGTTTGCCATCGGCCTGATTTTTATACTCAACGGTGTGGTCGGGCTGTTGGGCTTTGAAGCGAAGGGTTGGCAAACTTATGCCGTTGGGATGGTGACCTGGGTTATCAGTTTCTGGCTGGCGGGGTTTATTATTCGCCGTCGTCCTGCGCAAGAAGAAGAGCAAACCGAAGCATAAACCGGGCAGCGCCAATGCCGCCCGGCACAATGAAAACTATCCGATCATGGTGGTCTTCAGCGCCGCATTGGCCTGATGACGCTCCAGCGCCAGTTCAATCAGGCGAGTAATCAGGCTGGTGTAATCCAGGCCGCTCGCCTGCCAAAGCTTTGGATACATGCTGATGTTAGTGAAGCCAGGCAGCGTATTGATTTCGTTAATGATGACTTCATTTTCCGCCGTCAGGAACACGTCCACCCTTGCCATGCCGCTACAGCCCAGGGCCTGATAGGCATCAATCGCCGTCTGGCGAATTTTCTCGTTCACAGCAGGGTCGATAGCCGCAGGCACCACCACTTTAGCCCCAACGTCATCAATGTATTTGGTGTCGTAGGCATAGAACTCGCTGTTCAGGACAATTTCACCGCAGGTGCTGGCCTGTGGTTCGTCATTACCGAGTACCGCACATTCAATTTCGCGCCCGTTAATGCCGGTTTCAACCACCACTTTGCTGTCGAATTCGAACGCCAGCGCGACGGCTTGCTGATACTGCTCTTCGCTTTTCACTTTGCTGACGCCAACGGATGAACCCTGGTTAGCCGGTTTCACAAACATCGGCAGTCCCAGTTTTTCTTTCATGTCGGCAAAACTGAATTTATTACGGTTGGAACGGGTCAACGTCACGAAGGGCGCAATCGCCAGCCCGGCATCGCGCAGCAGGCGCTTGGTGACGTCTTTATCCATACAGGCGGCGGAACTCAGCACATCGGAGCCGACAAACGGCAAATTCGCCATGCGCAGCATCCCTTGCAGGGAACCATCTTCACCGAGCGTACCGTGAACAATAGGGAAAATTACGTCGATGGAGGGCAGCGGCTGACCGGTTCTAGCGTTGATCAACTGCTCTGAGGATTTGCCGGGGATCTGAGCCAGCGTGATGTCGGAAGGGCGCAGAGCGATTCGGGCTGGATCCTGCGCATTCAGCAGATAGCGACTGGCGTCGTTAATATGCCATTCACCCTGCTTATCAATGCCCAGCAGCACCACGTCAAAACGCGTTTTATCCATCGCTTCGACAATGTTCTTTGCCGACTGCAAAGAGACTTCATGCTCCGCCGATTTACCGCCAAAGACGACCCCAACCCGCAACTTAGCCATTTCACCATCCATCCACAGAAAATACAAAGCCGATACCATAGCACGTCATTCCGGGGGCTTCTGCCATAATCTTAGTTTTCAGCATCGGGAGAAATAATGAGAGGGAAAGGGATCCTTGGGCTTCTGATTATTGTGGCGGCAGGGTATTTGGGATACCGCTTTTTGCCGCCGCATTTCAACCCGTTTGCGCCGCTGTCACTTGACGATCCGCCGGGGCGCGTCACACAGTTTAAGCTCAAACGCTTGCCGGCAGAGCAGTGTCCGGTGCTATTGGCGCAGGCCAATCGGCGTGGCTGGATTAGTACGAAATCGATGGCCGACAGCGCAGGGCCATGCCCGTTGCACAGCGCGGTCAGCGTGGCGAATTTTGGTGACGTCAGGCTGAGTCAACGTTTTGTGGCGAGCTGTCCGCTGGCGCTCAGCAGCGCGCTGTTCGTTCAGCAGCAGGCGAAACCGCTCGCCCAGCAGATGCTCGGCAGCGAACTGCGACAAATTGACCATTTGGGCAGCTTTGCCTGTCGCAATATTTATCATCGGGAGAACGCCCGGCTGAGCGAGCACGCCACTGCCGACGCGCTGGATATCAGCGGGTTGCGTCTGGCCGATGGTCGGCGTATCACGGTGTTTAAAGGCTGGAAGGTGCCAGCGACGCAGCCTTACTTACGCGCGCTGCTGTCTGCCAGTTGTCAGTATTACGGCAACGGCCTGGGCCCGGATTATAACGCCGCTCACGCCAACCACTTTCATCTAGGAATGCGCGGTTATGGCCTCTGTCGATGAGCATAACCCACTGCGAATAGGGGTATTTTTCGTGATATTTATCACACAATTGCGTATTGAAAAAATTAAATACCAAACTCCCGGGCAGCGCATCTCACGCCATACACGCAGACGACGCACTTGCTATGCTGGGCAATACACCCCGAAAACGAATGAAAACGCGTAGTTATGGAATCCTGGAAGGTTAATCTCATTTCCGTCTGGTTTGGCTGCTTCTTCACCGGTCTCGCTATTAGTCAAATCCTGCCTTTTTTACCGCTGTATGTCTCCCAGCTTGGGGTGACGTCGCACGAAGCCCTGTCGATGTGGTCCGGGCTCACTTTTAGCGTCACGTTCCTTGTGTCAGCCATTGTCTCGCCAATGTGGGGCAGCCTTGCGGACCGTAAAGGCCGCAAGCTGATGCTGCTGCGTGCTTCCCTCGGGATGGCGATTGCGATCCTGCTGCAGGCCTTTGCCACCAACGTCTGGCAGCTATTCATTCTGCGCGCCATCATGGGTTTAACGTCCGGCTATATACCGAATGCGATGGCGCTGGTGGCCTCGCAAGTGCCGCGCGATCGCAGCGGTTGGGCATTGAGCACATTGTCGACCGCGCAAATCAGCGGCGTGATTGGCGGGCCGCTGCTCGGCGGTTTTCTTGCCGACCACGTTGGCCTGCGCGCGGTGTTTTTCATCACCGCCATTCTGTTGATGGTCAGCTTTTTAGTGACGCTGTTTCTGATTAAAGAAGGTGCACGGCCGGTCGTCAGCAAAGCGGACAGGCTCAGCGGCAAAGCGGTGTTTGCTTCACTCACCTATCCGGGCCTGGTTATCAGCCTGTTTTTCACCACGCTTGTTATTCAGTTGTGTAACGGTTCGATTGGCCCAATTCTGGCGCTGTTTATCAAATCGATGGAGCCGCAAAGCAATAACATCGCATTTCTGGCCGGGATGATTGCCGCGGTGCCGGGAATTTCTGCGCTGATTTCTGCCCCCCGACTGGGGAAACTCGGTGACCGCATCGGGGCGCATCGTATATTACTGGCCACGCTTTTCTGTGCGGTGGTGATGTTCTTTGCGATGTCATATGTCACCACGCCATTCCAGCTCGGTGTATTGCGTTTCCTGCTCGGCTTTGCCGACGGCGCGATGTTACCCGCCGTTCAGACGCTGCTGCTTAAATATTCCAGCGACCAGGTTACCGGCCGCATCTTCGGCTATAACCAGTCGTTTATGTATTTAGGCAACGTGGTCGGCCCGCTGATCGGTGCCTCGGTGTCGGCAATGGCCGGTTTCCGCTGGGTCTTTGTTGCCACGGCGATAGTTGTGCTGATAAACCTTATTCAACTCGCCATTATGTTGCGCCGCCGCCAGCGTATTGCGGTGAATTAAACGAATAACTCTCAGGGGGTAGGATATTATTTATTCTATCCCCCTTAATTTTGGTGGGATAAACCGAGGAGAGAAACGTTTCGCTAATAATTCAATTTGCATAATTGGGAATTTATAAAATAATTCTTATACCGGCTATGCATTACGGATCATCGGTGCTACCGTCTCAGGCATTCTCATAAGGAAGTCTCGCCATGAAAAATCTGATTGCAGAATTGTTGGTAAAGCTTGCGGAAAAGGAAGAAGAATCAAAGGAGTTAGTGGTTCAGGTAGAAGCGCTGGAAATTGTGGTCACTGCGCTCTTACGCCATATGCGACAGCCGGAGCAGCAGGCGTTAATCACCGATATTGAATCTGCCCTGGATGAAGCAAAACCAGAGCTTGAGGTCCCCGCTCACGATGCCGAATTACTGCATCAATATATAAAAAAGCTATTACGGCATCCGCGTAATTAAGGCGCATGCCGTATTGTACAGCGGCGGCTCATCCGCAGTCGTCGCTAATGCATTATTTAACTCCTCAGTATTTCCTTATCCCTCTGCGCTATTTTTCTGCCTTTAAGGTGGTTTTTTTCGTGTCAGCGACCAGACTTACTAAGATCCCCTCATAGAAGGATGGTGCAATGAAAATAACATTACTGGTTACCCTACTGTTCGGTCTGGTGTTTCTCACAACGGTGGGAGCAGCAGAAAAAACGATGACCCCGCAACAACAGCGAATGACGACCTGCAACCAGCAGGCCACATCGAAAACCCTGAAAGGCGATGCCCGAAAAACCTATATGAGTGACTGCCTGAAAAACAGCAGCTCAAAACCGGCAGAGAAAAGCCTGACGCCGCAGCAGCAGAAAATGCGGGAATGTAATTCCACGGCGACTCAACAATCGCTGAAAGGTGACGATCGTAATAAATTCATGAGTGCGTGTCTGAAGAAAACCGGCTAATGCAGAGGTAAAAAGCGGGTGAGCCGCTAGCGCGATTCACCCGTTATCATCAGGATTTACTGAGCTTTTCTGATTTTGCCATGCAGCTGACCATCGCTTCGATAACGGCGGAGCGGAAACCTTTCTCCTCCAGTACGCGAACCGCTTCAATGGTAGTGCCGCCCGGCGAGCAGACCATATCTTTCAGTGCACCCGGATGCATACCGGTTTCCAGCACCATTTTGGCCGAGCCCATCACCGCCTGCGCAGCGAATTTATAGGCCTGCGCGCGCGGCATACCGCCCAGCACGGCGGCGTCAGCCATCGCTTCGATAAACATAAAGACATAGGCTGGCGCTGAACCGCTGACACCGACGACCGGGTGAATCATCGGCTCGGCAATGACTTCGGCCTCACCGAAGCAGCGGAAAATCGACACCACATCGGCGACATCCTCGCTGGTCACCAGCGCGTTCGGCGTAATGGACGTCATACCCGCATTCACCAGCGATGGGGTATTTGGCATGGCGCGAACAATTTTGCGATCGTGGCCCAGAGCCTGCGCGAGTTGGTCAAGGGTAACGCCCGCGGCAATAGAAACCACCACGGTATCTTTGTTGAAGCTGGATGTCACATCGCTTAGTACTTTGGTCATAATGCCCGGCTTCACGGCACCGAAGACGATGTCCGCCACGTGGGCAACTTCCTGGGCGCTTTCGGCAGCGTTAATGCCGTATTGATCGTGCAAGGCGGCGACTTTATCCGGCGATGGCGTGTAAACCCAAATCTGAGTGGGCTGTACCTGGCCGCTGGCGATCAGGCCACCAAGAATGGCCTTACCCATATTACCGCAGCCGATGAAACCGATTTTCTTATCCATTCTGTCTCTCTCTCAGCGTTTTTCTGATAATGCGTATTAGCTTAACATCTTGTGACTATGCCCGAAGTAGAAAGCAGGCGACAATACCCCGGTTATTTTATTCAGGAGTGAGTATGGCGATTTGGGTGGACGCGGATGCGTGTCCGAATGTGATTAAAGAGATCCTGTTCCGCGCGGCGGACAGAACACAAACGCCGGTTACGCTGGTGGCTAACCAGAATCTGCGCGTACCGCCTTCACGGTTTATCCGTTCGATGCGTGTTCCGGCTGGTTTCGACGTAGCGGATAACGAAATTGTGCGTCAGTGCCAGCCGGGTGATTTAGTGATTACCGCTGACATTCCTCTGGCGGCAGAAGTGCTGGCCAAAGGCGGCGCGGCACTGAATCCGCGCGGTGAGCGTTACAGCGACGCCACCATTCGCGAGCGTCTGACCATGCGTGATTTCATGGATACGCTGCGGTCCAGCGGGATCCAGACCGGCGGCCCGGACACGTTTTCGCAGCGTGACCGCCAGCAGTTCGCCGCTGAGCTCGACAAATGGCTGCTGGCGGTTCAACGCGGACAGAACTAAGTCCAGCTGTCGTCATCACCGCCAAAGTCGTCGTTATTGAAATCATCGTTAGTGAAATCAGCATTGCTCCAGTCGTCGCTTCCGCTATTGGCGGCGTAGTCGGTGCCATCATCCGGCAGAAACTGAGCGTCGCTGGCCTGATTCAGGTCATCCGTCGCCGCCGGGGCAGGGGCTTCATCGATGATGTTCACAATCTCCTGCGGATGCGTGCCGGAGAACATGTTGGTCAGCATATTGCCGAGGACGACGCCACCTGCAACGCCCGCGGCGGTTTGCAGGGCACCGGCCATAAAGCCGCCGCCGCTGCGCCCTTGGGTATAGTTCTGAGCCTGAGGGGGCGCATAACCGGCCTGCGATGGTGCAGAACGCGCATAAATC